>DATBYD010000051.1:0-11212 GCA_036513855.1 Steroidobacteraceae bacterium | reverse complement strand
CCACGACGCAAAGCGGAATGCCCTTAAAAAGCTGAATTGCACCGACGGCCGCGACGAAGCGGTCGACGCCTAAGCGCCAGGGTTCGGTGTACCCGACCGTCACACCCGCGCCGCGCCTGGGAACCGTGACGAACCGGGCGGGAACTCCCGCACGCCGCGCCGCGGCCGCGAGCACCGCATCGGCCTTAGGTCCCGCAACGCTTGCGACCAGCATGCGCTCGGGCGGTACAGGCAGGAACATCCGGCGCACGTAATCGGCCGGGCTCCAGAACGAGTGGACCGCCGCATACCGTCGGCCGCGCTTCTCCCCCTGGACCCGCGCCCACTTGATGCGGGTGTTGCCGATGTCCACCAGCAGCACGGCCACTTAGGTCCTCACGGTCACATCGCCCGAGACGAAGCGCCGCACTCCCTGGGCGGTCTCCACCAGGAGCGCCCCGTGCGGGTCGATGCCGCGCGCGAGCCCCTTCTCGTGCCCCTCCGCCGCACTCACACTCACCGCACGACCGTTGAGCGCATCCGCCGTGCGCCATTCCCCGATGAAGGGTGAAAGGCCGCCGCGCTCAAATTCCTTCAGACCCTTCACGAAGGCGCCGATGAGAGCTGCCGCCACCTTGTTGCGCGAGGGCGCCGCCACTCCCGCGGACACCAGATCCGTCGCCGCGGTTCCGGTCGCTGCGATCTTCTGAAGCTGCGCCGCCCCGAGCGCGACGTTCAAGCCGATGCCGATGACCACGCAGGCCGGACCTGCCGACTCCCCGCGCAGCTCGATCAGGACGCCCCCAAGCTTTTTGTCCCCGATCAGGACATCGTTCGGCCATTTGAGCGCCGCACCCGTGACGCCCTGCTCGCGCAGCGCCCGCAGCGTACACACCCCGATGACCAGGCCCAGCGCCCCCAGATCCTGCGGCACCTCGCGGAACGTCCAGCTGAGCGACAGGCAGATCGCCCCGCCCGGCGGGGCGATCCACGAGCGGCCGCGCCGCCCGCGCCCGGCCGTCTGGTACTCCGCCAGCAGCACTTCGCAGGTGCCGCTCTTCGGGTTCGCACGAGCGAGCAGCACGGTGTTGGTGGAGGCGAGGGACCAGGCCGTCCCGATGCTCGCGACCGGCTCGCGCACTTCGCGCGCCAGGTGCAGGCGGATCAGTTGGGCATCCAGTGTCTCGCCGCCCTGTGCCAGGCGATAACCGCGGTTGCGCACCGCGTGCAGTGTCGCGCCGAGCTCGCGGAGCGCGCCTGCGGCCTTCCACACGGCGCTGCGGCTGACGCCGAGCGCCTTCGCCAGATCCTCGCCCGAGTGAAAGCGCCCGTCCGCAAGCTCACCGAACACCTGCGCGACGAGGGGCTGCGCCTCAAGTGCCGTACGGCGCGGGGCTGTGGCCGCTCTCCCCGTCCGCGCCATCAGGCCTCTTTCCGCGTTCGGCCCAGAAGCCACAGGCGCCTGGCGCGGTTTTCCGTGCCGGCCCGCATGCGCGCGATGTTCGAGCGGTGGGTGTAGATGATGAGCATCGCCGCGAGGATGCCGAAGGTGATGGTGGGGATGCCATAGCGGCCGATCACGGTGGAAAGGGCGAGCGCCACGGCGGCCAGAATCGAGGCCAGACCCACGTAGCCAAAGACGATCCCGACCAGGAGCCAGGTCAGCACCATGGGCACGATGAGCCGCGTGGTGCCCCCGAGCACCGCGCCCACGAGCGTCGCCACACCCTTGCCACCCCGAAAGCCAAAGAAGACCGGATACACGTGTCCCAGCATCACCGCGATGCCACACAAAGGCGCGCACCACGCGAAAATCCCGGTCCTGCTCATATTGACCGGGATGTCCCAGGGCGCGATCAGTCCCGTCGCGATCCAGCCCTTCGCAAGGTCGATGACCAGTACGCACACTGCGACCTTCGCGCCCTGGGTGCGAAGCGCATTGGTGGCTCCCGCATTGCCACTGCCGAGCGAGCGGATGTCGGCGCCGCCGGTCAGGCGAGCGATCACGAGGCTGCCGATGAGCGAGCCCAGCAGATACGACAACACCCCCTTGAGAACGAGCGCGGTCATGCCGGACGAAACACTTCCGCGAGCATGCAGCGCACACTGCCGCCGCCGCAGCCCTCGATGGTCGGGACCGGAACCGCCAGTACCGTGTCCGTGCAGCCGGACAGCTGCGCGAAGGTCGCAGGATCGAGTGCCTGGCGCGCGGTTTCCGACATGACGAGCACGCGCGAGTCCCCGAGCGCCTCATCCCAGGTGCCAAGCTCGAGCATATTGCCGGCAAAGCCTTCGATCTGCCGGTGACCGATGGGAATGAGCTCGCGGCCGCCGGCTTTCAGGCGCGCGAGCACGCGCTCCCGGTCGGCGGGGGCAATTGCATCTGCGCCCACCACCGCGCAGCGCGCACCGATGCAGAGGAGCACATTCGTGTGATAGAGCGGCACGCCCCGGGCATTGGTTGCGGCGAAAATCACCGCCTCGTAGCCAAGCTCGCGCGCCCACTCGCCGAGAACTTCCGGATGCGTGCGCGGGGAGAGGCAGGCGTAGGCCACACGGTCCACGTGATCGAGCACCAAACTGCCGGTGCCCTCGAGGAACTTGCCCTCATCCTCGAAGTAGGTCAGATCGATCAGGTGCGAGACCTTGAATGAAAGCTCCTGCACCACCGCCTCGATCACTTCCTGCCGCCGCTCGACCCTGCGGCTCGCCGCGTGCATGGGATAGAGGACCAGCTTCCCATCCTCGTGGAAGCTCACCCAGTTGTTGGGAAAGACCGCATCGGGCTTGGCGGGGACCTTCGAATCTTCCGCCACGCACACGCTCACCCCCTCACTTTCCAGCGCCCGCACCAGCTGCCCGAACTCGGCCAGCGCCCGCTCAGGGGTGTCCGGATCGTTCGCGCCCGGGGCGCGCTGGAAGGTGTTGGTGGCGGCGGTCTCTTTGTTGTAGCCGAACGAGCAGGGCCTGACCATCAGCACCGCGTCCGCACACTGCTGGTGCGGCTTTTCGTGGGCTTCGGGAGATTCCGGGGTGCTCGGCATGGCGCATTCTCGCATGCCGCTTAAGAGAAAGGCCCGCGGGGGCCTTTAGGATGCTTCAGGCGCTCAGCGCCACGTGCTCACCGCTGCCGGTGGCTTCGAGCCTATCGAGCACCGGCAGACGCTGGGTGAGATCGAGCGGCTGCTCGGAAAGGTAGCGCAGGCAGTGGGCCGCCGCCGTCGGGCGGGCGAACAGATAGCCCTGCGCATACCGGCACCCGAGCGTACGAAGCTTCTCGAGCTGCGGCCAGCCCTCGATGCCTTCGGCCACCACCTCGATGTGCAGGTGGGTGGCCATGGCGATGATCGCGGCCACGATCGCCAGATCACTCATGTCGGTCACGAGATCCCGTACGAAGCTGCGGTCGATCTTGAGCGTGTCCACGCGCCAGCGCTTGAGGTAGGAGAGGCTCGAGTAGCCGGTGCCGAAGTCATCGATGGCGATATGCACGCCGAGCTCACGCAGCTGCGCGACCACATCCTGGCCCGCCTCGCGCGCCCGCCCCTCGCGCCGCTCGAACACCGCGCTCTCGGTGAGCTCGATCTGCAGCATCGAGGGCTCGAGTCCATATTCCTTGGTGAGTTTGGAGATCGACTCGACCAGATTGGAGCGCTGCAGCTGCACGGCCGACACGTTGATCGCGACCGGCACCAGGCGTCCCCCTGCCTGCCGCCAGCTCGCCATGTCCTCGACCACCCGCTGCAGCACGAAGTCCCCGATCGGTACGATCAGGCCTGCCTCCTCGGCCACCGTCACGAAACGCTCGGGCCGCACGTAGCCGTGGTTGGGGTGCTTCCAGCGCAACAGCGCTTCCAGCGCCACCACCTTCTGGGTCTCGATCTCGACGATCGGCTGGTAGTGCACGTCGAGCTGGTGGCTCTGCAGCGCGGTGCGCAGGCTCGACTCCACCGCGATGCGCTCCTTCAGCCGCCGGTCCATGCCCGGACTGAACAGCTGGAAGTTGTTGCGGCCGCGATCCTTGGCCTGGTACATGGCGGTGTCCGACTGGCGCAAGAGCTCGCCCATGTCGGTGCCGTCGTGCGGGTAGAGCGCAACACCGATGCTGACGGTGGTCACGATGGTGCGGCCGTCCACCACCATGGGCGCACCGAGTGCGTGGTTGATGCGCTCGGCGGCATCCTTGACCATGTCGGTGCTGTTGACGCCCTTCATGACCACCACGAACTCATCGCCGCCCATGCGCACCACGAGGTCCTCCGAGCGGATCGTCGCGCGGATGCGCTGGGCGGCGGTCTTCAGAAGCTTGTCGCCGGTTTCATGTCCGCGCGAGTCGTTGACGTGCTTGAAGCGGTCAAGATCCAGGAACAGCACGGCGAGCACCGTGCCGTCCTTCCTCGCCTGTTCGATGGCCTCGGGCAGGTGGGCCGCGAGGTGCAAGCGGTTGGGAAGTCCGGTGAGCGCATCGTGATTGGCCAGATGATCCAGCTGCTGGTGCTTCTTGAGCAGGTGGGTTTCGGCGATGCGCCGCACGGTCACATCATGCACCGCCACCGCCAGCACCGGCCGCTCATCGAGGGTGAGGCTGTAGCAGGTCGCCTCCACGCTGCGCTGTGATCCGTCGCAGCAGTGCTGGCGCATCTCGAGCGGCTCACGCGACGTGGCGCTGCGAAGTCTTTCCACCAGGTTCTTGGGATCGACGCCTTCGCAAGTGAAGAGCGTGGTGAAGGACAGCTTGCACACCTCTTCCTGGCTGTAGCCGAGGCTGCGAAGGGCGGCGGGGTTGGCGGCGACGATGCTCCCGGAGGCCGGATCCAGCACCAGGGCCGTCGTCGGCCACTGTGCGAAGACCGGCGCGATCCCGTCGTCCGCGGAGGCGAACTTGGCGCGGGACGGCGAATCCGAGCGTCGCAGCATCGCCAGCGCTGCGATGGATGCGCAGAGTGCGCCGCCCAGTGCGCTTAAAACGAATGCCAACTGGTTCACATTCTGCCCCGCAAATGTCAGATGAAAGTGTGGGCGGAAATGGCGGCGAAGCGTCGTGCGCTGCGCACAGTTTGGGCGTCATCCGGCGAGTGCCCGGTGCGCGCTCATGACTTAATCAGCGTCCCGGGAACGACCTCGAAGGCGGGTGTGGCGCGGGCGCCTCAGGAAGCGGTGACGGCACCATCGAAGGAGACGCGGCAGGGCGAATCGCGCTCGATCACGCAGCCGATGCCGGATGCGATCACGGCGTTCTCGCCAAAGGTGATGCCCGGCAGCGTCTTGTCGAAGCGGAACTTGCGCAGCACCGGCGCCGGATCGGTGGAGAACTCCCCGGTGCGCTGATCGACGGAGGGGATGGTGCAGCGGGCACAGGGCTTCACCAGGCGCAGCGTCAGCTCCCCGACGGTCAGGGTGTCGATATGGTCCTCGGCCCAGGCGGGCAGCCCGCGCAGCACGATGTTCGGACGGAAGCGCTCCATCGGGATGGCCGCCGGCATGCGCCGGTTCAGGTCCACGAGCGAGGCCTGGTTGCACACGAGGATGGGAAAGCCGTCCGCGAACCCCATGGGCGCACCGTTCGGGCCGGCGAACTTCGCGTTGGCGAGGCGCTCGCTGTGTAACGGTACCCGCACCAGCCGCAGCGCTTCACCGAGGGCCTGGCTGACCCACTGCGCCGCCTCCTCCCCCTGGTCCACGCCGACGCAGCGATCCTGGTGCACGCGCACCGCGATGCGCTCGCCCGCATCGGTAAACGGCAGGCACAAGGGCGGCAGCCGGTCCGCGTGCAGCCGCAGTGCGCCGTCGGCGATCTCGGGAACGATGCGTGCCATCTTCGGGTGGGTGCGCTGGCTGAGGAACGTTCCCCTGGCATCGATCAGCATCCACTGCCGGTCCCATTCGAAGCCGGTCGCGGTGATGCGCACCTTCGGGCAGCCGATCCCGCGGGTGGATTTCACCGGGTACACGAAAAGCTCGGTGACGGTTGCGCTCGTGTTCATATCCGCTTTGGACAACCCCGCCGCGCGGCGTGCGCCCCGCCCCAGTCTGCCATATGCTTTCGCTGCGACGAACAACAACGGGGACGCCATGGCGAAGAACAGCGCGGATTCGGGCGAGGGCATGAGCGGACTTGCGCGCACGGCGGTGGCCGCCGTGGTGAGCGCGAGTGTGATCTTCGGCGGTCCGCATGCCGAGGGTCGCACCCAGAAGCCGGCGTTGCACGGGCGGCACTGGATGGCGGTGACCGGCAAGCCGCTCGCCGCCACCGCCGGGGCGAAGATCTTCGAGCGCGGCGGCAATGCGGTCGATGCCGCCTGCGCCATGATCGCGGCGACCTCGACCATGTGGGACACGCTCTCCTGGGGCGGGGAGACCCAGGCGCTGATCTACAACCCCAATACCGGCAAGGTGATCGCCATCAACGGTCTTGGGGTCGCCCCGAGCGGCGCTACGCCGGAGTACTTTCACAAGCTCGGCATGAAATACCCGCCCGAGTACGGCCCGCTCGCCGCCGTCACTCCGGGCACCCCCGGCGGACTCATGACCATGCTCGCCGAGTACGGGACCATGAGCCTGGGCCAGGTGCTCGAGCCTGCCATCGAGATGGCGGACGGCTATCCGATGGAGGCGGAACTGGTCAACACCATCGAGCACTACAAGGATGAGATCAAGAAGTGGCCGGACTCCAGGCGCGTGATGCTGACGCATGCGGGAGCTGTCCACGAGGCGCCGGAGCCCGGGGAGATTTTCCGCCAGCCGGATCTGGCCGCGACCCTGCGCAAGCTCATCGAGGCCGAGCACCAGGCGCTCAAATCCGGCAAGGACCGCAAGGCTGCCATCTACGCGGCCTACGGTCGCTTCTACAAGGGCGACATCGCGCACGATCTGGTGAGCTCGGTGCGCCAGCTCGGCGGCCTGTTCACGCTGGAGGATCTGGCCAACTGGAAGGTGCGCATCGAGGAGCCGGTGCACGTGAGCTACAAGGGGATCGAGGTCTACAAGCTCACCGCCTGGGTGCAGGGCCCGGTGATGCTGCAGACGCTCAACATACTCGAGAACTTTGACCTTAAGTCGATGGGCTACGACAGCGCCCGCTACATCCACACGCTCTACCAGGCGATGAACCTCGCCTACGCGGACCGGGATTTCTACTACGGCGACACCACTTTCACGCCCGCTCCTCCGGTCACGGGCCTCCTGTCCAAGGACTACGCGCGCGAGCGCGCAAAACTGGTGCGTCCCGACCGCAACGATCCTGACATCCGACCGGGGGATCCTTATCCCTTCCAGGGGGGCAAGAATCCCTATCTGTCGATCCTCGCGGGCTGGCACACCGTGATGCCCGCGGCCGCTGCCACCAGCATGGCCGAGTTCGATCGCACGTTCCGCGCCGGCACCACCAGCGTCGAGGCGGCGGATGAGAAGGGCTGGGCGGTATCGGTCACCCCGAGCGGCGGGTGGACACCGGCGGTGATCGCGGGCCACACCGGCATCGGTCTGAGTCAGCGCATGCAGAGCTTCGTGCTCGATGCGAAGGAAAATCCCTACAACGTGCTCGAGCCCGGCAAGCGACCGCGTGCAACGCTCACGCCCTCACTTGCCCTGAAGGACGGCAAGCCGTTCCTCATCTTCTCGGTGCAGGGCGGCGACACCCAGGACCAGAACCTGCTGCAGTTCTTCCTCAACGTCGTCGAGTTCGGCATGACCGTGCAGGAGGCCACCGAGGCGGCCAACATCACCAGCTACCAGATGCGCGATTCCTTCGGCGATCACCAGTCCTTTCCCGGCCGCCTCACGGTCAACTCCGCGACGCCGGACTATGTGCGCAAGGAGCTGACCGGCATGGGCTACAAGCTCGAGTTCGAGGAGCGAAGTTCAGGTCCCATCAACGCCATATTCGTCGATCACGCCCACGGAACACTCTGGGGCGGCTCGAGCAACCACGGCGAGGACTACGGGATCGGCTGGTAACCCACGTCACAGCGGGTTGTGACGGGCGCAACCGAGCCGCGCGGAGGCCCGGTGCGCGCCGGTTCGTGACGAGGAGCCAACGGCTTCGCAGGCATCCGGTCTGAACCGTCTTGTGCTGGCCCTGCTGTTGCGAGTGGATCCGGACCTCGATCTATCGGATAACTTTCGTTACTCGGCCCGCAGCCGGATCTTTACATCCAGATATGAGGAGTCGATCAGATTCGCGAGGGCAACGCAGTCGGGTTCGCGTCCGGGTTTCAGTTTCACGTGACGCATGTTCTTTCCAGTGCCTTCCAGCAGCGTGGCAGGGTCGTCCAGATGGGCACCGTAGAAAAAGCCTACATTGGTATGGCTCTTGAAGACATTGACGTAGGCGAACGGTACATCCTCCACGCACGCGACGGGGCATCCGTCGTGCATCAGCTCCACAACGTCCTCGCCGCATGCACGGATTCTCTTGAACCATGTGCGCGCAACGGCGGTCGACGCATCCGTCCTGTTCAGCCACTCCTCGATGATGGGGTCACGCTTCCCCGCACCTGATAACCGCAACACTGCGCTCACGCGAGTACACCAGCATCAGCTGAGAGCACTTCTTCGAGTGCTTGCGCGTGGTGGCGAGGAGCCACGCATGAGAGTCGGCGATCTGAAGCGTGCCGTCAGCCGCCGTCGCCGAACAGCGCAGCCATCCGCTGCGTATCACCATTCGGCTTTCTGATCTCGACCTCGCGCCAGTCCTTGGTCGGTTGGTGCGGCATCGCGAGTATCGCCTGGCGCGCCTCGGCCACGCGGTGCTTGAGCAAAGGCCGCAGTTCATTCATGCCGATTCTTCCGCGCCGCTCAGCGTCGGTCTCGGCAAGCTCGCAGTCGCAGTACGAGCGGAAGTACTCCATGTACCACTGCTCGTACATCTGCAGCGGCTCATCGAAGGCTGCGTCTTCCATCAGATTCGAGCCGAGGTAGTTAGCCGCGAGGTAACTCGAGCTGCAACGCACGTAGTTTCCCCACTCGGAGACGACAGCGTTGGCGTAGTCGCGGCAGCCGTAAAAAATGGCGAACAGGCGCCTGCGCTTGGCTCCCGTGACGTGTCGGTCACGCAGATATTCGAAGAAAGCGCGGCGATGCACCAGACCGAACGCGGTTGAGCGCAGCGCCGTGATCTGGTTGGTGAGGCGCGCCTGCTCGGCGACCACCTTCATCAGACGCGCATGCTCGGCTTCCCAGCGTCGATAAACTTCGGCGCGTTCGAACAGGCGGCTCGCTACGGCGTCAGCCTGCGAGTGCAAATGTGGCGTCATCTCGACACGCAGTTCGGACTCTTCCATGAGTCGAGCGTGTTTATACGCATGAATGAGCATGCGTCCCCTACGATTACTTTGTCAGCGCGACCCCAGAACCAGGCGCAAGTGTCCGCCCCTGCGCGGCGCAGCGCAAGAGCGAGAATTTGGCGACAACGAAGGTCCTGCGAAATCCTCAGCCTGCAGCGTTTACTTCACTGCGTGCTGCGCTGTCATGCCCGGGTAATACCCATGCAATCGTGCTGACCGCCAAACGCTCACGCGCCCTGTTCCGGCTGCTGCTGCATCGCAGCAGTTGCAGACGAATTTTATCGGGCGCTGGATAAATGCGCCTCCGCACAAAGCAAAGGGTAGCGTAAAAGCCAAAACATTCAGGGAGCACATTATGTCGAAAAAATCACCGCGCTCGCTGCCACGGCGGCGCTTGCGGCGAGCACGATCTGGTGCGCGTTTCGTCGTCAAACACCGACAAAGTGTCCGCCTACCTGCACGAGCCGGAACACGGCCGTGAAATGATCGCGCGATGACGGGCGCGCGAATTCGCTATCGTCATGGCCATACGGAGCCCCTATGAAGAAACTGGTACTGCTGAGTGCGCTGGCGAGCGTTGCCCTAGCCGTGAGCGCGGCCGACGGACCCTACAACGAGCAGGCAGACGCCAACGCCGACGTGCGGCACGCGATCGACGCGGCCAAGTCCAATCACAAGCACGTGCTACTGGTGTTCGGTGCCAACTGGTGTGGCGACTGCCGCGCGCTCGACACCGCGATGCACGGCACCAGTCAGCCGCTGCTTGAGGGCAAGTTCGACGTCGTCAAGATCGACGTCGGCAACTTCGACAAGAACCTGGATCTGGCCAAACGCTACGGCAATCCCATCGAGAAGGGCATTCCCGCTGTGGTAGTGCTCAGCGCCGATAGCCACGTCATCTACTCGACCAAAGGCGGGGAGCTGGCGAACGCGCGCAAAATGGGCGACCAGGGAATCTATGATTTCCTCTCCCAGAAGGTCTCGGCGGCATCGCCGGCGGCCGGCGCGAAGTAACCCACTCAGCGGTGGCCGAATAGCCGCTGCTGCGAAGGTCGTCCGCGCAGATACCAACCGCTACGGCCTACCTGCACGAGCTCGAATACGGCCGTTGGAAGTAGGCCAAGATCCGCGTGCGGCGCTATGCTTTTTCGATGAGTTTGGGGAGCATCCCATGAACCGACTGCCGCTGCGGGGCCTTATCGCGCCCCTGTTTATCGCGCTGGCGCCTGCAGGAGGTTTTCTCGATTTGGTGCTGGATTTGAGGAGCTTGGGCTGGCTGAGTTTCGGGGCCTTGGCTCTTGGGCTCGCATTTGCTCGCCACACGCACCGCTTGTTCGCGGGCGGTTTAGCGGCAATCAGATCCGGCGGCGCGACGGTGCGCACAGTCCAAATGTCCCAATCGGGAACTCTGACAGGTAAATAGAAAAATAAAAAACCCCTGAGATCTTTCGACCTCAGGGGCTTTCTGTATCGAAGCCTGGCGGTGACCTACTCTGGCATGCCTGCAAGGCACACTACCATCGGCGCAGAGCGTTTTCACTTCCGAGTTCGGAATGGGATCGGGTGGTTCCCGCTCGCTATGGCCGCCAGGCAAACTGTTCGAGGTTCATGAAGCCGCTACCCAAGCGGTAGCGGCTTCACGCGCCTCCAATCTGGTTAGTTTCTGCTTTGACGCTTGTCGCGTTCACGATGGAATCGCTCCATCGGCATCAACCCTCTCGTGGATCAAACCACTTGAGGTTATATGGTCAAGCCTCACGGGCAATTAGTACTGGTTAGCTGAAGCCATTACTGGCCTTACACACCCAGCCTATCAACCACGTAGTCTTCGTGGGCCCTTTAGGGGAGTCGAGCTCCCAGGGAGATCTAGTCTTGGGGGGGGCTTCCCGCTTAGATGCTTTCAGCGGTTATCCCGTCCGCACATAGCTACCCGGCAGTGCCACTGGCGT
>DATBYD010000050.1:0-20204 GCA_036513855.1 Steroidobacteraceae bacterium | reverse complement strand
GCCTTAGGTGCCCGCCGTCTGCTCTCTACACCTTCCTTCGCGCTTGCGAAGGCTTGGCTCGGCATCAGCTCGAGCAGGACTGCTTCAGGGCCTTCACCGAGTTTGACGGGCTTCACCTCGCAGATTTCTCCGCGAGGGCTCAAGTCATTCGTCTGAGTCCGCTGCGTCTACCAATTCCGCCACTCGGGCAAGGGGCGAGCAGTATAAGACCGTCCGCGACCTTTTGCCGTCCTCGCGCATCTAAGAGAAGCCGTGACACGACTCGCAGATACCGCCGTCCCCGAGGAGACGCTGGCGCAGGCCCGCGCGGGCGACCAGGCGGCCCGTGCCGCGATCTATGCAGCTCTCGCGCCCGCAACCTTCGCGCTGATCCGGCGCATGGTGGGTCAGCGTGCGCTGGCCGAGGATATTTTTCAGGACACCATGATGATGCTCTATGAACGTTTGCCACAGTTTCGCCGCGAAGCCCCGCTCGGTGCATGGCTGCGTCAGATCGCGATCAGCCGCTGTCTGATGTACCTGCGCTCGCCGTGGCGGCGGGCGCGGCTGTGCCTGGAAGGGGTGGAGCTGCATGCGGCCGAGGATGAGGCCTGCCTCGTGACACCCGCCTACCGCGGCGACTCGATCGACGTGGAGCGTGCGCTGGCCAGTCTTGGACCGACGGCGCGCGCCGTGGTGTGGATGTACGAAGTGGAGGGCTACTCGCACCAGGAGATCGCGCGCGAGTTCGGCCGCTCGGTGAGCTTTTCCAAATCGCAGCTCGCGCGCGCGCACGTGCGGCTGCGCGCCTGGTTTGCGCCGCAGGAAGACCGACCGTCATGCAACCTGATCTAGATCAGCCCGGAAGTCTTGCACGGGTGCTGCGCGAGTTGCCCGCTGCAGGGGCACCGCCCTATCCGTTTGCGGAATTTCAGCGCCGTGCCCGCGAGCGTACGCGTCCCTCGCGCAGCCTTGCCGGCGGCCGGTGGCTTGCCGCCGCCGCGGTAGGGGCACTCGCAGTGGTGGCGCTCAGCCTGCGCCTGCATCCACACGCGAGCGTGCGCGAGCCCCCGCTCGGCGACACCGCTCCGCTCGCTCGAGCGGCATCGCCCGCGCCGCATGCCGAGATCATGGAGCGCTGGCTGGCCAGCCTGCCCCGAGAGCCGGGGGTCGTGCACGTCGGCACGCACCAGGCGGTGACCGGGCTTGAGGACCGCATTGCGCAGGTCGATGACCTCTTGAGTGCCGCCGGCACGCAGCGCCAGCCGCCGCCACAGTTTGTTGCGCTGCAACAGGAGCGCACGCGCCTCATCGGCGCCCTGGTGCAGGTGCGCTACGCGGAAACGCTGGCGGATGAATCACGCTGAGAACTTGCAAAGGAGTGGACGTGAAACCCAATCGACTGACTGTCTCCTGGCCCGTACTGCTCGCCTTTGGCGCTCTGCTGGCGAGCGCGCCGGCGCTGCGCTTGGCGGCGGATACCCCGGCCGCCGTGCCGGACGCGGCACGCACCGACAGCAGCGGCGATGCCGAAGCTCAGCTGGCAGCCGCCCGCAGGCAACTCGAGCAGGCAGCGCACGAAGTGGCGCGTCTGTCCGAGCAGATCAGCGGCGAGCTCATCGACCAGATGATGCCTTTGGTGGAAACCGGGCACGCGATCATCGGCGTGCAGCTGGATCCGGCCGCAGGTCCCAGCGGTGCGCGCGTAAGGGAAGTGTCTCCCGGCGGACCTGCCGCCGAAGCTGGGATCCACGCGGGCGATGTGATCGTCGCCGTGAATGGGCAGCCCGTTACCGGCACCGCGCCGGCGCGCCAGGTGGTGAAAATCATGCGCGACGTCAAGCCCGACAGCCGGGTGACCGTGCGCGTGTTGCGTGATGGCAAGCCGCGCGAGTTCGTGGTGACGGCGCGTGCGGGTCCTGAGTTCTTCGCCGCCCTTCACGGTATGCCCGAGCTCGGTTCGCTGGCGCAGCTGCACGGGGACTTCATGTTCCACCGTCCGCTCGGGGAACTGGAGCTGGTCACGCTCAGCCCGCGTCTGGGCAGTTATTTCGGCAGCGACAAGGGCGTGCTGGTGGTGCGCGCGGGCAGCGAGGGGCCGTTGAAGCTGGAAGACGGCGACGTGATCCTCGCCATCGATGGCCGCGAGCCGACCAGCGGTTCACACGCGACGCGCATCCTCGGCTCCTACCAGCCGGGCGAGAAGGTCAGCCTGCGCATCCTGCGTCAACACAAAACCCTGGACCTTGAGTCGGTACTGCCGGAGCGGGCCGACCATACCGGTATGATGCAGCGCGATGGCCCACTGCCTGAGCCGGCCTCACCGCACCGGACCGTGATCTTCGGGAACGGCGATATCTAAAGGCGGTGCCCAAAGCTTGACCTTAACCGTAATAGGTAAACGTGGATCGTCAAGACTTCGCCTACGATTTGCCCGACGAGTTGATTGCGCAGGTGCCCCCCGCCGAACGCTCTGGGGGTCGGATGCTGGTAGTGGACGGGGCAACCGGGGCGCGTGCCGATGCCGCAGTCAGGGATCTGCCCGCCCGCCTCAAGCCAGGCGATCTTCTGGTGTTCAACGATTCGCGCGTGATCGCCGCGCGCCTGTCGGGTAGCAAGCCGACCGGCGGGAAAGTGGAGATTCTGTTTGAACGTGCGCTGGGCGGCCATGAGGCCCTGGCGCAGATCTCCGCCGGCAAACCCATTCGCGAGGGAACCGACATTGCGACCGCGGGCGGCGCGGTCCGGGTCGTCGGCCGCCAGGGGGGCTTCTGGCGCATCGAGTTACCGGCGCCGGCGCTTCAGTTCTTCGAGCGCTTCGGCGAGGTGCCGCTGCCGCCCTACATCGAACGGCGCCCGCAGGCGGCCGACCGCGAGCGTTATCAGAGCATCTTTGCGCGCGAACTTGGTGCGGTCGCGGCGCCGACCGCGAGCCTTCATTTCGATAAAGCGCTGATCGATGCGCTCGCCGCACGCGGAATCAGCAGCGCGCTCATCACGCTGCACGTGGGCGCCGGTACTTTTCAGCCGGTTCGCGAGCAAGACCTCGCCCGTCACGTCATGCACGCGGAGCGCGCGAGCGTGTCAGCTGCGGCCTGCGAGGCGCTCGCCCGCACGCGCGAGCGGGGCGGGCGCGTGGTGGCGGTCGGCACGACCGTGGTGCGCGCGCTCGAGTCCGCAGCACTCGCCGCCAGCGAGGCGCTGGCGCACGCTGATCAGGCGCACGCTTCGGCGCCTGCGTTGCAGCCGTGGTTGGGTGAGACGCGGCTGTTCATCACGCCGGGCTTTCGTTTCCGGGTCGTGGACGTGCTGCTGACCAACTTTCACCTGCCCGAGTCGACGCTCCTGATGCTGGTGTGCGCGTTTGCCGGCCAGCGCAACGTCATGATGGCCTATCGCCATGCGGTGGCGGCGCGCTATCGCTTCTTCAGCTATGGTGACGCGATGTTGCTTACGCGGTATGGCTAGTTGAGGCCCTCCTTCAGCGTGCGGGCCAGCGATGGCGCCGCGCGCCTCGGTGAGCTCGTGACCGCGCACGGGGTGGTCGACACCCCGGCGTTCATGCCGGTAGGCACCTATGGCACGGTCAAGGCCATGACTCCCGAGGAACTCGAAGGGCTCGGTGCCCAGATTATCCTCGGCAACACCTTTCACCTGATGCTGCGCCCGGGGCCCGCGATCATCGCCGCGCACGGTGGCCTGCACCGCTTCACGCACTGGATGCATCCGGTGCTGACCGATTCGGGCGGTTTTCAGGTCTTCAGCTTGAAGAAACTGCGCCGCATCAGCGAGGAGGGCGTGCGCTTTCGCTCGCCTATCGATGGCAGTGAGGTGCGTCTGACGCCCGAGGACTCGATGGAGGTGCAACTCGCCCTGCGTTCTGACATCGCCATGGCGCTCGATGACTGCACCGAGCATCCGGCGACCGAAGCGGATGCGCGCGCTTCGATGGAGCGCTCCATGCGCTGGGCGGCGCGCAGTCACGCGCATTACTACCGCGCCGCTGCCGAGGAGCCGCCGGGCGGACTGTTCGGCATCGTCCAGGGCGGTATGCACACGGCACTGCGCTTGGGCTCGCTCGAGGCGCTGCTGCGCCTGGACTGGTCGGGCCTTGCGATCGGAGGCCTGGCGGTCGGGGAGTCCGAGCCTGTGCGCCTCGCGGTGCTTGAGTCGCTGCTGCCGCACATGCCTGCCGCACTGCCGCGCTACCTCATGGGCGTCGGCAGGCCCGAGGATATCGTGGCGGCCGTCGCGTGCGGCGTCGACATGTTCGATTGCGTCATCCCGACGCGTCACGCCCGTAACGGCCACCTGTTCACCGCCAGCGGTGTCATCAACATCCGCAACAGCGCCTTCGCCACCGACCTTGCGCCCATCGACGCGGCCTGCGGCTGTTACACCTGCCGCAACTTCAGCCGCGCCTACCTGCGCCACCTGGACCGCTGCAACGAAATCCTGGGGTCGCGGCTCAACACCATCCATAACCTGCACTTCTACCTCACCCTGCTGCGCTCGCTGCGCGCGGCAATTTCCGCCGGCAGGCTCAACTCGTGGGCCCAGGAGTTCTTCGCAGCCCGGCGCGGCGCCGCTCCTGTGGCATAATGCCGCCCTTTTCGCTTGCCGGACCCCAAATATGAATGGCTTGATTTCGGATGCCTGGGCACAGGCCACCCCCGGCGCCCCCGGTGGCCAGTTTCAGTTCGCGCTCCTGATGGCAGCGTTCATCGCGCTGTTTTATTTCATGCTGATCCGGCCCCAGCAGCGACGCGCCAAGGAGCATCAGGCGCTGGTGTCGAAGCTCGCGGCGGGGGATGAGGTGGTGACCAGTGGTGGCGTTCTCGGCCGCGTTACCGAGGTGGGCGACCCGTTCGTGACGCTCGAGATCGCCGACGGCGTACGCATCAAGGTGCAGAAGGTTCAGATCACGCAGCTGATGCCCAAGGGCACCCTCAAGAGCGCCTGAAGATGCTCGAATACGCCCGCTGGAAGTACATCCTGGTCGCAGCAGTGCTGCTGCTGGCGCTGCTGTTCGCGCTGCCGAATTTCTTCGGCGAAGACCCGGCGCTGCAGGTGGCGCGTAAGGATCACACTCCGGTCGGCACCGAGGCTTCGGCAGCGGTTCAGGCCTATCTCAGCTCGCGCGGCATTCACCTCGCGAAGAGCTACATCGACAGCGACCGCCTCATGCTGCGCTTCGCCAGCGTGTCCGATCAGCTCGCGGCCCGCGACGCCGTCAACGAGGAATACAAGGGCACCTACATCACGGCACTGTCGTTCGCGCCGCGCACCCCGGAGCTGCTGCGCGCGCTCGGTCTGCGTCCCATGCCGCTCGGGCTCGACCTGCGCGGCGGCCTTTACCTGCTCTATCAGGTGGACGTGAACTCCGCGGTCGGCCAGGCGCTCGATGGCTATGCACAGGATGCGCGCCGCGCGCTCGCCGCCGCCAACATCCCGGTGAAGGACGTGACCAGCATCACCGTGGCCAGCGAGCGGCCGAATGCGGTGCGGATCGTTCTGCCGCCGGAGGCCGACGTCAATGCCGCGCGCGCAGCCCTGAGCCAGCCCCTGCAGGGCCTGACGGTCACCACCGAGAGCCTCGCCAGCGGTTCGGCCATCACCGGGGTTTTGACCACGGCCCAGATCCGCGAGCGCCAGGACTACGCGATCCAGCAGAACATCACGACGCTGCGCAACCGCGTCAACGAGCTGGGCGTCTCAGAGCCCATCGTGCAGCGCCAGGGGATCGACCGCATCAACGTGCAGCTGCCGGGCGTGCAGGACTCGGCCGACGTGAAGGACATCCTCGGGCGCGTGGCAACCCTTGAGTTCCGCCTCGAGGACATGCAGAACAACGCGGTGGAAGCCGAGCAGACCGGACACGTGCCGCTCGGCTCGAAGCTCTATACCCATACCCGCTTCGGCCGCCCGGTGCTGCTCAAGCGCGAGGTGATCGCCACCGGCGATCAGCTGACCAACGCCACCAGCGGCCAGTCGCAGGAGGGGCCTGCGGTCAACATCAAGCTCGATGCACGCGCCGGCGACAACATGCTCAGGACCACACGCCAGAACGTCAACAAGCGCATGGCGGTGGTGCTGATCGAGAAGCGCCGCGAGAGCAGCGATGTTGACGGCAAGAAGGTATCGCGCGAGGTGACCGACGAGGAGGTCATCAACGATGCAACCATCCGCGGGATCTTCAGCAACAATTTCCAGATCACCGGGCTTGGCGCCGGCGAGGCGCGCGAGCTGGCACTGCTGTTGCGCTCCGGCTCGCTCGCAACCGTCATCTACGAGATCGAGGAGCGCGCGGTGGGGCCGAGCCTCGGGCGCGAGAACATCGACAAGGGCGTGACGGCGCTGATCGTCGGCATGGCCGGTGTTTTCGTGTTTATGGCCCTCTACTACAAGACCTTCGGCCTGGTGGCCGACATTGTGCTGCTCGCCAACGTCGTGCTGCTGACCGCTCTTTTGTCGATGATGCGTGCCTCGCTGTCGCTGCCGGGCATTGCCGGGATCATCCTCACCGTCGGCATGGCGGTCGACGCCAACGTGCTGATCTATGAGCGCATCCGCGAGGAGGTCCGCAAGGGCGTGTCGCCGCAGGCGGCCATCCGTGCCGGCTTCGAGAAGGCGTTCTCGGCGATCGCCGATTCCAACGTCACGACGCTGATCGCAGGGGTCGTGCTGTGGGTGCTTGGTACCGGACCCATCCGTGGCTTCGCAATCGTGCTGACGCTCGGCGTGGCGACCTCCATGTTCACCTCGCTGATGGGCAGCCGGGCGCTGCTCACCCTCATGTACGGCGGCCGGCGCAAGATCGCGCGCCTGTCGATCTGAAGCGAAGCGCGCCGCATCGTAAGGATCACCAGTGGAATTCTTCAGTCACCAGACCAGCTACCCGTTCATGGCCACACGCAAGGTGTGGTACACGCTCTCGGCCGTGCTCATGATCGTGGCGCTCGGCTCCTACTTCACGCGCGGCTTGAATCTTGCCATCGACTTCACCGGCGGGGTGAGCGCGGAAGTTAGCTTCCCGCACCCGGTCAACGTCGATGACGTGCGCGCGAGGCTGACCAGCGCGGGCTTCCGCGAACCGCAGGTGCAGAACTTCGGCTCCTCGCGCGACATTTCCATCCGCCTGCCCCCCGATGCGACGCAGAGCGCGACCGCGGTGCGCGCCCGCCTGGAGGGCTCGCTGAAGGAGCTCGATCCGGGCGTACAGGTCGCACAGCTCGATGTCGTGGGTCCGCAGGTGGGCAACGAGCTTCGCAGCAGCGCCATATGGGCGCTGTTCTTCACGCTCTTGGGAATATTTGCCTACATCGCTTTTCGCTTCCACACCTGGCGGCTGTCACTCGGCGCGATCCTAGCGGTGTTGCACGATCCGATACTGGTGCTCGGCTTCTTCTCGCTCACGCAGATGTCGTTCGATCTGGCGGTGGTGGCGGCCATACTCGCGGTGATCGGCTACTCGCTGAACGACACCGTGGTGGTGTTCGATCGCATCCGCGAGCGTTTCGAGACCAACCGCCGCTCACCGGCCGACCAGGTGCTCGACCAGTCGATCAACCAGACGCTCTCGCGCACCATCATGACCAAGGTGGTGACCTCGATCGTGGTGGTCGCGCTTTTGTTCCTCGGCGGTCCGGTGCTCAAGGGCTTCTCGGCGGCGCTGCTGATCGGCATCATCGCCGGCACCTATTCCTCGATCTACATCTCCAGCGCCATCGCACTCGATTGCGGCCTGACGGCGGAGCACGTGTTCCCGTCGGTGAAGAAGACGGCGCTCGATCTGCAGCCGTAGCGCGCAAAACGCGTGCACCTGATCGCCAACCCCGATCTGTGGCTGGCGTTCCTCGCGCTGTCGCTGCTGGAGATCGTCCTCGGCATCGACAACATCATCTTTATCTCGATCCTCGTCGCGCGGCTGCCGCCGACTCAAGCGCCGAGCGCGCGCATCGGCGGCCTGGCGCTGGCGATGCTGACGCGCATTGCGCTTCTGTTCTCGATCGTGTGGCTGACGCGCCTGGTGCAGCCCTGGTTCTACCTGGCCGGCCGCAGTTTCTCCGCGCGCGACCTCGTGCTGCTGGGCGGTGGAGTGTTCCTGCTGGGTAAGAGCGTGCTCGAAATTCACCAGGCGCTGGAAGGGCATCCTGCGGAGGCCGGGCGCGCGCGGCTGCGCGGCGGTTTCATCGCCGTGGTGGCGCAGATCGCGCTCATCGACATCGTGTTCTCGCTCGATTCGGTGTTCACCGCGGTGGGCATGGTGCGCGAGCTGCCCGTCATGGTGGCCGCGATCGTGGTGGCGATCCTGGTCATGATGTGGGTGGCGCGCTCGATCGGCGCGTTCATCACCCGCCATCCCACCATCAAGATGCTGGCCCTGGCGTTTCTGCTGCTGATCGGGCTCGCGCTCGTTGGCGAGGGACTGCACTTTGAGATCCCCAAGGGCTATCTGTACTTCGCCATGGGGTTCGCGGTCGCGGTGGAGCTGATCAATATGCGCCTGCGGCGCCGCCTGCAGGCGCGGCACCCGCCGCCGCCGGGTTCAGGCTGAAGGGCCCCCCGGGAAAGCCCCCGGGGCTTCAGGCGGTGCGCGTTGCGGCTCGCGGGCCGTCCGCAGCGCGAGCCTTGCGCACGCAGCTGTGCTTGTAGCCGTACGCGGCGTATACGATGACGCCAAGCGCGGTCCACAGCCCCAGCCGCCACCAGGTGGGCGTGCCGAGCGAGTACATCATGTAGCCGCAGACCAGAGCGCCCGCGATGCACACGAACCACGGCCACGGAGTGCGAAACGGACGCGGCAGGTCGGGTCGCGTGCGGCGCAGCACCAGAACGCCCAGGCACACCGTGACGAAGGCCGCGAGCGTGCCGATCGACACCACCTCACCCAGCAGATTCACCGGAAACAGTCCGCCGATGATGGCGGCAGACACGCCGGTAATGACGGTGGCGGTGGAGGGTGTGCGGAAGCGCGGGTGCACGCGGCCGAAGAAGGGCGGAAGCAGTCCATCCCGCGCCATGGCGAAGAAGATGCGTGCCTGGGCGATCGTCATGACCAGCATCACTGAGGTCATCCCGCACACCGCGCCGAGCTTCACCGGGATGCCGAGCCAATGCAGCCCCGTGTACTTGTCGAGGGCCAGAGCCACCGGAGCTGACACGTCGAGTTCCTTGTAGCTCACCATGCCAGTGAGCACGACCGCGACCACCACATACAGGATGGTGCAGACCACCAGGCTCGCAAGAATCCCGATCGGCATGTCACGCTGTGGGTTCTTGGCTTCCTGAGCGGCGGTGGAGATGGCGTCAAAACCGATGTAGGCAAAGAAAATTACGCCCGAGGCCGCCATGATGCCGCTCCAGCCGAACTCTCCGGTCCTGCCGGTATTGGGTGGAATGAAGGGGTGCCAGTTCACTGTGTTGATGTAGCTCACGCCGAACACGATGAAGAGCACGACCACCGTCACCTTGATGGCGACGATGACGGAATTGAAGGCAGCCGATTGCTTGATGCCGATGTAGCAGATGGTGGCGATCGCCGCGACGATCACCATGGCGGGCAGGTTGATAATGGCCCCCGTGCGCACGATGTGCATCTGGTCGGCACCCGGGCCGAGGGGCGCCAGAGACAATGCGCTCGGGATGTGTATGTGCAGCTGCTCGAGCAGGCTCACCGCGTAACCCGACCAGCCGACCGATACGGTCGCCACCGCGAACAGGTATTCGAGGATGAGATTCCAGCCGATGAACCAGGCGATGCCCTCGCCGAGGGTGGCGTACGAGTAGGAATAGGCGCTGCCCGAGACCGGGATCATCGCCGCGAACTCCGCATAGCACAGTCCGGCAAAGGTACAGCCGAGGCCTGCCACGATGAACGACAGGGCGAGCGCCGGACCTGCGTGATTGGCGGCCGCCGTGCCGGTGAGCACGAAAATTCCGGTGCCGATGATGCCGCCGATGCCGAGCAGCGTCAGCTGCGTGGCGGTGAGTGCGCGGCGCAGCTGATTGCCGGTGGATTCCTGCTCGTGCAGCTCGACGATGGACTTGGTCGCAAGCAGTTGTGATGCCATGGAACCCCCATTTTTGCCGAGGGACTCTACACAGTCAGTTTGGGGAAAGCGAGCAAGCCTGCCGCGGCGCGCGCTACCTTCAGGCCGAGCGGAGCTCTTCCGGCACGTGCGGCGCCAGCACCTCGATCAGGGCTGCGTAGACCTTGGGTGTTCCGGCGACGATGTGCCCGCCATTGCGATAATCCCCGCCGGTGAGCGTGCCGATGCGGCCGCCGGCTTCCTGGATGAGGAGTTGCCCCGCTGCCGTGTCCCAGGGACTCAGTCCGATCTCCCAGAACGCATCGACGCGTCCGGCCGCGACATAAGCCAGATCGAGTGCGGCCGCGCCCGGGCGGCGTACGCCGGCGGCAACCAGGGAGACATCGCGCAACATGCCGAGGTAGGCGTCCAGGTAGCGAATGTTGGCGCGGTAGGGGAAGCCGGTGGCGATCAGCGCGCCCTCGAGCAGGCGCGCCTTGCTGACGCGCATGCGATGGTTCTCAAGATGCGCGCCCGCCCCGCGGCTGGCGGTGAACAGCTCCTGGCGCATGGGATCGTAGACCACTGCATGCTCCAGGCGCCCCTTGATCTGCACCGCGATCGACACGGCGAAGACCGGAAAGCCGTGCACGAAATTGGTCGTGCCATCGAGCGGATCGATGATCCAGAGGGTCTCGTGTTCGCCGCTGCGCCCGCTTTCCTCGGCGAGGATCGCATGCTGCGGGTAGTGGCGGCGGATGATGCCGATGATCTCCTGCTCGGCGGCGCGATCCACGTCGGTGACGAAATCGTTGCGCTCCTTGGAGGCGATGGTGAGCGACTCCAGGCGATTCATGCTGCGCACGATGACTTCGCCGGCGCGGCGTGCGGCGCGCACGGCGATATTGAGAAGCGGCGGCATGGTCCTTAAGCTCGTGTGATCTGGAACCGACGGTCTTAGCGTAGCAGATGGACTCTCCCGACATTCGCATCGTGCTGGTGGCGCCATCGCACCCGGGCAACATCGGCGCGGTGGCGCGGGCCATGAAGAACATGGCGCTCGGGCAGCTGGTGCTGGTCAATCCCAAGGAATTCCCGCACCCGGAGGCCACCGCGCGTGCTTCGGGCGCGGATGATGTGCTCGCGGCGGCGCACGTGGCGTCCTCGCTGGCCGAGGCGCTCGCCGGCTGTGGCTACGTCGCCGCGACCACCTCGCGCGATCGCGACCAGTACTTCCGCGTGGTCGATGTGCGCGATGCCGCGCCGCGCATCGTGGCGCAGGCGCAGCTGTCGCCCGCGGCCGTGGTGTTCGGCGCCGAGCGCACCGGACTGACCAATGAGGAGCTGGAGGCGGCGCACGCGCTGATCCGCATCCCGAGCAGCACCGCTTACGCATCGCTCAATCTCGCCATGGCGGTGCAGCTGGTGGCCTACGAGCTGTTCCGGGCGCGTGGCGTCGGCGCAGCGGCGGTGGCGCCACTTACGGCAGCGCTGGCAACCGCTGCGGAAATGGAGCGCCTGTACACGCACTTCGCGCAGGTGCTGGAGGAGATCGAATTTCGTGACCGCACGCAAAGCGGCACTCACCTAATGAGCCGCATCCGGCGCTTTCTGCAGCGCGCCGAGCTCGACCACAACGAGGTCAACATTCTGCGTGGCGTGCTGACCGCGGTGCAGAACAAGCGTCGCCACGCCGGTAGCAGGCGCTGATGAACGCCGCCCTTTATCTTGATTACGCGGCCACGACGCCGGTGGACCCGCTGGTGGCGCAGGCCATGAGCGAATGCCTGACGGTGGGCGGGGACTTCGGCAATCCCTCCTCGGCGCATGCCTACGGAGTCAGCGCCGCGCTGCGCATCGAGCAGGCGCGTGCGCAGGTCGCCGCCCTGGTGGGCGCGCAGCCGCAGGAGATCGTATTTACCTCCGGAGCCACCGAATCCAACAACCTGGCGATACTCGGCTGCGCGCGCGCCAATGCCGATCGCGGTCGACACCTGGTCAGCGCGCGCACCGAGCACAGATCGGTGCTCGATCCCATGCGGCGCCTGGAAAAGGAGGGCTTCAGCATCAGCTGGCTCACCCCCGGACCCGCAGGACGCATCGAGCCGCACCGGGTTGCCGCAGCGTTGCGAGATGACTCCGTGCTCGCGTCGGTCATGTATGCGAATAACGAGACCGGGGTGCTCGAGGATGTGGCCGCCATCGGCGCGCGGTGTCGCGAGCGCGGGGTCGCCTTTCACAGCGACTGTGCGCAGGCGGCCGGCAAGCTGCCACTGCGGCTCGATGAGCTGGCGATCGATTTCGCCTCATTCACGGCCCACAAGCTCTACGGCCCCAAGGGGGTGGGCGCGCTCTACGTGCGCAGCGGTGCGCGCGGACAGCTGCAGGCCCTCATGTACGGGGGTGGCCAGGAGCGCTCGCTGCGCCCCGGCACGCTCGCGACTCACCAGATCGTGGGATTCGGGGTGGCCTGCGAGCTGGCGGCGCGCCTGCTGCCGAGGGAGAGCGTACGCTTGGGCAGCCTCGGCGAGCGGCTGTGGGCGGGGCTCCAAGCTCTGGGCGGTACGCACCTGAACGGGGCCACCGCGCCACGAGTGCCGGGCCTGCTCAACGTGTCCTTCGAGGGGGTACAGGGCGAGAGTCTGGTGGACGGCCTTGATGGGATTGCGCTGTCGACCACGGCGGCGTGCAGCTCGGACTCCCCGGATCCCTCCTACGTGCTGCGCGCACTCGGGCGCGACGTTCAGCTGGCCCAGAGCTCACTGCGCTTCAGCCTGGGCCGCTTTACCGAGGCGTCCGACATCGATCGGGCGCTGCAGGCGGTGCGCCAGGAACTTGCGCGACTGCGGGCGCTCTCGCCCGCGGCGGCAGTACCCGCGTGGCCGGCCGAACGTGCCTCGGGCGCCTCGGTGGTGACGGGCGAGGCCGGTGGCCCGGGGCAGGACACCTGGATCCGCTTTCATCTGCTGATCGCCGGTGACACTGTGAAAGAGGCACGTTTTTTGGCTTTTGCGTGCCCCCATACTATGGACGTGGCCAGCTGGCTGTGCGGTGAGCTGCGCGGCCGATCGCGCAGCGCGCTGATCCCGGGTGCACCGGCCGAGTGGGCCGCCGCGCGCGGGACACCGGCCGAGAAACTGGGCCGCCTGCTGATTGTCGAAGATGCACTGCGCGCGTGTCTGCCGCAGGTGAATTAGGCGCTACAATGCGAGGATCGATGAGCATTTCACTGACCGAATCCGCGGCCAACCGGGTCAAGACCTTCCTGGCCGCACGCGGACACGGTATCGGGCTGCGTCTGGGTGTTCGCAAGACCGGCTGCTCTGGGTTCGCCTACGTGATCAATTACGCCGACGGGCCGGAGCCGGGAGATGCGGTCTTCCAGGACCGCGGGATCCAGGTGTTCGTCGACGCTGCCAGCCTGACCCTGATTGACGGAACCATCGTGGATTTCGTGAAGCAGGGCCTCAACGAGGCCTTTCGCTTCCGGAACCCGAACGTCAAGGGGGAATGCGGCTGCGGGGAGAGTTTCTCCGTCTGAGGCCTTAGGCGGTGCCGCTGTGCGCGCCGCGCCGCGTCACCCTGGCGGGTGCGCGCAAAAACTCCTTGCCAAACGGGCACTTCCACAGCACGCCACATTGGCTAGGGCGGGGCACCCAAGGTAAACTGCGCGGCTTGCCCGGAAAGGCGGGCCCTCCCGCCGCGGGCGCGATATGCCCGCTCCTTTACTTAAGATCTCGAAAGGTCAACGCTAATGGCGCACGAGCGCACCCTGTCCATCGTTAAGCCAGACGGAGTGAGAGGCAATCACATCGGAGAGGTCTGCCGGCGCTTCGAGACAGCCGGCCTGTCGATCGTTGCGGCACGCCTGCTGCACCTCTCGCAGCGTGAAGCGGAGGGCTTCTACGCGGTGCACCGCGAGCGCCCCTTCTTCAAGGATCTGGTGCGTTACATGATCTCGGGCCCCGTCTTCGTACAGGTACTGGAGGGGGAGGGTGCGATCGCGAGGAACCGCGACATTATGGGCGCCACCGATCCGAAGAAGGCCGCACCCGGCACCATCCGGGCCGACCTCGCCACGAGCATCGAACAGAACGTCGTGCACGGCTCGGATGCCGCCGACACCGCGGCCCGCGAGATTGCCTACTTCTTCAGCACGACGGAACTGCACCCGCGCGCCTGAAGGCGCGCGCACCGCCCATGAACGCCGTCGCCCCAGAGCGCACCAATCTGCTCGGCCTGCCGCGCGCAGCGCTGGAGGCGTTCGTGGCGCAGTTCGGCAGCAAGCCGTTCCGCGCGCGTCAGCTGATGAACTGGATCTACAAGCGCCAGGTCGGCTCCTTCGTCGACATGACCGATCTGGCCAAGGACTTTCGCGCGCGCCTGGCCGAGGCGGCCGAGATACGCACGCCGGACATTCTCTCGGTGCAGACTTCCGCGGACGGCACCACCAAGTGGCTGCTTAAGGCCGATGCCAGCCAGGCATTCGAGATGGTGTTCATTCCCGAGCCCGATCGCGGCACGCTGTGCATCTCCTCCCAGGTCGGCTGCGCACTCGACTGCTCGTTCTGCGCCACCGCGCAGCAGGGCTTCAACCGCAACCTGAGCACCGCCGAGATCGTCGGACAGGTGTGGCTCGCGGTGCGCGAGATCGAGCGCTCGCGGCTTGCCGAAGCTGGGGATGCGGTTGCGGGGCGCGAGGAGCGCCACGTCACCAATGTGGTGCTGATGGGCATGGGCGAGCCGCTCGCCAATTTCCGCAACGTCGTGCCGGCGCTTGAGATCCTGCTCGATGATTTCGGCTTTGACCTGTCACGGCGGCGCGTCACGCTCTCCACCTCCGGGCTGGTTCCGCAGATCTACCGGCTCGCCCAGGTCGCCAATGTGGCCCTGGCGGTGTCGCTGCATGCGCCCGACGATGCGCTGCGCAACGAGCTGGTGCCGATCAACCGCAAGCATCCGATTGCCGAGCTGCTGCAGGCGTGCTGGCACTACCTCGATGAGCAGAACGGCCGCAGTGTCACCTTCGAGTACGTGATGCTCGATGGCGTGAACGATTCCCCGGCGCAGGCGCGTGCGCTGGCCCGCCTGCTCAAGGGCCATCCGGCCAAGGTGAATCTCATTCCCTTCAATCCCTTTCCCGGCACCCAATACCGGCGCTCCGCCGCGCCTGCCATTCAACGCTTCCGCGACGAGCTGCTGCAGCGCGCTGTGCTCGCGACCATCCGGCGCACGCGCGGCGAGGACATCGATGCGGCCTGCGGGCAGCTTGCCGGTCGCGTCATCGATCGCACTACGGCCCGTCTCGGCAACAAGGTTTTCGGCGTCGCGGTTCAACCATGAGCAAACAAGTCACCGACCTGTCCCCTTTGACGCTGGCGCGACTCCTCGCCGCCAGCCTGCCGACGCTGCTGCTGGGCGCCTGCGCCAACAACCATCCGATGCACGCCGCCAACCAGAAGGATGCGGCCGCCTACAACGTGCAGCTCGGGCTCGACTACCTGAATCAGGGCGACTTGCAGCGGGCCAAGGACAAGCTCGATAAGGCGCTCACCCAGAACCCCGACAACCCCGACGTTCACAGCGCGCGCGCCACACTATTCGAGGCCATGCACGAGATCCCCAAGGCGGATGATGAGTTCCGCACCGCCCTGCGGCTGGCGCCGAAAGACCCGCGCATACAGAACAACTACGCCGTCTACCTGTGCCAGACCGGCCGTACCGATGAGGGTGTGAAGACCTTCATGCAGGCGGCGAACAACCCGCTGTACGCAACCCCCGAGGCGGCGTACACGAACGCCGGCGTGTGCCTGCGCGCCGCCAAGCGCGACGACGAGGCGCGCGCAGATTTCACCCGCGCGCTGCAGCTGAAGCCCAACTTCGCCGAGGCCGCGTTCCAGCTCGCCACCCTGCAGTTTCAGCATGCGGAGCTGGTCCCGGCGCGCGCCGGGATCGACAACTTTCTCGGCAATTTCGACGCCACGCCGGATCTGTTGCTGCTCGGCGTGCAAGTCGCGCGCGCGCAGGGCGATCGCGTCGCCGCGCAACGCTACTCCCGCAAGCTGCAGCTGGATTTCCCCGGCAGCACGCAGACCCGTGCGCTGTCCGGGCTGAACCCGGGCTGACGGGCATGGCGAGCGAAGCTGGCGGCCAGGACGTCCGCGGCATTGGCGCGCGGCTGCGCGCCGCGCGCGAAAAGAAAGGCCTCACCGTCCTGCAGGCGGCGGAAAAGCTGCACGTGGATGCGCGCGTGCTCGAGGCGCTCGAGGCGCAGGATTTCGCAGCGCTCGGGGCCGACGTATACGTGCGCGGGCACCTGCGGCGCTACGCGGATCTGATCGGGGAATCCCCGCTCGAGCTGCAGGAGCTGTACGCCAGCAGTACCCAGGCGGCGCGTCCGGACCTCACGCGCATCGCGCGCAGCCAGGCCGCCCGCCACTCCTCGCCTCTGGTCTTGCCGGCACTGCTGTTGGTGGTCGGGTTCGCGATCGCCGGCCTTTTGTGGTGGGCGCTGACGCTGCCCGGTGAAAAGGCGCACCCGCTGGCGCCGGCCCCGGGCACGGCCGCAGGTCCGCCCGCGCCGGGCGCCGCGCCGGGCGCCGCGCCGGAGCCGGCCGGTTCGGCGAGCGGCACGGCAGCGCATCCGATGTCGCGGGGCGCCGCGCCGCAAGCCAGCGGCGGGCGGGCACAACTGGACCTTAAGTTTTCCTCCGAGAGCTGGGTGGAGATCTCCGATGCCGACGGAGAGCGCCTGCTGCACGGTCTGTTCGAGGCCGGCAGCGCCCGTACGCTCTACGGGACGCCGCCGCTGCGCGTCGTGCTGGGGAATTCCCCGGCGGTCGCGCTGCAGATGAACGAACGGCCGGTGGCCATCGAAGGCCTCGTGCACCGCGACGGCAGCGCGCACCTTCTGATCGATGGCGACGGCCACGCCACGGCGGCGCCGTCGCGCCTTGCGCACGGGGACTGAGGTGGCAGCACAAATCCAGGCGGTCCGCGGGATGAATGACGTGCTGCCTGAGCAGATCGGCGCCTGGCAGCATTTCGAGAGCTGCACCCGCGAGCTGCTCGGTGCGTACGGCTACGAGGAGATCCGCGTCCCGGTGGTGGAGCACACCGAGCTGTTCGAGCGCGCGATCGGCGCGCAGACCGATGTGGTCGGCAAGGAGATGTACAGCTTCGATGACCGCGGCGGGGAGAGTCTGACGCTGCGGCCCGAGGCCACCGCGGGCATCGTGCGCGCGCTGATCTCCAATGGAATGCTGCGCGGACAGCGTCATAAGCTGTGGTGCCTCGGTCCGATGTTCCGCCACGAAACGCCGCAGGCCGGGCGCTACCGGCAGTTCTGGCAGGTGGACGTGGAAGCGGTCGGCTGCCCGGGCCCGGATGTGGACGCGGAGCTGATCGCGCTCAGCGCGCGGCTGTGGCAGCGGCTGGGTATCGGCGGACTCACGCTGCAGATCAATTCCCTGGGCACTCCCGACAGCCGTCGCGCCTACCGCACGCGACTGATCGAGTACCTGCGGGCCCACGAGTCGCAGCTGGATGCCGACAGCCAGCGCCGCCTGACTGGCAATCCGCTGCGGGTACTGGACAGCAAGAACCCGGCCATGCAGCAGATCATTCGCGGCGCGCCGCTGCTCGCCGATCACCTGGATACGGAGTCGCAGGCACACTTTGCCGCGCTGTGCGACATGTTGAAAGCCGTGGGGGTGCCTTACCAGATCAACCCGTTGCTGGTGCGTGGACTGGACTACTACAACCGCACGGTGTTCGAGTGGATTACCTCCTTCAGCGGCGCACAGAATGCCGTATGCTCCGGCGGCCGCTACGATGGCCTGATCGAGCAGCTCGGGGGCGATGCGACCCCGGCAGTCGGCTTTGCGATGGGGGTGGAACGGCTGGTGGCGCTGCTGGTGGCCGCCGCGGGTGAGCCGGCGAGGCGCCCACCGGATGTGTATCTGGTAGTCAGCGGCCCGGGAGCGACGCTTGAGGCACTGCAGCTGGTGGAACGTCTGCGCAGCGAACGGCCCGCTGTGCGTTTCGAGCTCAACGTCGGCGGTGGCAACTTCAAGGCCCAGTTCCGCCGTGCGGACAAGAGCGGTGCGGCGCTGGCCCTGATCATCGGCGAGGACGAGCTGGCGCGCGGCGTAGTCGGGGTGAAACCTTTACGCGCCGCCTCCGGTCAGAGCGAGTGTCCGATCGAGCAGCTCGCGAGCGGGCTCGACGCGGCGCTGGCCGCGGTGAAGAGCGCCGAGGGCGCAGCGGCGCGATGAATATGGGGAGGGTGAGTGGAAGACTACCTGTCTGAAACAGAGCAATGGGAATGGGTCAAGACCCAGGTGCGCGAGAATGGCCCGGCGGTGGTGCTCGCTATCCTCCTGGCGCTGGCAGCGGTGTTCGGTTGGCGCTGGTGGCAGGCGCACCAGGACGCCGGACGTCTCGCGGCCGGAGCCAAGTACATCCAGATGATCCAGGCCCTGGAGGGCGGGCAGCGCGGCCAGGCGCTGGCGATGCTCGGTGAACTTGAGCGCGATTACGCCCGCTCCCCCTACACGGATCAGGCAAAGCTGCTCGCGGCGCGCGTCTACGTCGATGGCGGTGACCTGGATAAGGCCGCCGCTGAGCTCACCAGCGTCGCGGGCCATTCGAAGGACCCCGATCTTGCGGTGCTGGCGCGGCTGCGACTGGCACGGGTGCAGATCGCACAGGCAAAGCCGGACAATGCGCTCGCTACTCTCGCCGACGTGGCCACCGCGGGGGCCTTCGCCGCGCCTTTCCACGAAGTACGCGGGGATGCCTACTACGCCAAGGCAGACCGGGCGGCGGCGCTGAGCGAGTATCGCAGCGCCCGCACCGGGGGCGAGGGAACCGACAGCTCGCTTTTGGATCTGAAGATCGCCGACCTTTCGGCGGCCGCGCCCGGCACGACGCCCGCGGCCCCCGCAGCTGGCACACCTGGCAAGTAGACCCATGCGACAACACGTTCTGATTGCCTCGAGCCTGGCGGCACTGCTTCTGGTTGCCGCCTGTTCCAAGGACAAGTCCATCGATGAGCCGGCGAAGCTCAGCCCGCTGCCTTCCCCGAGCCTGCAGGTGAAGCAGTTGTGGAGTGCGCAGGTCGACGACAAGAAGGCCGTCGTGCTGCGCCTGGGGCTCGGGATATCGATCGAGGGCGACCGCGTCTACGCGGCCGGCCACAAGGGCGAGGTCGTCGCCCTGGATCTGGCTTCCGGCCGCACCGTGTGGCGTGCGAAGACCGGTGCCCCTCTTTCGGGTGGCACGGCCGCGAGTCCGGATATGGTGCTGGTGGGCGCCACCGACGGGCGGCTGTTCGCCTTTGCGCCCAACGGCGATCGGCGCTGGGTCGTGCGCCTGAACGGCGAGGTACTCGCCGCCCCCACGATCGCGGAGCACCTCATCGCCGTGCGCACCGGCGATGGGAAACTGCACGCGCTCAGCCCCGCGGACGGGCATGAGCTGTGGGTACAGGAGCAGGTGGTTCCCCGCCTGTCGCTGCGCGGTACGGCACGTCCGGTCATCGCGGGTGAGGCGGTGCTGTGCGGCTTCGATAACGGCAAGGTAATGGCCGTGAGCGCCGGCGATGGCTCGGTACTGTGGGAGGCACAGGTCACTCCGCCCCACGGCCGCACCGAGCTGGAACGGCTGTCCGATATCGATGCGGCAGTCGGCGTTTCCGGGCATGACGTCTACGCGGTCGGCTTCCAGGGCCGAGTGGCAATGCTGGCGCTGGATACCGGACAGGTCTGGTGGTCCCACGAAACCTCCAGCTACCGCGGGCTGACGCTCGACCAGGACACGATATACGTTGCCACCGCGGAAGGGGAAGTGGTGGCATTGAAGACGCGCACGGGCGCTGAGATCTGGCGCCAGAAGGCGCTGTTGCATCGCGGGCTGTCTGCGATCGCTGTCATGGACGATTCCATCATCACCGCCGACTTCCAGGGCTACGTGCACTGGCTCGACAAGGCCACCGGGGACATCGCCGCGCGCGTGCAGGAAGGCAAGGTCCGTATCAGCAATCCGCCGCTGGTCGTCGGCAACATGGTCGTGGTCGTCAACGATCGCGGACAGATCAACGCGTATCGCGTGACGCCGCGCGCCAGCGCGCCCGCCCAGGCGCCCAAGGCCGCCGCCAAGAAGCCGGCTGCGACCGCCGCGCCCACATCCGGT
>DATBYD010000049.1:0-2680 GCA_036513855.1 Steroidobacteraceae bacterium | reverse complement strand
AAAGAGCTGCGCATCGCCTTGATTGATGGGCTCGGCCTGCAGCGAAATGTCGGGCTCGAAGTCCGCGCCATCGGTGACGTGCAGATCCGCGCACACCAGCGGATCCCAGCTGCGAATGAGTCCGAGCAGCGCCCGCATCTCCGGTGTGTCCACCTTGGCGTAGTCGCGGTTGAGGTTGAGGTTCTGCGCCGTGGTGCGCCAGCCGGTCTGCTCGGGGCCATTCTGGTTGGGTCGGTTCCAGGGGCCGAAGCGCTCGTGCCCGTCCACGTTGAATGCCGGCACGAAGAGGATCGCCATGCGCTCGAGCGCGCCGGGGGCCGCGCTCCCCTCGAGCAGCTCGCGCAGGGCAATGAAGCCTGCATCCTTACCGTCGCTCTCACCGGGGTGGATGCCGCCCTGGAGCATGAGGACGGGTACCGTGCGCGGGTCCGCACCGGAGACGATCAGCGCTCGCATCGGTCGCCCTTCTGCCGAGTGGCCGAACTCGAGCGTGTGCACCGTCTGTGGCCAGGCGGCGGCGAACGCCGCGCACAGCCGCGTTACTTCGTCGGTGCGTCCTGTCTGGCGAAAGCCCGATTGTTCCGCGATGGTGCTGAGCGTGCTGTCCGGCATCCGTGAATCTTACGGGAGCGATGCGCGGCGTGCGCGCCCATTCCGGCTTAGGACTCTCAGCTGCGGCGGTACCAGGCGACACCGGCTTCATCCTGCTCGCGCGTCGCCTTGCCTCGCGCGATGAGACAGTTGAGGTGTGCGAGGCTCTCGCCGGTGGCCATGCTGAGCATGTCCGCCCCCACCTTGCGGCGAAACAGCACGGCAAACAGGTCTATCGCGCGGCGCGGCGTGGCGAGCAGCTCGTGCACCTGGCGCAGGCGTTGCTCGTGGCCGGCGATCAGCTGCTCGAGGCGCGCGTGCAAACCCCGAAACGGTTCGTTGTGCGAAGGCAGCACCAGCACGTCGTCGGGGATGCGCTCGCGGATACTGGCGAGGGACTCGAGCCATTCGCTCAAGGGATCGGCATCGGGCTCGGTGGGAAATACCGACACGTTGGAGGTAATGCGCGGCAGCACCTGATCGCCCGAGATCAGCACCTTGAGCTCCTCGCAGTGCAGGCACAGGTGCTCCGGTGAATGACCGCGTCCGACGACGGCCCGCCACACCCGTGCGCCGATGCGCAGCTCCTCGCCGTCGACGATGCGCCGGTAGCTGTCTGGGAGTGCGTACACTGCCTTGCCGAAACCGCCGAAGCGTGCCTTGTATCCTGCCAGCGCCACTTCGTCCCAGCCGGCGGCCCGGTAGAAGTGCACGCCATCCGGGGGCGCCTCGCGCCCGGTGTCGGCGACCAGCATGCGACAGACCACGTACTCGAGACGCGTGGTCCACAGCCGGCAGTCGTGCTGTCGGGTGAGCCAGCCGGCCATGCCGATGTGATCCGGATGCATGTGCGTGCAGATGACCCGCATCACCTTGCGACTGCGCAGCGGCCCGGAGAAAGCACTCTGCCAGTGAGTGGCGGTCTGCGGCGTCTGCATGCCGGTGTCCACCAGCGTCCAGCCGCCCTCGTCCTCGAGCGCCCAGAGGTTGATGTGGTTGAGCCCGGCCATCGGCAGCGGCATGCGCAGCCACAGCACGCCGGGCGCGACCGCGCTCGTCTCACCGGGCGCCGGTGCGTCCTGGAAAGGGTAGGTGAGGGAGGCGGTCGCCTGGGCAGCGCTGGTCGGGTCGTGCATGGGGACAATGTAGGGGATCGCGGGTGCGGCGGGTAGTGTTCAGCTGGCCGCGGCTGCACGGGTGCGCGCCGATAGCAGCATCAGCTGCGCCGCGTAGATCACCCAAGGTGAGCGCCCGGTATCACCGGCAGGGACGCCCGTAACGCCTCGCCCCCAGGCAGTGCCGGGCGCCGCGCTAGAATCTGCACTGACGCAGCACCGCGGCCGCCGCACAAGGTACGGAAATCATGACACAGGGGACGCATCACGCCAGCGAGGACCCGCGCAATCGCGACATTCTCGTGTACGTGAACGGCGAGCTGCGCCCGCGCGGGCAGGCGCTGATATCGGTGTTCGATTCGGGATTCATTCTCGGGGACGGGGTATGGGAGGGTCTGCGGGTGCACCGTGGCCGCATCGCCTTTCTCGATGCGCATCTCGAGCGACTCTACGAGGCCGCCAAGGCCATCGACCTGGACATCGGCCTCGATCGTGCGGCGCTAACCGCAGCGCTCTACCGCACGCTCGCGGCGAACCACATGACCGAAGGGGTGCACCTGCGTCTCATGGTGACGCGCGGCATGAAGAGCACCCCGTACCAGGATCCGCGCGCCTGCATCGGCGCGGCGACGGTGGTGATCATTGCGGAATACAAGGTTCCGCGTCCGGAGCTGCTGACGCAGGGCGTGCGGCTGTTTACGGTGCACGTGCGCCGCGGCGCTCCCGACGTGCAGGACCCGAAGCTCAACTCGCACTCCAAGCTCAACTGCATCACCGCCTGCATCCAGGCCACCAAGGCGGGTGCGGATGAGGCGCTGATGCTCGACCCGCACGGCTTCGTGGCCACCTGCAACTCGACGCACTTCTTCATCGTGCGTGGCGCGGAGGTCTGGACGTCAACCGGTGACTATTGCCTCGCCGGCATCACGCGCGCCAACGTACTCAAGCTGTGTCGGGAGAATGGCATCACGGCG
>DATBYD010000048.1:0-3725 GCA_036513855.1 Steroidobacteraceae bacterium | reverse complement strand
AGCTCGACCGCTACGGGCCGAGCGGCCGCGTCCCGGTCCTGCACGACGGTGAGGTGCGGGTGTGGGACTCGCTCGCCATCTGCGAGTACGTCGCCGAGTTGAGCGGCAAGGGCTGGCCGCAGGAGCGCACGGCGCGCGCGCTCGCCCGCGCGGTGAGCGCGGAAATGCACTCGGGGTTCACCACGCTGCGCTCGTTGTGGCCGATGAATGCGCGCGCCCGCAACCGCCACTCGGCGGCGACCGCGGCGCTGGAGGCCGATGTCGAGCGCATCGACCAGATCTGGAACGACTGCCGCAGCCGCTTCGCTGCCGGCGGTCCGTGGCTGTTCGGCGAATATTCGATCGCCGACGCGATGTACGCGCCGGTGGTGCTGCGCTTCAACACCTATGGCGCGGGTATTTCGCAGACCGCGCGCTGGTACATGGCGAGCGTGCTCGAGGACGGCGCGTTGCAGGAGTGGCTGCAGGCGGCCAAGCACGAGGCGTGGACCATCGCTGCCGACGAGGTCGGCTGAGGCGGGTCCCGAGCGCGCTGCGCACGCGACGATTCCCCTGGCGTTGACAATCTCAATCTGAAGGACGAGTCATGCCGCGTCTCATGAGCCTGTCCTGGTGGCTGCTGCTCGGCAGCGCGCTCACCGCCGGCGCCGCTGCCGCCGCTGCGACACCGCCGGCCGCCGCCGGCACGCCGTTCACGGTGGAGGACATGGTGGTGCTCAAACGTTTGAGCGACCCGCGGCCCTCCCCCGACGGGCGCTTCCTGGCGTTCGTGCAGCGCGACACCGACGTTGGCGCGAACAAGACGCACACCAGCCTGTGGCTGTTGGACCTCGGCAGCCCCGGTGCGCAGCCACGGCGGCTGACGGACGCTGCCGGCAGCGATTCGAGCCCGCGCTGGGCGAGCGACAGCCGTACGCTGTTCTTCCTCTCGGCCCGCTCGGGCAGCTCGCAGGTGTGGCGGCTGTCGCTGGCCGCGGCGACGGCGCAGCGCCTCACCGACTACCCGCTCGATGTCGGCGCGCTGGCGGTATCGTCGCGTGACGATGTGCTCGCCATTTCCATGGAGGTGTTCCCCGACTGCGCGACGCTCGATTGCACGCGCGCGCGCCTCGACGCGCGCGCCAGCGGGCAGGCGAGCGGCCGCGTTTACGAGCGCCTCTTCGTGCGGCACTGGGACACCTGGAGCAACGGCACGCGCTCGCACCTGTTCACCGCACGAGTTGCCGCGAGCGGTTTTGCGGGCGCGCCAGTGGATGTGTCGCGCGGCTTCGACGCCGACATTCCCGGCAAGCCCTTCGGCGGCGACGAGGACTTCGCCTTCAGCCCCGACGGCCGTACCCTGGTGTTCTCGGCCCGCATCGCCGGGGCGAGCGAGCCGTGGTCCACAAACTTCGACCTGTACCAGGTGCCGGTGGACGGCAGCGCTGCAGCGGTGAACCTCACCGCGGCGAACCGGGCGTGGGACGCCCAGCCGGTGTTCCTGGCGAACGGCGACCTCGCCTGGCTCGCCCAGGATCGGCCCGGGTTCGAGTCGGACCGCTTCCACATCATGCTGAAAAGTGCGCGTAGCGGCGCGGTGCGTGCGCTGACGGCAGGATGGGACCGCTCGGTGGCGCGCCTCGGCGTGACGCCCGATGGCAAGGCGCTGCTGGCAAGCGCCGACGAACGCGGACAGCGCCTGTTGTTCCGCGTCGATGCGCACAGCGGCGCACCCACCGCGCTGACCACTGGTGGCGAAGTGGAGGCCTACCGCGCCGCTGGCGGGCGCCTGATCATCCAACTCGCCGATCTGGGCGCTCCGGCCGACCTGTACGAGCTGCCGCGGCGCGGTGGCGCGGCGCGGCGCCTCACGGATGTGAACCATGATCTGCTGGCGGCGCGGCAGCTGAGCCCTTTCGAGCAGTTCAGCTTCCGTGGCTGGAACGATGAGACGGTGTACGGCTATCTGCTCAAGCCGTACGGCTTCGAGAGCGGCAAGCGCTTCCCGGTGGCGTTCGTGGTGCACGGCGGCCCGCAGGCGAGCCTGCAGAATCTGTGGAATTACCGCTGGAACGCCCAGGCCTTCGCCGGCGGCGGCTACGCGGTGGTGATGATCGATTTCCACGGCTCGCCGGGCTACGGCCAGGCGTTCACCGACTCGATCAGCCGCGACTGGGGCGGCAAACCACTGGTCGACCTGCAGAAGGGGCTGGCGGCGGCGCTCGACCGCTATCCGTGGCTCGACGGCGAGCGCGTGTGCGCGCTCGGCGCTTCCTACGGCGGCTTCATGATGAACTGGATCGAGGGAAACTGGCCGGACCGCTTCCGTTGCATCGTCAACCACGACGGTCTGTTCGACCAGCGCATGATGTATTACTCGACCGAGGAGCTGTGGTTCCCGGAGTGGGAGTTCGACGGCCCTTACTACCAGAACCCGCAAGGTTACGAGCGCGTCAATCCCGCCGACTTCGTGACGCGCTGGCACACGCCGATGCTGGTGATCCACGGCGAAAAGGACTTTCGCATTCCTTATCCGCAGGGCATCGCGGCCTTCACGGCACTGCAGCGGCGCGGCATCGAGAGCAGGCTGCTGATCTTCCCGGACGAGAATCACTGGGTGCTCAAGCCCGCCAACAGCATACTGTGGTACCACACCGTGCTGGGGTGGCTCGATACGCACCTGAAAAACTGACCGCGCCAGCCGAGCATTCCGTCGGAACGTTGACGCACGGGCTCGATACGCACCTGAAAAACTGACCGCGCCAGCCGGGTCAACGAAACATCGGAAGTGCCGCCATTTCTTCAAGTGGCACGGCCTCAACGGGTAAGCCTGCACCTTTCCAGGCCCGCAGACCGCCCTTGATCACCGCGACCTGAACCCCTCTGTTGTGAAGTTCCCGCGCCACACGCACGCTGGTCGCTTCACGAACACAGGTGCAGTACACATAAACCAGTTGTGCAGCGGGAAACTCCTCGCTGCATCGGTTCAGCGAGTTGGGATCCAGTCTTCTGGACCCGGTGATGCGAGTTGCCTTGGCATCCAGGTAGCCATGGCTGCGCACGTCGTAGATCCAGGCACCAGCCGCCATTTGCCGCGCCGCCTCGGAAGGGATCGCGAAGGGAACGGTCCGTAACGCACGCGCTTTGATCCATAGCCAGATCTGAAAGGCCACATAACCGGCAACCAGGACGATCACAACCCAACCCACGACACGCCCGAACGTCTGGTAGCCTCGGGTGATCGCTTCCAGCGCGCCGCTGAACAGGAAGCCGACACCAAAGTATGCGCCGGTATAGAGCGCGGCACCGGCCAGATCCAGCCCCAGGAATTGCATGAGACTCATATTCATGCAACCAGCGAGCGGCGGCGCCATGGTGTTGATTCCAGGAATGAACTTTGCCACGACGAGCAGTGTGCGCCCACGGCGATAGAAGGAATCCGCCGAGCGCAGAATGCACGATTCGGGATTCAGCGAAATGCGGCACAGCAGGCCAAGCAGCCACCATCCTGTATAGCGGCCCATCACGAACATCAGCGTGTCGCCTGCGAGCGTCGCCAACAGGGCTCCGCCGAGAGCGTACCAGCCCTGCAATGAGCCACGCGCGCTTGCGCCTCCGGCGATGAGCAACGCCAGGGCTGCGGGTATCGGCAGTCCGACCGCTTCCAGGAATACCGCAGCGAACAGAATCGAATAGCCGTGCAGTGCCAGTGCGGAAATCCAGGAATCCATGTCGGTGATCGATCG
>DATBYD010000047.1:0-33575 GCA_036513855.1 Steroidobacteraceae bacterium | reverse complement strand
AGTCCGCCAGCCACATCTGCGGACTGTTGTACGAGGGCTGCGGGGTGAAGTAGCCCCTGTAATAGGCAAACCACGGCGTGTTGGCTGCGTAGGGCCAGTTATAGCCCTGCGGCTTGTTGAATGGAGTCGTGGCCCACTGATACAGCCCGGGTGCGTAGTAGCGCGACGGCGCATACACGTCCAGGTTGGTGGCTCCATACCGATACGGCCGGTAGAACTCATGGAACGTGTTGCCCTGGGCCACGAAGGTGCGGTGGTCGTAGGCGTGTCCGCGGAACACGTACGGATGCTGGACGTATTGCAGGCCGTGCGAGGGAGCGAATACGCGTGAGCGGTCCGGTCGCTCGACCATGACCTGCCGGCTGCCATCCAGCCCGTGATGGATGACCATGCCGTTTCTGACGCTGCGCACGTCCAGGACGTTGCCATCGGCATCCGTGCGAACGATGTTACCGCTGCGGGTTTGCGTTTCCTTGCTGCCGGGGGGGGCCGGGTAACCTGGAAACATCCGCGACTGAACCAGGTGCGCCGATGAAGGCGAACCCTGATTGAGGTTTGCCAGGTGCAGTCGATTCGCCGCGTTGCTGCTCGCGCCAGCTGCATTCGCAGGCGTGCGCCCCGCCGCGGCGTTGGGCAGCGGATTCGACGGCGCCGCCGCTTCGCCTGCCGCAGGCTTAGCCCCAGCGGCGGGCTGGAACAGATTGAGGAGGTTGTTCGGCTGACTGGCGGGCCGCTGCCCCGGCGCCGGCACGCGCGCCGGTGGCACCGGTGCAACGGGCCGTTTTACCGGCGGAGGCGCTGGTGTCGGGACCGGCTGGGTCTGCGAACTCGCCCCCGCCGCGGCCAGCGTCAACGCCAGGGCGCTCAGCCCGACGATCAGATGCTGACGGCACCCGCCTGGTGGATTCGCGTGTCTTGGTTCGGGAATCATGATGGTTCTCTTTAGACTATCGGCTGCTGACAATCTGAAACGACTGCCCCGCATTGTTCAGATTCGGGATCTGTTTACGCTTGAAATGCTCTTCGGCGATCTTGGGCACCTCGTCGTCGACGTAATCGGCCAGGTCGAAGGTATTGATGTAGCCACGCTTGCGAAAATCGGCGTCGCCGCCCAGACCGTGCAGCAGGACCCAGGTGAACAAGCCGTGCCCGTCCTCACCCTCGAGCGCCTCCTCGTCGCTGTTGGAGGCGGACAGGACCGTACTACCCACCGCGCCGGACAGGGTCTTGACGGCGGCAATCTCCTCCATCCCACGTGTGGTGGTGACTCCCATCGCATCTCCCATCGCTCCGGCGTGACAGGTGTCCAGCAGCAGCAGTTTGCGGGTCGCGGGAATGCTCGCGATCAACTGCTTGAGCTCTCCCTCGCTCACCGCATCGCGCCGGACACCCTCGTCGGTGGCCGTGCTGAAGTTGGAGGGAATCAGGAAGTACTCGCGGCTGGCAAGATCGGAGCCTGCCACCGTGCCGTGGCTGGCGACATAGAACACGAACACGTCATCCGGACTGATCGAGCGGTAGCGGGCGAATGCACTCTCCAGTGCGCTCTTGGTTGTCGCCTTCTGGGTGACCAGCGTCTCGACATTCACCTTGTCGAAGAGCGGTGCGGCCTTCTTCTGCAGCAGCTGCGCGATGGCGGTCGCATCGGCCACCGAGTATTTCAGGTCGAAATTGGTGTTCTCGAAGTCCTGGATGCCGACCACCAGGGCATAGAGCTGCGGCTTGCCCGGGCGGCTGTAATTAGCCACTACGCTTGCGTGCGCCGGGTTGGAATGCACCGACCCGTCGGAGTTGAAGACGATGACCTGAACGTCGTTGCTGCCGGGAACCAGGTGCAGATGGATGGTGCGACTGGGCACGCCATCGACCGGGACCACCGCGATGCCGCGGCCCTGCACCTCCGACACGGCGCTGCCGTTGACCAGGGTGCGAACATCGCCGATCCCGCCACCGCGGTCTGAGATGGCGACGTGCAGATCGAGTTCCTCGCTATCGACCGTGGCGGGTACGCCGACGAATGCGACATCCGGCGCGAGCTTCACGCTCGCCAGCGTCGGCAGGGAGGCCGGAAGCTTCCCTCCGCTCAGGGCGAGCTGTACCAGGTCGGGGCGGTAGAACTTCTCGCGGTAGGCAGTGATGCCTGAGACTTCACCGCCGGCACGAACGTTCAGGTATTCCTCGGCGGTGTCGCCCTCGAAGTCGTAGTAACCTTGCGGGGTGATCTGCAGGATGCCGCCGTCCCTGAATGCGATCAGACGCACTCGTTCTGTGCCGCTCGCCACGTCCCACAACCTGATCGTCGAATCGGAACTTGCGGAGGCGAGCAGGCGACCGTCCGGCGAGAAGGCGAGCGACTCCACCAGATCCGTGTGTCCGTGCAGAGCGCGCACCTCACGACCGCTCGCCACATCCCACAGCTTGATCGCCGCGTTCTCATCGCTCGACGCCAGCAGCGGATCCTTGGGGTCGAAAACCACCGCGGTCACCGGCGCCGAATGCCCGCTCAGGGTGCGCAACTCACGGCCGCTGGCGATGTCCCACAACCTCACCGTCTTGTCCCCGCTGCCGGAGGCGAGCGTGCGACCGTCCGGCGAGAAGGCCACGGAATCGACGTAGCTCGAGTGGCCGGTCAGAGTGCGCAGCTCGCGGCCCGTGGCCACGTCCCACAGCTTGATTGCCGCGTGCTCGTCTGCCGATGCCAGCAGGTGGCCGTCGGGCGAAAAGGCAACCGATTCGACCGCCGCCGCATGGCCGCTGAGAGTGTGCAGCTCCGCCCCATCGCTCACGTTCCACAGCTTGATTGAATTGTTCGTGCTGCCGGCCGCGAGCGTGCGGCCGTCCGCGGAAACTGCCAGTGATGCACCGCCGCCCCCTGCATTGCCGACCGCGAAGGTGTGCAGGTCCTTGCCGGTGACGATGTCCCAGAGCTTGACGGTCTGATCACCGCCTCGCGAGGCGACTTTTATCTTGTCCCAAAACGCAACCGCGCCGACCCAGCTGCCATGCGCGGGAATCGTCCGCAGCTCGCGCCCGTCGGCGATCTTCCAGATCTTCACCGTGGCGTCGGCGCCGCCGGAGGCGAGCAGCTTGCCATTTGGGGAGAAGGCCACGGATTTGACGAAGTCCGCGTGACCCTCGAGTGTCGCAACGTTCGCGCCGGACGCTACCTCCCACAGCTTGACCGAGCGATCCGCGCCTGCGGAGGCCAGCAGGCGGCCGTCCGGGGAAAAGGACACCGACTCCACCCGCTTGGCATCACCGGCCAGCGTGCGCAGTTCACGGCCACTCGATGCGTCCCACAGTTTGATCAGGCGATCGTAGCCGCCCGAGGCAATCGTGTGGCCACCGGCGGCGCAGGCCACTGACCAGACCTCGCTCGAGTGGCCGCTGAGGGTGTGCAGCTCGCGACCCCCGGCCAGGTCCCAGACCTTCACAGTATGGTCCCAGCTTGCGGACGCCAGGGTCTGGCTCCCCGGGCAGAAGGCGAGTGAGCTCACGCGGTCGGAGTGTCCGCTGAGCGTGCGCAACTCCTGAGCGGAGGCCGCATCCCACAGCTTGATGGTCTTGTCCACGCTCCCGGAGGCGAAGGTGCGACCGTCCGGGGAAAAGGCGATGGCCGTGACGGCATCCCGGTGTGCGCTCAGCGTCTTCACCTCGGCCCCGGTCGACGGATTCCACAGCCTGATGGTGTGATCAGCGCCGGCGGAGGCGAGCAGGCGACCGTTGGGCGAGAAGGCCAGCGAATTGACCGGCCCTGAATGCCCCTTGAGGACGTAGCGCTCATGGCCGCTGGCCACGTCCCAGACCACTACGCTACCGCCACGGCCCGCCGTGGCGATGGTGGTGCCATCGGCGGAGAAGGCTGCGGCATTGACGCCGTTCACATCGAACTTGAGGGTTCGCAGCTCCCGCCGCGTGCCCAGATCCCAAAGGTTCGTCGCACCGTCCTCGCCCGCGGAGGCGAGGGTGCGGCCATCCGGCGAAAAGGTGACCGCATGGACGGTGTTCGAGTGGCCTAGCTGGGGGAACACCTCGGGCGTCTCGGCTGGCGCTGCCAAGCCACCCAGCAGCGGCGCCAAGCACAACGCGATCAGCGCGCGTCGCGACGCCGCGCAGCGATAGCTGAGCCGAAGCTGATGACCCCTGTTATTACCCCATGAATTCACGAGGCTAGACTCTTATTGTGCCCGGCATCATAGCCGATAATGCCGGCGGGGGGACGAACTGTGGGGCGGTGCGGGACGTTAAGTCACTTCAGCGACTTAGCGCATTTCGGGCCACCGCTCCGCCTCGGTGTTCTTGCGGCTGCATACGGCCCCCCCTGAGTGACGGGCTGCCCGTTGACCTCAAATGGTGCAGCGCTGGCTCTGCGACTGTGCGCTCGCAGGATCGGCCAGTCACCGCGCGCGGCGCACGCCGCAGCAACTCCAGTACAGACCCGACGCAGCGAGGCGCCTGCCAGCCCCTGAGCGCGCTTCAGCGCGGCGCGCTTGGGCGGGGAGCACCGTGCGGCATGGCGCGCTCATCGACGACGAGCTGCGCCTCGCAAGATCGGACGCGGCCGCTGGCATCGCCAACGTATGCAGGACATACCTTAATGCGCCTGCGCCTCAGCCGAGGCGTCAGGTCAGCTTGACCTTGAGCGCACATCGAAACGCTGCGAAATGAGATAGAGCCGCTGCTCGGCACAGTATGAATTGGGGGATGATAAGCGCGCAGCCGCGCTCTACAGGGACAGCTTCTATGGACACACGCCGATTGCGCGCATTACAGCCGCCCGCCGAGGTGGAGAAACTGCTCGAGGCATTTGTCTCGAGCAGGGAGCTGTTGCCGAAGGGCTGCTACCCCATTCGCGATCCCGGCGCGCTGCCGCCGGCCCTGCAAGTGGTCGTCGTGCGCGCGACCCAGGAGGGGCGGGTGTGGGCTTGCTGGGCCAACAACTTCGATACCTGGCTGTTCACCTGCGAGATGTCACTCTCGCTGTCGCGCGAGCGGGGCGTACCGGTGCTGGTCGTGAATCGCTACGGCGAACGCGGTGAACTCGAGGAGTCGGCGGCCTGGGTGAGCGATCCGCAGGGAAAGTGGACGCGCTGTGGCGATTAGCCGATTCGCCGGCGTGTTCTTGAACGGCTGGTGAGCGAGCCTGCGCGGGCGGCCACGCGGCGATCGCGAACGCCGTTTTTGCCGCCATCGGCTTGCCGCTCCGACGACTGCCGATCCGTCTGCACTCTTAGACGCTTGCTCCACGGCAGCGCCTCAGCCGACGCAGGCCGGCAACTTCTGCCGATCGCCGCCCGAAGGCGTCTGTGAGCGCCGACAGGTGCGGCGCGGGTAGTTCTTAGTATGATTCGCCACCTTCGGTTTCGCAGCTGAGCGCATCGTGGCCTTGACATCATCCCGCCAGAGCCTGGTTCACGCGCCGCGGCGGCTGTTCCTGCGTCGGGCCGGTGCGGCCGCGCTGGTAATGCTGCCCTTCGGCGCGGCCTGGGCGCGCGCACCTGAACAACGCTCGCTGTCATTCGTGCACACGCATACCGGCGAGCGTCTCTCGAGCGTTTATTTCCAGAATGGACAGTATCAGGCAGCCGAGCTCGAGCGCATCAACCAGCTGCTGCGTGACTTTCGCACCGGCGAGATTCATCCCATCGAGCCTGCCGTGCTCGATATCCTGGCGGACCTGCGTACGATCGCGAATCACCAGCAGCCCTATGAGGTGATCTGCGGATATCGTTCGCCCGAAACCAACGCCGCGCTGCGCCGACACTCGAGCGGCGTCGCCGAGCACAGTCTGCACATGCAGGGCCGTGCGATCGACGTTCGCCTGCAGGGATTCCCGACCGACCGACTGCACCAACTCGCGCTCGGCATGCACCGTGGCGGCGTGGGCTTCTATCCGAGCTCGGATTTCGTGCACTTGGACAACGGGCGCGTACGTTTCTGGTAACGAGGCGCCGCGGCCTCACCTGATTGGCACAAGGCCCAGCTGGCGCTCGAGCTTGCTGTCGTAGCCATAGATATCGTCGAAGAACAGGGTCGGCCCGGCTTCGGTTGCCAGCGCCGTTCCGTACAGGATCAGCACGTTGATCGGCTGCGGCAGGTTGATGCGCAGCGACGTCGCATCGCCATTCATGGCTGCCTCGATCTTCTGCCGGCTCCAATCGCCCGGCGCACCCGCGAGCACCTGTGTGGCGAGTGCCAGCGGCTCGCTGACCCGGATGCAGCCGTGGCTGAAGGCGCGCCGCGACTCCTTGAAGAGCTGATGTGCCGGAGTCGAGTGCAGGTAGACGTTGTAGCTGTTGGGAAAGATGAACTTGATCAGCCCGAGCGCATTGTCCTCCCCGGGCAACTGGCGCAGTCGCAGCTGGCCGGCCGCCAGAGCGTCGATGTTCTGCGGCGTCGGCGCCAGCACGGGCGAGGAGTCCTGCTGGCCGCCGACGATCTGCAGGCGCTGCGCCGCAAGGTAGCCCGGGTTGGCGCGGATCTTGGGCAGCATTTCGTTCTTGGTGATGCTGTAAGGCACGTCCCAGTAGGGACGGATGACCACGTAGCGCATGTCTGACTCGAATACGGGGGTCTGCATGCGCGGAAATACGCGGCCAACGATCACGTCCATCTGCAGGATGTCGGCCACCCGGTCCTCGGTGGTGCGGAAGGCAAACAGGCGGAACTGCGGAATGTTGACGATGATCGGCGGCGTCTGAAACGGCGGCAGCCATCGCCAGCGCTCGAGCGTGAGATCGATCTGGCGTACCCGCTGTGCGGGCGGGGTGGTCAGGGCTGCGAAGGTCGCCTTGCCGAGCACCCCATCCGTTGCGAGCCCGAGCCGCTGCTGGAAGGCTCGTACGCCCAAGCTCAGCGGCTCATCGAAGGTCGGCTGCGTGGACGCCTCGCCGGCGGAGGCGGGCAGATCGCCGAGTGCCAGCAGCAATCTGCGCAGCGCCGGCGCGCCCGTGTAGGACCCACCGGGCTTCAGTCCCGCCGGTGCCGCCGGCAGCTGCGCCAGTTCCGTATGCTGCGCGAGCTTCAGGTAGCGCGTAAGGGCGTCCTTGAGCAGTTTGTAGTGGTGGAACGGCGGTTCGATCGCCGCGACACCTGCGATCACGTCGGATGCGCGCGTCAGCGCCGCGAGGGTGGCCGCAAGATCGAGCTGCTGACGGGAAGCCTGCAGGTTGAAGCCCGCCGCGGCCGGATCGACGCGGCCATAGTGCAGGTCGCTGATGAAGCGCAGCGTTGCAGCGGTCAGCTTCACGTCCGCGACGGCTGAAGTCGCAGGCGTGCTCATCAGAGTCGCTATGGCGTCTGCCGAATAGTCTCGAGTCTGCAGACCATAGGCATCGGCGTGCTGCAGCTCGCCGAGTAGCGCCTGCGCCTGCGATGTGGCACGCCCGTCATGACTCCACAGCGGCACGTTTGCGCTGCCGGCATAGAGCGCGCGCAGCGCCTGCGCCGCGCCGTGATCGCGCGCCGATCCTTGGCCCTCGGCCGCAACCGCGGCGGCTATCTGTGCCTGGGCACTCGGCGCGGGCTGCGCCGCAAGCCCATGCGAGTGAACAACGGCGAGCGCAGCGATGAGCGCTGCAGCGAGCGGGCGCTTCAGCCCCCGGCGCGTACTCGCGCGATCCATTCGTCGACCAGCTGCGCAAGAAGCGTGAGCGGCACGCCGCCGTTCTCCAGCACCACCGCGTGAAAGTCCCTCAGGTCGAATTTTGGGCCGAGTGCATTCCTGGCCTTCTGCCGCAGCTCGAGGATCTTGAGCTCGCCGACCTTGTAGGCGCACGCCTGACCGGGCGCCGCCATGTAGCGCTCGACCTCCGAGGTGACTTCGGCCGGTGACATGCCGGTGGTGCCGACCATGTACTCGATCGCCTGTTCGCGCGACCAGCCCTTCGCATGCAGTCCGGTGTCGACGACGAGGCGGGCGGCCCGCAACAGCTCCATCTGCAGCCGTCCGAGGTCACCCCACGGATCGTCCTTGTACATGCCCATCTCGGCTGCAAGCTGCTCGGCATACAGTGCCCACCCTTCCGCGTAGGCGGTATAAAGGGTCTGCTGGCGGATCAGCGGCAGATCCTTCAGCCCGAGAGCGGTGGAGATCTGCAGGTGATGGCCGGGGATGCCTTCGTGGTAGGCGAGGGTTTTCATTCCCCACTGCGGGGTCTCGTTAAGGTCGCGCAGATTCGCGAAGAAGGTTCCCGGCCGCGAACCGTCCATCGCCGCCGGCTGATAGTAGGCGGCGGAGGTGCCTTTTTCCTGACCGGCAGGAACGCGCTCGACGGTGAGGCGCGTCTTGGGCACCGTCCGGAAATACTCGGGCAGGCGCGCGCTCATCTGGTCCAGCAGCCGCTGGTAGCGGGCCAGCATCTGTTTGCGCCCGTCATCGTCATTGGGGAAGAGAAAGCGTGGGTCCTTGCCGGCCGCGGTCATGCGTTCGGCCACGCTGCCGGCCGCCAGGCCCTGCGCCTTCAATAGCGTGTCCATCTGCTGGGTGATGCGCGCGACTTCCGCCAGACCGAGCTCGTGGACCTTGTCGGGCGAATAGTCGGTCGTCGTCATCTGCCTGAGCGATTCCGCGTAGTAGGCCGCGCCATCCGGCAGCCGGGCGACGCCGGCCGTCTGGCTGGCCGCCTGCGGCTTGCGGGCCTCGAGAGCGGCGCTCATGCGCGCGTAGGCCGGGTAGACGCTGCTGCGTACCGCATCCACTGCCTGCTGCGCGAGTTCCTTCTGGCGGGCGGCATCGAGCGTCTTCACCTTGTCCATGCGCGTGACGAAGGTCGTCACCAGCGCGTTCTGCTCGGGGTTCGCGGCGACCGTATCGTGGATCACCACCAGCGAGCGATCGAGCAGCGCCGGCGGCAGCACCACGCCGAGCGTCGCCTGGCGCTGCATCTCGCCGGTCTCCCCGTCGAGCTTGGCGGCCATGGCCTTCAGGCGCTTGACGTAGTTGACGGCGGTCTTCTCGTTCTTGATGACGTGGGTGGTTTCCATGAAGCCCGGCAGCTGCACCTCGGTTCCGAACATGGGGCTGATCGCATACAGCCCGTCGGGCGCTAGCCACTCGAAACGCTTGAACGCCAGTCCCGTGGAATATTGGTCGACCAGGATGTCGTAGGTGATCTGATCCTGGCGCTTGAGCTGTGCGCGATCGAACTCGCGCACCTCGCTGAGGAACCCCGCGAGCTGTGCATAGTCGTCATCGCGTTTCTTGACGTTGTAGGGCGCGAGTTTGTCGGAATGGTGATCGAACAGCGTGCCGTCCGAGATGCCGACTGCGGTGAAAAACTCCGGGTTCCTGATCAGAAACTCCAGCGCCTGCCGGTTCGCCAGCATGTTCATGCTGAACGGCTTGCCCCACACGGTGCGGTAACCCGCGTAAGCCAGCACCGCCACCACTACCAGTGCAACCCAGCCGACGATCCGCCAGCGCCCTTTCACTTGCCTGATTCCGCGGAAGTGCTGGTGCGACGGATGAAATCCGCGACGTTGTCGTGCAGTTGTTTGAGCGAGACATCCTTGGCATAGACCATGTGCCCGGACTCGTAGAACCGGTATTCGATGTTGCCCTGAAGTTTCTGCGGAATCGGCAGGTGATGCATCTCGTAGATGCCCTGATAGAAGGGCGTCGCAAGGTCGAAATACCCGGCGTTCAACTGAATCTTGAGATTCGGATTGAGTTTCATCGCGTTCGCAAGATCCGGCATGACGTTGGTGCCCTGCCGCGAAGAGCTGGGTTGCTCGCTCTGTCCGGGCAATTTGTGGACAAAGTTCCAGGTGCGGAACGTGCCGGTGCTGGGCCTGAAGGCCCGCTCACCGCCGTAGTGCAGATCCTGTCGCGCGTAATCATTGAACGCGGATACATAGGCGGAGCCGAGGCCGCTCGACTGCGGGTCGTAGTCGGCGCGCTGACTTAAGGGGTCGAGGTCGGGGCCGGAGAAGCGGCTGTCGAGTCGTCCGGTGGTCACGCTCTCATCGCCCTGCAGGTTCTGGCGGAATTCACCGCCGTCGATGCGCAGGTCGGCCTTGAGGATGTAATCGACCGGCAGGCCGGTGTACTGATGCAGCTTTTCGGCAATGGCGGCCCGCTCAGCGGCGGGCAGCTCCGAGCCGCTCGCGAGCGCGCGCGCGTAGTCGCCCATGGCGAATTGCTCCACTTCCGCGAGCAGGCCATCAAGACTCGCATGTTCACCCGGCAACTTGTGGTGATACCACGCGGTGGCCGCGTAGGTCGGCAACACCGTCTCATAGGGCAGATCGATGCCGGGATTACCGGCCGGCCGATCGGGACTCAAGTCAAAGTTGAGAATCTGCGAGAGCAGGATGACTCCGTTCAGATCAATCGAGCGATCCGCCTCGAGTTCATTGACCACCACCGCCGAGCGTGGTGTGCCGTAGCTCTCGCCGAACAGGTACTTGGCTGAATTCCAACGGCCGTATTTCGAAAGAAACTGCGTGATGAACTCGCTGAACGCATAGGCGTCCTGGTCGACTCCGAAAAACGCCTTTTCCTTGTCCTTGCCGGCGATGCGGCTGAACCCGGTGCCGGGAGCATCGATGAACACCATGTCGGTCGCATCGAGCAGACTGAAGGCGTTGTTGATCAGCGAATACGGCGCGGGGTTGGTGTGCGCGTCGGTGGCCGTGACGATGCGGCGTGGGCCAAACGCGCCAAGATGCAGCCACAGCGTCGCCGATCCCGGACCGCCGTTGTAAAAGAAGGTGATCGGCCGCGCTCCGCCGCCGCCCCTGAAGTAGGCGACATAGAACATCGAGGCTTCGGCGGTTGGATTCTTGGCTTCGCCGGCGTCCTCGGCACCCGGCGGATTGACCTTCTCGGCCGCCGGATCGCGCGGCACGTCGTCCCAGCCCTTCGGGTGGACGATGAACGTGCCCGCGATCGCCTGGTAAGCGATCGCGCGGCCGCCGATCGTGACACTGCCGCTGCTAGCGACCGACTCGGCCCTGAAGGGCTCGAACCTGCGCGCTTGCGGCTGGTCGGTTTGCGACTGCTGCTTGTCCGGCGGCTGCGGCGCATCGGGTGTGGCGGCGACGGTGCCACCGGCCAGCACGGCGCTGATCACTGACAGCCATGTCCTGATGTACGCTCGACTCATGAAAATCCTCCTCGATCTGCAGGCGGATCGGGTCGCAAGTTTATCCGTTGGACGGCACCGCGTCAGGCGAAGTATTGTCAACGAGCTGCGCGGCCGCGGCGCAACGGAGACGAGGAATGATCACCATCGGGATGCGCATCTATGCACTGGGCGCCGTCGCGCTCGGCCTGGTGGGCCTCGCCTGGAGCGACTTCGCGCTGGTGTGGCAGCCGGTGCCGGGAACCGTCCCGGGGCGCACTGTGCTGGCCTACGCGCTTGCGGCGGCCCTGCTGCTCGGCGGCCTCGCCACCAACTGGCGTCGCACGGCTGCCGCTGGTGCCGCAATGCTGTGCATTTTGTTCGGACTGATCGCCGTTGTCTTACACGGGCCGCAGGTGTTGACTCACCCGCAGGTTTTTGGCGCCTGGAGCGGGTTTGCCGAGCAGCTTGCCCCGAGCTCTGCGGGACTGGTCGCCTGTGCATTCATCGTAGGTGGCGGCGGCACGCGCGTGCACGGGTATCTGCGCGTCGGCCAGTGGGCATTCGGTGCCTGCGCGATCGTCTTCGGCCTGGCGCATTTCGTCTACCTGAAGGAGACCGCGGAGTTGGTTCCCAAGTGGCTGCCGCCCGGCCAGACGTTGTGGGCCGCCGCCACGGGCGTGGCGCACATCGCCGCGGGAGTTGCGATCCTGACGGGTGTCGCGGCACGCGTGGCGGCTTATCTGCTCACCATCATGTTCGCGCTGTTCGGCATTCTCATTCATGCCCCGCTGCTCATGGCCGACCCGCACAGTCATCTCAACTGGGTCATGAACGCGATGAATCTGGCGCTCACCGGCTCGGCCTGGGCGGTGGCGGACACCCTCACCGGACGAAGATTTAGTTGAGCTGGCGCGGCGCACCGGGTCATTTCTGCTGCGCGTAGATCTTCACCAGGCGGTACAGGAAATCGCGGCACTCGAACAGCGACTTGACGCTCACGTATTCGTTGAGACCGTGGATGTGTCCCCAATCCGGGCCGAGGAACAAGGGTTCGATACCGTAGGTGGGGATGCCGGCAGCGTTCAGGAACTGGCCATCGGTCGCGCCGGGCTGCAGCAGCGGCAGTACCGGTACCCCCGGCCAGAACTGTGCCGCGAGTTTCTCGACCGGCGCCAGAATCTCGCGCGTCAGCGGCGGCGGCGCTGAACTTGGCCCGCGCGTTTCGAGCGTGATCACTTTGACCTGAGGGTCCGCCACCAGCTCTTGGAGCTTGGCGCGCACACTCTCCGGCGTAACTCCTGGGAAGATTCGGCAGTTGATGTTGGCGGTTGCCCGCTGCGGCAGGGCGTTGGTGGCGTGTCCGGCCTCGAGCATGGTCGCCACACAGGTGGTGCGCAGCGTCGCGTTCCAGCCCGGATCCTTCGCCGACACCAGGGCGATCGACTGCTCCTCACCCGGATCGCGCACCAGGGCCTGCATGGCGCTGGCGATCGCGGTCTCGCCTCTGGCGGACTCGATCTTCGCCATGCCGGTGAAATAGGCGCGGTTGGCATCGGTGAACTGCGTCGGAAAGGTGTACGCCTCGATCTTCTTCAATGCGTCGGCGAGCCGGTAGATGGCGTTGTCCTTGACCGGAAGGGAGCTGTGGCCGCCAGGATTGGTGACCTCGAGGCGGTAGTTCTGCGCAGTCTTCTCCCCTACCTGGATCTCGAGCGCAACCCGGTTGCCCTGCGGATCGAGCTCGCCGCGCGCTCCCTCGTTGATCGCAAACTGTGCATCGATCAGGTCGCGGCGGTTTTCCGTCAGCCACTGCGCGCCGTTCAGGGCTCCGATGGTCTCCTCACCGCAGGTGAGGGCAAGCTTGATGGTGCGCAGCGGCCGCAAGTGCGCTTCGCTGAAACGCACCAGCGTGTCGACCCAGATCGAGCCTTCGGCCTTGTCGTCGATGGCGCCACGCGCATAGAAGGTGCCGTTTTCTTCGACCAGCGTGAAGGGATCGCGCGCCCAGTCCTCCCGTTTCGCTTCGACGACATCCAGGTGCGCGAGCAGCAGTATCGCCTTGAGCCGGGCGTCGCGTCCGGGATAGACCGCGACCAGTCCGCCCTCTTTGGGATGGCCGGGCGCGGTGAACAGATGCAGGTCGCTGTCGGGGAAGCCGGCGGCCTTCAGATGCGCCGCCATGCGCTCGGCGGCCAGGGTACAGCTGCCGGCGGACAGGCTGGTGTTGGTCTCGACCAGCTCCTTATACAGCGCGCGAAAGCTCTGTTCGCCGCCTGAATTCTGCGCACGCGCCGGGAGGGAAAGGCATGACAGTACGAGGCAGCTGCCGACGGCGCAGATCTTGTTCATTGCGCAGGCGCGACCGTCCACTGAAATTGCCCGCTTTGAAACTTATCGTAATAGGTGCCGGTGATCACGCCGTTCGCAAGCCTGCCCTGAATCGTCACCTGCGTGCTGACCGAGCCGTCCGGATATCTTCTTGGCACGCCGCCTTGAGTGCCGAGGTGAGTGACGGCCGCGCCGACGACGTTGCTCGGATCCGAGATGTTGAGCGTCGCGTGAACCCGGTCGCCATTCGGGGCATCCGTGTCGACGCTGCCGTCCTTGTTGACCGTCACGGTGCCATGACCCACCACCCCGGGCAGCAGGCTGGACGTACCCCATCCCGGATAGGGTCCCCCCGCCGTGAGCTTGCCTGCCGGCGCCGCCGGGGCGGTACTCGAGACCGGCATGGCCTTCGGCGCTGCGCTCTTGGCGAGTCTGTGCTGCATCATCTGCGCTTCGGCGAGGTGCATTCCTTTGGGGAAACTCGCGATGTAGGCGGAAAAATCACTGGCGTCGGTGCTGCCCTTGATGCCCTGCCAGTAAGACTCGTCGAGCTCGGCGGCCGTGGGAACGTGGATCGCCGCGGCCGGCGCACCGCCGGCGGCCGCCGCGCCCGCGCCGGGCCGGAAATAGAACTTCCCGAGCGACTGGTCATAAAGGGCCGGTACCTGCTTCTTGCCGATGCCGTCGGCGAGCTGCACGACGTCGCCCTGCACGTCCTTGAGCATGTCTCCGGCGGGCACGCCGGTCTTGCGCATCTCCTGGATGAGGACGCGGGTGAAGACGCCGTTGGGGTTCTTGTCGCCCTCGCCGAGCACGTCGAGCGCGGCCTGACCGGTGCCGGCGGAATACATGATCATCTGGCCGGTCGCCGGCGCCACCGGTGCCAGCCCGCGCTCGCCGATGGCGCGGCCCGCCTCTTTGAACGGATTGGTGCGGCAGGCGTCGATGATCGCCAGAGAAAAGCGCGTGTTCCTCTTGGTCAGATCCTCGAGAACGCGGTTGAGGGGGACGGCATCGTCGGCAACCCGCGCTTCGCTGTCCGGGTTGATGTCCACCGGCAGCAGGTAATTGGTGCCCTCGAACTGCACGCCGTGGCCGGAGAAGTAGAAAACCACGTCATCTCCACCTGCGACCCGGGCCGTGAAGTCGCGCAGCGCCGCCTGCATCACTTTTTGGGTGACGTCCTCCTTCAGCGTGACATCGAAGCCGGTGGCTCTCAATTCCACGGCAACCGCCCTGGCGTCCGCCCGCGCGTTCCTGAGCGTCTGTACGTTCTGGTAGCCGTCGTTGCCGATGACCAGGGCCAGGCGCCGCGCGTGAGAGGGTGTCGTCAGGGCCAGCGCCAAGGCGGCCGCTGCAATCAGCACCACGTTGCGAAGTGGAGGCATCAGGTTCGCCGCTGGTTGAGGCGGGCAGGGAGCCGCTCGGTCAGTCGCGACATGACATCGATGTTCTCAAAACACATTGCCATTCATGCTGCGCCGCTGGCTTGGTTCTGAGGCCGATTGCCGCCGCGGCGCGGCTATTATTACCCAAGGGCATCGCGGACGCATTGTCACGGCGCGCAGCGAGGCGTCAAACTGCACGCCATGATGAATATTCTCGTGACGGGAGCTTCCGGCGGGATTGGCGGCGCCATTTGCCGCGCGCTGGCACAGCGGGGCGCCACGCTGGCTCTGCACTACCAGGCCGACCGGAGCGCGGCGGAAGCGACCCGGCAGGCGCTTCCGGGCAATGGCCACGCGATCCTGCAGGCTGATCTGGGCGAGCCGGCGGCGGCCGAGCGTCTGTGGCGCGAGGCGTCGCAGCGAGCGCCCATCGATGCGGTGGTGAACAATGCCGGCATTTTCCCCAATCACCCGCCGCTCACGACGGATTTCGCGGACTGGACGGCCGCCTGGCAGCGTACGCTGGCGACCAACCTCAGCGGCCCGGCGCACCTGTCGTATTTCGCCGCGCGGGCGATGGCGCAGCGCGCTCGCGGCCGGATCGTCAACGTCTCTTCCCGCGCCGCCTTCCGCGGAGAGCCGACCGCGCCCGCCTATGCGGCGAGCAAGGCGGGTCTTAACGCGCTCAGTCAGTCTCTGGCGAAGGCGCTGGCCGGCAGCGGGGTGTACGTATTCGTCGTCGCTCCCGGTTGGGTATCGACGGCGCGGGTGGCAGCCCGGGTGCAGGATGAGGCGGTACTCGCCGATCAGCCGCTGGGACGGGTCGCAACTCCCGAGGAGGTCGCGCAGGTGGTCGCCTGGTGTGCCCTCGATGCTCCGCCGAGCATGACCGGTGCCATCCTGGATGTGAACGGTGCCTCGTATCTACGCAGTTAGATCTGGCGCGAGTGAGGTCGCCATGCACGCACTTGGATTCCTATCGATCGAACCGAGCGGTCAGACCCTGACCCAGCTGGCTGTGCTGCGAAGTCGCGGTGGCGCAAAGCGACCTATCCGGGGAGGCAGCCGTACACACGCTGCATCTGCGCCTGCACGGACGCCGGCGCATGAAAGTCCTGTTGGCTTTGATGGGGGACATCAAGGGAGTCGTATCGGCGCGCATGACGCGGGGAACCGGCCCACCCCTCTTAGGTGAGCCGTATTCTCAAGCCGGCACAGACCTCAGTTCGATAGCATCTTCTTCAGGTTGTCGAGACCACCGCGGTACACGCCCTTGACGAGCTTGAGTGCACCCGCATCGCTCTCGGCTTCCGGCGGATTGTCGGAAGTGTTCTTGCGCTTGAAGGTTCCACTCCACACCACTTTGGTCATCCCGTCGCCCTTGCCGGGTAGAACCATGATCTTGGACTTGTAGTCGGTGATCGGCAGCGGTGAGTCTACGATGATGTAGTGATAGGAATGTCCGGCTTCATCGTATGCCGTCAGCTTTTCGGTGAAGGACGGGCCGTCCTTGATGGTCAGTTTCCTGACCGAGCCGACCTTGCCGTTGCCGCCCGAGACGATCTCGTCGCTGGAAAATCCCGGGTGCCATTTGTTGAGGCCGTCCCAGTCCTTTACGGCCGCCCATACCGCATCGGGTGAGGCCTTGATCTGTACGCTCTCGGCGGCGCGCAGCGTCTTGGGCGGATCCGCCACCGCCGCGCCGGCAGCCATTGCCCCGAGTGTCAGAAGAACCAACGTTCGCTTCATTTTATCGCTCCCCGGTGAATCCCCGCAGTTTAGCTTAACTCCCGATCCTGACGTTGGGAAACCACAGCTGCTGCCAGCGCTGCGTCTTTGCGGCGGCATCCAGCGTCTGCGGCGAGACGGTCTGCTGCGCACCAAACTTCGTTCCCGCATCGATGACCCGCGCGTTCACCGCACCGTACAGTCCTGCACCGCTGTCATAGAGCGCGCCGACGAGCACGCCGCACTTGCGGCACAGCAGCAGATCCGCCAGGGCGTTCCCCTGCCGATACCTTCCGACCGAGCGTTCGTCTTTGAAGTGGATGATGAGGCTGCCGTGCGGGTCGGACACATAGGCTGCGCCGTGTTTGCTGCAGAAGTCGCAGTCGCAGGCGCGCGGACGATACGCGCCGGCGGCGCGTGCAAGTTGCAGCTGCACGATGATGTTCCGGCAATGGCAGCCGCCGCTCAGTTTGTGCATGGGTGCTGCAGGAGGCGGCGGGCGTCCGAGCCTCAGACCTTGTCGAGCGGGGTGGTGCCGCCGCTGAAGAGACTGCGTGCCTGGGCCATCCGGTAGCTGTGCGCGGCGTGCGCACGGCGAAAGACGCGCAGGTTCTGGATCGCGTAGACCAGCTTGAACAGCTTCAGGCGCCGCAGCACCTGCGGCGTATCGAACACATCGCCCGCAAGCATCGATATGACCGACTGCTCGAGCTTCCAGGTATTGCGCGGCTGGCGGAACATCTGCCGCATCACCGGGCCGTTGAAGCGGTAAATGAAGAATGACAGTCGATCCATGCCGGCCCGGATGCGCCTCTCCAGCCGGCGCAACAGCGCCTTCTCAACCGCGGGCGCGTGCAGTGCCCTGTCCACGACTTCGGCCGCCTGCTCCGCGCCGGACATCGCCAGATAAACTCCGGAGGAAAACACCGGGTCGAGGAATGCGAAAGCGTCCCCGACGGTGATCCAGCCGGGGCCGCCCATGCGTGTCGAGTGGTAGGAGTAGTTGCCGGTGACGCGCACCTCGTTGCCGATCAGTTCGGCGTGTTCGATGCGTTGCCACAGCGCCACATTGCGCTTGAGGGTTTCGATGAGAAAGTCCACCGTGCGGCCCTTGCGCTGTTTGAGGTACTCCGGCCAGCACACGGCGCCGACGCTCATGACGCCGTCCGGCAACGGGATCATCCACATCCAGCCATGCTCGAACTGGTAGATGCTGATGTTGCCCGCGTCCTCACCCGAGCGCGTGACTGCGCCGCGATAGTGGCCGAAGATCGCCGCGCTCTGGTGGCGCGGGTTCTTGCGGCGCAGCTTTCTTTTTGCCGCAAGGAAGGTGTCCCGGCCACTGGCGTCCACCACGTAGCGTGCCTGCACGCGGTAGCTGCGACCCTCATCGGTGCGTATGTCTAGTCTCGCATCGCGCGGGCCCGGCTGCTCGATGGCGGTGACTTCATGTCCTTCGCGCGCATCGGCGCCGCACTCGCGTGCGTGCTCGAACAGCATCTTGTCGAAATCCTGCCGGAATACCTGGTAGGCGTGCGGCGGACTCTTGCCGATGGCACGCGCGAAGGCGTAGGTGTTGTAGCCGCGCTCGTTGTCGGCCTCGAAATCGGCTCCGGCCTTATATATGCCGAGCGCGCGCACTTTTTCCGCCACGCCGAGCCGTTCGAACACCGGCAGGTTCATCGGCAGCAGCGACTCACCGATGTGAAAACGCGGATGGTGCGCCTTCTCCAGGGCAATCACCCGATAGCCGCGGCGCGCGAGCAGTGCCGCGGCGGTACTGCCGGCAGGCCCGCCGCCGATCACTGCGATGTCGCACACCTCATCGCTCATTTGCGCAGGCTCCATCACGCATGAATACCGCAAAGCGCGCTCCGTTTCTAGCCGTGCGCGGGCGCGCCGCCCTGCGCGCTGAAGATCCGGCGCACCGAGTCCATGGTGTCGGCATCCTGGGCGCTCTTGTCGTCCCGGTAGCGCTTCACCCGCGCGAGCCGCAGCGCAAGTCCGCCTGCATAGCGCTTGCTCGCCTGCAAATCGCTGAAGGCGATTTCCACGACGAGCTCCGGTCTTACGTACACGGTCAGCTGATCACGGCGGATCTCGCGCGCCAGCAGCTCGCGCGTCTGCCATTCCAGCATCGCGTCGGTGAGACCCTTGAAGGTCTTGCCGAGCATGATGTAGGCGCCGCTCGCCGGCTCGATGGCGCCGAGGTGCAGATTGGAGAGTTTGCCGCTGCGGCGGCCGTGGCCCCATTCGGCCGCCAGTACGACCAGATCGAGTGTGTGAGCGCGCTTGATCTTCAGCCAGCTCGCGCCGCGATTGCCCGCCTCGTAGGGTGCGTCGAGGGATTTCGCCATCACGCCCTCGTGACCTGCGGCGAGTGCGGCTTCGTAGAACGTATGTGCCGCGGCCACCGAGGCGGTGATGAGTCGCGGAATCTGCGCATCCTTGGGCACCGCCGCGGACAGCGCCTGGAAGCGTTCCCGTGTCGGGCGATCGGCGATGCTTTGTTCCTCGATCCGCAGGCAGTCGAAGAAGAATGCGCGGATGGGCAACCCGGCGCGTACCGCTTCAACGTCGAGCTTGCGGCCGAAGCGGCGCATGGTGATCTGGAAGGGGTGCGGCCGTCCGGATGCATCGAATGCGATCGCTTCGCCGTCGAGTATCAGCGCCTGTGCCGCGAATGCGCGCACCTGTTCGACGATTTCAGGTACCGCAGCGGTCACTTCGTTCAGTCCGCGCGTGTAGAGGCGCACCTCTTCGCCAAGCTTGTGCGCCTGGATGCGCGCACCGTCCATCTTCCACTCGAGGGCCAGTTCACCGGGAAGCTCGGCGAGTGCCGCCGCCACATCGGCGGCGGTCTGCGCCAGCATCGGCGCGACCGGCGTGAACAGCTCGAGCTGGAATTTCTGCAAAGCGCCTGCGCCTTCGCTGAGCGCCGCGCGCGCCACCGCGCCCAGGCTCTTTGCATACATCGCCGCGCGGCGTACCTGCGCCACCGGCAACTGCCCCGCCTGGGCGATGGCTTCGATCATGACGCCGCTAAGGGCTCCCTGACGCAGCTCTCCCACCATCAGACGAAGCAGGAACTCCTGTTCGGCCACGGTCGCCCGCGAGAAAAGCTCACCCAGGAGCTTCGCGCGACGCTGCGCAGAGCCCGCTCCGCGCGTGGCGGCAAGCGCCGTCATGCGTTCATCAACTTGCAGAAGGGTGAGTGACGGCTGGTTCGCAGATTCACGGGCCGCTGCCTTGAGCGTCGCGTAACCGATGCCGATGCGTCCTTGCGGGACTTCTCCTGCCAGGTAGTGCGAGGCGATCTCGATCTCTTCGGGCTGCAGGGCCATGAGAAATGACGCCAGTTCCCGGATCTTGGAGAGCCGCGCAGCCGTCGCGCCCACGCGCTGTGAGGTGGCGACGAGAGTGGCAAGTAGAGTCATGCAGGTAATTGTACCGGGCACGCATGGCAGGGTTGGCGCGCACGCGATTGGTGTGTTGCCGCGCCGCACGGTAACGGTGATCGTAGCGGCGTCTTGAAGGCTCATTCCCGTCGGGACGTGTCCGATGAACTTCGCCGCGACCGTCTCAGGGTGCCCGTTGGCGCGGAATATCCCCCGGCGGATGCCGCCAGGGCGCACCAGCGACTAAAGCCGGGCACCTGCCGGGCAAGATCGTACTTCAGGATCCGCTAGGAAAGCGGTGGCGCGCCGCCTTCGCGGCTGCGACGCTCCACGAACGCCGCCAGCGCCTCGCGCACCGATGCCTGCATCGGCGGAGGCTGGAACGAGGCCAGTGTGTCGCGGCACACCGCGGAGGCGCGTTCCGTCGCGGTCTTGCCGCCCGCATCGGCCCAGGCGCCGTAGTTGCGCCAGTCCGAGACGAGCGGGGTGTAGAAGGCGTCGCGATAGCGCAGCATGGTGTGGGCGGCTGCAAAGAAGTGACCGCCCGGGCCGACTTCCGCGACCGCCTCGATGCCGAGTTCATCCGCCGTTGCCGGCACGGGCTGGAACAGTTCGGCGAACATCTGCAGCATCTCGACGTCGAGAATGAACTTCTCGAACGATGCGGTCAGGCCGCCTTCGAGCCAGCCGGCAGCATGCAGGATGAAATGACAGCCGCCGAGCAGCGCCCCCCACAGGCTCATCTGCGACTCGTAGGCGGCCTGAGCGTCCGGGGCGTTGGCGGCCGTTGCGCTCGAACAGCGCCACGGCACCTTGATGTGTCTGGCCAGCTGCCCGGCGCCGAACGCCGCCTTGGTGTACTCAGGCGTCCCGAACGCGGGCGACCCGGACTTCATGTCGACGTTCGAGGTGAAGCTGCCATACATGACCGGGGCGCCGCGGCGCACGATCTGGCTGAGAGTGATGCCGAACAGCGCTTCGGCGTGTGCAAGCGTCAGTGCGCCGGCAATCGTCACCGGCGCCATTGCGCCGGCGAGGGTGAACGGGGTGACGATCATCAGCTGCCCGTGCGCGGCAAACTCGATGATCCCTTCCGTCATCGGCACGTCCAGCTGCAGTGGCGAGTTGGTGTTGCAGATGCTGTAGCAACGCGGAGCGGCGTGAAACGTCGCTTGGTCGATTCCATGCGCGATGCGCAGCATCTGGAAGCAGTCGGCGAGCTGCGCGTCGCCGCGGCAATAGAAGTACGGCACTTTGTCGCCGAGGGTCAGCTGCGCGAGTGTCGTAGCCAGGTGACGCACCTGCACCGGGACGTCCTGCGGCTCGGTCATCTGTCCCAGCACGTGGATGACATCGAAGGCCTGGGACAGGCGCACGAAGTCCTCAAAGTCGGCAATGGTTCCGGTGCGCTTGCCGCGCGCAAGATCACTCACGCTCGGCGGTCCTGCCACCGGCGCGAAAACCACATGGGGGCCGCCGACCCGGCAGGAGCGCTGCGGATTGCCGGCGATCAGATCGGATTCGGCAGGGACCGAGGCCACAGCGCCCGCCACCAGGGCCGGATCGAGCCGCACCATCTGGCTCGATTCATCGACGGTGGCACCGCCGGCGGCCAGTACCGCCCGGCCGCGCGGCGACAGGACGCGCATGCCCTGGCGCTCGAGTATGCCAAGAGCTGCCGCGTGCATGCTCTCGACCTGGTCGTCCGAGAATATCCGCACCGGCGTGAACGGATTGACGAGGTTGCGGTAGCGCATCGAGCGCAGCGGCGGCGCCGGTCCGCGCCCCTTCTGGGGATCTCGTCTGCTGGGTCTCATTTACAGGTATGGCGCGATGCGGAAATGTCGACGAAAACCGCGGCAATACACCGCAACGACGCCGGCAGGTCAAGCGACGAAAAGGCATAGCCGTGGCCGAAAAAACATGACCACCGCACGGCGGCCGAGCGGGGTCAACAGAGTGCCATGTGCCGCCATCACGAGACGGCGGCCGGATCAAGCCGGCCGCCGTCTTCCATATTGTTGTTCTTGGGTGCGCGCGCCTACTTGTGGGCGTTGGCCGCCTCGGCGGCCGCTTTCAGCTCCCGATTGACCTGGTCGAGCAGGTCCTTGGCTTTCTGGGCGTGACCGGCCATGTCCCACTCGTTGGCCGACTGGGCCGCGACGATCTTTTCGTACGCCTGGGTGGAGAGGCGCTGCGCAGCGGCGAGATTCGGGTGCCGCTTACCACTGATGTTGTCGACCGGCGGAGCTGCCACGGCTGCTGAGACGAGGAGCACGAGCGGAGCGGTACACAACAGCAATCTGCTAAGCATGGAAACCTCCTCAGGTGAAACCTGCACGCTAAAGCGGGCGGTGCGAAGTGTGGTCGGCGCGCCTCGGCAATGCAAGTTCAGGGTGCTCTGGCAGTGTCGGCCGCTCTTCCCAACACGAGCGCAGGGGCGGATCGACGCGGCACGCAGCGGCGGCCCCTCCAACAGAGGACGAGAAATGGCTATTTCAGCCCTCGCTATCTGGTTCTGCGAACGGCGTCGGCTTTGGCCGACACAAAGCTCGGGCAACGCGCGTCAGTCCCGGCGTCGTGGTAACTTTGAGCCCTCAAGTTTCAGGATAAGGAGCCAGGAGCGGATGCCCAGCAGAGTGCCCGACGGCCACCAGCGTGGTTGGATTGTCCCGATCGGCGGCGCAGAGAATAAGGAAAATGACCGCCGCATCCTCGAGCGTTTCGTGCGCGTTTCGGGAGGCGAGGATGCCGACATCGTCATCATCCCGACGGCCAGTCGCGCGCACGAGACCGGCCCGCGCTACGAGCAGGTGTTTACATCGCTCGGCGCACCGCGCGTGACCGTCATGGACTTCGACACGCGCCGCGACTGTCAGGAGCGCGGGCGGCTCGAGCGCATAGAACAGGCGAGCGGCATCTTCTTTACCGGCGGCAACCAACTGCGCCTGACGACGCTGCTCGGCGGCACGCCGGTGGCAAAGCTCATCCGCCTGCGCAACGCGCACGGGGTCACCGTCGGTGGCACCAGCGCCGGCGCCAGCATCCTGTCCGAGCACATGATCGCCTCGGGCGATGAGGGCTCCTCGATGATCGCCGGCAGCGTGCGGCTGGCCCCGGGCTTGGGTCTGACCAACCGCTTCATCATCGACCAGCATTTCAGCCAGCGCGACCGCCTCGGACGCCTGCTCACCGCACTCGCTTACAACCCTTTCGCGGTAGGCATCGGTCTTGACGAGGATACCGCCGCCTTCATCGGCGCGGATGAGATCATCGAGGTCGAGGGCAGCGGTGGGGTGACGATCGTCGATCCTTCGGATATGAACTTCTCTTCCATCGACACCGTCGAGGAGGGGCAGCCGGTTTGCATGCTGGGACTGAAGTTGCACCTGCTCGTCGCCGGGGCGACCTTCAACCTGAACTCGCACCTCGCCGCCGCTGGTGCGCTGAGCGGGTCAAAGGAGTGATCGACAGGTAGGTCAGACGACGCGCGGCGAGTTGCCTTTGAAAAACTATTACGATTTCTGCGAGCAACATCCATGCGTATCCTCGATCGTTCGGTCTATGTCGGCCCGTCGCTGTACGCGCGTTTTCCGGTCATCCGTCTGGAGCTGGATCTCGAGGCGCTCGAGGCATGGCCGACCGCACGCCTCGGCGAGTCTTACGTGGCCGCCCTCGCGGCAGCCCTTCCCGGGCTTGCCGAGCACGGCTGTTCCTACCGCGAGGCGGGCGGCTTCCTGCGCCGCATGCGCGAGGGAGAGGGAACCTGGCTCGGCCACGTGCTCGAGCACGTGGCGATCGAGCTGCAGAACATCGCCGGCGAGGAGGTCACCTTCGGCAAGACGCGCAGCGCAGGCGCCAGCGGGGTCTACAGCGTGGTCTACGAGTACGCGCAGCGGGACGAGGGCATAGCGGCGGGCGAGCTCGGCCTGCGCCTGCTGTGTTCGCTGCTGCCGGCGCACTTGCGCCAGGCCGGCAGCGTGCCGGCCGGCTGGGAGTGGGCCGAGGCGCGCGATCAGTTCATTCGCTTCGCGCAGCGCCGCGCGCTCGGTCCCTCGACCGCCTCCCTGGTGCGCGCTGCGGAGCATCGCGGCATCCCGTGGCTGCGCCTGAACGAGCAGTCGCTCGTGCAGCTGGGTCACGGCAAGTACCAGCAGCGCATCCAGGCTACCGTCACCGGGCGCACACCTCATATCTCCGTCGAGCTCGCCAGCGACAAGGAAGAAACCAACAAGATCCTGGCCGGCCTCGGCCTGCCAGTGCCGCAGCAGGAGCTGGTGCAAAGCGAGGCGCAGGCGGTGCGCGCCGCAAATCGCATCGGCTTCCCGGTGGTCACCAAGCCGTACAACGGCAATCACGGCCGCGGGATCTCGATACGCCTGACGAGCGATGAGGAAGTGGCGCACGGCTTCGACGTCGCCAAGCAGCATTCGCGCTCGGTGATCGTCGAGACCTTCCTGGAAGGAGACGATCATCGCCTGCTGGTGGTGAACGGCGAGCTGGTCGCCGCCACGCGGCGCACGCCGGGCCACGTGCTCGGCGACGGCGAGCACACCGTCGAGCAACTGATCGACATCGTGAACCAGGACCCGCGCCGCGGCGTCGGCCACGAGAAGGTGCTGACCCGTCTTGAGCTCGACGCGCAGGCGCACAAGATGCTGCAGCGTGCCGGCCTCACGGCGCAGTCGGTGCCCGAGAAGGGCGTGGCGGTGTACCTGCGCTCCACCGCCAACCTTTCCACCGGCGGCACGGCGACGGATGTCACCGACGTGATCCACCCGGACAACCGGGAAATGGCCGAGCGCGCCGTGCGCGCCATCGGACTCGATGTCGGCGGCGTCGACTTCCTGTCGAAGAACATCACCGAGAGTTACCGCAAGATCGGCGGCGGCATCTGTGAAGTGAATGCCGCGCCCGGTTTTCGCATGCACGTGGCGCCGAGCGAGGGCACTGCGCGCGATGTCGCGGCCCCCGTGATCGACATGCTGTTTCCGGCCGGAGCTCCCGCGCGTGTACCGATCGCGGCCATCACCGGCACCAACGGCAAGACCACCACCGCGCGCATGCTGGCGCACATCACCAAGATGGGCGGCTACACCCCGGGGCTTACCACCACTGACGGGGTCTACATCGACGGCCAGCGCACCGTGCAGGGTGACATGACCGGACCGGTCTCTGCGCGCATGGTGCTGGCCGATCCGCAGATCGACATCGCAATTCTGGAGACCGCGCGCGGCGGGCTGCTGCGTGCCGGGATGGGAGTGAACGAGGTCAATGTCGGCGCGGTGCTCAACGTGCAGGCCGACCACCTCGGCCTCAAGGGCATCGACACGCTCGAGCAGCTCGCCGAAGTGAAGCGGGTCGTGATCGAGGTGGCCACCGACTGCGCGGTGCTGAACGCGGACGATGCGCTGGTGCTGAAGATGTCCGGCTATACCGAAGCGAAGAACATCTGCTACGTCACACTGAACCCGCAGCACACCTTGGTGCGAGAGCACATCCGCGCCGGCGGGCGCGCCTGTGCGCTGGAAGCGGGTGTCAACGGCCAGATGATCACCCTCTACGACAAGAGCGGCCACATCCCGCTGCTGTGGACACACCTGATCCCGGCGACACTCGAAGGACGCGCGATCCACAACGTGCAGAACGCGATGTTCGCGGCGGCCATGGCTTTCTCGCTCGGCATCAAGCTCGATGCGATCCGCCAGGGCCTGCGCACCTTTGACTCGACCTTCTTCCAGGCCCCCGGCCGCATGAACGTGTTCAACGAGCATCCCTTCAAGGTGCTGTTTGATTACGGGCACAACGCGCACGCGGTCGGGGTCATGGCCGAGCTTGCGCAGCGCTTAGATGTCACCGGACGGCGCATCGTCGTGCTGGCCGGACCGGGCGACCGGCGCGACGAGGACCTGGTGGCCATCGCGCACGCCGTCGCCGGCCGCTTCGATCACTACATCTGCCGTCGCGACGACGCCCTGCGCGATCGCAAACCCGACGAGGTGCCGCGCATCCAGGCCGCGGCATTGCAGGCAGCGGGCGTACCCGGCAAGGCGATCGACATCATCCCGGATGAGCAGGAGGCGATCACGGCGGCGCTGAGCATGGGGCAGCCGGGCGATCTTCTGCTGATATTCGCCGACGCGCTGGTGCGCTCGTGGAAGCAGATCACCAAGTTCAAGCCGGCAGGCACGGCGGCCGCGCCGCAACCCGCACCGGGGCCGGCGTTCGTGAGCGACACGGCCGCCGAGCGCGCACCGCAGATCGCCGAGGCGGACACGCGGCCCTTGAATCTCGAGGGCCTGATCCGCGATGAGCGTGGCGTACGCGTTGCGCCTGAGGTGGAAGACTGAGCGCCGCGCTCGAGCTGCCGTTCGAGGCCTCCCGCCGCCTCACGGGCGCCAATCTGTTCTTTGCCGCCTGCGGCGCGCTGCTCGAGACCCGCGGGATCACGCCCGATGCGAGCCTGCTGGGCGCCTGGCGCGCGCGCATCGAGCGCGCCCGCGCCCATCTTGGCTGGAACATACCGGGCGTGGTTGCGCGCGTGCACGCGAGCGGTGCGTCGCTGGCTCTCGCAGCGCCGGTCGATGCGCTGTTCGTGGCCACCGAGGTCAACGAGTGGGCTTTGTGTGCGGCCCTCATCGAGCAGGACCGCACGCGCTGGAGTCATCTGGAGTCGGCGCTCATCGCTGCGGCGCTGGAAGATGCGCTCGACCCTGGCGCGCTGATCGTTCCGGTGCTGCAGCAGCGGAGCGCTTTCGCACGCTTCGAGCGACTGGTGCAGCGCGAGGCGTCGCCGCAGCTGCGCACCCTGCTCGGCGCTGCGCGCGTGCACGGGCTGCCGCATGTGCTGGACGATGACGCCCTCACGCTCGGGGCCGGCGCGGGCGGCCACGACTTCGCGCTCGCAGCGCTGCCGGCCGCGGAGGCCGTGCCCTGGCACGAGCTGCGTGACATCCCGACCGCCATCGTGACCGGCTCGAACGGCAAGACGACCACGGTGCGACTGCTTGCCGCCTGCACGCAGGCCCGGGGATGGCCCACCGCCTACTGCTGTACCGACGGGGTGTTCCTCGCCGCGCAGACCCTGGAGAGCGGCGATTATTCAGGACCGGCCGGTGCGCGGCGTGTCATGCGCGAGCGTGCCGCGCAGGCGGCAATCATCGAGACGGCGCGTGGCGGGATCCTGCGCCGCGGCATCGCCGTTTCGCACGCTCACGTCGCGCTCGTCACCAACGTGAGTGCGGATCACTTCGGTGAGTACGGCATCGATGATCTCTCGGGACTCGCGGACGTGAAGCTCTCCGTCACGGGCGTGCTGACGGATGCGGGCCTGCTGGTGCTGAACGCAGACGATGCGCAGCTCGTGGCGAAGGCCGGCGGGCTTGCACAGCGTTTCGGCAGGTGTCCGCGGCTTGGCTGGTTCGCACTCGCTGCCGACCTGCCGGCGCTGCGCGCGCACCGTGCGCGCGGCGGCCCGACCTGCGGGGTGCGTGGCGGGCGCCTGATCCTGAACCATGCGGGCGCCGAGCATGACCTCGGCGCAGTTGCCACCATGCCGCTGAGCGTCGAGGGCAGCGCTGAGTACAACATCGCAAACCTTGCTGCAGCTGCGCTGGCGGCGGCAGCGCTTGAGGTGCCGGCCGCGCTCATCGCCGGCGTGTTCGCGCGCTTCGGCGCGAGCGCCGCCGACAACTTCGGCCGCATGATGCGATTCGAGCGTGACGGTGTACGCATACTGGTGGATTACGCGCACAACCCGGATGGGCTGCGCGGACTGCTCAGGGTCGCCGAGCACCTGCGCGGACAGAAAGGCCGGCTCGGGATGCTGCTCGGTCACGCCGGTAACCGCCTGGATGCCGAGATCGAGGCCCTGGCAGGCACGGCGGCGGAATTTCATCCCGCACTCATCGTCGTCAAGGAGAACGAGGCGCAGCTGCGCGGCCGCCAGGCCGGCGAGATCCCGCGCGTCATCCACGCCGCGCTGCGGCGTGCGGGACTTCCCGAGTCCTCGCTGCCGGTGCGCATGAGCGAGCTCGACGCGGTGCGCTGCGCGCTCGAGTGGGCGCGGCCCGGGGATGTGCTGGTGCTGCCGGTGCACTCACCGGCGGCGCGTGCCGCAGTGCTCGCGCTCTTATCCGCCGCGGCGCCGGCTGCCGGTGTGTCCTAGCCTGAGCCCTGACGGACTGCGCAGCCAGTCCGGCTCCGGCAGGTGTTTGAACACCTCGCGCAGCGCCTCGCTCCAGCGCCTACGGATGCCCGCGAAGTAGGCGTTGTGGTGATCGATGTTGATGTGGCGCGCGACCTCGCAGCGGTCACGCTTTACGAGCACCAGATCCAGCGGCGGCCCGACCGAGAGGTTGGAACGGATGGTGGAGTCCATCGATACCAGCGCCGCCTTGGACGCTGGTTGCGCTGAAACAGCGCGCCCGCTCCGGAGCGCTTGCGGGCGAGCTGCTCGGCGGCCTACCCACGCAGCCAGCGGCAGTAGTTATGGCAATGCGGCCGCGGCGCAGCCGCGCTGTCGAGCATTTCATCGTACGGGCTGATCGGGCCGGGCATGGGGCATGCAGGGTATTAGACCAAGCCCGCGCCGCGCCGCCTGCACTGTTGCCAGGCAGCGCGGCCCGGAGGTATGGTCGGCGCGGCCGGCCAACCATGTCACACGCGCGCTGCTACCGCTCCAAGGTCGACGCACCGCTCGCAGTGCTGGCACTCGCGCCGCCGCTGCTGGCGCTCTACCTCGTCAGCAACCTGCCGGCGCCTGCCGGGCACACGCTGCCGCGCGCGCTTGCAGTCTGCCTGCTGGTCGGCGTGCTGTTCTTTGCGCTGTGGGTGCTGCTTCTCACCGACTATACGATCGATGGCACCACGCTGACCGTGCGCAGCGGCCCGTTTCGCTGGGTGATCGCGCTGCGCGAGATCCGCGCCGTGACCGCTACGCGCGATCCTAGGACCGGGCCGGCCTTGTCACTCGAGCGCCTGCGCATCGAGCACGCGCACGGGGCGGCGCTGCTGGTCTCGCCGCGCGATGCGGCGGGCTTCCTTGCCGAGCTGCGCGCGCGGGGGGTGGCGGTCTAGGGGACCGGCGTGTGCAAACCGGCCAGTGCGCTCAGGCCGTTCCAGATGATCTCGATGCCGATGCACATGAGGATGAACGCCGACAGGCGCACCAGCACCTCAAGGCCGGTCTCCCCGAGCAGCCGTCCGATGTTCTCGGCAAAGCGGTAGGCGAGGTAGATGGAAAGCCCGATCGCGAGCAGCCCGAGCAGCGCGCCGCTGCCGTGCTCGGCGAGCTGCCACATGGGCGGCATCCCGGCCGGCTTGCGACTGCCGATAGTGATGGCGACGGACATGGAGCCCGGACCCACGGTCATCGGCATGGTCAGCGGATAGAAGCTGCCGATGTTGCGCGAGGGCCGCGGATCGGCGGAGTCGCCGTGGTCCGACCACTGCTCCTGGGTGAGCAGCTTCCAGCCGAGTGCCGCCACCACCAGTCCGCCGGCGATCCGCACCACCGGCAGCTGCAGGCCGAAGACCTCGAGCAGGTACGGGCCGATCACCATCGATCCGAGCAGCAGCGCGAAGCCGTTGATCGCGACGTTGCGCGCGAGCACGCGCCGCTCCGCGCTCGACACGTGCGCAGTCATGGCGAGGAAGAACGGCGCCCCCTCGATCGGATTGACGATGGGAAATAGCGCAGCGAAGGTCAGCAGGAAAGCGCTGACGACACCGTTCACGACGGCAGCGCGATTTGCACAATCGCTTGCATATGCCATCTCTGCGGGGGCATCGTGCCGCAGTATGAACGGGAGCATCTGCGTTGTCACCGGAAGCGCGCGCCAATGAGCCGCGCTTTCGTGCGCGAATCGGATCAGGAGGCGCTCGAGCTGCCGGAGCGGCCCGTGAGCGCGCATCCGAACTTCGTGACACCGCGAGGGCTTGCGGCCATCGAGGCGCAGGTGCGCGAACTGGATGGGCAACGCCAGGCGGCGCGCGCGGCGGACGATGCGCCGTTGCGCGCCCGCATCGAGCGGGACTTACGCTACTGGAGCGCGCGCCGCGCCAGCGCCCGGCTGGTCGAGCCGGCGGCTGCCACCGGGCAGGTACGCTTTGGCATGCGCGTGACGCTGCAGCTCAACTCCGGGGCGACGCAGGCGTTTCGCCTGGTGGGCGAGGATGAGGCGGACGCCGCGCAGGGACTGTTGAGCTGGATGGCGCCGCTGGCCCAGTCCCTGCTCGGTCGCGAGGTGGGCGATAGCGTGCCCTTTCAGGGCGGTGAAGCGGAGCTCTTAAGCATCGAGCCCTGAAGCAGCCGCCCGAGCGTGCGGCTGACGATCCGATCGGTACAGGCAGCCGTGGGCTCCAGCAACCCCGGCGTCGCCTGCAGGCGCTGCGGGGTCTCGGGCGCGAGCCGCCGGTGCGCCCGGTAGAGCCGGGTGCGTACGGTGGTCTGGTGCAGGCCGAGCGAGGCGGCGGTCTCGATGCCACTGACCCCTTCGACCACCCGTAACACATACACGGTGCGGAACACTTCCGGCAGCGCGGCGATCGAGCACTCGAGTTCCTGTGCCGGCGTGGTTGCCTCGGGCCCGCTCCTCGCAGCGCCGGGCGCTCGGGCCGCGCCGTGCAGCGCCCGTGCCTGCTGGTGAGTCAGCCGCGTCAGCCACGCGGCGAACTTGCCGGTGAGTTCGTAGCGGCTGAGGTCGCCAAAGGCGGCCAGATACGCCTCGAGCACGGCGGCCTCGGAGCGCTCCTCATCCAGCAGCACGCTCCAGGCGACGCGGTACAGCCGTCGGCTGCAGCGCCGGATGAGCGCCTCGATCGCACGTGGATCGCCGCTGCGGGCGCGTTCGATGAGCAGCAGGTCGGGCAGAGCCTCAAGCTCCGGGTTCGGTGCGCTGGGGCGCCGCGCCGTGCTGCTCGCCTCGAAGTTGCGGGACGGGCCTGTGGATTCCAGCATTTTCGTCAACCTCGGCTATGTACGCGTGAGCAACCATTTAATAAGAGGAGACCGGTGATGTGGACAGGCAATTGCGCCACCTGGCCGCCACGCCGCGGGCAATTCCGGACACGCGTCGTGCCAGCGCACCTGCGCGGCGCGGTCCGGTCGGCTCTTGCCCTGAACGACTGCAATGCTTTCCCATGCGTTGACAAGTTCGCGGCACCGAGTGAGTGGCCGGTTTACGCGGATCGGTTCTACGGCCTCGGCATCGTGACGACCGTTTTTTGGCGGCATGCCTTGCTGGAACATGGCGGGGCGGCCATGACCGGGGCCCGTGATCGTGACCTTAAGCTCGTCCGGGTCAGCACCGCCCCGCGCCGTGACGGCCGCGAGGGGTGGCCTTGGACGGGGCGGCCGCCTGACTAGTCTGCCGAGCCTGCCCCGACGGCGACCCAGGCGAGGTCCGAGTTGGACACGGAGGTGAGATTGAAGGTGCGGGCGGCGGCAGCCATGCGCGTCAGCGCCTGGCCGAGCGGCATCGGCGGGGCCGTGTCGCCCTTCTTGGCCTTATGGAAGCGCACCGGGTTGATCCGTGCGACGACGTAGTTGCGCAGGTACGGGGACTTGAAGCCGCGCGCCTGCAGGCCCGCGATGAGGGTCTTCACGCGCGCGTCGATCTGGCTCAGACGCGCGGCGTAATCCTCGCGCTGGCCGATGCTCGCACTCAGCGTGCGATCGCTGAAGCGGTCCACCTTCTTCAGAAAGGCGCTGTAGGCGCCGCCGGCGAAGCGCGGGGAACTCTCATAGACGATCCCGAGCGTCAGCAGTTCGGCCGATTCGAACTCGGCGGCGAAGGCGTTCTCGCGCTCGCGCCCGCGCGTCTTGGCGAGATTGCGCGCCATGCGGATGACCTCGAGGCTGCGGTCTTTGAGGTTGTGGGCCTTCTCGGTGTTGAGCGCGAGGATCCGGTAGGCGAGCGACTCATCGGGTGAGATCAGCACGGTGATCTGCTTGAGCCCGAGCAGCTTGCCCGCCGCGAGGCGATGCCGTCCGTTGGGAGTCCACAAGCGGCCGTCTTCGCCGCGTACCACGATCAGCGGATCCAGAAATGCCGCCGTTTCATCGATCTTTGCGGCCAGCCGCTTGACGTGAGTGGGGGACAGGTCGCGCTGGAACGGGGTCGGCTGCACCGCCGAAAGCGGCAGACTTGCCAACAACATCGCACGACCGCCCAGAGGTTCGTGGTAGGCGCCGATCGGCGCACCGCCGGCGCCGCGCACCAGAGCTGCAAGGTCGGCGATCGCAGGACTGTCAAGCGCAATGGCGACTTCGGCGGCATCGAGCCCTCGGCTCGTGCTGCCGGGCGCGAGACGACCTCGGCGCCGCGCGCCCTGCGCGGCGCTGCGGGTGTTCGTGCGGTTACTGCGTGCTGCCATGAGCGTGCGAGAATGACCGATTGCCCAGGATGTTGCCATGGATTCTCTTACGCAGTCAGCGCGCAGCCAGCCGCTGCCGGCGCAGCGCATCGACGCCGCCGGCGGCACGCACGTGGATCAGCGTGCGGTGTTGGCGCTCGCGCTGCCGCTCATGGCCAACAGCGCGGTTCAGATCGTCCTCAATCTCACCGACATGTGGTTCATGGGCCGCATTTCCACCAAGGCACTGGCCGCGGTGGGCGCGGTGCAGTGGCTCATCGTCGCGGCGGTCCTGGTTCTCGGTGGCGCCGGCATGGCGGTGCAGACGCTCGTCGCCCAGTACACCGGCGCGCGCCGTTACTGGCGCGCGGCACAGGCGGTGTGGACGGCGCTGTGGGCGATGGCCTGCGCGGCACCGCTGTTCGTGCTGGTGGGCGCCGCCCGCCACCTGATCCTGGCACCGTTCGGCTTCGATCCGCAGGTCGAGAGCCTGGCTTCCGCCTTCTGGTTTCCGCGCATGGGCGGGGCCTTCGTGGGCGCGGCCGTGTGGGCGACCTTCGGCTTCTTCAACGGTATCGGCCGGCCGCGGGTGACGCTGCTGATCACCGTGGTGACGACGGTCCTGAACGCGCTCTTGAACCAGGTGTTCATCTTCGATCTGGGGTGGGGAATCGCAGGCTCCGCGTGGGCAACCAACGTCGCGCAGCTGCTCGGCCTGTTGTTTGCCGTGGCGCTTTTCCTGCGCATGCCCTACCGCCGCCAGTACCGCGCGCATCTGACCTGGCGGCCCAACGGTGAGCGTCTCCTGCAGCAGTTGCGCCTCGGGGTGCCGATGGGATTGTCCCCGGCCGCGGACCTGCTGGGGTTTGCGGTTTTCCAGATGATGCAGACCCGCCTGGGAACCGTCGGCGGCGCGGCGACGCAGATGGTCGTGATCCTGACCTCGCTCGCCTACATGCCCGGATTCGGCATCGCTTCGGCCGGGACGACACTGGTCGGGCAATCGATCGGGGCGGGTGCCCGTGGCTGGGCGCTGCGCGTCGGCACCCGGGTGATACTGCTCGCGGGTCTCTACATGGGCGGGATCGGCGTGCTCATCGCGCTCATCGGCCCGTGGCTTTTGCCATTTTTCGCCGGGGCCCATGATGCCGAGTCTGCCGCGGCCGTCGCGCTCGGCATACGGCTGCTGTGGTTCGCGGCCGCTTACCAGTTCTTTGACGGGCTCAATCTTGGCAGCAGCATGTGCCTGCGCGGCGCGGGCGATGTACGGGTGCCCGCAGCGCTGGTGCTGTCGGTCGCGCTGCTGT
>DATBYD010000046.1:0-30571 GCA_036513855.1 Steroidobacteraceae bacterium | reverse complement strand
CCTCGAGCGAGCTCTCTCCGGCCGCAGCGCAGAAGCTCAAGTCGATCGCCGACCAGTACCAGGGCGGCGCAAACAGCGTCGACTCCGCCAAGCTCGCCGCGCAGATCGCCCAAGAGTTTTCCGACCCGGCCAAACAGAGCTCAACCTTGCGAAGCCCGTTACTGGTGATGCCGTTCGCAGCGCCCGCGGCCGATGCGACGGCCAAGAAACTGGCCGATTCCACCTTCGCGCAGGTCTACGGCCGGCTCGCCATTTCCCACTCCGGACAGGTCGGGTTGTCCAAGGAACCGCAGCCTTCGTGCGATCTGACGGCGGCCGTGGCGCAGGGGCGCGCCCGCCATTCCACCTACGTGGTGTGCGGCGCCGTCGATCCTGTGGCATCCCCTCAGCTGCTGATCATCACGATCGCCACGATCGAGGATGAGGCCGTGCTGTGGTCGAAGTCATATCCTGTGGCAGACGCCGACCCGGCGAAGATCGCAGCCGAAGTCGACTCCAAAGTCCCGCCGCTCGAGAATGACTAGGCATGATCGGCCGGCACAGCGGCGTCACCGCCCCGGCGCAGCCTCGGAACGGCCGGCCAATTGGGGCTGCTGAGTTGAGTATCATGGCTCATCGTCGTCACGGAGGATGCAGGTGCGCACGCCGATTTCGCTGCTAGCCGTTCTCGCTCTTTCGGCCTGTGCAATCTCCCACTTACAGCCGCTGTCGATTTCTCTGGCATACAACAGCGCGAACCTCAGAAATTTGGGTTCCGTGGGCACTTTGTCCTGTGCCTCGCTTGCGCAGGTTAAGGTAGATGATGCGCGCACCCTCAAGACACTCGGTGTTCGGACCCTCGAGGGTAAGCCCGACACCGCCGAGGTCACCGCCAGCAGCGACGTCGTTTCCTGGGCGCACGACGGGCTGCAGAACGCCCTGACACTGAACGGTTTCAGTGTCAGCGGTCGCGGGCCGCAACTGCTGGTTTCGCTCGATTCCGTGCGCAGCACGGAGAATGCCTATCATCGCTCCAGCTACGATGCGCGCATCGCCCTGACCGCTCGACTGCAATCGAGCACGGGCAAAGCCTGCTGGCAGGGAACGGTCCAGGGCACGGCCCGCAACTACGGTTATGCGGGAAGTACCGAGAATTACCAGCAACTCCTCAACAGCGCGCTCGATGACGCGGACACGCAGCTGATCCAGTCAGCGGGCTTCAAGGATGCACTGTGCAAGTGCGCGGACTGAAGCTGAAGGTGCAGGCCGGGCAGCCGACGCAGCGGGGCGCCACCTGGCAGCGAGCGGCGTCGGTGGCCGCTGAAGCTACTTCTGCGGCGCTAAAGTCTTAGCCGGTTCGGCCGCATCGAGGGTGCGGATCAGACCCTCGAGGCGGCGCACGTTGGCGAATCGATCGGTCAGGATCAGCGAGTTGGTGTCCGGCACGGCAACCAGATGGCCGGCCTGCGGAACCATCGGGCGCAATAGCGGAACCAGCTGCGTCGCCGGCAGATTCTTGACCGCAATCACCTCGGTCACCCACTCCGATCCGGGACGCGTGTCGCCCGAGGTAATGGTGGGGAGCGCTTGCGCGCGTACCCGGCCGTCGGGAAGGATCCTCACGAGCTTCCCATCTTCCACCGCCACGTACCCGTACACGTCCAGCACGGTGAGAAGTTCGGGGTAGCTGAGCTCGGAAGGGTCTTGCCCCACCAGCACAACGCTCGCGTGCACCCTGGGATCGAGCACGGACTTCTTGCCCGTCTTCTTGGCGAGGATGGCGAGCAATCGTTCGATCGGCACGCCTGAGTCCGACGGCCGAGCGCTTTCGGTTGCAGGAGTCGGGCTGTCGGTCTGGCCCTGGGTCTGACCATCGCTCTGGCCCGCGGCGCTGGCCGCCGCGACCAGCAGATACGCAAGCGTTGCACGCAGCGCATTCTTCACACGAATCTCCGAGCGTTTTGCACGCACGCGATGCTGCCATCGTAGGCGCGTGAGGGCTCGAAGTCGACGCGCACTGACACTGGCGCGGGCCGCGCCGCACCCTGCGGCGGCTAAAGAGCAAGCGGCTGCGCAAGGTGGCGCCGGGCGACGCGCGTCCCCCGGCGCGCAATCCCCCGAGGTATCTGAAAGCCAGTTCCGTGAGGCCCGTCACGCTGCGCGTGTAGTGCCGAAGCATCGCAGGCCCCGGCGTGACGACGCTCACGGCGGTCATGCCCTACCCGTGTGCTCATGTCGTGTCCGCATCAGCACGAGCGCCTCAAGCGCGCGCGTGGTCGCTGCGGCGGCCCCGGGCTGCCGGGATTCACGCGAATACCAGGGGTGTCCGTAGTGCAGGGTCCGCGGCCAAATCTGTTCCTGATCGGCTCGATGAAATCGGGCACCAGCTACCTGCGCGACCTGTTGGCGGCGCACCCGTCGGTCTTCATGAGCCTGCCGAAGGAGCCGTGCCATTTCGCAGATCCGCAGGCGTTGCGAAGAGTGTGGACGCGGGCGTGGGCGCAGGGCTATTGGCGCAGCGTCGATCGGTATGTGAACCTGTTCGCCGCCGCCGGTGAGGCCACCGTGATCGGCGAGGCCAGCACCGTCTACACCCAGGCGCCAGTGTTTTCGCACGTCGCCGAACGGATCCTGGACTTCAATCCGAGCGCTCGCTTCATCTACATCATGCGTGACCCGGTGGAGCGCACCATCAGTCACTATTGGCACCGGGTCAGATGGTGGGGCGAGCATCGCAGCATGCTGTGGGCGATCCGCTCTGACCCGCACTACCGCGCCGTGAGTCACTACGCCTATCAGCTGAATGAATACCTGCGGCACGTCGGCCGCGAACGGATTTACACGCTGACGCACGAGGCGCTGCTGGCTGATCCGGCCGGACAATTGACTCGCCTGTACGCGTGGCTGGGCGTGGATGCGTCATTTCGGCCTCGCAACCTCGGTGTTCCCAACAACGTCCTGCCGGGCCTCATACAGCAGGTGCGCGGACTTGGGCTGCTGGATCGCTTCAGGCACACCGACACCTACCTCAACCTCGCGCGCCACGTGCCAGGCCCGCTGCGCCGCTTCGGATCCGTGCTCGCGACCCGGCCGGTGAGACCGACCGACGTTGACAGCTCTGCGGTCGCCGCGTTCTTGCGCCCGCAGCAGCAACTGCAGACCGAGCAACTGGGCACACTCCTCAAACGCAGCTTCCCCGAGTGGGAGACCCTGCATGCGCAGGACGAATCGGGTCTGGTTGCCGTGCGCGCCGCAGGCTGACTCTTGACCGCAGCGGGCCGCCGTAAGAGAGTGGATCGTTCGGTCGTGCGGGTGAGGGGAGGTAGGGGATGTCGCGTGCGGCACTGCCAGCGGTGCTTGGTTGCGTCCTGGCGGCCGGCGCGGCGCTGGCGGCGACGGCCACGGCGACTAGCGCCACGGGCAGTGACGGTGAATGGACGATGCCGTCCAAGGACTACGCCGCCTCGCGCTACAGCGCTCTTGGCGACATCACGGCGCACAACGCCAAATCGCTGCACCCGGTGTGGAGCTTCTCCACCGGCGTCCTCGGCGGGCACGAAGGACAGCCGCTCGTGGTCGGCGATACCATGTATGTGGTCACGCCCTGGCCCAACGTCCTCTACGCGTTCGACCTGAGCCGCGAGGGCTATCCGCTCAAGTGGAAATACCGCCCCGCGGTGAGCCCGAACGCGATCGGCGAGTCGTGTTGCGATACCGTCAACCGCGGCGCGTTCTACGCCGGCGGCAAGCTCATCTACAACCTGCTCGATGGTCAAACGGTCGCGGTCGATGCGCGCTCGGGACGCGAGCTGTGGAAGACGCAGGTGGCCGATGTGGCCAATGGTGAGACCATCACCATGGCCCCTCTGGTGGTCAAGGATCGCGTCATCGTCGGTGCCTCGGGCGGGGAGTTCGGCATCTACGGATGGGTGAAGGCTCTAGACCTCAACACCGGCAAGCTCGCCTGGACGGCCCACAACATGGGTCCGGACGCGGACATGCTCATCCATGCGGACACCTTCAGGCCACCCTACGACAAGGGAACCGACCTCGGTGTGCACAGCTGGGCCGAGGAGAGCTGGCGCACCGGCGGTGGCCCGGTGTGGGGATCGATGTCCTACGATGCCGACCTTGATCTGATCTACTACGGCACCGGCAATGCGGCGCCCTACAATCCTGAGCAGCGGGCGGGGGACAACAAATGGACGGCGAGCGTGCTGGCGCGCCGTCCCGAGGACGGCAGTCTCATCTGGGCCTACCAGTTCACCCCGCACGACAGCTGGGACTACGACTCCACCGGCGCGATGATCCTGGCAGATCTGACCATCGCGGGACGAGCGGTCAAGGCCCTGGTGCACTTCGACAAGAACGGCTTCGCATACACGCTCGATCGTGCCACCGGCAAGCTGCTGCTCGCCGCGACCTATGCGCCGGTGAACTGGGCGAGCTCGGTCGATCCTGCCAGCGGCCGCCCGGTGCTCGATCCTTCCAAGCAGACCGGGCTCTCCAAAGGCAACGTGAAGGGCGTGTGCCCGAGTCTGGAGGGCGGCGTGAGCCCCTCTTCACCGGCGGCGTACTCGCCGCGCACACATCTTTTCTACAGCTCCACCAACAACATGTGCATGGACTACGCGGCCTCGCACGCGACCCACCTGAAGGGGACGCCGTACGTGGGCGTCAACAGCCCCTATATGGCAGGACCCGGCGGCTACCTCGGTAGCTTCATGGCGTGGGACGCCGCAAGCGGCAAGAAGGTCTGGGAGAACAAGGAACCCTATCCGACCTGGAGCGGGGCGCTGGTGACCGCCGGTGACGTGGCCTTCTACGGCACGCTGGATGGCTGGTTCAAGTCAGTGGACGCGAAGAGCGGCAAGCTGCTGTCGAAATTCAAAGTCGGCTCGGGCGTGGTCGGCAATCCCATGACCTATCGTGCCCCCGACGGCAAGCAGTACGTCGCAGTCTACGCAGGCTTCGGCGGGGACTGGGCGCTGCTCTCGGGCGATACACGCTCGGATGACCCGGCCGACATACGCCCGCCGGCAGATTTCCTGAAGGACATCGCCCGCTACACGAGCCAGGGCGGCATCATCTGGATCTTCGGCTTGTAAGGCTTCGCTATGCGACACCTGCTCAGATCCCGGCGCACCACCGCTGCGCTGCTGTCCTGTTTCGCGCTGGCGGCCTGCGCCCGGCACCACGCGCCGCCCGCGGCAGTGGCCGTCGTACCCGGCATCGCCTACGAGGCACACGTGCCGGCCGGCGGTGTTGCGCCCAACGGCGCGACGCTGCGCAATCCACACGAGGGTGATGCGGCGGTCGCCAAGAACGGAGCGCTGCTGTTCACCACCATGAACTGCGACGGCTGCCACGGCGGGGATGCGGCCGGCTGGGTCGGGCCGAGTCTCGCCGACGGTCGCTGGCGCTATGGCGCGGCCGACGCCGAGGTCTTCAGCTCCATTTACTATGGACGGCCCAAGGGGATGCCGGCGTTTGGCGGTGCGCTGGGTGCGGAAGGGGTGTGGACCCTCATCACCTACCTGCGCTCATTGCCCGCGCCCAAGGATGAGCCGACGGAGTCGTGGGACGGGAACTGATCTTGCGCGGCTGAGGCTTGCGCGCGGATGGCCACGCTCAAGGGCACCGCCGGCCGCGTGACCCGGGACCGCGCGACAGTGCATAGTTGATGATATGGACCCCCTGAAGCCACACGTCCCCTTCGAACTCGCCGTTCCGATCAGTCCGGTCGATCATTTCCTGGGAGCGCAGCACGCCCCGGTGACCGTAGTCGAGTACGGCGACTTCGAGTGCCCCAACTGCAAGCAGGCCCAGCCGGCGGTGAAACTGCTGCTCGAGCGCTTCGCCGGCCGCGTGCAGGTCGTCTACCGCCACTTTCCGCTGGAGGAGGTGCATCCGCATGCCTTGCCTGCGGCCATGGCGGCGGAGTGCGCGGGTGGCCAGGACAAGTTCTGGTCGATGCACGATCTTTTGTACGCGAATCAGGATCACCTGGCGCCGAAGAACCTGCACGGCTACGCCGCCCAACTCGGGCTCGACATGGCGCGCTACACGGCCGAGATGGACGATGAGATCTACCTGCAGCGCGTGCGCGAGCATTTGCGCAGCGGGCTCGACAGCGGGGTGCGTGCGACCCCGACTTTCTTCATCAACGGTCGGATCCAGGACGTCTCGTTTGGCCTGCGGGCGCTGTTTGACGCGGTCGAGAGCAGCCTGCATCCGAAAAAGTAAATCAGGAGCGGCGCAGGATGGGCGTGCACGGACGATTCTCGGCGTTCATCGCGCTGGTCGGTGCCCTGGGCGCTCTTGAGGCCACCGGAGCGGACAACATGACCGGAACCCGCGGCGCTGCCGACAGCGGCGATCCTTATCTGTGGCTGGAGCAGGTTCATGGCGAGAAGCCGCTCGCCTGGGTGAAGGCCCAGAACGCAAAATCGACCGCCATCCTGCAGGCAGACCCTGACTATCAGAAGGACTACGACGCCATTCTCAAGGTGATGGATGCGACCGACCGCATCCCGTACGGCGACCTCGATCATCAATACGTGTTCAACTTCTGGCAGGATGCCGCCCGCCCCAAGGGGCTCTGGCGCCGCACCAGCGTTTCGGACTACGGCAACGCCGCGCCGGCCTGGGACGTGCTGTTGGATCTGGACAAACTCTCCGCGGACGAGCACGAGAACTGGGTGTGGAAGGGCGCCGAGTGCTCCCCGTCGCTGAAGCGCTGCCTGCTGCAGCTCTCGCGCGGGGGCGGCGATGCGGTGGTGGTACGAGAATTCGATCCGCACAGCAAGAGCTTCCTCAAGGATGGCTTCCAGCTCACGGAAGCGAAATCCTCGATCACCTACTTCGACGAGGATTCCGTGCTGTTCGGAACCGACTTCGGCAAGGGCTCGATGACGACCTCGGGCTACCCGCGCGTGGTGAAGCTCTGGAAGCGCGGTGACCCGATGGCCAACGCCCGCACCATCTACGAGGGCCGCGACAGCGACGTGGCATCAGCCGGGGTGGTGTTCCACCAGCCGAGCGGTACGATCGCCCTGGTCCAGCGCAACGTCGGCTTCTTCACCGCCGAATATCATGCCATCGGCGCAGAGCAGACGACGCGCCAGCTGCCGTTGCCGCTCGGCGCCGATCTGAAGGGCGCCCAGAGCGGCAGTCTGATTTTCACCCTGCGCGATGACTGGAGTTCGATCGGGCGACCCACCATCCCGAAGGGCTCCCTCATCGCGTACCGCCCGCACGGGGATGCGGTGACGGTGATGTACACGCCCGATGCCAAGAGCGCGATCGATGAGGTGTCGGCCGGGCGCGATGCCGTGTACGTCTCGCTGTATCACGACGTCACCGGCAGTATCCAGGCCTTTCGCGCCCGCGCCGACCACAGCTGGAGCGCCGCGGCGCTGCCGCTGCCGGCCGGCGGCTCGACGCACATCGTTTCCACCAACACCTACGGCCCCGAGGCGTTCTTTCGCTTCGAGAGCTTCATCGCTCCGACCACGCTGTATGCCGATCCGGGCGATGGGCACCCGATCGCGCTCAAGTCGTTGCCGGCACGTTTCGACGCCTCGAATCTCATGACCGAGCAGTTCTTCGCCACCTCCGCCGACGGCACGCGCATTCCCTACTTCGTGACGCGCCCGAAGAATCTGTCAGGACCTGCACCGACGGTGCTGTATGGCTACGGCGGGTTTGAAGTGTCCGAGACGCCGAGCTACTCGGCGAACTTCGGCATGCTGTGGCTGAGCCGGGGCGGAGTGTTCGTGCTCGCCAACATCCGCGGCGGCGGTGAATATGGCCCCGCCTGGCACCAGGCGGCATTGCTGGGAAACCGCCAGAAGGCCTACGACGACTTTCAGGCCGTGGCGCAGGATATCGAGAAGCGCGGCATCACCACGCCCCGGCAGCTGGGCATCATGGGCGGCTCGAACGGGGGCCTGCTGGTCAGTGCCAACATGGTGCAAAGGCCTGAGCTCTTTGGCGCGGTCGTCTGTCAGGTGCCCCTGATTGACATGATCCGCTACACGCACATCGGCGCCGGGGCTTCCTGGGAGGCCGAGTACGGCGATCCTGACAATGCCGCCGACCGCGCCTGGATCCTGAAATACTCTCCCTACCAGAACGTCGTGAAGGGCAGGAAGTATCCGCCGGTGCTGTTCGTCACCGCCACCAGCGATGATCGCGTCACTCCCGTGCACGCGCGCAAGATGGCGGCACGCATGGAGGCCCAGGGGCACGAGGTGCTTTTCTACGAGAACACCGACGGCGGCCATGCCGCCGCGGCCGATCACAAGCAGGCCGCCGAGATGTGGGCCTTAAGCTTCGTGTATCTGAAGCAAAAGCTCATGGGTCAGAAGAACTGAAAGATGGACGAGAAGATCAGATCCGGCGGTTGCCTGTGCGCCAGTGTGCGTTACGAGGTGCGCGGCCCATTGCGGCCGATCGTCATGTGCCACTGCCGCCAGTGTCAGCGCACCACCGGACACCTGATGGCGGCTACCGCTGCCCGGCACCGCGACTTTCGGCTGCTGTCCGCGCCTGAGCTCAGGTGGTACGCCTCCTCCGGCGGGGCCCGGCGCGGATTTTGCGCTCGCTGCGGATCGACCCTGTTCTGGGAGGCCACGGGCAAGGACTACCTGAGCATCGCCGCGGGAAGCCTCGATGATGCGAGCGGCCTGGCCATCGCCTGCCATATCTTCGTTGCGGACAAGGGCTCGTACTACCAGATCACTGACTCCGCGCCGCAGGTCATGGACAGCGCGTTCACGGTGCCGTGGTCCTGATCCTGCGTGATGCGGAGCGCAGCTCCGTCGCCTGGAAAAATGGCGGCGGACTGACCCGCGAGATCGCGGTGCACCCCGCGGGGAGCGACCTTACCAGCTTTGACTGGCGCGTGAGCCTTGCGCAGGTGCGTACGCCCGGCGCGTTCTCCTCCTTCCCGGGCGTGCAGCGACAGCTGGCCGTGCTCGAGGGCGTGCTGTCGCTGTCGATCGCAGGGGCGGCCGCGCTCGGCGTTTCACCGGCGAGCGCGCCGATCACTTTTGCAGGCGACGTGCCAGTGCATGGCACCCCCACGGGAGCGGTCACCGATCTCAATGTCATGACGCGGCGCGGGCGCTGCAGCGCGTGGCTGACGCGCTGCACGGCCGCGGAGCCTGCGCAACTGGCGCTGCAGGCAGGCACGACGCTAATCGTTGCGCTGTCACCGCTGATCCTGCGCGCCAACGGCACGCACTGGGACCTCTCGAGGCTGGATGCCGCCAGGGTCGAGGGCGCCCTGCAATGCGAGGTCGCCTCGCGCGAGGCCGCTCAGGGCGCACCGTTCTACCTTGCGCAAATCGTCGCGATGCCTGGCGCATGAGGCTTGCCTTCACGCACGAGCGGGTGCGCAGAGGCCGCAGGATTGCCGCCCTCCTGAGCGCGACGGCCGCCTCTGTATCCGACCCCCGCCCAGCGCTACGCTACGCCCGATAATGCTTCAGTGCCGGCGATGAACCGCGGCACATCAGCAAAGGAGCCTGCCCCATGCCTGACAGTCGCACGGTGCTCGTCACGGGGGCCTTCGGCGCGCTCGGCGGCGCGGTGGCGCGCAAATTCCTCGCCGAGGGTGCGCGCCTCGGGCTGATCGGTCGCGGCGCGGTTCCGGCCGAGCTGACGCGGGCCTTTCCGGCGCCTCACGTGCTCGAAGGTGGCATCGATCTGAGCGATCCTGCCGCCACCGCGGCGGCCGTGAAGAGGATCGCAGGCCCGCCGGGGACACTCGACGTGCTGGTGAACGTCGCGGGTGGCTTTCGCTTCCAGAGCCTCGCCGAGGGGGACGTGGACACTTGGCAACTGATGTTCGACATGAACCTCAAGACCGCCGTCGTCGCCTCGCGCGCCGTGCTGCCCTATCTTTTTTCCCGTGGCGGCGGCCGCATCATCAACATCGGCGCCGGCGCTGCGGCACGTGGGCATGCCGGCATGGGTGCCTACAGCGCGTCCAAGGCAGGCGTCGAACGCTTAAGCGAATCCTTGAGCGATGAACTGAAGGATCGCAACATCACCGTCAATACGGTGCTGCCGGGCACGATGGACACGGCCGCCAACCGCGCCGAGATGCCGGCGGCCGACATCACGCGCTGGGTGGCGCCGGAGGCGGTGGCGGACGTGGTCGCCTTTCTGGCCTCCGATGCGGCGCGTGCGGTCACCGGGGCGGCTATTCGGGTGTTCGGGCGCGGCTGAGTCGTGGCCTTTGGCGCGTACGTGATCGCGCCGGTCCCATTTGGATCACAGCGGCCGGCGCTTCGCTGTCAGGCTGCCCTGCGTCATCCTTGCAGGGAGCGAACGCGTGTCGTTTGCCACCGATCATCCTTATGTGCTGAGCGCGAGCTGCCCGAGCCGCATGGGCACCACCGCCGCGATCACCGGGTTTCTCGCCGCGCGGCGCTTCTACCTCATGGAGATGCACCAGTTCGACGACACGCTCTCGCAGCGCTTCTTCGTGCGCATCACCTTCTGCAGCGTGCAGGGCGAGCGCGCCGATCTGGGCCAGCTGCGCCGCGAGTTCGGGCCGCTGGCGCAGGCCGAGGAGCTGGAGTGGCGCATCCACGACAGCCGCGAGCGCACGCGCGTGCTCATCATGGTGTCCAACTTCGATCACTGCCTCGAGGATCTGCTCTACCGCCACCGCACCGGCGAGCTGAAGATGGAGATCACGGCGGTGGTCTCGAATCACGTGACGCTGCAGCCGACCGCCGCACGCCACAACCTGCCGTTTTTTCACCTGCCCGTCACGGCGAGCAACAAGCCCGAGCAGGAACGCAAGCTCCTCGAGCTGATCGACTCCACCCGCACCGAGCTCATCGTGCTGGCCCGCTACATGCAGATCCTCTCCGATGAGCTGTGCGGCAAGCTGCGCGGGCGCGCCATCAACATCCACCACTCGTTCCTGCCGGGTTTCAAGGGCGCCAAGCCCTACCACCAGGCGTACGACCGCGGCGTCAAGGTGATCGGTGCCACGGCGCACTACGTGACGCATGATCTGGACGAGGGCCCGATCATCGAGCAGATCGTCGAGCGCGTGGATCACGGCTACACGCCGGACATGCTGGTGGCGGCGGGGCGCGACTCGGAGCGGCGGGCGCTCTCCACCGCGGTGCGCTACGCGATCGAGCACCGCGTGTTTCTGAACGGGGGGCGTACCGTCGTCTTCAAGTGAGCGGGGCTCGTGGTATGGTGCGCAGCCTCGCAAGCTTCGAAGGCCACGATGCGCCAGCTTCCCCTCACACTCCTGTGCCTCCTGCTCGCCGCGGCGTGCGCCCGTGAGGGCGCCCCTTCCACACTCAACGCCGCGGATGCGGCATTCCAGGCCCAGCTGCAGGGGCAGATTCGAGATGCGAAGCCGGGCACGGTGATCCTGATTCCGCCCGGCACACATCCGCTCGAACACGCACTGACCGTGCGCTCGAACGGGGTGACGGTGCGCGGCGCAGGGATGGATCGCAGTATCCTGTCGTTCAAGGGCGCACCGGCCGCACCGGCTGCGATCCTGGTTGAGGGCAACGGCTTTGCGATCGACGGCCTCACGATCCAGGACAGCAGCGGGGACGGACTGGCGATCAAGGGCGACAACCTGGTCGTTCACGCCGTGCAGGTGGCCTGGACGCAGGGACCCAAAAGCGGCAATGGCGCCTACGGCATCCGCCTCGAGGCGGCGCACAACGCCCGCATCGAGGACAGCGCCGCCTACTCCGCCTCGGCGGCCGGAATCTATCTCGTCAAATCCGCCAACCTCATCGTCAGGCGCTGCCACATCGAGCAGAGCGTCACCGGAATTGCCGTAAGCGATGCGCAGGGCGCTGACATCCAGGACAGCATCATCACCGGCAACAGCACCGGCATTCTCATCGCCAACACGCCGGGTGCGGCCAAGGTCACCCCCTCTGCGCGCATCTTCGGCAACAAGGTCTACAAGAACAATCTGCCGCCCTTCGCCGCCGCCGGCAGCACATTCGCGGCCGTTCCTGCCGGCGCCGGCGTGGTGGTCAATTCCGGCGGCCAGCTCGAGATCTTCGATAACGACATCGCCAACAACCAGACGGCGAACCTGCTCATCTCGGCGTACTTCTTCGGCACTCCCGGCGGCAATGATGCCTCGGCACGCTCAATTTTCATCTACGGCAATCGTTTCTCCGGCGGCGGCGATGCCCCGCTGCCGGCGGATCTGAAGGTGCTCAGGGCGGCGAAGTTCGGGCCAACCGGTCGTCTGCCCGACATCGTCTGGGACGGCTATCAGGTAGGAGGGTCCGCGCAGCGCATCTGCATCGACAATGCGCTGGCCACGGTGCTCGATGCCGACGCGCCGCATGCCTATCAGAATCCCAACCCCGATCTGACGCCGTTCCGCTGCGAGCTGCCGAAGCTGCCGGCGGTGAGGCTGACGGCAGGCCCCTAGTGCGCAAGTCAGGTGGCGCGCAGGTGAAGCCCCGCCACGCTCGGGGCGATCAGGGGCGGGGAGGGACTGCCCTTGACCACCCCGAACCGCGTGCCGGTGTTCCAGTCACGCGTCGCCTGCTCCATCTCCTCTGCCCGCCGCGCCACGAAATTCCACCACAACAGGATGTCTTCCCCGAACGGCACGCCGCCGATGAGGATCATGCGGGCCGCCGAGCGGCAGCTCAGCTCGAGTTGTTCACGCCCGACGCCCAGGTACAAAAGCGTGCCCGGCAGCAGCGTTTGGCCGGCCACCTGCACTTCTCCGCTCAGAGTGAGCGCGGCGTGCTCGTACGAGCTCGTCACGGGCAAGCTGGCGGCGGCGGCCGCCGCGGCCTCCAGATCCACGGCCATGAGCGGGGAATAGACCTCCACCGGTGAGGTCCTGCCGAGCGCACTTCCGGCGAGCACCCGCGAGGTGAAGCCGCCGAGTTCAAGCAGCGGCAGGTCGGGGTGATTACGGAATGCGGGAGCACGATGTCGCTCCTCCTCGGGCAGCGCGATCCAAAGCTGCACCGCGTGCAGGCGTCCCGCCGCGGCAGCGGCACCGCGCGATCCGGTGGCGCTGTCCTCGGAGTGGGAGATCCCGCCGCCTGCGGTCATGAGATTCACCTGGCCGGGCGTGATCAGCTGCTCGTTCCCTAGGCTGTCGCGGTGCATGACCTCACCCTCGATCATCCACGTGAAGGTCTGCAGTCCGATGTGCGGATGCGGTCCGACGTGCAGGCCCGCGCCGGCGGCGATCTCAACCGGACCGGCGTGATCGAGGAAGCACCACGCGCCCACGGTGGGGCGGGTGCTGTTGGGCAGGGCGCGCCGGATCATGAGGCCGCCGCCGATCTCCTTGGGGCGCGCGGGGATTCGTTCGATCGTGCTCACGTCTTCAGCACCGCCTCGATGCGTCGGTCGGGCACCAGCCAGATGAGCGCCACCGCGACGTAGAGCGCGATCGCCATCCAGGGACGCACGAAGGCCAGCGGCACCGATAACAGATACAGCGCGATGGAGAGCTTGCCCTTGCGGTCCGCGCCGAGCGCCACGGCGAGGCGCGAGTCCGGCCCGTTCACCGCGATGATGACCTCCTGCAGGATGACGTAGTTCACGGCGGCGCCGAGCAGCACGATGCCGTACGCGGCGGTGGGCAGCGATTCAAAGCCTGCCTCATCGATCCAGCGGATGACGAAGGGTACCAGCGACAGCCAGAACAGCAGCGTGAGGTTCGCCCACAGCACCCGTCCGTTGACACGCTCGGTCACGTGCAGCATGTGGTGATGATTGTTCCAGAAAATCCCGACATTCACATAGCTCAGGAGGTAGGCGAGCAGCACCGGGACGTCCGCCTTCAGGGAGGCAAGCGTGCTCCCCTGCGGCACGTGGATCTCCAGCACCATGATGGTGATGATGATCGCGACGACACCGTCGGTGAAGGCCTCCAGGCGTGCCGGGCTCATGACGAAGATCCTAGGTGCATTTCCCAGTGTAACTCATTATGAAATATGAGGAATACTGACCCGCATGGTCCACCGGACGGGTCGCTCCGCTGCGCGGTGCTAAGCTTTCCCTCGTCGGGGGCGAGGGGGACTGCCGATGAGCAACAGCGACACGTTCATCGCACTGCGCGAGCAGTTGCTGCGCACCCGCGAGGACTGGGCGCTCGCCAAGCGCGAGTTCCGCTGGCCGGCCTTCGAGAATTTCAACTGGGTGCGCGATTACTTCGATGTGATCGCCGCTGACAACGAGGCTTGCGCCCTGCGCATGGTCGACAACGCCAGGGCGGATGAGAGCGTGTCGTACGCCCGCATGGCGCGCCGCTCCAGGCAGGTCGCCTCCTTCCTCGCCGCCCACGGTGTCCGGCGGGGTGATCGCCTCCTGATCATGCTGCCCAACTGCGTGCCGCTGTGGGAGACGATGCTGGCGGCGATCCGCATGGGCGCGGTGATCATTCCGGCGAGCACGCTGCTCGAGCGCGATGATCTCACCGATCGACTGCAGCGCGGGCAGGTGAAGGCGGTCATCACGCAGACGCAGCTCGCGGCACGCTTCAGCGGCCTGCCGGGGGCGCCGGTGCGCATCGCCGTGGGTCAAAGGGCGCCGGGCTGGATCGCGTTCGAGGACTCCGCCGCCGCCTCCGACACCTTCCCGGCCGCCGACACGCGCGCCGAGGAACTGCTGTTGCTGTACTTCACCTCGGGCACGACCGCGCGCCCGAAGCTCGTGGCGCACACGCACGTGAGCTACCCGATCGGGCATCTGTCGACCCTGTACTGGATCGGACTGACGCCGAAGGACGTGCATCTGAACTTAAGCTCGCCGGGCTGGGCCAAGCACGCCTGGTCGTGCTTCTTTGCGCCCTGGAACGCGCAGGCCACGGTGCTGGCCTACCACTACGAGCGCTTCGAGGCGCGTGCGCTCTTGGACAAGCTGGTGAGCTGCGGCGTCACCACTTTCTGTGCCCCGCCCACGGTGTGGCGGCTGCTCATCCAGCATGACCTGAGTGCCTGGCGGGTCAACCTGCGCGAACTGGTCAGCGCCGGCGAACCGCTCAATCCCGAAGTCATCGCCCGGGTGAAGGAAGCCTGGGGACTCACCATCCGCGACGGTTTCGGGCAGACCGAGACGACCGCCGCGGTGGGCAACCCTCCCGGGCAGCCGGTCAAGCCCGGTTCCATGGGCCGGCCGCTGCCGGGCTACGAGGTGGTGCTGCTCGATCTTGCGGGCCGCGAAGCCGACGAGGGTGAGATGTGCCTCAGTCTTAAGTCGCGCCCGCTCGCGCTCATGCAGTCGTACCTGGAGGACTCCGGGCGCACCGCGAGCCCCATGAGCGAGGGCTACTACCATACCGGCGATGTGGCCGCGCGGGATGAGGAGGGTTATCTCACCTACGTCGGTCGCATGGACGATGTCTTCAAGTCCTCCGACTACCGCATCAGTCCGTTTGAACTCGAGAGCGTGCTCATCGAGCACTCAGCCGTCGCTGAGGCGGCGGTGGTCCCCAGTCCCGATGCCCGGCGCCTGTCGGTGCCCAAGGCGTTCGTGGTGCTGAGCGCGGGTGCCCTCGCCGATGCGGCCACCGCAGCTTCGATCATGAAGCATGTGCGCGAGCGCGTGTCGCCGTACATGCGCATCCGGCGTCTGGAGTTCTCAAGCCTGCCCAAGACCATTTCCGGCAAGATCCGGCGCGTGGAACTTCGAGCGCTGGAGCAGGCGCGCGGGCCGGATCAGGCGCGACGGCCGCAGGAGTTCTGGGAAGAGGATCTGCGCGACATCGCTGCCGGCTAGGGGTGTGTGGCGGGTGGTTTATGATGGCCGCCTATGATCGATCCTGCCGTCGGCGCACTTCTGGCCGGAGCCTTCGCGCTGCTGTTCGCCAGCGCCTCGCTGCACAAGCTTCTTGACCTTAAGGGCTTTTCGCAAGTGTTCGCGGCCTACCGGCTGGTGCCGCGCGCCCTGGCGCGGGCCGCCTTCCTGGTGCCGCTGCTCGAGCTTCTCATCGGGCTGGGACTGCTCGCCGGGGCGGCGCGCGCGGGAGCCGCGGCCGCAGGAGCGGTGCTGCTCACCGGCTACGGCGGCGCGGTCGCGATCAATCTCGCGCGCGGCAGGCGCGAGCTGACCTGCGGCTGCGGCGGACCGAACGACAAGCGCCCGATCGCTGCGTGGATGGTCTGGCGCAATCTTGCCCTGGCGCTGACGCTGCTGATCGTGGGCCTGCCGTGGGCGTTACGTCCCCTGACTGCCTCCGATGCTCTCACCATCGGTGCCGGCACGGCGGTGGCGGCACTCTTATATATGAGCCTCGATACGCTTCTCGGGCGGGTGGCGCCGCGCGCGGCGCTGATGCGGGACTCCCCGTGACCACACTCGCCATCTCCAACGCGGTGCTGTGGGTGCTGGTGCTGGTGCTGGCCGCCGTGGTGCTGGCCCTGGTGAGACAGGTGGGCGTGCTGCACGAGCGGATCGCGCCTGCCGGCGCGCTCATGCTCGGGCGGGGACTGACCGTGGGCGAGGCGGCACCGGCCCTGGAAGTGGCGGACCTCGAGGGACATACGCTGAGTCTCGGCAGCGCGCGCAGCGATGGTCGCAGCACGCTGCTGCTGTTCGTATCGCCGAGCTGTCCGGTCTGCAAGGCCTTGCTTCCGGCCGTCACCTCCAGCCGCAACGATGAGCGCGCGTGGCTGGACGTGATCCTGGCCAGTGACGGCGACAGTACCGAGCAGCGCGAGTTCGTGCGGGCCCACGGGCTCGAGGGCATCCCGTACGTGGTATCCGCAGCCCTGGGCCTTGCCTACCAGGTGAGCCGCCTGCCGTTTGCGGCACTCATGGACGAGAAGGGAATTGTGCGCGCGCGGGGTCTGGTCAACTCGCGCGAGCATCTGGAGAGTCTGTTCGAGGCCAAACGCCTCGGCGTGGCATCGCTGCAGGAGTATTTTTCCGGCGCACTATGAGGAACGAGATGGACAAAACAGTCTTAGGGATCATCGAGGACTACGAAGCGCGCGCCCGGCGCGAGGAGCAGCTCATGAGCTCGCTGTCCGATGAGGACATGCGGCGCCGGCTCGATGAGATGCTGCTGCCGGTCGGCCGCGCGGCCGGCACGCTGATGAACCTGATCATCAAGGAGAGCGAGGCGAAGCGGATCCTCGAGGTCGGCAGTTCCTATGGCTACTCCACCACCTGGCTTGCGGAAGCGGCGCGCGCAACTTCCGGCAAGGTGACCTCCCTTGAGCTCAAGGTCGAGAAGACCGAGTACGCGCGCGCGCAGCTGGCACGCGCCGGGCTGAACGGTTACGTCGAGTTTCACATCGGCGATGCGCTCGCCTCGCTGGCCAAGCTCCCCGGACCGTTCGATTTCGTGCTCATCGACCTGTGGAAGGACCTGTATGTGCCGGTGTTCGACCTGCTGCATCCGAAGCTGGCGCAGGGCGCCATCGTCATTGCCGACAACATGCTGTACCCCGACAGCGCGCGCGTGCACGCGCGCGCCTACCGTGAGCGGGTACGCGCCGCCAGGGACATGACCACAGTATTGCTGAATGTCGGCAACGGACTTGAGGTCAGCCGCTACCAGTAAGGGCAATCTCCACGCGCTTGTTGTGCTTGCCTTCGCTTCTGATCTTGAGCACCCGTATTCCTTCGATTTCGGCGATGTCGGCGACGTGGGTGCCCCCGCACGGCTGCAGATCGATGCCGGGGATCTTCAAAAGCCGCACGCGCCCGGCGCCGCGCGGCGGCTGCACGCTCATGGTCTTCACCAGATCCGGCTGTGCGTCGAGCTCGGCATCGCTGATCCACACCGTTTCGGTCGCGGCCCCGGCGCTGATGAGCGCATTCGTTTCGCGCTCGATCCGCTCGGCGTTCAGCTGCGCGAGCTCGATGTCGAAATCCAGCCGCGCCTTGTCCGGGACGATGTTGCCGCCGGTGACGGGCGCGGTAATGACGCACGACATCAGGTGCAGCGCCGTGTGCAGACGCATCAGGCGGTAGCGGCGCGGCCAGTCGATCTCGAGCGTGACCTCCTCGCCCGGCTCAAGGGCCGCCGCGCCGGGTGCGGGAACGTGCACGATCCGATCGGCTCCCTCGCCCTTTCTGGTATCTGCGATCATCACCCGGGCACCGTCGGCGCGCACCAGTGCACCGGCATCGCCGGCCTGGCCGCCCCCCAAGGGGTAGAAGATCGTGCGCTCGAGCTCGATGCCCCGCTCGCTCACCGCCAGCACGCGCGCCGTCGCGGTGCGCAGGTACGCATCGTCGCGGAACAGTAATTCAGTGGCCATGCTTTAAGGGTCCCCGTGTGAGATAGAATTCATCTGAGACTATGGCCGCCTACGCTTTTCGCATCGTCAATGTCTTCACCCAGGGGCGCACCCCGCTCAGCGGCAATCCCCTGTGCGTGGTCGAGAAGGCGCAGGCGCTCGACGCGACAAGAATGCAGGCCCTGGCGCTGCAGTTCAATCTGTCGGAAACGACCTTCATCCTGCCCTCGGATCGTGCCAGCGCGAAGGTGAGAATCTTCACGCCCGGTTACGAGATGCCCTTTGCCGGGCATCCGACGCTTGGCACGGCACACGTGTGCCGCGCGCTCGGTCTGGGCGGCGATAAGCTGACACTGGAAATGGCGGCCGGGATCATACCGGTGCAAGCCCTGGGCGATCGCTGGACGTTGCAGGCGAGAGCCCCGACCTGGCGCGAGGTCGAGGAACCGCGACTGACGGTGGCCGGCACGCTGGGCCTCGAAGAACGCGACCTCGCCGAGCGTCCGCTGTGGGTCAATGCCGGCATGGAACAGCTCATCGTGCCCCTGGCGAGTGAGGCGGCGGTACGACGTGTGCGCGTGCGTGCGGAGCTGCTGGGCCAGTTCAAGAGCTACGACGGGCACAGCCAGGCTTACGTGTTCGCGCGCAGCGGCACTTCGCTGCTGGCGCGCTTCTTCTTCCCGCAGGGGAGCGCGGTCCTCGAGGATCCTGCCACCGGGTCAGCGACGGCGAATCTTGGCGGCTGGTGTCTTGCGATGCGTTACACGCTGCCGTTCGAGTTCGACATCTCGCAGGGAGAGTTCGTCGGCCGTCCCTCGGCGCTGCGGCTGCGCGTGGACGCAAAGTCGCAGGTCTACGTGAGCGGGGAGGTCATCGAGATCGGTCGGGGCACCATTCACCTTTAGAGTCGCCCGCGCGGCGGGCGGGCTCAGATCCCGGCGAGGAGCCTGCCGGGATTGAAAATCCCCGCCGGGTCAAAGCGCTCCTTCAGCCGGCGGTGCAGATCGGCGACAGCCGGCGTCAGCGGGTGAAAACGTCCGCCGGTGTTGGCGCCCCGCCAGCCAAGCGCCGTGCCGCCTGCGGCGAGGGCGATCTCACGCACCGGCGTCTCTGCGGGCAGGTTGGCGTACCAGCGCACCGCGCCGCCCCAGTCGATCAACGGTTCGCCCGGCAACGGCAGCCGCGCAGTGGCCGCCGGGACCGAGAGGCGCCACAACGAATCGCTGGCAAAGATAGCCAGGCGACAGTGGCGCACGTCATCCCAGAAGGTTTCGGCCTCGGCGGCGGGAAGCTTTTCCCCGCCGATGCGCTCGCAGGCGGCGCGCACCGCCGGTGGCGCGCCGGAGAGGCGCAGCCACGCGCTTGCCTGCCACCAGGCCGCGCCGGAAAGTGGCAGCGGCAAGGCCGCCCAGCGATTAAAGGCTTCCACCGCCTCCGTGGCCGGCAGCTCCAGGCGCAGCGTTTCTTCCAGGCGCGGGCGCGGCATGACCTTGAGAGAGACCTCGGTGATCACGCCCAGAATTCCGAGCGAGCCGCACAGCAGACGCGAGACATCGAAGCCGGCGACGTTCTTCATCACCTGGCCGCCGAAGCGCAAGTGTTCCCCCTGTGCGGTGAGCAGTCGCGTCCCCAGCACGAAGTCGCGCGCCGCGCCCGCATACGGGCGACGCGGTCCGGACAGCCCCGCGGCGATCACGCCGCCGAGGGTTGTGGCCGCACCGAAGGCGGGCGGCTCGAAGGCGAGGAACTGATGGTGCGTGCCGAGCGCGGCTTCCAGTTCCGACAGCGGCGTGCCGCAGCGGGCGGTGATGACGAGCTCGGAGGGCTCGTAGTCCACGATGCCGCGAAAGGCGCCTAACTCCAGCACCTCCCCGGCCAGCGACTCGCCGTAGAAATCCTTGCTGCCCGAGCCTTTCAGGCGCAGCCCCTGCTGGGCAAGCGCTGCCGCGCGGATGCGCTCGGTGAGCTCGCCCAGAATCGCCTCCTCGCCGCCTGCGCCCATGGCTCCTTCAGAATCGCGGCAGATCGGCGTGCGGCAGCGCGCCGCCGTGCACATGCATCTTGCCGAACTCCGCGCAGCGCTGCAGCGTCGGGATGAGCTTGCCCGGGTTCAGAAGTCCGGCCGGATCGAACGCTTGCTTGACGGCGAAGAAGGCGGCGCGCTCGGCCGGGGAAAACTGCACGCACATCGAATTGATCTTCTCGATCCCGACGCCGTGCTCGCCGGTGATGGTTCCACCGACCCTGACGCACAGTTCGAGAATTTCAGCTCCAAAGCGGTCGGCCCGCTCCCAGGAGCCCGGCTCGTTGGAGTCGAACATGATGACCGGGTGCAGGTTGCCATCGCCGGCGTGGAACACGTTGAGCGTCTGCAGCCCGTAACGCCCCTCCATCTCCCCGATCGCTTCCAGCACCTTACCGACCACCTTGCGCGGAATAGTCCCGTCCATGCAGTAATAATCGGGCGACATGCGTCCGGCGGCGGGGAAGGCGTTCTTGCGTCCGGACCACAGGCGCGCCCGCTCGGCCTCCGAGGTCGATCGATGCAGCGCGCTCGCGCCGCAGGCGAGCAGCACGCGCTCGATGTCCGCGATCTGGTCGCTGACCTCCTCGCGCGCACCGTCCGATTCGACCAGCAGGATGGCCGCGGCGCTTAAGTCATAGCCTGCGTGCACGAACGGCTCGACCGCAACCGTGGTCTTTCGATCCATCATCTCGAGCGCCGCCGGGATGATGCCCTCCGCGATGATCGCGGCGACCGCATCGGCGGCGTCGTGGACATTGGTGAAGGAGGCCGCCACCAGTTGTGCGCACGGCGGGCGCGGGATGAGCTTCACGGTCACTTCCGTGACGATCATCAAGAGCCCCTCCGAGCCGATCGTGAGTGCCAGCAGGTCCAGCCCCGGTGCATCCAGCGCGCGCTGGCCGCCCAGCTCGATGCGCTCGCCGGCAATGGTGTAACCGCGCACGCCGAGCACGTTGTGCACCGTCAGCCCGTACTTCAGGCAGTGCACCCCGCCTGAGTTCTCGGCGACGTTGCCGCCGATGGAGCAGGCGACCTGCGAGGAGGGGTCCGGGGCGTAATACAGGGCGAAAACTGCGGCGGCTTCTGAGATCTTAAGATTCGCCACGCCCGGCTCCAGGCGCGCGATGCGATTGACGGGATCTACCTCCAGGATCCGGTTCATTCTCGCGCACGACAGCAGCACGCCCTGCGCGTGCGGAGTCGCACCGCCGGAAAGCCCGGTGCCTGAGCCGCGCGCCACCACCGGCACGTTCAGCCGGCTGCAGGTCAGCAGCACCCGCCGTACCTCCTCTTCCGTGCGCGGCAGCGCGACGATGGGTGCCAGCGAGCGAAAGGCCGTGAGTGCATCGCACTCGTACGGCCGGCATTCCTCCTCGCCCGACAGCACGCCGTCGGCGGGCAGGACCGCACGCAGCGCCGCGGCGATGTCAGGGTGGGGCATGAGGACATCGTAGCGCATTGCCCCACGCGGCTGTCGCTCCTGCGCATCTGCTAGGCTTGCGCACTTAAAGCGCGCTTCCAAGCGCGCGCAGAGGGCCTAGCAATGCGTGTCATGCGCCGCACCGTCGCAGTCGCGGGTCTCACGCTCCTCGCCTGGGGGCTCACGAGCGCGCAGACGCCGCCCCTGAAACCGGATGTGCCGGCCACCTTCACCCCGCCTGGTGGGGAGTGGGATTACCTCAAGCGCGAGGTCATGATTCCGATGCGCGACGGGGTGAAGCTGCACACCGTCATCGTCATTCCGAAAGGCGCGCACGGGGCTCCCATCATCCTCACCCGCACGCCCTACGAGGCCTCCAAGCGCGCCGAGCAGATCGTAAGCTCGCACATGCTGGCAACCCTGCCGATGGGCGATGAGGTGTTCGTGCCGGAAGGCTATATCCGCGTGTTCCAGGACGTGCGCGGCAAGTACGGCTCGGAAGGCGACTACGTGATGACGCGCCCGCTGCGCGGGCCGCTCAATGACAGTCCCGTGGATCATTCCACCGATGCCTACGACACCATCGACTGGCTGGTGAAGAACGTGCCGGAATCCAACGGCAAGGTCGGCATGATCGGCTCCTCCTACGAGGGCTTCACCGTGCTGATGGCGCTCGTGAATCCGCACCCGGCGCTCAAGGCCGCCGTTCCGATGAGCCCGATGGTCGATGGCTGGAAGGGCGATGACTGGTTCCACAACGGCGCCTTCCGCCAGACCAACTTCGATTACATCTACGGACAGACCACGGCGCGCGCCGAGGGCAAGGTCATTCCGCGCGGCGCCTACGATGATTACCAGCTGTTTCTTGCCAGCGGCTCGGCCGGGGATTTCGCGCATCGCTTTGGCATCGACGCGCTGCCTTTCTTTCAGAAAGTCGCCGAGCACCCGGCCTATGACGAGTTCTGGCAGGGGCAGGCGCTCGATCAGATTCTGGGCAAGCTGCCGCTCGCGGTACCGACGATGTACGTGACGAGTCTTTGGGACCAGGAGGACATGTACGGCGGCATTCATACCTATGAGGCCACCGAGCCGAAGGATGCCAGCCACGACCGCAACTTCCTGGTGCTCGGACCCTGGCGCCACAGCGGTGTCAACTACGATGGCACCACGCTTGGGCCGCTGAAATTCGAGGGCAACACCGCGCTGCAGTTTCGCCGCGATGTCATGCAGCCGTTCCTCGATGAGCACCTGAAGGACGGCGCGCCGAAGGCCAACACGCCAGCGGTGTTCGTATTCGAGACCGGCACCAATGTGTGGCGGCGCCTGCCGTCCTGGCCGCTTTCCTGCGAAGAGGGGTGTCCGTCCAAGCCGCAGCCGCTGTACCTGCAGCCAGGATCTGGTCTGAAGCTGGGCGTGCTTCCTAAGGGCAGCAGCTCATTCGACGAGTACGTCTCCGATCCAGCCAAGCCGGTGCCCTACATCCCCCGTCCGGTGCATTTCGAGGATCGCACCGCCTGGCAGCGCTGGCTGGTGAGCGATCAGCGCGCGGTGGCCGACCGGACCGATGTCCTCGCCTACACCTCTGAAGTGCTGACCGCACCTTTGCATATCGGCGGGGCGCCCATGGTCAACCTTTTGGCCTCGACCAGCGGCACCGACACTGACTGGGTCGTGAAGCTGATCGATGTGTACCCGGATGAAGTGCCCTCCGATGCGCCGATGGGCGGCTACCAGCTGGCGGTGGCGATGGATATCTTCCGCGGCCGCTACCGCGAGAGCCTCTCGCACCCGAGCGCGATTGCCGCCGGCAAGGTGCAGCGTTACCGCTTTGCACTGCCGCACGTGAACCACGTGTTCCTGCCCGGCCACCGCATCATGGTGCAGATCCAGTCCAGCTGGTTCCCGCTTTATGACAGGAATCCGCAGACCTACGTGGACAACATCTTCTTCGCGAAGCCGGCTGACTACCGCAAAGCGACGCAGCGGGTGTATCACGGCGCTGACGCTGCAACCTTCATCGACCTGCCGGTGGTCGCCAGGCCCTGAAAGTGGCGCTGCCGGAGAAGTGCATGCCGCAAACCGGCCAGTTGCCGCCGTGAGCGGTGACCCATAATGGGGCAGGAGCCGCCCAGGACACCCCTCATGGACCAGCAGCAGTCGAGCCCGCCGGCGCGCGCCCGGCGTCCGAGCGGCCGTGACGCCAAGATCGCCGCGCGCACCGCGCGCAGCCAGGCGTTCGTCCCCTACATCACGCGCCAGATCCCCTACTACGAAGTGCTCGGCAACGAGGGGCTCGAGCTTTTGGAGCACAACGCCGACACCATCCTCGAAGAGATCGGCATCGATTTCCGCGACGATGCTGAGTCGCTCGCGCTGTGGAAGGAGGCCGGTGCCGATGTGCAGGGCGAGCGCGTGCGCTTTCCGCGCGGCATGTGCCGCACGATCGTGCGCCGCTCGGCGCCCAAGGAATTCACTCAGTTCGCCCGCAATCCTGCCCACAACGTCGTGATCGGCGGCAACCGCACGGTGTTCGCGCCCGCCTATGGCTCCCCGTTCGTGCGCAATCTGGATGACGGGCGGCGCTACGCCAGGATCGAGGACTTTCGCAACTTCGTGAAGCTCGCCTACCTTGCGACCTCGCTGCACCACTCCGGCGGCACCATCTGCGAGCCGGTCGATCTGCCGGTCAACAAGCGGCATTTCGACATGGTGTACAGCCACATGAAGTACAGCGACAAGCCGTACATGGGCTCCGTGACGGCTCCCGAGCGCGCCCAGGACACCGTCGAGATGACGAAGATTCTGTTCGGCGATAACTACATCGATCCTGCCACCGGCAGGCCCCGCACCTGCATCATCAGCCTGATCAACGCCAACTCGCCTTTGACCTGGGACGCGACCATGCTCGGGGCGCTGAAAACCTACGCCCGCGCCAACCAGGCCACCATCGTCACGCCGTTCATCCTCGCCGGCGCCATGTCACCGGTGACGGTGGCCGGAACGGCCGCGCAGACGCTCGCCGAGTCACTCGCCGGCATGGCGCTGGCGCAGCTGGTGAATCCGGGTGCACCGGTGGTGTTCGGCAGCTTTGCCTCATCCCTTTCCATGCAGTCGGGCGCGCCGACCTTCGGCACTCCCGAGCCTGCCCTGGTGCTCTACGTCATGGCCGCTTTGGCACGGCGGCTGGGCGTGCCGTTTCGCTCCGGCGGTTCGCTGTGTGCGTCCAAGATCCCGGACGCGCAGGCCGCTTACGAGTCGGCCAATACCCTGATCCCGACCTGTCTTGGCGGCGTGAACTTCGTGCTGCACACAGCCGGCTGGCTCGAGGGAGGCCTCTCGATGGGCTATGAAAAGTTCGTCATGGACACCGACCAGGCGGGGATGATGCATACGCTGCTGGCGGGCGTGGACCTGAGCGAGAACGGTCAGGCGCTCGATGCCATCCGCGAGGTCGGCCCGGGCAAGCACTTCCTCGGCTGCGCGCACACGCAGGCGAATTTCCAGACCGCGTTCTATCGCTCGCCGCTCGCGGACAACAACAGTGTCGAGCAGTGGGAAGCGGAAGGCGCCAAGGACATGACCCAGCGCGCCAACGCGCTTTGGAAGAAGCAGCTCGCCGAATACGAGGCACCCGCGCTCGATCCTTCCGTGGACGAGGCGCTGCTCGACTACATGAACCGGCGCAAGGCCTCGTTCGCGGACTCCAACGTCTGAAGTGTCGGCTGCGGCTGCGGAGGGTGCGGGTCAGATCTCCAGCTCCACGCCGATCTCCATGACCTGAGGTACCGGGATCTTGAAATAGGCCGCGGGGCGTTGGGCGTTGCGATGCATGAGGGCGAACAGCGATTCACGCCAGCGTGACATCAGCGGACTTTGACCCAGGGGAATGATGGTCTCGCGCCCGGTGTAGTAGGTCACCGTGGCAGGTTCCGCGAACTTGATCTTGCCCTGCGCTGCCGCCGTCATGAGTCCCTGCGGCACGTCCGGATATTCCATGAACCCAAAGCGCAGCTCCACGCGCGTGAGGCCCTCGCCCACCTCGGTGACGGTGGCGCGCTCGGTCTCGGCTACGCGCGGGATCTCGGCGATCGCGACCGCCACCAGCAAGAGCTCCCGGTGCAGCACACGGTTGTGGCGCACATTGGCCGTCAAGGCCAGCGGCACGCCCTGCGTCAGCCGCCCGAGCACCACCGCCGCGCCCGGCAGTCGGGTGGGGGGATCGGCCTTCACGTAGGCCAGGAACTGCGGCAGCGTCTGGCGCATCACCAGGCGCACCGCGTCCATGATCTGCTCGCCCTTGCGCCAGGTGAGCATGAGGAAGGAGACGATGAAGGCGATCAGCAGGGGGAACCAGCCGCCGTCGAGGAGCTTGGTCGAGGTGGAGGCGAAGAACAATAGATCGAGCGCCAGCAGGCTGCCGTTGACCAGTGCGACCACCCAGACGTTGACCTTCCATTGCAGCGCGACGAAGGTGGCCATCATGGTGGTGATGGCCATGAGCAGCGACACGGCGATGCCGAAGGCCCCCGCCAGCGCGTCCGCGGAGCGAAAACCCACCACCGCCGTCAGTGTGGCGACCATCAGCAACCAGTTGACGAGCGGCACATAGATCTGCCCGATCTCCGTGCGCGCGGTGTGGATCACGTCCATGCGCGGCAGGAAGCCCAGGCGCACGGCCTGCTCGGTCATGGAATACGCCCCGGAGATGATCGACTGCGAGGCGATCACGGTGGCCACCGTTGCCAGCACGACCAGCGGGTAATGCGCCCATTGCGGGGCAAGTTCGTAGAACGGGCTTTCGATCGCACTCGGCCGGGCGAGCAGCAGTGCCCCCTGGCCGAAGTAGCTTAAGGTGAGTGCCGGCAGCGCCACGGTGAACCAGGCGAGGCGGATCGGCCGCGGACCGAAGTGTCCCATGTCGGCATAAAAGGCCTCGCCCCCCGTCACGGCCAGAAACGCACCGCCGATCACCGCAAACGCCAAGGGTCCCGCATGCAAGAGATAAGTGATGGCCGGCAGGGGACTGAGGGCGGCGAGGATCGCGGGCGCCTTCACGATGCCGACCACGCCCAGGATCGCGATGACGATGAACCACAGCAGCATGACCGGCCCGAACAGGCGGCCGACGAACTGCGTGCCCTTGCGTTGGATCATGAACAGACCCAACAGGATCACCACCGTGAGCGGTACCACCAGGCGCCCGAGCTGCGGGGCGTACACCTTGAGCCCCTCGACCGCGCTCAACACCGAGATCGCCGGTGTGATGGCCCCATCGCCATAGAGCAGTGTCGCGCCGATGAGGCCGATGACCACCATGGCGGCGCGACGGCGGCTGTGGCGCGCGCGCTGCGGGCTCACCAGGGCGAGCAGTGCGAGGATGCCGCCCTCGCCGTGATTGTCAGCACGCATGATCAGGATGGCGTACTTGATCGAGATGACGATGATCAGCGACCAGAAAATCAGCGAGACCACGCCCAGTACCGCCGCCGGCGCGACCGCGCCGACCGGGGTGGCCGCCTTGGCTGCGGTATTGAGGGTGTAGAGGGGGCTCGTGCCGATGTCACCGAACACCACGCCCATGCAGAAGAGGGAAGCGGGCGCGAGCGCCTGGCCGGATTTGCTGCTGGTCATGGAGCGCCCCTGAGCAGGAGAATGGAGTAGCCGATACCGACATACGAGCGCGGCGCGGCGTCTGACAGACCGACCGCCGCATGCAGGTCGATCTGCTGATGCGGCGTGAGCTTGTAGGAGGTGCCCACATGCAAAAGCGGCCGCGAGCCGCCGCGTTCGGGAAAATCGGCGGCATATTCAAGGAAGGCGTCCCACGGCGCCGTCAGCTGCCGATCGATGAGCACGGTCGCCTCGCCGGTGGCATCGCGCCGCGCGGCGAGCGTCGGCCAGTAGACGGCGAACTGGCCGGCCACGCTCCAACCGGCCGGCAGGCTGTGCGACCAGGGCAACTGCACGCCCGGATCATAGCCGTGACTGGTCAGGCTCTGCGCCCCGGTCGGCAGACTCACAAAGGCGACCAGGGATACGTCAAACCCAGCGGCCGGCCCGAGCTGTTGTTTCACGCCGATGGCGCTGTCGCCGAAGCCGGACGCGCTGCCGAGCGAGGCCGGCAGGTTGTGGTAGTAGTCCGGGACCGTCAGGCGCAGCTCGGTCTTGTCGAAGAGTCCATAGCGCAGCAGCGTCTCGGGAAAGTCCAGCGCGTAGCGCCCGTCGCTGTCGGTGGCCTGCACGCCGTTTTCCAGCTGCAGGGCGCCTGCGGGCACGACGACGCTCGAGTCGGTGACCGCCGGGCGATCGGTGTTGATGGTGACATCGGAGTCGGCAGCGCTCGGGCGGGGTCGCGCGAGGAGGGCCAACAGCAGGGCGACAGCAAAGCCTGAGCCGACATGGCGCATCAGCGGCTGACAATAGCCGAAATCGAATCAGCGCGTCACCGGGTGGTCCGCCTCACGCGCGGCTCCTCAGCTGCCGGCGCGGCGCCGCGCTCGTACCCCGACGCGTGGCGCGGCCACCTTCACCGGCGGCAGCGGTACGGCCTGCCGCAGCAGCGTGTACGGCTCGCTCGAGTGCGGAATGCCCATCGCTTCGACGAAATGCGCCTGGAACTTCGGTTCGATCGCGGTTTCGATCTTTTCCACGCGCCGCACCAGCTCCTCGATGGTATGGCGCGACTCGCGGTCAAGGAGGGCAATGCGCGCGCCGGTACCGGCGGCATTGCCGGCGGACAACACCTGGGCGAGGTCGCAGTCCGGGATCATGCCGAGAATCATCGCGTACTTGACATCGATGTGGCTGCCGAACGCACCGGCCAGGCGGATGCGCTCGACGCGCTCGGTGTTCAGCCGATCCATCAGCAGCTGCACCCCGGCGCGCAGGGCCGCCTTGGCCAGCTGGATGGCGCGCACATCGTTCTGGGTCACCTGCAGCGGCAGTGCGCCCGGCAGCACGGTGTAGGCGAAGGTACGTCCGGTGGCCACGATGCGCTCGCTGCGCGCGGCGAGGGCGCCGTCGATGACCCCGTCCTGGGTGATGATGCCGGCCAGGTACATCTCGGCGATCACCTCGATGATCCCCGAGCCGCAGATTCCGGTGACGCCGGTGCGGGCAACCGCCGCATCAAAGCCCGGCTCGTCCGACCAAAGATCCGAACCGATGACCTTGAATTTTGCCGCAAGGGTGGCCGGATCAATGCGCACCCGCTCGATGGCACCCGGTGCTGCGCGCTGGCCGCAGCTGATCTGCGCGCCCTCGAAGGCAGGTCCTGTGGGGCTCGAGCAGGCGAGCAGCCGCTCGCGGTTGCCGAGCACAATCTCGGCGTTGGTGCCGACATCCACCAGCAGCGTCAGTTTATCGGACAGGTCGGGGCGTTCCGCGAGCATCATGCCGGCGGTATCGGCGCCGACGTGGCCGGCGACGCACGGCAGGATGTAGAGCCGCGCGCCCGGATGCAGCGCGAGGCCAAGTTCGCCGGCGCCAAGCTCGAGCGCTGAGTCGGAGGCGAGCGCAAAGGGCGCACCACCGAGCTCGACCGGATCGATGCCGAGCAGCAGGTGATGCATGATGGGGTTACCGACCACCGTCAGTTCGAGGATGTCGGTCGGTGCGATCTTGGCCTCGCGTGCCACTTCGGCGGCGAGCGTGTTGAGCGCGGCGCGCACCGCTTCGGTCATCTGCTGGGCTCCGCCCGGGTGCATCATCGAGTAGGAGACGCGGCTCATCAGATCCTCGCCGAAGCGGATCTGCGGATTCATCGAGCCGCTCGAGGCCACCACCTCGCCGCTCTCCAGATCACACAGGTGCGCGGCGATGGTGGTCGAGCCGATGTCCACCGCAAGCCCATAGGCATGCTCGTGGAAGCCGGGCCAGATGGCGATGATCTGCGTGCCGGCATGCACGGCCACCGTGACGCGCCACTGCCCCTTGCGCAGGGCCGACTGCAGCTGCTGCAGCACCGCCAGATCGCAGCGCAACGGACCAAAATCCCATTCGCGCTGTAGCGCAGCGAGCAGGCGCTGCAGATCGCCGGACGGGTCGTGCATATCCGGCTCGCGCACCTCCACGTAGTGCAGATGCACGATCGGGTTGAGCGTAATCGGGCGCGCGTCGGCGGCCTTGCGCACCACCTGGCGGTGCACCTGGCTGGCGGCCGGAACGTCGATGACCAGATCGCCCTGGATCTGCGTGGAGCACGACAGGCGGTGGCCGGCCGGCAGCGTGCGCCGGCGCGCGAAGCTTTGCTCGGCCTCGTTCACCGCCGACAGATGGGCCGCCTGCGAGCTCACGCCGTGCTTGGGGAAATCCCCCTCCATGACCAGCACCTGGCAGCGCCCGCACAGGGCGCGGCCGCCGCACACCGAGTCGATATCGACGCCGAGGCTGCGCGCCGCCTGCAGCAGTTGCGTGCCGAGCGGGAAGCGGCCGCGTTTGCCCGAGGGCGTAAAGACGACCAGTGCGTCCTTGGCGCTCATGCCTGGCCTTGCGCGCGCCTCCGGTGGCCGCCCTCACGCCGGCCGCGCGCCGCCCCTTCGGGCGCGGCCGCGGCGCCGCCGCCAGCCTGCAGCAGCGGTGCCTCGCGGAAGCGCTTGATCCAGCGCGCGCAGTCCGGGTCATGGCCCATCATGACGTCCGCCCCCATGCACGCCTTGACGATCTCCAGGTGCATGGGATTCATGATCGCAGAGGTAAGTCCCGAGCCGATCGCCATGCTCAGGAAAACCGCGCTGATGCCCTCGCGCGCGGGAAGCCCGAAGCTGACGTTGGAGGCGCCGCAGGAGGTGTCGACCTTCAGCTCCTCGCGCAGGCGGCGGATCAGCCGGAAGGCCGAGTTGCCGGCTTGGCCCAGCGCGCCGATCGGCATCACCAGCGGATCGACCACGATGTTGGAATAGTGGATGC
>DATBYD010000045.1:0-22887 GCA_036513855.1 Steroidobacteraceae bacterium | reverse complement strand
GGGACGGCACACGCCGTTCTTCAAAGGCTACCGGCCGCAGTTTTACTTTCGCACCACGGATGTGACGGGGACGATCGAGTTGCCGGCCGGGGTGGAGATGGTCATGCCCGGGGACAACATCAAGATGACGATCGAGCTGATCAGCCCGATTGCGATGGAGGATGGACTGCGTTTTGCGATCCGCGAGGGCGGCAAGACCGTCGGCGCCGGCGTCGTAACCAAGATCCTGAAGTAACCTACACAGGCCAGTAGCTCAATTGGCAGAGCGGCGGTCTCCAAAACCGCAGGTTGGGGGTTCGATTCCCTCCTGGCCTGCCAGCGGTTGATATGACAGACGACATCAAAGCACGGGAAGCCGGCACGGCGGACAAGGTAAAGCTCGCATTCGCGATCCTGATCGTGATCGCGGGCGTCGCCGGCTACTACGTGCTCGCCAGTCAGCCGGCCTGGCTGCGCTGGCTCACGGTGGTGGCGAGCCTGGTGCTGGCCGCGCTGGTGGTGGCGTTCTCGTTTTACGGCATGGAGTTTCGCCGCTTCGTGGAGCTTGCGCGCGTCGAGCTGCGCAAGGTCGTGTGGCCGACGCGCGATGAGACCTTCAAGACGACGGCGGTGGTGTTTGTTTTCGTCATCGCCGCGGGCATCTTTTTCTGGGGACTCGACCTGGTGCTCGCAGCTGCCACGAAATGGCTGACCGGACAGGGGAGTTGAACGTGGCGCTCAGGTGGTACGTGGTGCACGCCTACTCGAATTTCGAGCATCGGGTGGCCGAATCGTTGAAGGAGCGCATCCAGCGCGCGGGCCTCAATGAGCGCTTCGGCGAGATCCTGGTGCCGACCGAAGAGGTGGTCGAAATGCGCGACGGCCAGAAGCGCAAGAGCGAGCGTAAGTTCTACCCGGGCTACGTGCTGGTGCAGATGGAGATGGACGAGGAGACCTGGCACCTGGTGCGCGATGTGCCGAAGGTGCTCGGCTTCATCGGCGGTACGCCCGAGAGGCCGGCGGCGATCACCGACAAGGAAGCCCACCAGATCCTGCGCCGCGTGGAAGAGGGCGTGGACAAGCCGCGTCCCAAGGTGCTGTTCGAGCCGGGCGAGGTGGTGCGGGTGGTGGATGGCCCCTTCAACGACTTCAACGGCGTGGTCGAGAGCGTGAACTACGAGAAGAACCGCCTGCACGTCGCGGTGCAGATCCTCGGGCGCTCAACCCCGGTGGAGCTGGATTTCTCGCAGGTCGAGAAAGCTTGACGATTAGGTGCGGCGCGGGCCGCGTTGTTTTGAACCTGACATCCTTATCAAAGGGAGCCGCGAGGCGCTGGAACCTTAAGGAGAGGGACTCATGGCCAAGAAAGTAACGGGCTACATCAAGCTGCAGGTGCCGGCAGGCGCTGCCAATCCCTCGCCCCCGATCGGGCCGGCGCTGGGCCAGCAGGGCGTGAACATCATGGAGTTCTGCAAGCAGTTCAATGCGCAGACTCAAAAGACCGAGAAAGGTCTGCCCATTCCGGTGGTTATCACCGTGTACAGCGACCGCAGTTTCACCTTCGTGATGAAGACCCCGCCGGCCGCGGTGCTTATCCGCAAGGCGATTGGTATTGAAAAAGGCAGTGGCACCCCCAACACCGCCAAGGTTGGCAAGATCTCCAGAAAGCAGCTGGAGGAGATTGCCAGGATGAAGCAGCCCGACCTCACCGCCGCCGACCTGGACGCTGCGATCCGCACCATCGCGGGCAGCGCTCGCAGCATGGGCGTCGATGTGGAAGGAGTCTGAGCATGGCCATCGCTAAACGCATGAAGGCCTGGAAGGACAAGATCGCCCCGGGCAAGCCCTACCCGGTGGAGGAGGCGCTGAAGCTGGTCAAGGAGTTCGCGACCGCCAAGTTCGCCGAGGCGGTGGATGCGGCCGTGAACCTTGGCATCGACGCCAGCAAGTCCGACCAGCAGGTGCGCGGCTCGACGGTCATGCCGCACGGCACCGGCAAGACGGTGCGCGTGGCGGTGTTCACCAGCGGCAAGAACCAGGAGCTGGCCAAGGCGGCCGGCGCGGACATCGTGGGCCTTGAGGATCTGGCGGCGAAGGTGAAGGCGGGCGAGATCAATTTCGATCGCGTGATCGCCAGTCCCGACGCCATGCGGGTGGTCGGCCAGCTGGGCCAGATCCTGGGTCCGCGCGGCCTGATGCCGAACCCCAAGGTCGGCACGGTGACCCCGGATGTGGCGACCGCGGTGAAGAACGCCAAGTCCGGCCAGGTCACCTACCGGGTGGACAAGGCCGGCATCGTGCATTGCACGATCGGCAAGGCGAACTTCGAGGTGAACGCGCTGAAGGAAAACCTTCATACGCTGATCGCGGACCTGCAGAAGGCCAAGCCGGCAAGTTCGAAGGGTGTGTATCTGAAGCGCATCACGCTGTCCTCGACCATGGGGCCGGGCGTGATCGTCGATCAGGGGACGATTTGAAGTTTTGATGGCGGGCCGGGGCGCTTTGGTACCACCGGCCATCATCGAAGACCGCAGGCGAGGGATTAAGGCCCTCTTAATGGCGAGCCTGCGCAGATGGTGAACCGCTTTACGCATCGAGGATACCTCGAGGCGTGGAGGTCACCGTCGTAGGCGAAGCTGCGATGCAGATTGCAGTTTCAGTGGTGATCTTCTCACCAAGAGGAAAGATGAATGGCACTCAACCTTGAAGACAAGAAGGCGCTCGTAGCGGAAGTGGCCGAAGTAGCGGCGAAAGCCCAGTCGGTCGTGGCCGCCGAGTACCGGGGCCTTACGGTTGGGCAGATGACGGAGCTGCGTGCCAGGGCGCGGCGCCAGGGCGTGTACATGCGTGTGGTCAAGAACACGCTGGCACGCAAGGCGCTCGCCGGCACCTCGTTCGAATCTGTCGGACCGAAGCTCAAGGGGCCGCTGGTGCTCGCTTTCTCGAAGGACGATCCGGGCGCGGCCGCGCGCGTGGTGAAGGACTTCGCCAAGGCGAACGATAAGCTCGTGGCGACACTGGTGTCCCTGGGCGGTCAGGTACTGGCTGCCAGGGAACTCGACCGGGTGGCGAGTCTGCCGACGCGCGAACAGGCGTTGTCGATGCTTCTGGGCGTGCTCAAGGCGCCGATACAGAAGCTCGTGCGCACGCTCGCGGAGCCGCCGGCCAAGCTCGCCCGCACCGTTGCCGCCATACGCGACCAGAAGCAGGCCGCCGGCGCTTGATTGTCTGATACCAACTTTTAGGAGACACACATGGCTGTCAACAAAGACGAAATCCTCGATGCAATCTCCAAGATGACCCTCATGGACATCGTCGAACTGATCTCCGACATGGAGAAGAAGTTCGGCGTGACCGCCGCGGTTCCCGTGGCCGTAGCGGCTGCCGGCGGCGCCGGCGCTGCCGCCGCGGCACCGGCCGAGGAGCAGACCGAGTTCGCGGTCACTCTCAAGGAGTACCCGGCGGACAAGAAGGTGACCGTGATCAAGGTGATCCGCGAGATCACCGGCCTTGGCCTCAAGGAAGCCAAGGACCTGGTGGAGGGTGCACCCTCGACCGTCAAGGAGGCCGTTTCCAAGGCCGATTCCGAAACGATTAAGAAGAAGCTTGAGGACGCCGGCGCGAAGGTGGAGGTCAAGTAGGACCTTCCGTGCCGCGAACCCCCTGACCGTCCAAGCGCCGCGCAAAAATGCGCGGCGCGCGGGCGGCGGCGGGGCTGTTTTGATTTGGTTTGATGGGCTGAACCTGAGGTGACCACTCGATGGCTTATTCCTTCACCGAGAAGAAGCGCATCCGCAAGAACTTTGGCAAGCAGGCGAGCATCCTCGATACGCCGTACCTGCTCGCCATCCAGCTGGATTCGTATCGCAAGTTTCTCCAGGTCGACAAGCCGGAGGAGAAGCGCGACCAGATCGGCCTGCACGCGGCTTTCAAGAGCGTGTTCCCGATCTCCAGCTACAGCGGGAACGCCTCGCTCGAGTACGTGAGCTACCGGCTCGGCGAGCCGGTGTTCGACGTCAAAGAGTGCCAGCTGCGCGGCCTCACCTACGCCGCCCCGCTGCGCGTGAAGGTGCGCCTGATCGTGCTCGACAAGGAGGCCCCGGGCGCCAAGAAGCCGGTCAAGGACGTGCGCGAGCAGGAGGTCTACCTCGGCGAGCTGCCGCTCATGACCGACAACGGCACCTTCGTCATCAACGGCACCGAGCGGGTCATCGTCTCGCAGCTGCACCGCTCCCCGGGCGTGTTTTTCGATCACGACCGCGGCAAGACGCACTCCTCCGGGAAGCTCTTGTTCTCGGCGCGCATCATTCCCTACCGCGGCTCGTGGCTCGACTTCGAGTTCGACCCGAAGGACTGCGTGTTCGCGCGCATCGACCGCCGCAGGAAGCTTCCCGTCACCATCATCCTGCGCGCGCTCGGCATGAATGAGTCGGAGATCCTGGCGACCTTCTTCGACACCAACACCTTCTTCATCAGCCGCGACGAGGTGGCCCTGCAGCTCGTGCCGCAGCGCCTGCGCGGCGAGACCGCGACCTTCGAGATCCGCATCGGCGATCAGGTGATCGTCGAGGAAGGCCGCCGCATCACCGCCCGCCACGTGCGCCAGCTGGAGGATGCCAAGGTCACCCGTCTGCGCGTGCCGCGCGAATACGTGTACGGCAAGGTGCTGGCACACGATGTGGTCAACACCGATACCGGCGAGATCCTCGCCAAGGCCAACGAGGTGCTGACCGCGGCATCCGTTGAGAAGCTCATCGAGGCGGGCATCCCGCAGGTCAACACGCTGTACGTGAACGACCTGGATCGCGGCGCGTACATGTCGGACACGCTGCGCATCGATCCCACCAAGACGCGTCTGGAGGCGCTGGTGGAGATCTACCGCATGATGCGACCGGGCGAGCCGCCGACCAAGGACGCCGCCGAGAACCTGTTCGGGAATCTGTTCTTCAACCCCGAGCGCTATGACCTCTCGGCCGTCGGCCGCATGAAGTTCAATCGCCGCGTGGGCCGCAAGGAAATCCTCGGCCCCGGCATCCTCTACGATCACAAGTACGCCGGCACCCGCACCGATGAGCTGTCCAAGCGCCTGGTGGCGCAGTACGGCGAGATGTCCGACGTCATCGAAGTGCTGAAGGTGCTGATCGACATCCGTAACGGCAACGGCCAGGTGGACGACATCGATCACCTGGGCAACCGCCGCGTGCGCAGCGTCGGGGAGATGGCGGAGAACGCCTTCCGCGTGGGACTGGTGCGCGTCGAGCGCGCCGTCAAGGAACGCCTGACGATCGCCGAGACCGAGCCGCTCATGCCGCAGGAGATGATCAACGCCAAGCCGGTGGCCGCGGCGGTCAAGGAGTTCTTCGGCTCCTCGCAGCTCTCGCAGTTCATGGACCAGAACAACCCGCTCTCGGAAGTGACCCACAAGCGGCGCGTCTCGGCGCTGGGCCCGGGAGGACTTACGCGCGAGCGCGCCGGCTTCGAGGTGCGCGACGTGCACCCGACGCATTACGGCCGCGTCTGCCCGATCGAGACCCCGGAAGGTCCGAACATCGGCCTCATCAACTCGCTGTCGGTGTACGCCCGCACCAACAACTACGGCTTCCTCGAGACGCCGTACCGCCGCGTGGACAACGGCCACGTCACCGACCGTATCGATTACCTGTCGGCGATCGAAGAGGGCGAGTTCGCCATCGCGCAGGCCAACGCGGTGCTCGGCGCCAAGGGCGAGCTGACCGACACGCTGGTGTCGTGCCGCTTCCAGAACGAGTTCACGCTGATGCCGCGCGAGCGCATCAACTACATGGACGTCTCACCCAAGCAGATCGTGTCGGTGGCAGCCTCGCTGATCCCCTTCCTCGAGCACGACGACGCCAACCGCGCGCTGATGGGTTCGAACATGCAGCGCCAGGCGGTGCCGACGCTGCGCTCGGAGACCCCGCTGGTGGGTACCGGCATGGAGCGCCCGGTGGCGATCGACTCGGGCGTGACCGTGATCGCCAAGCGCGGTGGCGCGGTCGACTCGGTGGACGCCTCGCGCATCGTGGTGCGCGTGAATGACGATGAGACGCTGGCCGGCGAGCCCGGCGTGGACATCTACAACCTCACCAAGTACACCCGCTCGAACCAGAATACCTGCATCAACCAGCGCCCGCTGGTGAACGCGGGCGATGTGATCGCGCGCGGCGATGTGCTGGCGGACGGCCCCTCGACCCACTTAGGCGAACTTGCGCTCGGGCAGAACCTGCTGGTCGCCTTCATGCCCTGGAACGGCTACAACTTCGAGGACTCGATCCTGATTTCCGAGCGCGTGGTGCAGGAGGATCGCTTCACCACCATCCACATCGAGGAACTCACCTGTGTGGCACGCGACACCAAGCTTGGGCCGGAAGAGATCACCGCCGACATCCCCAATGTCGGTGACGCGGCTCTTGCCAAGCTCGATGAGGCGGGCATCGCCTTCATCGGCGCGGAAGTGAAGGCCGGCGACATCCTGGTCGGCAAGGTGACGCCCAAGGGCGAGACGCAGCTGACCCCGGAGGAGAAGCTGCTGCGCGCCATCTTCGGCGAGAAGGCCTCGGACGTGAAGGACACAGGCCTGCGCGTGCCGCCGGGCATGGACGGCACCGTGATCGACGTGCGCGTGTTCACGCGCGACGGCGTCGACAAGGACTCGCGTGCGCTGTCCATCGAGAAGGCCGAGATCGAGCGCGTGCGCAAGGACTTCGCCGATCAGCAGCGCATCCTCGAGGATGACCTGTTCGCGCGCGTGCGCGGCATGCTGCTCGGGCAAAGCGCCGCGGGCGGTCCCAGGAAGCTCAAGAGCGGCACCAAGATCACCACCGAGTACCTCGATGAGGTGCCGCGCGAGGAGTGGTTCGAGATCCGCCTCGAGGACGAGGATGCGAACTCGCAGCTCGAGCAGGCCTCCGAACGGGTGAAGCTGCAGCGCAAGGCGTTCGAGAAGCGCCTGGATGACAAGAAGGCCAAGATCACCGCCGGCGATGACCTCGCCCCGGGTGTCCTGAAGATGGTCAAGGTGTACCTGGCCGTGAAGCGCCGCGTGCAGCCGGGCGACAAGATGGCCGGACGGCACGGCAACAAGGGCGTGATCTCGACCATCGTTCCGGTCGAGGACATGCCCTATCTTGAGGACGGTACCCCGGTGGACGTGGTGCTGAACCCCCTGGGCGTGCCCTCGCGCATGAACGTCGGCCAGGTGCTCGAGACGCACCTGGGCTGGGCGGCCAAGGGCGTGGGACTCAAGATCGGGCGCATGCTCGAAGCCCAGGCGGCAGCCGCCGACCTGCGCGCGTTCCTGAAGCAGATCTACAACGAGACCGGCGGCCAGCACGAGGACATCGACAGCCTGAACGACTCGGATCTCGGGCAGCTGGCCAAGAACCTGTCCAACGGGGTGCCGATGGCGACCCCGGTGTTCGACGGGGCGAGCGAGCAGGAGATCAAGCGCATGCTCAAGCTTGCAGACCTGCCCCTGAACGGCCAGACCTATCTGTACGACGGCCGCACCGGCGAGCGCTTCGAGCGCCAGGTGACGGTCGGCTACATGTACATGCTCAAGCTCAACCACCTGGTCGACGACAAGATGCACGCGCGCTCGACCGGGCCGTACAGCTTGGTCACCCAGCAGCCGCTCGGCGGCAAGGCGCAGTTCGGCGGCCAGCGCTTCGGCGAGATGGAAGTGTGGGCACTGGAGGCCTACGGGGCGGCTTACACCCTGCAGGAGATGCTGACCGTCAAGTCGGATGACGTGAACGGCCGCACCAAGATGTACAAGAACATCGTCGACGGCAATCACCAGATGGATGCAGGCATGCCGGAGTCCTTCAACGTCCTGGTGAAGGAGATCCGCTCGCTCGGCATCAACATGGAACTGGAGCAGGATTAATTCATGAAAGACTTACTCAAGCTCTTCAAGCAGCACGCTCCGGTCGAGCACTTCGATTCGATCAAGATCGGGCTGGCATCGCCGGAGATGATCCGCGCGTGGTCGTACGGCGAAGTGAAGAAGCCCGAGACGATCAACTACCGCACCTTCAAGCCCGAGCGCGATGGCCTGTTCTGCGCCAAGATCTTCGGGCCGGTGAAGGACTACGAGTGCCTGTGCGGCAAGTACAAGCGCCTCAAGCACCGCGGCGTGGTGTGCGAGAAGTGCGGCGTGGAGGTCACCCAGTCGAAGGTGCGCCGCGAGCGCATGGGCCACATCGAGCTGGCGAGCCCCACCGCGCACATCTGGTTCCTCAAGTCGCTCCCCTCGCGCATCGGCCTCATGCTCGACATGACGCTGCGCGAGATCGAGCGGGTGCTGTACTTCGAGGCCTTCGTCGTCATCGACCCAGGTATGACGCCGATGCAGCGCGGGCAGCTGTTGACGGATGAGATGTACCTCGAAGCGATCGAGGAGCACGGCGATGAGTTCGACGCGCGCATGGGCGCGGAAGCCGTCTACCAGCTGATGCGCACCATCGATCTCACCGCCGAGATCGGCAAGGTGCGCGAGGACATGGCCGCCACCGCTTCCGAGACCAAGCTCAAGCGCCTGTCCAAGCGGCTGAAGCTCATCGAGTCCTTCGTCGAGTCGGGCAACAAGCCCGAGTGGATGGTCATGACCGTGCTGCCGGTGCTGCCGCCGGATCTGCGGCCGCTGGTGCCGCTCGATGGCGGCCGCTTTGCGACCTCGGACCTGAACGACCTGTACCGGCGCGTCATCAACCGCAACAACCGCCTGCGGCGGCTGCTCGAGCTCAATGCGCCCGACATCATCGTGCGCAACGAGAAGCGCATGCTGCAGGAGGCGGTGGATGCGCTGCTCGACAACGGCCGCCGCGGCCGCGCCATCACCGGCACCAACAAGCGCCCGCTGAAGTCGCTCGCCGACATGATCAAGGGCAAGCAGGGGCGCTTCCGCCAGAACCTGCTCGGCAAGCGCGTCGACTACTCGGGCCGTTCGGTCATCGTGGTCGGCCCGCAGCTGCGCCTGCACCAGTGCGGACTGCCCAAGAAGATGGCGCTCGAGCTGTTCAAGCCCTTCATCTTCCAGAAGCTGCAGCTGCGTGGCGAGGCCTCGACCATCAAGGCCGCCAAGCGCCTGGTGGAGCGCGAGGGACCGGAAGTGTGGGACATCCTCGAGGAAGTGATCCGCGAGCATCCGGTGCTGCTGAATCGCGCCCCGACGCTGCATCGGCTGGGCATCCAGGCCTTCGAGCCGCTGCTGGTCGAGGGCAAGGCCATCCAGCTGCATCCCTTGGTGTGTACCGCCTTCAACGCCGACTTCGACGGCGACCAGATGGCCGTACACGTGCCGCTGTCGCTCGAGGCACAGCTGGAAGCGCGCGCGCTGATGATGTCGTCAAACAACATCCTCTCGCCCGCCAACGGCGACCCGATCATCGTGCCCTCGCAGGACGTGGTGCTGGGACTTTACTACCTGACCCGTGAGCGCATCGGTGCGCGCGGCGAGGGCATGTTCTTCTCCGACGTACCGGAAGTGCACCGCGCCTACGAGAGCCGCGGTGTCGACCTGCAGGCGAAGTGCAGCGTGCGCTTGCGCGAGCACGTTCGCTCCGAGGACGGCACGCTCACCGAGCGCACGCGCCTGGTCGCGACGACCGTGGGCCGCGCGCTGCTGTTCGAGATCCTGCCCAAGGGCCTCTCGTTCGACATCATCAACCAGGACATGACCAAGAAGGCGATCTCCGCGACCATCAACGCGTGCTACCGGGCACTCGGCCTGAAGGAAACCGTGGTGTTCGCCGACCAGCTCATGTACACCGGCTTCCACTATGCGACGCGTGCCGGGATCTCCTTCGGTATCGACGACATCGTCATTCCGGAGCAGAAGACCCGCATCGTCACGGCGGCCGACGACGAGGTGAAGGAGATCCAGGACCAGTACGCCTCCGGCCTCGTCACCAACGGCGAGCGCTACAACAAGGTGGTGGACATCTGGTCGCGCGCCAATGATCAGGTGGCCAAGGCCATGATGGAGAAGCTCGGCTCCGAAGAGGCGACCGATCTTAAGGGCACGCGCCACAAGCAGAAGTCCTTCAACTCGATCTTCATGATGGCCGACTCGGGCGCGCGCGGTTCCGCGGCGCAGATCCGCCAGCTCGCCGGCATGCGCGGCCTGATGGCCAAGCCCGACGGCTCGATCATCGAGACGCCGATCACGGCCAACTTCCGCGAGGGCCTGAACGTTCTGCAGTACTTCATCTCCACGCACGGCGCCCGCAAGGGACTCGCCGACACGGCGCTGAAGACGGCGAACTCCGGCTACCTGACCCGCCGCCTGGTGGACGTGGCGCAGGACCTGGTGGTGACCGAGGTCGATTGCGGCACCACCAACGGACTGGCCATGGCTCCCCTGGTCGAGGGCGGAGATGTGGTGGAGGCGCTCGGTGAGCGCGTGCTCGGACGAGTCCTGGCAGAGGACATCCTCAAGCCCGGCTCCAGGGAAGTGCTGATCGGCATCGGCACGCTGCTCGATGAGAAGCTGGTGCGGCTGCTCGAGACCGAGGGCGTGGACCAGATCAAGGTGCGCTCGCCGATCACCTGCCGGACCCGCTACGGGGTGTGCTCGAGCTGCTACGGGCGAGATCTGGCGCGCGGCCGGCCGATTTCCATCGGCGAGGCGGTCGGCGTCATCGCCGCGCAGTCGATCGGGGAACCCGGCACGCAGCTGACCATGCGTACCTTCCACATCGGTGGCGCCGCCTCGCGGGCCGCTGCCGCGAGCAGCGTGGAAGTTCGCAACAAGGGCGTGATCCGCTTCCACCACGTGAAGACGGTGCAGCACGAGAAGGGGCACCTGGTGGCGGTGTCGCGCTCGGGCGAACTCGGCGTGGTCGATGACTTCGGCCGCGAGCGTGAGCGCTACAAGATCCCCTACGGCGCCATGATCAGCGTCAAGGAAGGCGCCACGGTGGCCTCAGGCCAGGTGATCGCGACCTGGGATCCGCATACCCACCCGGTGGTCACCGAGGTCGCCGGCTACGTGAAGTTCCAGGACTTCGTCGACGGGCTGACCGTCACCTCGCAGCTCGATGAGGTGACCGGTCTTTCCAGCACCGTCGTGCTCGACACCAAGCAGCGCGGCGGCAAGGACGTGCGCGCCACGATCAAGCTGGTGAACGCCAAGGGCAAGGAAGTCACCTTCGCCAATACCGAGATCCCGGCGGTGTACACGCTGCCCCCGGGCGCCCTGGTCAGCCTCGAGGACGGCACGCGCGCCTCGGTGGGCGATGTCATCGCCCGCATCCCGCAGGAGTCCTCCAAGACCCGCGACATCACCGGCGGTCTGCCGCGTGTGGCGGACCTGTTCGAGGCTCGCAAGCCCAAGGATCCGGCGATCCTCGCCGAGAAGTCCGGCACCGTGAGCTTCGGCAAGGAAACCAAGGGCAAGCGGCGCCTGATCATCACCAGCGACGACGGCGAGAAGTACGAGGAGCTGATCCCGAAGTGGCGCCAGCTGAACGTGTTCGAAGGCGAGACCGTGGAGCGTGGTGAGGTGATCGCCGACGGCGAGCCGAACCCGCACGACATCCTGCGCCTGCAGGAAGTCGAGGCGCTGGCGAACTACCTAGTGCGCGAGATCCAGGACGTCTACCGCCTGCAGGGTGTGAAGATCAACGACAAGCACATCGAGGTGATCATCCGCCAGATGCTGCGCAAGACCGAGGTGCAGGAGGCCGGCGAGACCGCGCTGCTGCGCGGCGAGCAGCTCGACCGCTCGCGCGCGCTCGACATCAACGATCGCGCGCAGACCGATGGCAAGAAGGCGGCAAGGCTGCAGCCTGTGCTGCTCGGCATCACCAAGGCATCGCTGGCGACCGAGTCGTTCATCTCCGCTGCCTCCTTCCAGGAGACCACGCGCGTGCTGACCGAGGCTGCGGTGCGCGGCCTCAAGGATGACCTGCGCGGACTCAAGGAGAACGTCATCGTCGGCCGGCTCATCCCGGCGGGCACCGGCTTTGCGGCCCACGCCTCACGTCGCAAGAAGATGGAGGGCGCCGACCGGCGCAGCTTCATGGACGTGAGCGGCGGCCTGCCGGATGCGGAGGAATCGACGGTGACCGAAGAGTCGGAGAGCGCCGCGAGCTAAACGCTGCGCGGCCGCAACGGCCGTTGCTGTAGAAGATCATCGGGCCAGCCTCTAGCGCTGGCCCGATTTTTTTCCCGGGTCCGCACGCGCGGCTGATCGTTTTATGAAGCCGGTGATTTGTCGTTATATAGACAAATAAATCCAATAACCTTATTCGAACGATCAAACAACACATGAACGGCGGATGAGAATTGGACGCACTCCATAGCCACACGCCGGGGGCGCCGGTGCTCGAAGGCGCTCGCGTGCGGCTCGAGCCGCTCGCGCGCTCGCACCTCGACGCACTGGTCGCGGCCGCCGGTGACAGCCGCGAGAGTTTCCCGTGGAGCGCGGTGCCGCTGGGCGTGCGCGAGATGAGCGAATACGTGGACACGGCGCTGGCCTGGCAGCAAGCCGGTACCGCGCTGCCCTTCGCCACCGTGCGCATCGCCGATGGCAGCGTGATCGGCTCGACCCGCTTCTTCCTCATCGAACGCTGGTCATGGCCGGTGGGTCACCGCGAGGCCGCCCGCAGCGGTGCGGATGGCTGCGAGATCGGTTACACCTGGCTTGCCCCCGCGGCCCGGCGCACGGCGGCCAACAGCGAGGCGAAGCTGCTGATGCTCACGCACGCCTTCGAGAGCTGGGGAGTGCAGCGCGTTTGTCTGCACACCGATGTGCGCAACCAGCGCTCGCGCGAGGCGCTGGCGCGCCTGGGCGCAAAGTTCGAAGGGGTGCTGCGCGCACACCGGCTGGCGAGCGACCTCACCGCGCGCGACTCGGCGCGCTACTCGATCATCGCCGCCGAGTGGCCGCAGCTGAAGCAGCGGCTGCAGCAGCGCCTGTGCGCGCCGCGCGGCTGACTTGAGGGCCGCGCGGGGCGGCTATTTGCCGTCCCAGATCTTCATCATGTCGGGCGAGCCCTGGGCGCGCACGCCGTTGTCGGTGAGGATCGCATCGGTGGAGCTGACCAGCTGCGCGCGCGGGAACACCATGGACTCGCTGGCGCGGTTGTCGAAGTCGAGCGTCACGTATTCGTCCTTCAGATCACGCAGCAGCGTCACCAGGTGCGCAAGGCTGCGCACCGGCGTGCCGTTGACCGATTTGAGGACCGAGCCGGTCGGATCGGAGTAGCCCTTGGAGAGGGCGTGGGGAAACAGCGGCGAGGGCAGCACCACCAGCTCCTCGCGGTTCGGATCGGGCCGCTCGCCGAGACGGGCGATCAGCGGGCTGCCGATGGCCGCCTGGCCGTGCGCACGCACCAGCGACAGGCACTCCATCGAGGCGCGCTCGAACACCACCGGCCCGAGAATGAAGTAGGACGGGTACTCGCCCTGCAGCGACTCGATGAGCAGCGGCCGGTGTGTGGGCACTGGCATCTGGATGGTCTGGCTCTTGCTGGAGCGCACCAGGGTCAGCGGCACGCTGCCGTCATGGACCTTCTGCTGGATGAGGTAGGTGAAGTTCACGCGCAGGTTCTTGCCGATCGCGACCATGCCCTCATCGTCGATGTCGCTGTCGCCGATGCGCGTGATCACGTCCCACTGCTTGAGGGGGTAGGAGGCGCTGTCTTCGTCCGGCCGGTGCACGATCATGCCGCGCACCGAGCTGTCGAGTTTCAGCAAGCCACGCAGCGCCGGGTTCTCGAGCGTCTGCAGCTCGGCATACAGCCCGGGCTTGCCGTCGTAGTGGCCACCGGCGAGGCCCTTGAGGAACAGCTCCACCTCCTCGTTAGGAATGATGTAGCCGATGTTCTCCGCGTTCTGCAGGTGACTGAAGGCAAGCCCGATCATCTTGTCATCGGCGATGGCCGGCCCGCCGCTGTTGCCGGGGTTGATGGCCGCGTCGATCTGGATGCGCAGGCCCGAAGTCGGGAACCCGTACGGGACGAACTCGATGCGCGAGACGATGCCGCGGGTGATCGACAACGAGGTGCCGCCAGTCGGGAATCCGTACGCGAGCACGGCGTCCTTGATCTGCGGCAGGGCGCTGGCGCGCGGCAGCGGCGGGCGGGTATTGAAGAAGGCCTCGTCATCGAGCTTGAGGACCGCAAGGTCGATGCCCGGCGCCATCGCCACGACCGTGGCGGATACCTTGTCGCCGGACTGGTTGCCCTGGATCTGCACCTGGCTGGCATAGGCGACCATGTGTGCGTTGGTCAGGATGCGCTTGCCCTCGATGACGACGCCCGAGCCGCTGGCCTCGATCGGCGGCGCCTTGCTCCACGGCCGGCTCACGTCCGGCCGCCGCATGGTCGAGAACACCTTGACCACGGCGTTCTCCGCTTCGTGGGCGATCGCAGGACTCGGCTCGGCGGCGGCGTGGGCCGCAGCGCAAGCCAGGCCGGCGAGCAGGCAGGCACACAGGAGTCGAAGCTGACAGCTCATGAGGGGCGCTCTTGCTGAGATGGCGGGGGCATCGCCGCGGGTGAGGATTCTGACACAACCGGCGCGAGCTCTCGGAAGCTTCATCGCCATTACGCACCGCCACCGTTGCACTCGATGGCGCGGTGTGCGCCCGGCCCAAGCCGGTTGCCGCTCGCCCGGGCAGCTTCGGATTACACCCGGCAGGCGCCGTTCCTGCGCCGCGACGCCAGCCGGGCGCGGTGAAGCGATAGTGAGGGCGACAACTCTCCTGATAGAGTGAGGCACTGCGTTCGAGACCCACGCACCTGAAGGAGGCGTTCCATGCCACGTGCAGCCCTTGTCAGCCTCGCTGCGCTGATGACTCTCGCTCTTGCGAGCGCCCACGCCGCGGGCGCGCCTTTACCGGCCTACATCAGCGCCGCCGTCGCCGACAGCGCGCGCCCCGATGAGGACAAGCAACGCGACGCCGACCGCAAGCCCGGCGAGACGCTGGCGTTCGCCGGCGTCAAGCCCGGTGAGCAGGTAGTGGAACTCGCCGCGGGCGGGGGCTACTTCACCCGTCTGCTGAGCGCAGCGGTGGGACCCAAGGGCAAGGTGACCGTGATCGTCTCGCCGCCCAAGCCCGATGCGGCCCCTGGCGCACCGGTACCCGGCGCCGCCGTGAAGGCGATCGCCGCGGATCCGCACTACGCCAATGTGCAGATCAGCGTCCAGCGCGTGGCGGAACTGAGCATGCCTGAGAAGGCGCAGCTGGTGTGGACCACGCAGAATTACCACGACTTTCACAACATCCCGGATGTGGACATTGCCACCATCAACAAGGCGGTGTTCGCCGCCCTGAAGCCGGGCGGCACCTTCTTCGTGCTGGATCATGCGGCCGAGGCCGGCTCCGGCGCGCGCGATACCAACACCCTGCACCGCATCGACAAGGCGACGGTGATCAAGGAAGTGGAGGCGGCCGGCTTCAGGCTGAAGGGTGAGAGCGGCATCCTCGCCAATAAGGATGACCCGCACACCGCCAAGGTGTTCGATCCGGCCATTCGCGGCCACACCGACCAGTTCATCCTGAAGTTCACCAAGCCCTAGGTCAGCCGTGCGCGGGTGAGCGGATCCGGCTCACCCGCGAAATACCTGGCGAGCGCCTCGCCGAACACGCCGTCGCCGGCCGCGGCGTCCGCCTGCGCCGCGGACGCAAACAGCGTCATGCAGGAGCGGAATTTGAGCTCATCCGGGTAGCCGAAGATCTGCCGCGCGCTTTTCGCGCGGACTTCGTTCACTAGCCGGGTGCAGCGGCGCAGCCGCTCACCGAGCAGCGGATGGGCCAGGTAGGCGCGCGCCTCCGCGAGCGATGCGATCCCGAAGTGCTGCGCCGTGGGACTTGCTCCAAGCCCCTTGAGCTGCGGAAAAATGAACCACATCCAGTGGCTTACCTTCGCCCCCGTGCTGAGCTCGGCGCACACCCGGGCGAACACCCCCTGTTGGGCGAGCACGAAACGATGCAGCTCGTAAGGGTCGTCGCTCTTGGTCGCTTCGCTCATGGCCTGCCCGTCCCGACTGCACTATTCTATCCGACCCGGCGAACGGACACGTCGAGGGCACATGCACCACTCCGCGCGCGCAGCCGCCCGCGAACCCCCAGCGGTCTCTTTCATCTGCCTTGCGCACGCGCTGATCGCGACCCTGCTGCTTGGCAGCGCGCCCGCCGCAGTGCGCGCGGCGGCCGCACTCACCCCGCAACTGCAAAAGCAGCTGAGGGTGGCCACCTTCGAGATCGTCATCAAAAAGCCGCTGAAGGACCTGCTCACCTACGAAAAGCCGCTGCCGCTCGAGCTGGTCCCGTTCAGCGAGCGCAACGATGCGTACTGGCCGGTCGGGACCGCGTTCGCCATCGCACCCGACACGTTCGTCACGGCAGCGCACGTGATCATCGCGGGCGTCGGCAGCCAGTTCGGGGTGCCGGGCATCCGCGACAGCCAGGGCAAGGTGTACAGCATCGACCGCATCCTGAAGTTTGCGATGCACGAGGACTTCGTCGTGTTCAGCGTGAATGGCGCGCCCGCGGTCACGCCTTTCGCCACCAGCACCACGGCGGCGCCCGACGATGCGGTATTCGCCGTGGGCAACGCACTCGGGGAGGGGGTGGTGGTGCGCGACGGGCTGCTCACCTCGCTGACGCCCGAGCCGCAGGATGGCCTATGGAAATACCTGCGCTTTTCGGCGGCCGCATCGCCTGGAAACAGCGGCGGTCCGCTGCTCGACATTCAGGGGCGCGTCATCGGCGTGGTCATCGCCAAGTCGCCCAACGAGAATCTCAATTACGCGCTGCCGATCGAGCGGGTGCTGAACGGCTCGGACAAGCTGGCCGTGTTCGACACGCGCCGCTCGTTCAGCATCCCGAATCTCCTGCAGGGCAGCACCGTCGGGGAGCTCAAGGACAGCTTCGCGCTGCCGCTGCCGTTCGAGGAATTCTCGCGCAAGGTGAGCGCGGCGCTCTTGAAGTTCGTGCAGGGTCAGGAGGCGAAGCTGGTGGCCGAGACCGCGGACCTGTTCCCGAAAGGCGCCTCGGGCAAGCTGCTCGCCACGCTGTACGGGTCCTACGAGCCGTGTCTGGTCGAGCAGCAGGAGGACCGTTCCTGGGACGTTCACAGCTGCAGCAAGGAAAGCGACACACCACTGCCCGGCGACGGGCGTGCGTGGGTCTGCCAGGACGCAGGTCCCGCGCAGCTGTTTCGACTGCAGTATCCGGGCAGCGCGGCTGATGAACATCATTACCATGACAGCCAGGAGTTCATGGACCTGCTCCTCAGGGCGGTGAATGTGCCGCGCGTGGTGGGTACGCAGCCGGTGCGCATCACCTCGCTCGGTGCCGCGCAGCGGGAGAGCGTCGTGCGCGATCACTTCGGGCGGCCCTGGCAGCTTCGCATCTGGTCGCTCGGTTACTCGGATGCCTACGTCGTGGTGCTGGCGCTGCCGACCCCGGATGGATACGTGGGCCTCATGACCGTGAGCGCGAGCACGTTCCTCGACGGGGTCGTGGAAGGGATCCGCTTCGTCAGCGACTACTTGTACCTGACCTACACCGGCTCGCTCGCGCAGTGGCGCGCGTTTCTCGACCGGCGCGAGCTGCGCCCCGCGGTGTTCGATCACATCAGGCTGCAATACGATCCGGACAAAGGATTGCGCTTCGATTCGCCGCGCCTGCAGCTGGACAGCAGCGGCGTAGTGACGGTCGGCGCCCACAGCTCACTCGATCTGCAGATGGCCTACATGCTCGATCAGGGCAAGCTGGTATGGGACGTGGGTGCGGTCGTGGTGCGGGAGGATCGGGACAAGAACACCTATCTCGGCGCTTACCGGCAGTCCAAACCCGCCGACGATGCCGGCCGCGAGCGCCGCGAGCGCTGGGAGCACATGAGCCATCGTGACGGGGATTTCACCGGTACCGCGCAGCACGACGATCGGCTGAAGAGCTTCTGGATCCGCACCGTGGCGCAGGGCACCAGTGCGGCCTCGGGCAGCGAGACGCGGCCGCTGTACGAACTCGTTTACAGCATCGAAGGCAGTGTCCTGCCGCACCAGATGGAGGACATCCAGGCGAGGCTGCCCAAGGTGCTGCACGTGGCGGAGTAGGGGCCACGCTGCCGGCAGGAGCTAACGCGCCAGCGCGCGGCCTTTTGCGCCTTCAGGGTTTGCGGGCCCTGCGAAACACCATCACGAAGCGGTCGGTCTTGCCGAGCATCTCGCCCTTGTAGGTGATCATGTCGCGCGGGTCATCGGGCCGGCGCAGCACCTCGCTCGACCTGACGAAAATGAAGCCGTGCTTCTCGAAGTCCGCCCGGGCGTACTGCTGATCGATGCGGTGCAGCCTGCCCGCATCCGCGCTGCCGGTCCCGGCGGTCGCCGAGTGATCGACCAGCACCAGGATGCCGCCCGGCCTCATCACCCGCGCAATCTCGGTGAGCGTCGCATCCGGATCGATCTTCGGCCAGGCGCCATCACCGGGCTGCCAGTAGAGGTCGTGGTAGACCTTGATGAGCAGCATCGCATCGAGGAAGTGCGCCGGTAATCCCAGGTGCTCGACCACCACGGTGCGATGCTCGACGTTCGGTAGCCGCAGCAGGCGCCCCTGCCACTGGTTGTCGCTCCACTTGTCCCAGGACTCGTTGTTGAGGAGCAGCACATGTCCCCTGGGCCCCACGAGGTAGCTCAGAAGCTCGCTGTAGTAGCCGTCGGCCGCGAGGAAATCTGCGACCTCCATGCCCGGGCGGATGCCGGACAGGCGCAGTACCTCGGCCGGGTGATCGGTCTCGTCGCGCTTGATATCCCCGGCCGGCCGGCCCACATGCGCGACCGCATCGCTGTAGCGGTCGGCCCGCGCCGCGCTGACCGTCACCACGGCGGCGCTGGCCGCCAGGGCCAGGAGCCACGTGCGGGTGCGGGATCTGGGCGCAGACATAGGCAATCTCCCCTTAAGAAGAATTTTCGGGTGCGGTGAAGAGCCAGTATGGGCCCGGCAGGAAGCAAAGCCGGGCCCGGTGCGGTGAGGCGAGTCTTGCGGAGGCCGCACGGTGGGCCTCACGGCAGCCCCTTGTCCAGGAGCTCGTAACCGGCGCGCGGCGCATAGCCCTGGCGCTGATAGAACGCGCGCGCCCGCGCATTGGCGGCACCGAGCTGCAGCTGCAACCGCACGCCTCCCCGGCGCACCAGCCACGCCTCGGCGGCGGCGAGCAGCTGCGCGCCCATCCCGCGCGAGCGCGCTTCGGGCAGCACGAAGAACTCGTCGATCTCGCCCATGAGACCTAAGTGCTCAACGCTCATGACGAGCACCACGATCAGGTAGCCGGCGAGCGTGCCGTGCGAGCCGGCCACGAACACCGCTCCGGGCGCCTGCGGGGCGAGCAGTTGCTTCAGTACCCCCTCCAGGGGCAGCGCCGCGAAGCCCTCGATGCCCTCGAACTCCCAGTAGCCCCGGATGAGAGTGAGCAGAGGCGGGATGTCGCTGGGCGCGGCGGGACGTACGTGCATACTTTCAGGCCGCAAAGGCGCTCGCCAGCTGCACCTGGTTACGACCCGAGCGTTTGGCGGCGTACTGGGCGGTGTCGGCGTGCGCGATCAGGTGCTGGCCCCACACCCCCAGGGTATCGCTCGCGGCCACCCCGATGCTGCAGGTGATCCGGATCGGCGGCCCGAAACCCTCGATGCGAAGTGCGGCGACGCGCCGGCAGATGCGTTCGGCGATCGGGTAGGCGGAGGCCCCGTCCGCGCCGCTCAGGATGACGACGAACTCCTCCCCGCCGTAGCGGCCGATCACATCCGACTGGCGAAGCTCCGCGTGGATGGGCGCGATGACCCCGGCCAGACAGGCATCTCCTGCCGCATGCCCGTAGGTATCGTTGATCTGCTTGAAGTGGTCGAGGTCGATGAACAGCACCGCGATGGGCAGTGCGCGCGTGCGGGCGCGCATGCAGGCCGAATCGAGCCGCTCGATCAGGGAGCGGCGGTTGAGCACGCCGGTGAGCGCATCGGTCTGCGCGCGCAGCTCCGCATCCGTCAGCGCGGCATTCTGCGCCCGCACCCGATCCGAGGTACCGAGCGCGATCAGCACCGCGGCGGCCACCATGGCCGGGGCGAGCCCGTAATAGAGGAGTCCGCCGACATCATCCGCGCGGGCGGTCAGCAGGCGCAGCGCGGTCAGGAACTGGAAGGTGCACAGGAGCGTCCAGGCCATCAGAAACCAGCCCGCCGCGCGGTTACCGCGCCGCCAGGCCAGGTAGGTCACCAGCAGCGTGAACACCGCGCTGCCGAGGAACATGAGGTTGCCGGCGGCCGCGATCAGTGGGGAGAGCGCCGGCGCCACCAGCCTCAGGAGATTGGAGGCGGCGAGCACCACGAAGGCGGCGGCGAGGGCGCCGAAGGCTGCGTACACCTTCGGTGAGTACAGCCGAAGGGAGGCGAACTCGCGCACGAACAGCGCGGAGGCAGCCCCTGCGAAGGCCACCGGGATGTTCCAGGCAAAGGAGGACAGCGGCCGCGCCAGCGACAGGATCGGCCAGTGGAAACCCTGGCCCGAGAAGTAGGCGAGGTACAGCGCCTGCAGCGAGAACAGCGTCCCGTACAAAGGATAGAGCCGCTCGGTGAGGACGAACCGCACCAAGAGCGTCGAGAGCGCCATGGCCATCAGCGCCCCGAAAGCCAGGGCGATCATGCGCGCATGGACCTGGGCCTGATCCAGGGTGTGATCGAGGGTCGAGCTCATGAAATGAAGGTCGGTGGTGGCGCGCCCGGTGCGCACGATGCGCACATAGAGCGGCCGGTCCGTATCCAGGCCGCCCGGCACGATGAAGACGCTGTCCTGGGCGCCTCCGAACTGGGGGACCACGGTGGCAGGCGTCAGGGGCACGGTGGCCCCGCCGCGCCGGGCGAAAACCTCGACGTTCTGGTCGATTCCGGCGCGCGCCAGCAGCACCGGGATGTCCCCGTCCCGGGGGGCCGGCACGCGTGCCGGCAGGGGCAGCCGGAACCAAAGCGGGGCGGTTAAAAGGTGCGACCCGGCAGCGGCGAAGGGCCCGAAACGCTCATCCAGCGTACCGGCCGTGACGGTGGCGGATGGGGGGTCCCCGGCGGAAGGGTCCAGCACCAGGACCGGCAGCAGCGAGCCGCTTGCGGCCTCGAGGCGGGAAGCCCGAGCCCAATCGGGGGCGGCCGGCTGGCTTGGCACCACCGCCGGCAGGCACAGGAGCAGGCTCGACAGCCAGCGGGTCAGCGTCGGTATGTGCACCGCTTCCTTGCGGACTTGCGGAATGAAAATGAGGACATTTTACGGGTGGCTCGGGAGGCGCCGGGCGCCACGGGCCTATTTGCCTCTATCCTAATGAGCCGCTCGGCGACAAATCAATCGCGCCGGACTTGCCCGGGCGGGTTACCCGGTTGACACCCCCCGGGTCCGTACCTAGAATCGCCGGCCTTTGTCGGGTCGGCCCTTTACATGCCGTCCCGGAAACAGCGACTTACGAGTACCGGGCCGCCACACTAAGGCGGCCCGGTGTTCTTCGCAGGTCGCTTTACCGTGCGAGGAGCTCAAGCAACGATGGCGACCACGGGTCAGCTCATCCGGCAACCACGCCGGACGAGGGCGGAAAAAACCAAGGTACCGGCGCTCGGGGCCTCCCCGCAGAAGCGCGGTGTCTGCACGCGTGTCTACACCACCACGCCCAAGAAGCCCAATTCGGCGCTGCGCAAGGTCTGTCGCGTGCGCCTCACCAACGGCTACGAGGTCACCAGCTACATCGGTGGCGAGGGACACAACCTGCAGGAGCACTCGGTGGTACTCATCCGCGGCGGCCGCGTGAAGGACCTGCCCGGGGTGCGCTACCACACGGTTCGCGGCACGCTCGATTGCGCCGGCGTCGGCGAGCGCAAGCAGAGCCGCTCCAAGTACGGCGCCAAGCGCCCGAAGAAATAAGGGGTTATCGCTATGTCCCGTCGAGCACAGGCTCCGGTTCGCACCATTCTGCCGGACCCGAAGTTCAACAACGAGATGCTGGCCAAGTTCATGAACGTGATCATGCAGAGCGGCAAGAAGTCCGCCGCGGAGCGCGTCATTTACGGCGCGCTCGATCGCATCGCCGAGAAGACCGGCAAGCAGGGCGGCGAGGCGATCGAGGTGCTCTCGACCGCGCTCGACAACGTGAAACCGGTGGTCGAGGTGAAATCACGCCGGGTCGGCGGCGCCACCTACCAGGTGCCGGTTGAAGTTCGGGCCACTCGTCGCCAAACACTGGCTATGCGCTGGGTCATCGAGGCTGCCCGTGGCCGCAGCGAGAAATCCATGGCGTTTCGTCTGGCGCACGAGCTGATGGACGCCTCCGAGAACCGCGGGGCCGCCGTCAGGAAGCGCGAGGACACGCACCGCATGGCGGAGGCCAACAAGGCCTTCGCCCACTACCGCTGGTAAGAGGTTCAGAGGACACTCAAGTGGCACGCGCGACGCCCATCGAGCGCTATCGGAACATCGGCATCTCCGCTCACATCGACGCGGGCAAGACGACCACGACCGAGCGCATCCTGTTTTACACCGGCGTCTCGCACAAGATCGGCGAGGTCCACGACGGCGCGGCCGTCATGGACTACATGGAGCAGGAGCAGGAGCGCGGCATCACCATTACCGCCGCCGCCACCACCTGTTTCTGGAAGGGGATGGACAACAGCTTCCCCGAGCACCGCATCAACATCCTCGACACCCCGGGGCACGTCGACTTCACCATCGAGGTGGAGCGCAGCCTGCGCGTGCTCGACAGCGCGGTCGCGCTGTTCGACTCGGTCGCGGGCGTGCAGCCGCAGTCGGAGACGGTGTGGCGGCAGATGAACAAGTACGCCGTGCCGCGCATCTGCTTCGTCAACAAGATGGACCGCGCCGGCGCCAACTTCCTGCGCGTGGTCGAGATG
>DATBYD010000044.1:0-2726 GCA_036513855.1 Steroidobacteraceae bacterium | reverse complement strand
CTGATATTGCAAAGGAGGGCCGCTGGATGTCCGCCGTCCCTTCAGGCCATGCCACGGGCCACCCCGGGTACCTGCTCAAGCGCGCCCAGGCCACGCTCAATACCGCAATGACCGGCGTGCTGCGCGAGCACGGCGCCACGCTCTCGCAGTACGCCGTGCTCACCGCCCTGCACGAGGAGCCGGGGCTGTCCAACGCCGGCCTGGCGCGCCGGGCGTTCGTCACGCCGCAGACCATGAACCAGGTACTGCGCGAACTCGAGCAGAAGGGGTGGGTGGGCCGCCACCCGGACCCCGCGCACGCCCGCATCCTGCAAGCGGACCTGACCCCGGCCGGCCGCACGGCGCTGCGCGCCTGCCGGCTGGCGGTCGACGCTGTCGAGGAACAGATGCTCGCCCCCCTCGCCCCCGGCGACATCGAGCAGTTCACAGCAACGCTGCGAGCTTGCATCCAGGCACTCTCCACGGACCGGTGAGCCCGGCAGAGGGAGCCGATCAGGGCGGCGGCCGTCCGCCTCCTTCGAGGCCGGCCTGGACGAAGCGAATCACCGTGTCCACGAGCCTGAGCAGTTCGGCAGCGCTCGGCGGAGCTGCCAGGGCCTGGGCTTCATCGCTCTCGTAGAGCTCACGCAAGCCGGCCACGGCGGACAACGCCGCGAGGCGCGGGATGAGGCTGTTTGCCGGCTGGCCGAGATCTCTGCCAACAGCCTCGGCCAGAACGCGCTCGAAGGGGTAGTAGCTGGCGCGGGCGCGGCCGCGAAGCTCGGGCTCGCTGGTGATGATGCGTGCGCGCAAAGCGCGCAGTTCCCAGAAGCGTCCGTCCAGCTCGGTCCCGGCGGTCTCAGCCGCTGTCATCGTGGCTGCCATCCAGTCGCGCAGTGCTTCCAGCGCCGACTCGTGCGGCGGTCGCGTGGCGAGACGCTCGCTCAGGCTGTCGAGCGTGAACGGGTCGGCGTCGAAGAGCAGTTCCTCCTTGGCGGGGAAGTGCACTGTCACGGTCCTGGGCGCGACGTCGGCTCGTTCCGCGATGTCGTTGATGGTGGTATCGCGGTAGCCGCGCTCGGCGAAGAGCTCGAGCGCCGCTGCCTGGATCGCCTGCCGGGTACGCCTCTTCCGGCGTTCCTGCCGGTCAGCCACTTCTGCAGTCATGGGACCATCCTACTTGACACGTAATATTGCTAGCGTAGCATTATTACTAGGCTAGCAATGAGGAGGCACCCATGCCAGGCTTCATCTCCGACAGCCAGCTCGCCCGCGACCTGATCCGCATCGGCGACGAAGCGATCGCTCGTGCGGACGACGCGGCACTCCGCGCCTACTTCCGTGCGGACTACGTCTTCCACGGGCCCGGCGGCGACCTGAGCTTCGATCAGCTCAGCGCCTACTTCGCGTCCTTGCGCGCAGCCTTCAGCGATCTGCGACTCGTCCGTGAGCAGATCATCGCGGACGGCAGCTTCCTGGCGGCGCGCACCACGTTCTCCGGTGACTTCACCGGGATCTTTACCTACTCGCCCATCGGTCCAGTCGAGCCCACCGGTCAGCACCTCGAGTGGCAAGCGATCGGTATCTTCAGGTACGACGACGACGGGCAGTTGGCCGAGGAATGGGTGCAGACCGACTACCGCAGCCTCCTGACCAAGCTCGGCGTGACCACGACCGAGTCCGCCCGACAGGTGTCGTAGCCGTGCGCGCATCACCCGAATGTCTGGACACCCCGACGCTCGCGCACGCAGGTCCACCCGCGCTGAACCGACCGTCTCCGGGCATGGAGCAGCAGGGTCCACGGGATGCGAACCTGCCAAGGGCACCTGGGCCGAATCTCACGAGCCTTCGACGCCCGCTCATCGTTTTGGCTATCGGAACGTTTGCGATAGGCACCGACGCTTTCGTGATCGGCGGCGTCCTCCCAGCAGTGGCCCGAAGCCTTGGCGTGTCGACAAGCTCGGCTGGTCTCCTTGTCACCGCTTTCGCGATTGCCTACGCAATCGGCGGTCCGGTCCTCGCGGTAGGCACCTCGCGCCTCCCTCGACGAGCGCTCATGGTGTCGGCGTTGGCACTGTTTGTTGCGGCCAACATCCTGGCTGCGGCAGCTCCCGGTTACGCAATGATGCTGATTGCCCGGGTCTTCGCCGCGCTTGGTGCAGCTGCATTCGTGCCCGCCGCATCCGCCGTCGCCAGTGCACTCGCGCCGACCGAGTATCGCGGCCGGGCGCTCGGCACTGTCGTTGCGGGGATGACGGTCGCCCAAGTCGTAGGCGTGCCGTTCGGCGCGTTCGTCGGGGCCTCGCTGGGATGGCGATACACGTTCATCTTCGTCGCCGCGCTGGGAGCGGCCGCAGCTCTGGCAGTGCGATTCTGGCTACCTCACGTCCAATCGCCAGCACCCGCCCGGCTTGGCCAGCGGCTAGCTGTGGCCGCGCGCCCGTCGACCTGGCCGCTGCTGCTGCAGACCACCCTGGCGATGGCGGCTGGTTTCAGCGTCTTGACCTACATCTACCCTGTTCTGAGCCGGGCCGGCGGCTACCGCGGCGCCATGGTCAGTGTGGCGCTGCTGGTATTCGGCGTTGCCTCGGTGGGCGGCAGCACCCTCGGCGGCCGACTCACCGATCGCTTCGGTGCGCTTCCCGTAGTAGCTGTCGGACTGGCCGCGCTAACCCTGGCGATGTTGGCAGTGAGCGCGACCACGGCATTGTCGGCCGGCTGGCCAGTACTCATCGCCCTTGCTGCCT
>DATBYD010000043.1:0-2929 GCA_036513855.1 Steroidobacteraceae bacterium | reverse complement strand
GATGGCGCCGTCATTCTCGGTGCCGTTGTAGAGGTCGCCCTGCAGGGTGAGCAGGTCTTGCGAAGTGGCCTGCGTGTCCAGGCGAAAGCCGCCGCGGGCCATGTGCCAGCCGTCCTGGGCGTTCGTGCCGTTCGCGAGCGCTTCATCGCCGTAGTCGGTGTACTTGCCGTAGAAGCGCACGGCGGTATCGCCCATTTGCGTGCCGTAGCGCAGCCCTTCCTGCTCGCGCAGCTCATTGCCGCCGCCGCCGGAGGCGTACAGCCCCTGGGTGGCGGATGCGGACTTGGTGACGATGTTGATGACGCCGTTGACGGCGTTGGCGCCCCATAAGGTGCCCCCCGGGCCGCTGATGACCTCGATGCGGTCGATGTCTTGCAGCAGGTAGTCCTGCACGTTCCACAGCACCCCGCCATAGAGCGGCGTGTAGACCACGCGGCCGTCGATCAGAACCAGCAGCTTGTTGGCGAGGTTGGCATTGAAGCCGCGAGCGCTGATCGCCCAGTCGTGGGCGTTGATCTGCGCGACTTCCAGGTTGTCCGCCAGTCGCAGCGCCTCGGGGATGCTGGTGGCACCGGAGCGGCGAATGTCCTCCGCGGTGATGACCTGGATGGAGGCGGCGGCCTGCAGGAGCTTCTGCGGCTCCTTGGCGACGGAGGTCACCTGCACGTTCATCAGGTCATCGAGGCTCAGCTGCTTCAAGTCCCCGGTGGTCGGCTCGGGGCCGGCGGCCGCCTGCGCCGTTGCGGTCTGCCCCAGCAGAACGCAAATCACGAGCGTGGCGAGGGCGCGCCGGCCGTTTCTCGCCGGCACCGCTTCAGTGTGGCTGCTGAAGCAGGTTCGCCGCTCGGGCTTTCCGCACATGGACTCGCCTCCCGCGAAGGTCCGCGCCGCTTCCGCGTGCGTGCGGCTTCTGGCCTGCGAAGGTACGGCTGCAGGCGGTGACCCTGCAGCGGATTACGTCACATCGAAGGCCGGCAGGCAGCAGCACCTATACGCCAACTGTGACCGGCCTCACATCGCGACACCCGTAGGGTGACAAGCCGTCGAGCCGTGCAGGGGAACTAAAGTTCTGCAGCGCTCACGACCCCGAACGGCGGTCAAGGTTTCACGCCGTGATCCATGCCGCCGATATATATTGCGGCGGCACCATGAAAATACCCACCCTGTTCATCGATCGCGACGGCACCCTCATCGAGGAGCCTCCCGACAATCAGGTCGACAGCCTGGCGAAGATTCGCTTCATGCCCGGCGTGTTCGCGGCCCTCACCGAGCTCACGCAGCGCGGCTACCGACTGGTCATGGTGACCAATCAGAACGGTCTCGGCAGTCCGAGCTTCCCCTGGGAGGCGTTCAATAGGGCCCACGACTTTGTGCTCCAGGCGTTCGGCTCGCAGGGCATCCGCTTCGAGCAGGTGTTCGTCTGCCCGCATCGCGCCAGCGAGGGGTGCGCCTGCCGCAAGCCGCGCACGGGCCTGGTGGACGCGTACGTGCGCGAGCAGCCGATCGAGCTCGTGGCGATGATCGGCGATCGCGACACCGATCTGCAGTTCGCCGCGAACCTCAAGACCCGGGGCCTGCGGGTTCGGATCGATGGCGCTCCCGAGGAGACCTGGCCCGCCGTGGTACGCCAGCTCCCATGAGCTTCCGTATTCTCACGCTGAACCCCATCAGCCCACGCGGACTTGCCAGGTTCCCGCGGGAACGTTACGAGGTCGGCGCCGATATCGAACGGCCCGAGGCGATCCTGGTGCGCTCAGCCGAGCTGCATGACCGGGACGTCGCCCGGGAGGTGCGCGTCATCGGGCGCGCCGGCGTGGGCGTCAACAACATTGCGGTGGACGAGATGAGTCGTCGCGGCATTCCGGTGCTCAATACTCCCGGCGCCAACGCCAATGCCGTGAAGGAGCTGGTGCTGGGGAGCCTGTTCCTCGCCGCCCGCAACCTCGGCGCCGCCTGGCTGTTCGCGCGAGCCTTGAGTGGTGATGATGCGGCGATCGAGGAGGCGGTGGAGAAGGGCAAGAAGGCCTTCGTCGGCTTCGAGCTTCCCGGGCGCACGCTCGGCGTGGTGGGCTTAGGGGCCATCGGGGTCGAGGTGGCGAACGCAGCCCTGGGGCTCGGTATGAAGGTGCTCGGCTACGATCCGCAGATCACCGTGCGCCGCGCGTGGCAATTGTCATCGAGCGTCGAGCAGGCACTGTCGCTCGATGATCTATTCGCGCACTCCGATGTCGTCACCGTGCACGTGCCATTGAACGAGGACACGCGCGCGCTGGTGAACGCGGCGCGGCTCAAACTCATGCGCAAGCCGGCCACGATCCTGAACTTCGCGCGCGCCGGTATCGTGGATGAGGCGGCGGTGCTCGCGGCGCTCGAGGCGGGGATCCTGCACGCCTACGTGTGCGATTTCCCGAAGCGCGCGCTGCTCGATCATCCGCGCATCATCACTCTGCCGCACCTCGGAGCCTCGACGCTCGAGGCGGAGGAGAACTGCGCGGTGATGGTGGTCGATCAGCTGCGGGATTTCCTCGAGAACGGCAATATCAGGAACAGCGTCAACTATCCGGAAGCCGTGCTGCCGCGCGTACCGAATACCACGCGCTTAGGGGTGGCTAACCGCAACGTGCCCAACATGGTGGGTCAGATCTCCACCTGTCTGGCCGCCGAGCGGGTCAATATTGCGGATCTGCTCAACAAGTCGCGCGGCGATTACGCCTATACGCTCATCGACGCCGACGGGGAGCTGAGTGAGTCGATGCTCGAGCGGATCCAGGGCATCGACGGGGTGCTGGCGGCATACATTCTTTAGAGGTGCGCGGGCGCAGTGCCAAGGTCGAAGGTCCTCCGGGCCCTACCATCTCGAACTCAACAGGATGGCCGCGGCGAGGAGCGTAAAGATACCCGCGACCACGATGGGAAGCCCGATCGGACC
>DATBYD010000042.1:0-34578 GCA_036513855.1 Steroidobacteraceae bacterium | reverse complement strand
CCTCCAGCCACACTCGCTGCGCGCGACGATAGTGACCCGGCGCGATGCGCGCCTGCTCGAGCAGCTCGCGCACGATCTTGTGCGCCTCGGCACGCTGACCCTGCTTGTGCAACAGCTGCGCGTAGCGCACCGAGGCTTCGGCGCCCGGGTAGGATGGCGCCAGCACCCGGTACTCCTCGAGCGCCTTGTGCACGTCGCCCTCTGATTCCAGGGCGCGCGCATACAGCAGATGCCCGGCCGGTGAGCGGAATTCGGGGTTGAGCCGGATCAGCTCATCGAGCGTTGTGCGCGCAGCGCCCGCGTCCCCCTTGCCAAACTGCGCCTGTGCCAGGCCCAACATCAGGTTGGGATCATGCTCATACAGGCCACTCAGCGCATCGCGATACTGGGCGATCGCATCATCGTAGCGCTCGTGCCGCAACAGTTCCTCGGCGTAGCGCTGGCGGCTGGCGACGTTGCTACCGACGCGCACCTCGCTCTCGAGGCGGCGCAGCTGCGCGCCCGGATCGATGGCCTTCTTCAAGCCGCGCGCGGTGCGCTGCGCAGCGCGGCTGCGGAACAGCTCGGGAAGAATCTCCACTACGACGTATGCGATGGCGCCCGCCACCGGCACGAATGCCAGCACCCAGATCCACAGCTGGTTGCGGCCGGTCTTGACGGCGTGAACGATCAGCAGCACCTGGATGATGATCGGGATAATCAGCAGAGGCATTGCGCTTCTCTCCGCAGTCTATGGGCGCGCGGCGCCGCTCGCCGGCGGCAGCGCGAACGCAATCAGGTAATCGCCGCGCGGCGTGCCGAGTCCGCCATGGCCGCCGGCGCTGATCACGAGGTACTGGCGCTGCTCGCGTCCGGCACGGTAAGTCATGGGCGTCGCCTGACCGCCCGCCGGCAGATGGTACTTCCACAGCTCGCGGCCGGTTTCGATGTCGAAGGCACGCAGGTAGCTGTCCATGGCCGCGCCGACGAACACCAGATCGCCGGCGGTGGCAATCGGTCCGCCCATATTGGGCATCCCGAACTCGCGCGCGGGCACGAACCATGGAGTGAGTCCTTCGCTGGAGCCCAGCGGCACCTGCCAGGCAATGCGATTGCGCCTGAGGTCGACACTCACCAGCGTGCCCCAGGGCGGCGCGGTACACGGCAGGCCCCACGGCGAGAGCAGCGGCTCGCGGCGCATCGCATAGGGCGCCCCCGCCTGCCGGCCAAACTCCGAGTGCGGATACTCCCCTGAGCGCGCCTCGCGCTCGAACTGCGCGGGACTGAGCAGCGTGACGACCATGGGCAAAAGATTCACCGCGGCGATGACGCGCTGACGGTCCTCATCGAATGCCACGCCACCCCAGTTCACGCCCCCGATGTAACCGGGCGAGAGCAGCGTGCCGCGCGGGTCGGGAGGTGTGAAGATGCCCTCATTGCGCAGTGAGGCGATCAGATGACGGCACTTGCCGCGGTCCCAGAACGTGACGCCCCAGGCGTCCTGCGGACGCACCGGACCCTGCGGTGTCAGCGCCGGCAGGGCGGAGAAGGGCTGCGTCGGCCACGACTGTTCGCCGGCGACGTGACTCACCGGCACGCGCCGCTCGCTGATCGGCATGAGTGGTGCGCCGCGGGTGCGCTCGAAGACGTACAGCATGCCGCTCTTGGTCGCCTGGATGACCGCCGGCACCGGCACGCCGTGCACCTCGACGTCGCCCAGCACCGGTTGCGCGGCGAGGTCGTAGTCCCACAGGTCGTGATGCACCAGCTGCTGGTGCCACACCAGTTGGCCGCTTCGGGCATCGAGCGCGAGCAGCGAATCGGCGAAGCGATCGGAGCCCAGGCGCAGACCGCCGTAGAAATCCGGGCTCGCAGAGCCGGTCGGGACCAGCACCAGGCCATGCTCCTCGTCGACCGACATAACACCCCAGGCATTGCCGGCGCCGGTACCCGCGGCTTGCGTGAGATTCCATTCGGCGGCGGCCGGGTGTGAGGCAGAGTCCGGCAGTGGATCGAAGGACCACAGCTGCGCGCCGCTTTGCGCATCGTAGCCGCGGATCACTCCGCGCTCGACATCGGTGGCGCGGTTGTCGCCGATCGCAGAGCCCACCACCACGACATTGCCGTAGATCGCAGGCGGCGAAGTGACCAGATAGGCACCGATGTCGCGAATGCGCAGTCCGCGCGTCAGGTCGACCTGGCCGCCCTCGCCGAAGCCCGCGCACGGCCGGCCACTGTCCGCATCGAGCGCCAGCAGGCGCGCGTCGAGCGTGCCGGTGAATACCCGCCGACGGCAGGCCCCGCTGTAATGCGTGTCGGTGTTTTCCCAGACGCTCACCCCGCGCGAACTCGCTTCAGAGTAGTGGCGCGTGCGGTCGATGTGCGGGTCAAAGCGCCAGCGCGCCCGCCCGGACGCAGGGTCGAGGGCACTCACCACGTTGGTCGCCGTCTCGAGGTACAGAAGGCCAAACGCCAGCACCGGCGTCGCCTCGAAAGTAAGCTTGCCGGCGCGGGCAAATCCCGCGCCGAGCTCGCCGGTGCGGTAGGTCCAGGCGACCTGAAGTCGTGCGACGTTGCTACGGTTGATCTGATCAAGGCTCGAGAAGTGCTGACCCAACGCGTCCCCGCCGTAGTAGCCCCAGTCGCTCGCCGCCGGCGCCTGCGCCCGCACGCCGGCAGCGGCAAGGCAGCCGGCTGACAGCACGCCGAGGATGCGCAAGGTACGCACTGATGCGGCGCGGATCGCAATGGCGCGGGCGCTGCAGATGGCGGAACAATGCTCCATGGGCGGCATTATCCGCGATGCCGCCTGCATGCTGGTATTCTTCGCTGTGTGCGTTCAACAGCGGCGATCACGCTCGGTCTCGGCGCGCTGAGTCTGCTGCTCGCAGCCCAGTGGTTCGCGGCCCCCGCCCTCGCCGACGCACCGGCGCCGTCCGATCCCGCGGCGGCTGCCACGCCGCCGCATCGCCCGCGGATCGGCCTCGTGCTGTCCGGGGGTGGTGCACGCGGGGCGGCCCACATCGGCGTCCTCAAGGTGCTCGATGAGATGCGCGTGCCGGTCGATGCCATCGCCGGCACCAGCATGGGAGCTGTGGTGGGCGGCCTGTACGCCAGCGGCCTGTCCGCGCGCGACATCGAGAAGATCATGACCTCTCTCAACTGGCAGGATGCGTTCCGCGACCGGCCACCGCGCGAGGATCTGACGCTGCGCCGCAAGGAGGAAGAGGAGAGCTTCCTGGTGAATTTTCCACTCGCCGTGCGCAGTGGACACATCGTGCTGCCCAGGGGGCTCATCCAGGGGCAACGACTCACGCAGACGCTGCGGCGGTTGACGCTGCCGGTCGCGCGGATCAACAACTTCGATGAGCTGCCGGTACCCTTTCGCGCGGTGGCGACCGATCTTGAGACCGGCGACAGCGTCGTCATGGGTGCGGGCGATCTGACCACCGCGATGCGCGCGAGCCTCTCGGCGCCGGGCGTGTTTGCGCCGGTCGAACGCGAGGGGCGCCTGCTCGTCGACGGCGGCATCGCCGACAACATTCCGGTGGACATCGCGCGCGCCATGGGCGTGGATATCGTCATCGTGGTGGATGTCGGCTTTCCGCTGCAGACGCGCAAGCAGATGACGAGTGTGCCGGCGATCTCAAACCAGATGCTGGCGATTCTGATCCATCGCAATGCCGAGGCGCAGCTCGCCACCCTGACGCCCAACGACATCCTGATCCGCCCGGCGCTCGGTGAGGCGTCCTCGTTCGATTTCGGCATCGTCGCGCGGGTGATCGGGATCGGTGAGGCCGCCGCTCGCGGCATGAGCTCCCAGCTGGCCTCCCTCAGCGTGAGCGAGCAGGCGATGCAGGGCTACGTCGCGCGGCGCGAGTCATACCGCAATCCGCCGCCGCGGATTGACTTCGTACAGGTCGATCCCGGCTCGGAGCGTTACGGTCCTGCGGCCGACCGGCTGTTCAATGACCTGGTCGGCAAGCCGCTGGATCCTGACGCGGTGGCGCAGCGCGTGACGGCCCTGTACGGCCGCGGCGGTCTGGACACCCTCGACTACCAGGTGGTGGGCGATCCGGGCCGCTACGGGCTTTCTTTGAATGCGCGCCCGAACTCGCAGGGCCCGAACTACCTGAGCTTCGGCTTGAGCCTGCAGGATGACTTCGAAGGTAATGCCACCTATGACGCGGCCATGCGCTTTGTGATGGCCGACATCACCAAGAATGCCGGCGAGTGGGTCACGGACCTGCAGGCCGGCACCACCTCGCTCGTGGCCACCGAGTTTTTCATGCCCCTGGCACCGTTCTCCGGCTGGTTCCTCATGCCGCATGTGTCGGAGGAGGCCCGCGACCTGTACCTGGTGCAGGGGCAGAGCCTCGAGGCGGAGTACCGTGTCCATACCTTCGACTACGGCATCGACTTCGGTCGTCAGTTCGGCAACTGGGGAGAGATCCGTACCGGAGTGCTGCGCAACCAGGGGCACTACGTGCTCGAGATCGGCCAGCCAGACGGCACTGATCAGCCGCAGCAGAGCTTTACGCCCTTCAACATGCGCGATTACTTCGTGCGCTTTACCTACGACCGGCTGGATGATGTGAATTTTCCGCACAGCGGCCAGCAGGCGACCCTGCAGTGGAGCGGCGATCACGCGACCAGTGCGGGACAGAATGCGGACCAGGCGACGGTGAGCTATCTGGGCGCCTATTCGTTCGGGCGCGACACGGTGTCGTTCTCCGCTTCCGGCGGCATCACCCTGCAGTCGCACGTCACGGATCTGAACCTGCTGTTCCCGCTCGGCGGCTTCCTTAATCTGTCGGGGCTGCGCGCCTATTCGCTGCTGGGGCCGGACTACGGGATTGCGCGCGCGCTTTACTACCGGCAGATCGGTCGCGGCGGCCCCGGCTACTTCGACGTGCCGACCTATCTGGGCCTGTCACTCGAGATCGGGAATGTCTGGCAGAGCCGCAGCGAGGTGAGCTTCACCAACACGCAGAAGGACGCCAGCCTGTTTCTGGGTATGGACACCTTCCTCGGCCCGCTGTACATCGCCAGTGGCTTCGATGATCACGGCCACCAGGCGTTCTATCTGTTCCTCGGACGAACCTTCTAGCGCGCTCGCTCACGAGTCGCCGGTCGGCACGATCGCGGAGGTTTCCGCCATCAGGATGACCGCACGCTGCGGCGCGCGGGTACGGTGCACCACGCCCTTCGGCACCACGAATCCCTCGAGCGGCTGCAGATCGACGGTACGGTCCTCGAAATCGATGATGAAGTGTCCTTCCAGGACGAAGAAAAACTCATCGTCATGGTCGTGCTTGTGCCAGTGATATTCGCCCTGCATGACCCCGAGGCGGATGACCGAGTCATTCACCTTGCACAAGGTCTGGTTGTACCAGCGGTCTTTGACTGCGGCCACCAGCGCCGGCACGTCCACCACGCTCATGGGTGCGAACTTCACGTCGAGGAAGGTGGCGTAGGGGTAGTCGCTGTGTTCGCTCATGCGCCGGCTCCCTATAGCCCGCGGCTCTCGGCGAGCTTTTCGATCTTCTGGAAAACGAGCGCAGGTTTGTCTCCGGCCCTCGAGTACTCATGGCGCCGGCTCATGTCGCAGAGCGCCGCATCACGCTCGGCCGGGGTGGAATACCAGTGCAGGCGCTGCCACTCAGGTCCCAGGAGCTTGCGAAACGGATCCCCGCCCGGCAGGCTGACGCGGATGCCGTAGGGGCGCAGCTTCTCGATGGGTGGCGTGCGCAGGTTCTGTGGCTGACTGATGCCCATGCGCGGGGAGCTTACGGTGCAGTGCGACGGGCCTGCAAGGCCGCCGCCCCCGCTCGATTGAGGGGCCTGTGACCCAGGGCCTTGAGTCATCCGGCGGCTGTCCCCACACTCTGCAGCTCACGAGCCAGGAGGTTCAGGCATGGCGCTGTTCCGCAAGAAGTCAACGATGCCGACCCAGGGCACCGCGCTGCCCGGGCGCAGCACGCCGCTGGTGGTGCCCGAGACTCACTTTGTTAACGGCCAGCGCATCGTGCCGCCGTTCCCGGCCGGCCTGCGCGAGGCGGTTTTCGGCCTCGGCTGTTTCTGGGGCGCCGAGCAACTGTTCTGGCTGATCCCGGGGGTGTACTCAAGCGCCGTTGGATACTCGGGAGGCTTTACCCCCAACCCGACCTACGAGGAGGTCTGCACCGGTGAGACCGGCCACACCGAGGTGGTGCGTGTGATCTACGACCCGGCGAAAGTCAATTACGAGGAATTGCTGAAGAGTTTCTGGGAGTCACACGACCCCACCCAGGGCATGCGGCAGGGAAACGATGTCGGCACGCAGTACCGCTCGGCCATCTATACCCTGGACAAGGAGCAGCGCGACATCGCCGAGAGATCCAAGCGTGCCTATCAGGCGCGCCTCACGGCGGCAGGACGCGGCACGATCACCACGGAAATCCGCGACGCACCAAAATTCTTCTACGCCGAGGATTACCACCAGCAGTATCTGGCGAAGAATCCGGACGGGTACTGCGGGCTGGGTGGCTGCGGGGTGCCCTACAAATCCGCGGAGTTACAGCTGGGGGAGAAGGCGTGATCACGCTTAGCCGAGGGTTCTTGCGTGGAACCAGAGGGTTACCAGCTGTCCACATTCAATATTTACGTTTTCTGCCGGGGAAACGCCAGCTGAATTCGGCGTCAACGTCTACCGGAATTCTACCGGTGATCTGGTCTTAGAAAAGTCCGCGGGCTAAGGACTCTCGAGCCTTTCATCCGTCTCGCGTCGAAAGGTTCATCTTTCGAAGCAGCGCCTCGTAGCGCGGATCGTTACGCAGCCCGGAGAGCTCGATATCACCTCGAACAAAGAAGCAGAGTCCCACGTCTCGGGATCTGTAGGCCCGCTCTAGCCATTCAAAGGCGGAATCCAATTCGCCGCGCCAGGCGTGGGCCTTCGCGACCAGGTAGGGCATGACCGCGCCATACCTAGCAATTAGCTCATTTAGTGCGCTCTGTGACTCTTCGGCACGCCCTAATACGTGGCCTGCCATCGCCAGTACGGCGCATCGTCGCGGCTCGTGTTGCTGCCCTTTGTTGGTGTCCAGTGCCTGCGCCGCGTGACCTGCGGCCAGCTCGCTCGTCGCGAGGTAGAAGGTAGCGAAGGTCGACTGCGGGCTCAATTGAAGCGATTGGCGCAAAGCTTGGTGTGCCGCATTGAATTGACCCATCATGGCGCGATACGCGCCGAGAAAGCTCCACGCGTTGGCGTCAAGTGGGTCGATCTCGATCGCTGCTTGCGCAGCGACAATAGCTTCGTGGAAACGCCCGACGACGGCCAGGTGCTGACTGTATCTACGCTGAACTCCATCGGAGCGGGGATCGAGCTGCAAGGCTTTTTCGACGTCCGCCTGCGCTTGGCTCCAATCCCATTGCATCGTCAAGCGAACGAAGGCCCGCGCCGAATAAGCCTCAGCCAGCCCCGGTGCCAGCGCGACGGCCCGCTCTGCTGCCGAAATGGCTAGCTCAGCGTTTGCCTGGCCCGCGTTTAGTCCTTCGAGCATTGATGCGAAACTAATCATCGCGAACAATGCGTGAGCCGACGCGTAATTCGGATCGAGTTCGATTGCCCGACGAAGCGCAATGAGCGCTTGCTCGATGCTATCGAGCGTGCGGCGATTAAACAACTGCCTCGCCAGCAAGCCTCGGCCTCGGCGGGCCACGCGGGACGGTCCGCAAACGGGAAGACGCCGCTCGTCGCTGGTCTGACTGCCACCGATCGACTGGCCTCGTCGGCTATCAGCAAGCGTGATATTCGCTCGACGAAGACGTGCGGCAGTTCCCCACGTATTAGGCGCGTCCACTGAACGGCGGCAAAAGAGTCCGGAGTGTCGGCATCCGCATCGCGCGTGTCATCAATGCAGACCGGCACGAGGAATGCGCGGCTCTTTCCCATTAGGTGTGTGCGATGGTCGGCTAGGCGCCACTCGAGTCGGAAGTAGCCTTCGGTACGCGCCTGCGTGTTCGCCGATATGATTGGAATGAAAAGTGCGCAGTCGCGGATCTCGCGGCGGATCTTCTGGTCCCAGGCGTCGCCGCCCCGAAGTTCGCTCTGGTCGAACCAGACTCGATGCCGGCGGCTCTCAGCGCTGTGCAAATCTTAAGCGCCGCCACGGCGTCCTCGGATGCATAGCTCAGAAAGACCGCTTTCTTCGACTCCGTCACGGGCCGGTCCGCATGCCAATTACGGCGACTGTGTCGCCCAATCCAATCGTCACTGAGATTCCTCGGATTTTGCTTATCTTTCCGGAAATCAGGATGCGAGAGAAGAGGCGCCCGCGCAATCTATGCCAGGCCCCTTTGGGTGCAACTTCCAGAATACCGATGCCGTGAACGCGAACGACAGCGGACTAAAGGCTCTGCAGGCCTAGCTGGGCTGTGGGCACTAGGCCGCCTCGGGTGCAGCGGCCGCGCCTGAGTGAACCCGCAGCTCCGCCGCGCGCGCTTCCGGGCCGATCAGGGTGACGAGTATCACCGCGACCGCGACCACCGCCAGCGTGCAGGCGAGGATCCACGAATAGTTATTGCCGTGCGACTCGGCGATACCGGCCTGGAAGGGCGCCATCTTGGCCACCGCGAGGTTGCCGAGCTGATAGGCGAAGCCGGGCAGTATGGCGCGCACCGACGCGGGTGAGAGCTCGTTGAGGTGGGCGGGCACGATTCCCCACGCGCCCTGCACCATGAACTGCATAAGAAAGGCGCCGATCGCCAGCATGACCGCGGTTTGCGAATAGGCCCACAGCGGGATCATGGGCAGGCTAAGCGCTGCAGCCAGCGCAATCGCGCGTCTCCTGCCGAGGCGCTCGGACAGGGTGCCGAAACAGATTCCGCCCGCCAATGCGCCCAGGTTCATGATGATCGCGATATGGCCGGTGGTCGCAGCCGAGTAGCCGTGCTGCTTCTGCAGGAAGGTCGGGTACAGGTCCTGCGAGCCGTGCGAGAAGGCGTTGAAGCAGGCCATCAGCAGCACAAGATAGGCGAGCGTCGGGAAGTAGTCCTTCACCGCCGTCACGGTGGCCGCGAGCGAGGGACGTTTCTGCGCGGCGCCGGCCAGCCAAGCCGGCGACTCCTCGACGCCGAAGCGGATGTACAAGACCAGCACGGCCGATGCGGCGCTGATCATGAACATTCCGCGCCAGCCGACGTACACGAACACGGTCGCGAACAGCACCGACGCCAGCAGGTAGCCGAGCACGTAGCCTTCCTGCAGCAATCCTGAGAAAAACCCGCGACCCTTTGCCGGCAGTGTTTCCAAAGCCAGCGCGGCGCCGACCCCCCACTCACCGCCCATGGCGAGGCCGAACACGGCGCGCAGCAGCAGAAGTGTCGCAAGGTTCGGCGCGAAGGCGCTGGCCAGCTGCACCGCTGAGTAGCTGACGACGTTCAGCATCAGGATCGGCCGGCGGCCGTACTTCTCCGCCAGCCAGCCGAACAGCAGTGCGCCGACCGGACGGAATGCGAGGGTGAGAAAGATTCCCTCGGCCACCGCCTTCACGTCGGTGTGGAACTCGGCGCTGATCGAATTCACGCAGAAGACGAAGATGAAGAAATCGAAGGCGTCCAGCGCCCAGCCGCCGAGCGCGGCGAAGTAGGCGGTGCGCTGCGGGCGCGTCAGCGTCGCAAATGGGTTAACCACGGTCACTCCACCTGTGAACGACTCGCCAAGAGCGTATCACGGCGCAGTTTCCGATCGGCATTACAGCTGGCGGTGGACCTGCTGAAAGACTGCCGCGGAGGAGATCTGCGCAACGCCGCCTGGCGTGCGCTCAAGGAGCGTACACCAGGCATCGAACACCGTCTGAACGTCAATCTGATCGACCCGCGTGGACACGGGCGGTCCGCCCAAGGCGAGGACCGGCGAGGTGGATGAGCTGCGCGGCGACCAGTAATTGGTCAGGTGCGCCCCGAACAGGACGACCAGCGGAACCCCGAGGGCTGCGGCCGCGTGCGCCGGGCCGGTATCGACCGAGACCATGCTGTGCGCCGACTCGCACAGGGCGAAGGACCGACGCAGGTCGAGCCCGGCCACCTCAACGCCCTCGCTTCCGACGGCGGCCTGGATCTGCCGCAGCATGGGAACCTCCAGCTGCGCTCCGCGCAGCACGATCAGCGCCTGCGGCATGCGCGCATGCATCAGCTTCAGCAGCGCCACCCAGCGCTCCATGGGCCACGCCTTGTCATCCGCATTGAGGCGGCGCCAGCGTGCGCGGCGCCGGCTCATGCTGCGGTGATTGCCGGGTTGCACCAGGATGATCTGCCGGCCGGACCAGCCGCGCTGCGCAAGCCACGCATCCCGCTCGGCGCGCTCGAAGTCGCTAACCTGCAGCTGTGGTGTCCACACCGGGTGCGCCGGCGGCAGGGGATAGTCGGTTGCCTGCAACGCCGGCGGCGTGCGCTCGCCCAAGCTCAGCAACTGGTCGATGAAGTGCCTGTCGAGCCGCTCGGGGTCATCGCTGATGAAGACGCAGCGCGCCGCATTGACCCCGCTCAGGGCGAGCATGCGCCGGATGCGGGGCAATTGACGGTAGTGGCGCTCGCACACGTATATCGGGCCGGGGTCAGTTGCGCGCAGCGCGCGGGCGAGACCGGGCCACGCCGGGCTCAGCGGGAAGGGAATGTGGCGGCCAAAGGACCAGACCCGCGAGACATCCGCACTGCCCTGATAGACGGAGGCAGTCCAGGAGCCGGTGCCGATGACCTGACACGGCCTGCGGTAGCGCCGATGCAGCATCTTCAGCAGCGCGGTCAGCATCACCATGTCGCCCAGGCGGCAGAAGAAGAATACCGTCGGCTCAAGCGCCGGCGCCGGCGCCGACGGCAGCGGGACAGCGTCTTCGCGTTTCTCGGGCCCCGTCGGTCCTGCGGGCAGCGCTGCCCGGGCGGCGCGGGGCGTTGAGGCCGCCGCAGATAGGGTTCTTTCATCCATTGTGCAAAGGCGATCTTACGCAATTCCGATTTGACAATCGAAGGCGTACGCAGCCTTCGGTCAATGCGAAGAACTGCGTGTGCCCGGGCACGGTCGGTAACAATTCTTCACCCCGCCGGGATGCCGGGGGCTGCCCGCCGCACGTATAGTGGCTTGCAGGAAAAGAACTATAAGGGGATTCATGCGCGCCGCAGATTGCAGCGCTCCGGTGGCTGAGGGGGCCTTGCGCTGAGCTGCGCAGACGCTGCGGGGTTATCTTGCGCAAAGACCTGCGGCCGGCCGCGGTATGCAGGGGCGGCGGCGCTCGTCCTTGTGCTTGGCTGGGGGCTGCCCGCTGCTGCCGGGGCCGAGGAGATCACGCTGCTCGGCGGATGGGTCGGTATGGACGACCAGAGCTCCGGATCCTATGCCTGGGGTTTGGAGTATCGGGAGCGCCTGCTGTCTCACCTGGATGCAACCTTCGGCTACCTGAACGAGGGCCACTTTCCGGATCACCACCGGGATGGGGCGATGCTGCAACTGTGGGCCAATACCGGGCCCTGGATCGATCACACGACGTTCGCGCTCGGCGCCGGGCCTTATGTTTACTTCGACACGCAGAGCGACCCCAACGCCGAGGGCTATCGCGACGCGCACGGCGTCGGCGTGATCCTCACCGCCCGGATCAGCTACTCGCTGAGCGAGCAGTGGTTTGCCTCCCTCGAGCTCAACCAGATCCTGGCCGCCAACGTCACCACCCGAACCGTGATGCTGGGTGCCGGATACCGTCTGCAAAGCTTCATCGAGTCGCTGCAGAACTCGCAACCCGATGCGGTCGCCGATGTGCCGAACGAGGTGGGCGTCTTTGGCGGTCAGACTGTCATCAACGATCTGACCTCGGAGAAGTCGACGAACTTCGGGGTTGAGTATCGGCGCCGCCTCACCCGACACGTCGAGTTCTCGAGCAGCCTGCTCAACGAGGGCACCGGGCCCGACGGGCGCCATCTCGGCGTCACCGGCGAGGGCTGGATCGTCCAGGATTTCCTGGACCGACGCCTGGTCGCCGCCCTGGGGCTCGGGCCCTATGTCGCGCTGAGCACTTATCACATCAGCGACGGCCGCACCGCGGCGAGTGTGGTGGGTCTTGCCTCCATGTCACTCAGCTGGCGCCTCACCCGCTTTCTCGCACTGCGGGCCAACTGGCACCGCGGATTCACCGGCGATGACCAGGACCGCGACATCGTGACACTCGGACTCGCCTGGCGATTCTAAGGCTCACCAGGTCATGCGATACATGATGAATCCGGTCTGCTCCGCGAGCTGATCGTACAGCCTTCTGGCGGTCGCATTCGTCTCGTGAGTGTGCCAGTAAACGCGGCTCGCTCCAGCGGCCTTTGCCTGATCGCACACCGCCCGGATCAGCGACCCCCCGACGCCCCGGCCACGCAAGTCCACAGCGGTGAACAGGTCCTGCAGATAACACACCGGACCTATGGATATCGAGCTGCGGTGGAAGATGTAGTGCACCAGGCCGACGAGGCGCGCCCCGTCCTGTGCGACCAGGGCGTGGACGGGTTCGTCGGGGTCGAAGAAGCGCTGCCAAGTCGTGTCGGTGAGGGGGCGGGCGAGGGCGGTCTGACCACTGCGTCCGTAGAATGCGTTATATCCGTCCCACAGGGGCAGCCACTGCGCGAAGTCCTCGCGCGTCACGCTGCGTATGGTGAATGCGCTGGCCGCAACCATGAGCGCCCCCTCAGCCGCGCGCGGCCGCAGGTGACTCGATCCCGGCAAGCAGCCATTGCAGGCCGGCCAGATGCTGCTGATCATGGCTGCACAGGTAGTGGACCAGGCTGCGCAGGGTGACCAGGCCGTGTTCGGCGAACACAGCGGTGCGCGTGAGCTGTTGCGGCGCGAGGCCTGCGATCAACTCAACCGTCTGCAGGCGCGCGGCGCGGAAGGCAATGAGCGCGTGGGCCGCGTTGGCAGACGCGTAGCCGCGCGCCCTTGCCAGCGCCTCGCCGTCGATCGAGGGCAGCTGCGGCTGGTTCTCGTTGAGCGTGCGCCGCAGGCGCACGTGATACCCGTCGATCTCGATGTCACGCAGGTGGCAGATCTGTTCGATCGGCGTGAACGGCTCGCTCGGGACGCCGTGCCAGGACGGCGGCGCCCAGTTCAGGTAGGCGGCAGGGATCTGCGCGTAATGGGCCTCGAGGAGGTCGGGAAATGTCGCAAGAGCGCTTAAGGTCGCCTGATGCATGCGCCCATGGTAGCGCGCGCGGGCGCGGGATTTCAGGGTTGCTGGGCGCGCCGCGCGGCGAACAGTGCAGGTGCGCGCCCGGTACGGCAGAAGATCGAAGAGGGTGGGTGCCGGGCACAGCCGGCACCCACCGCCCGTCAGCCTCGGCTACTTGGCGTCCTTGAGGGCGCGCTCGGTGGCGTGAATCGCCTCGTCAATGTGATGCACTGCACGATCCTTCAGTCCCTTGGTCATCGGATCGTCTTCCTCGCGGGAGACATCAGAGTGCACTTTCTTCAGCAGTTCCAGCGCCTTGTGGAGGCGCCCCGGATGATCGGCGGGCACATCGACGGCCGGATGGTCGTGGAGGTCCTTGCCGTCATCGATCGCGGCGTGCTTGATCTCGCCGATCGCCTTGTCGATTTCCGTGATGCCGACATCCTCCTGTGCGCTTACCGCCGCATCGCCCGGCCGGTGCTCGAGCATCCAGCGCGCGGTGCGCAGATCGGTCAGGGCGTGCAGGTAGTACGGGTGCTTGCCCGGAAGATCGGCGTTGGCTGCGAACGGCAGCGCGAGCAGCAGCAACAGCGCCGACAACATCGATGTGGTTTTGAGTCGCAACTTTGTCTCCTCACTGAAGGGTGGCTGAGGGAATCCAGCGGCCGGCAGTATGCCGCTCGCAAACTGACTGGCACGTGAACAAGGACTCAGCGCAAAACGACCGCGGGGCATGATAGCGCCCCGCGCATCCAGGGGGCCGCGGGCGCTCGGCGGACCGCCTGCGCCGCCATGCTCTGGTGCACCGTGCGCCCCACCGCGCCCTCGCAGCGGCCGGCATGCCGCCCCCGTCGGGGCGGCGTCGCTACTTCACCTGCAGGTGCGAGAATGCCGCAATGAGTGATCCGGCTACAACGCGCCGAACACCTTCTTGATCAGCGAGCTTGCCTGCTCCATGGGATGCGCGCGAATCTGGTGTTCTTCATCCGCGATGCGGCTGAACAGGCCATCGAGCGCCTTCGCCGTCACGTAGTCATTGAGATTCGCATCCTGGGAGGACAGCAGGCCGAGTTGGGCGGCCTTGCCGGCATACTCGTTGTACTTGTTGGCCAACCCGAGCTTTTCGGTCTCAGCAGCTACCACCGGCTTGAACTTCGTGGTCAAAGCGGCGCTGGTTGTCTGCCTGAAGTAGGCCGTGGCGGAGCCATCTGCGCCGCTGAGAATCCTCTTGGCATCAGAAACGCTCATGTGGTGCAGCGCCTGCTCGAAGATCGGTTTGGCCTGGGCGACCGCCTGTTCCGCGGCGTGATTCATGGTGACCTTGAGTTCATCGGCATCCTTGCCCATCCCAACCCTGCGCAGCGCGCGATCGGCCTTCTCCAGCGCCGGGGGCAGCGGGATGGCAAGCTTGGGGTCATTGAGAAAGCCGCCCGGCGCCCCGAGCTGTGTAACGGCCACACCGATTCCCTTGGACAGCGCGGCGCGCAGGCCGCCGGAGGCGTCGGTCGAGCTCAACGCATCGAACGCAGCGGAGGCTGCCGGTACGCTGGCGGTCGGCAGTGAACTCAACACTACGCACGCCGCCAGGGAACAACGCAGAGGTACTCGGATCACGGCATGCCTCCATGGCATCTGCGGGTTGTCAGGCAGGCGTGGAGTGTAGACTTTCCGGACTTACAAAGCCCACACGCGCGGGGCAGCAGCGCGCGCAAGGACGGCCGGTGAGCGAGTACAGCGGCAGCTTCGATCGCATCGTCGAGCGCGAGCGTGGATTGCGCCGCACCTTGAGCGCACGCCGCATGACCATGATCGCCATCGGTGGTGCGATCGGCACTGGTCTGTTCCTCGGCAGCGGCTTTGCGATCAGCCTCGCTGGTCCGGCGGTGCTGCTGAGCTACGCTATCGGGGCACTGGTTGCTCTGCTGCTCATGGGCTGCCTCGCGGAGATGACGGTGGCGCACCCGACCACCGGCTCCTTCGGTGCCTACGCTGAGTTCTACCTCGGCCCGCTGGCGGGCTTTCTGGTGCGCTATTGCTACTGGACCTGCATCGTGATGGCCGTGGGCACCGAGGTCACCGCGGTGGCGCTCTACATGCAGTTCTGGTTCCCGCAAACCGCCGGCTGGGTGTGGATCGTGGCATTCTCCGCGGTGCTGATCGCGGTGAACGCACGCAGTGTGAATGTATTCGGAGCCATCGAGTATTGGTTCTCGTTCATCAAGGTCACCGCCATCGTGATTTTCATCCTGCTGGCGGCCTACATTCTCTGCAGGCCCTCCGCGGCGGCTGCGGGCGAGGGGTTTCGCAACTACACCGCCTACGGCGGGTTTCTGCCGAAGGGCCTGTGGGGCGCTTGGGTCGCGGTCGGCATGGCGATCTTCAGCTACTTCAGCATCGAGATGATCGCGGTGGCGGCCGGCGAGGCCGAGCAGCCGCAGAGCGCCGTGGTGCGGGCATTTCGCGCCACGGTGGTGCGACTGATCCTTTTCTATTTGCTGACACTCGCGCTGGTGCTGGCGATCGTGCCCTGGACGGCGGCCGGGGTGGATGAGAGCCCGTTCGTGAAGGTCATGCGTTCACTGCATGTGCCGGGTGCCGCGGGCATCTTCAATGTTGTCATCCTGATCGCTGCGCTCTCGGCGATGAACAGTCAGCTTTACATCACCACCCGCATGATGTTCAGCCTGTCGCGCGCCGGCTACGCGCCGCGCCGCTTCGGCGTGCTCAGCCGACGCGGCGTTCCGCTGCAGGGGTTGCTGCTATCGAGCATCGGTATCGCGCTCGCGACGGCCGTGAACATCGCGGCGCCGAGGTCCGCGTTCATCGTGATGGTGTCGATTTCAGCCTTCGGGGCCATGTTCACCTGGATGATGATCTTCGTGACTCACTATGTCTTTCGTCGCGCGCGCAGCCGCAGCAACGCGGCAGCGCTGCGCTTCAGGATGCCCGGTTTCCCCGCCACCACGCTGCTCGGGGCCGCGCTCATGGCTGCGCTGCTCGTCACGACCGCATTCGTGCATGAGTTTGTGCTGACGCTCGTCCTCGGACTGCCGTTTCTCGGGATACTTGCCGCGCTCTGGTGGGTCTGGTACCGCCGCGCGGGGCGGGAGTAAGCTCGTTCTGAAAGAGGACTCAAGGAGCTTGAATCATGGCCGTCCAGCCCATTCCAGAAGGGTACCGCGCGATAACGCCGTATCTGATCGTCCAGGGTGCCGCGCAGGCAATCGATTTCTACAGGCATTGTTTCGGCGCGATCGAGACGGTGCGCATGCCCGATCCAAAGGGCAAAATCGGTCACGCCGAGATCAAGATCGGCGATTCGATGGTCATGCTCGCGGATGAGCACCCGGAGATGGGTTATCGCAGCCCGCCCTCGCTCGGCGGGTCGAGCGTCAGCATTCTCTTGTACATCGATAACGTCGATGCCGTATTTGAGCGTGCCGTCAAGGCGGGCGCCAAGGTGCTGCGACCGCTGGCGGATCAGTTCTATGGTGATCGCAGCGGCACGCTGCAGGATCCGTTCGGGCACCTGTGGACCATCGCGACGCACATCGAAGACGTTGCGCCCGAGGAAATGAAACGCCGCATGCAGAGCTGGACGAAGTCGGCTCCCGCGTCGTAGGTTTCTTTTGACCGGGAGCGCGTCGGCGCGCCGCAACGCGGCGCCGCGGCATTGCGTGCGCTCTACATTCAATCCAGAATGCCGCGAAGCGCCTGAGTGCTGAAGGGGGGAGACCGCCGAATCCGATGTAAAAGCGGAACGGCGGACCGCATGGTTTTCAACTCGCTCACGTTCATCGTGTTCTTTGCGTGCGTCCTCGGGTTGCACTCGCTGCCGCTGCCGTGGACCACCAAGAAGATCAACCTGCTGATCGCAAGCTATCTCTTCTACTGCGCGTGGAATCCTCCTTTCGTCATCCTGCTGTGGGTGTCGACGGTCGTCGACTGGTACGCCGCGCAGGGCATGGTGAAGGCGCGGCGTGCGGGCGCCCGACACGCCTGGATGGTGCTGTCGGTCGTCGCCAATCTCGGCATGCTCGGCTACTTCAAGTACGGGCAGTTCCTGCTGGATAACTTCAGCGCCGCCGTGGCGGCGCTCGGCATCGTCTACCACCCTGCCCACTACGACATCGTGCTGCCGGTCGGCATCTCCTTCTATACCTTCGCCACCATGTCGTACACGCTCGATGTGTACCTGCGCCGCGCGGCGCCGGCGCAGAACCTGTTGGATTACGCGCTGTTCGTGACGTTCTTCCCGCACTTGGTGGCTGGACCGATCATGCGGCCGACCGAGCTCGTTCCGCAGTTCGCGCAGCCGCGGCGGGCGAGTGCGCAGCAGCTGCGCTTCGGCCTTGCGCTGATGACGCTCGGACTGTTCAACAAGGTAGTGCTCGCGGACAGCTTCCTGTCGCGCGTCGCCGAGCGGGTCTACGACAGCGACAAGATTCCGGGCACGCTGGATGCGTGGGCGGCGACCTTCGCCTTCAGCGGGCAGATCTTCTGTGACTTCGCCGGCTATTCGACCACGGCGATCGGGGCGGCGCTGTGTCTGGGCTTTGCCATGCCGGACAACTTCCGTTTCCCCTATGCGGCGGTGGGGTTTTCCGATTTCTGGCGGCGCTGGCACATCACCCTGTCCTCGTGGCTGCGCGACTACCTCTACATTCCGCTCGGTGGCAATCGTCACGGCGCGCGTCGCACCTATGCTGCGCTCATGGCGACCATGCTGCTGGGTGGACTGTGGCACGGCGCCAACTGGACCTTCGTTGCGTGGGGCGGCCTGCACGGGCTGTACCTGGCGGTCGAGCGGGCATTGCGCGCGCGTTTCTCCAACTACCGGCCGAGCCCGCTCGTCTTCGTGCTGCTGGGGCTTCTCACCTACACGCTCGTGAACGTGACCTGGGTGTTCTTCCGCGCCAAGACCTTCGGCAAGGCCTGGCAGGTGCTGCGCGGCATGGCCGGGCAAAACGCAGCGGCCGCACCGATCCTGGCGACCTTCAGTCTGATCACGGTGGCGGGGATCGTGGGCGCCCTGGTGCTGACGCACTGGCTGATGCGCTCGCGAACGCTCGAATCGGTCGTCGCGCGCGCGCCGGCGGCGCTGGTGTGTGCGGTGTGGGCGCTGATGGCTTTCGCGATAATCATCGCCCAGGGGACTGGCAATGCCTTCATCTATTTCCAGTTCTGATGCTGCGGTGATCGTGCCGGCCGCCCTGCCGCCGGTGAGCGCAGAACGGGCTGCTGCTGCTGACCTCTACGCACGCCAGACCGCCGCCGACCGTCCCGGTGTCGCGCAGCCGGTCCCGCGTCGCCCGGTACCCGAGCAGCCGTGGGGAAGAATTCTGGTTGGCGCGGTGGTGATTCTCGCGCTGCTGGTCGGCGGATGGGAAGCGTACTGGCGCGCATACGGGGTGAGACCGAGCCTCGCCAACAGCTACGGACTTTGGGCGATCGAACGGCGGCGCATTGATGCGGGCGAGGGCGATGCGACGGTGCTGCTGGGCGCATCGCGCGTGTATTTCGATATCCAGCTGAAGGTGTGGGAGCGCCTGTCCGGCCGCAGCCCGATCCAGCTGTCCTTCGAGGGCACCTCCCCGCTTGCCGCACTCGAGGATCTTGCCGCCGACCCGAACTTCACCGGTCGCGTGCTGGTGGGCGTGGCGCCCGATGTGTTCTTCTCCGGCTTCGAGTTTCGCGGCGGGGCGATCCGCTACACGCGCAAGGAATCGCCCTCGCAGCGCATCGGTCAGTGGCTGTCCATGACCTTCATAGAGCCGTTTTTTGCGTTCGATGACCCCGACTTTGCGCTGCAGACTGTACTTAAGCGCCAGCCATGGCCCAAACGTCCGGGCAAACAGTGGTTCCTGGACGTGCGCAAGCTCTCCGAGACCGGCCTGCACCGTGACACCCATATGTGGAGCAAGGTCTGGACCGATCCTGAGTATCGGGCGCTGGCACGCAGCATCTGGCATCAGGATTTTCAGCCCTCGCCCGATGATCCGACGCCCGAGGAGGCCCGCAAGACCGAGCGCGAGCAGATCGCGCGCGCCGCCGCAGTGGTCGCGAAGCTGCGCGCGCACGGCGTCAAGGTGCTGTTCGCGCGGCTGCCGAGCAGCGGGGAGTACCTCGCCTACGAGAATCGGGAATTCCCGCGTGGGCGGACCTGGGACGCGCTGCTGGCCGCCACCGCTGCCCCGGGCATTCATTTCCAGGACTACCAGGAGCTGCAGGGTTACTACCTGCCCGAGTGGTCGCACATGACACGCGCCGAGGCCGAGCGCTTCACTGAAGCCCTCTACGGCATCATCGTGCGCGACTTCTGGAAGCCTGATGGGGCCGCTGCGCCGCCCGCCGCCGCACAACGCTAACGATCCCGATCGCTTCGAAAATTCTCACGAGGGGTTCTTGACCCAACCGCGCGGCTTTTTATTGAAGCCGATCTGCACATCGACCCGCCGGCTGCCGCAGCGGCAGCGAAATCTTGCCACGATATTGGTGATGGGCTCATCCCACCCGCCGCGGCAGTGACGCGCCAGGAATGCCGGTGTCAGCTCACGCGAGTGCCGGCAGCCGCGGCAGGTCACGACGATGATGTAGTCACCGAAATGATCGCGCAGTCTTTGGATCGAGTTCCACGGCAGCACCGCACAAGTGTGTCCAGCGCCCGCGGTGGCCGTCCACACAGTGCTAAAGTGCGCCCCATACTGTTCGGAAGGTCTTTCCCATGTGCGGCAAGTACATACTGGCGCAGGCCGCCAAGGCCGAGCGGGCCATGGGCATCCGGCGCGGCCGCTGGGAATACCCCCCGAGTTATCGGGTGCTGCCCACCGAGCAGGTCCCGGTCGTCATTTACGACGCAGCTGAGCGAGAGGCCGCGGAAATGCGCTGGGGTCTCATACCCTATTGGGCGCACGGGGTTGCGCTGAAAGCCTCCACCATCAACGCCACCGTCGAGCGCATCGACAGCGCCCCGAGCTATAGGGATCCGTGGGCCCGCGGCCAGCGCTGCATCTTCGTGATGGGCGGCTTCTATGAGCCGCACCTCAACGCGGATGGCTCGCGCGATCCGTTCTTCGTGCGCCTGGCGGAGCGCGAAGTCTTTGGCGTTGCGGGCCTGTGGGATCGATCTCGCCGCGAGGACGGCTCGCACGTGTTCTCGTGCACGCTCATCACGGTGCCGGCGAATCGCCTGCTCGCCGAGGTTCACAATGGCAAGCTGCGCATGCCCGCAGTTCTTGCCGAGGCCGATCACGACGCCTGGCTCGGCGGCACGCCTGAGCAGGCGCGCGCGGCACTCAGGCCCTATCCGGATGAGCTGATGCTGGCGTGGAAGGTTGGCCGGCGCGTCAACAACCCGAAATTTCCGAACGATGCCAGCCTGATCGAGCCGGTTTAGTTGCCATCCTTTGCGCGGCACGTGCAGGATAGCCGCATAAGAAAACGGAGCGCGGTTCGTGGGCCGGTATCGACGCTACATTATCGGGCTCGCCATCTTCGCCGTCATGGTCGGCGCGTATGCGGCCGCCGGCTTTCTCGCCGTGCCGTACTTCGCCCGCAAGGGTGCGACGGAGTTCGTACGTACCCACTACGCTCGCACCCTCACAATCGGGGATATTCACTTCAATCCCTTCACTCTCAGCCTCGATGTGAGCCATCTCGCGCTGCCGGATGCCGACGGGCAGACCATGCTCTCGTTCGAACGGCTGCACGTGGCCCTGCAGCTGGCGAGCCTGTGGCGCCTGGGTCCGAGCTTCAGCGAGATTCTCCTCGAGCAGCCCTATGTGCGCACGGTGCTGCGGCCAGGGGGCGCGCTGAATCTGGCCGATCTTGGCAAGGGGTTCCCGGCCGCACCCGCCCAGGCGCCGCCGCAGAAGTCCGCTCCGATGCGCCTGTTCATCGGGCGCTTCGCGGTGCTGTCAGGCACCGCGACTTTCGAGGACCGCACGCGCGTCACGCCGTTTCGCGCCGAGTTCAAGCCCATCGCCTTCGAGCTGCGCGACTTCAGCACCCGCGCGAACACCGGCAATGACTATGCACTGAACGCGGCTTCCCCTGAGGGAGAGCGGCTCATCTGGAGCGGCACCCTGCGGCTCGACCCGCTCTCCTCGCACGGGGTGTTCGAGATCGCCGATCTCAAGGCGCGCACCGTGTGGAGTTACCTGCGCGACAGCGTGCCGTTCGAGCTCGGCTCGGGCGTCATCAACATCAAGGGCGACTACGATCTTGCCAGCGGCGGCGGCCCGCTGGGACTGAACCTCACCGTGCATAACCTCGCCGGGTCGGATCTTGGTATCAAACCCAGGGGTGGCGCGCAGGATTACCTCGAGGTGGCGCGCATTGAGGTCGATGAAACGCGGGTCGACCTGAACAAGCACTCGGTGAATGTTGCGAAAGTGCAGCTGTCCGGCGGCGACATCAAGGCATGGATGGGCGAGGAGGGCAGGGCGAATCTCCTCGAGCTGATTTCCCCGCCGGGCGCGCCCGCCGCGGCGGGTGTGGCAACGGCCCCCGCGCCGGCGCCTGCGGCGGCAGGCGCGGAGGCGGGGGCGTCCGCCTGGCTGGTGTCGGCACCGGATATCGCGCTCACCGGCTTCAAGGTGTCGGCGGAGGATCGCCGGGTGAAGCCTGCCGTGGCGCTGCTGCTGAGTCCGCTCAACATCCATGTCGGCGGATTCAACACCTCGCCCGACGATACGCTCGACATCACGCTCGACTCGACGGTCAATGCCTCCGGCAAGATCGCCGCACGCGCGAAGCTCACGGCGCGCTCCGGCGCTGCGAGTGCGCACCTGGAGTGCTCGAACCTCGGACTTACGATGCTGCAGCCGTATATCGGGCAGTACACCTCCATGACGCTGTTGAAGGGTGCGTTCGGCGCCAAGCTCGACATCGAGCGTGGCGCGGACGGTGCGCTCACCGTCAAGGGCGACACGCAGGTTGCGGACCTGCGCACGGTCGACAATGCGCTCAAGCAAGATTTCATCAGGTGGCGGGACCTCAAGGTTGCGGATATCCGCTACCAGTCCCAGCCGGCGAACCTTCGCATCGGCAGCATCACGGCGCTCGAGCCGTACGTGCGCGCCATCATTGCGCCGGATCGGACCGTGAACGTCACCGCCATTCTCACCGCTCCCGGGGCCACCCCGAAGGCTGCGACAGCGCAGCCGGACGCGACTAGCCGCAAGGCCGATGGGGCCAGGACGGGCGCGACGCCTGCCGGCAAGAAGCCCGGCGGCGCAGCCCAGGGCGCACCGCCGCCGGCGGCTCCTGCCACACCGTTCCCGATGTCGATCGGCACGGTGAAGGTAGTGAATGCTTCCGCCAACTACACCGACCTTTGGATCAAGCCGAGCTTCTCGGTAGGCATGCAGTCGCTCAGTGGCACGGTGACCGGGCTGTCATCCGATCCGCGTTCGCGTGCCAAGGTCGAGCTCAACGGCCAGGTGGAGCGCTACTCGCCGGTGCATATCGGCGGGAGCATCAATGTGCTCTCGGCGGCGCTGTACACGGACGTGACCATGAGCTTCAAGGATCTCGATCTGACGATCGTGAATCCTTATTCCGATCACTTCACGGGTTACCCGATCGAAAAGGGCAAGCTGTCGGTGGATGTCTCCTACAAGATCGATCAGCGCAAGCTCGAGGCCAAGCAGCACTTCGTGGTCGACCAGCTCGAACTGGGTGATGAGGTGAAAAGCCCCGACGCGACGCATCTGCCGCTGAGACTCGCGGTGGCGCTGCTGCGGGACCGTAACGGCGTCATCGATCTTGACCTGCCGATGGGCGGATCGCTCGATGACCCGACCTTTCGCATCGGGCCGATCATCTGGAAGATCTTCGTCAACCTGATCGTCAAGGCCGCCACCGCACCCTTTGCGCTGCTCGGGCACCTGTTCGGCGGCGCAGAGAACATGAACATCGTCCAGTTCAGCGCCGGCAGCGCCGAACTCGACAAAGCGGCGACGGATCAGCTCAGCTCCATTGCCAAAGCTCTCAAGGAGAGGCCGCAGCTCAAACTGGACGTGCCGATGGCGTACTCCGCCAGCATTGACCGGCCGCAGCTGGCGGCCACGCGGCTGCGCGAGCAGCTGCTGGCGCGCGAGAATGAGAGCCGCGAGGGGAAGAAGCATCCCGACAGCGCCGGGGAGACGGCGCTCGCCGACCCGCAGAAGCACTTCAGACTCCTCCTCGATCAGTACCAGCAGGATCTGGGCAAGAACACGCCGCTTCCGCCGACGGTGGTCGCCGTGCAGCAGGCCAAGGGCAAGGAGGCGCCCTATGAGCCGGCGATTGCGGACCTCAACGCCGCGCTCATCGATCACATCCAGGTGACGGATGCGGATCTTCAGGCCCTGGGCAAGGCGCGTGCGCAGGCGATCCAGGATGCGCTCCTGTCCGGGAGCCAGATCGACGCTGCGCGCGTCTTCATCGCCAATGCGGCGCCGAAGCCCGAATCAGGCGACAAGGTGAAAGTCGAAATGGCGGTGAAGTGAGCGCGTAATGGCCTGGAATTCCCCACAACGGCGAGCCCAGGCGGCGTTCCCTAGTGGCTGCCTGCCAACGCTGGCAGCTCGCGAGCGGCGGCCTTCGGCCGTCGCTGTGCATCGTAGAGGCCCCAGTGCGCTTCCTCCGGATGCGAGCCCGGTACCGGCCCGCCATCGTAGGCACGCCAGGGCAGATCGAACGCCGCGAAATAGGCGAAAGCGCGTCCCGGCGCTGGCGGAAGCTGCCGGCGCAGCTCCCGGTAGAAGGACGCCTGGCGCGCCTCGCTGAATCCCGCCTCCGCCGGGGCGGTCGGTTCGCCGGTCTCCTTCACCAGCAGCGGGCCGCAGGCGAGGGGTGCGAGTCTTGCGAGCACGTTGACGACGAACTGCGCAGCGTTGCGGTCCGGGGCATCCTTGAACCAGGGCTGGAAGATCGGGTGCACGTTGACCAGCAGGAAGTCGAGCTGTGCGAGCAGGGGCGCGGCGGCCGGGTCGTAGTAGATGTGGAAGGGCTCGGTCGTGGTGAAGGCGGTGCCGGGTGCGCGAGCGCGCGCCCGCGCGATGAGGGCGGTGAGTCCTGCGACATCGGTCCGATGGGCGAACAGCGTTTCGTTGCCGAGCGATATTCCGACCACCAGATCGGGAAAGCGCCGCGCGGCCGCAAGGGCTGCCTCGAGCTGCGCGTCATCGGCCGGATTCCATACCCCGATGATGAGCGCGCGGAATTTCAATGCCGCCGCGATCGGCGCGATCTGCTCGGCGCCGTGCACGGCATCGTAGGTGATGAGCCCATCGAAGCGCTCGCGCAGCACGGTCAGATCGGCACGGATGCCGGCCGGATCGGCCGGGGTCACCTGAGCGTTCACCACCTTCAGAGAGGTCGGCGGGTAGGCGATGAAGCGTCCCTGCGCCATCGCCGCGCGCAGGCGGGTCATGGCCGCCGGCGCGGCCGGGCTCTTCGGGCAATTGAGCGGCGCCGCCGCGGCCGTTGCGGTGAAGAGGATTGCGGCGAGCAGGGCGCCGCCAAGCGCTGTGCGCAGATGGATCATGGATGGGTCCGCAAGCCCGCGACCCGCGAATTGTGCCACACTGAAATTCCCGGGCAGCGAGGATGAACCATGCAGAACCAACATGATCTGGCGGTGCGCTTCCGCGCGCTCCACGAGGCCGCCGGCGCCTTCGTCATTGCCAACGTCTGGGACGGGGGATCCGCCGCCGTCATGGTGGGACTGGGCTTCAAGGCGCTCGCGACCTCGAGCGCCGCGTGCGCGGCGACGCTGGGTGGGCTCGATGGCGGGATTACGCGCGCGCAGGCGCTCGAGCACGGCGGCTTGATCGCCAGGCTCAGCCCGGTGCCGGTGTCGGCCGATCTGGAGAACGGATTCGGGGATTCCCCGGAGAGCGTGGCGGAGACGATACGGCTGGCCGGTGCCGCCGGCCTGGTGGGAGGATCGATCGAGGACTCGCGCGCGGATGAGCGCACGCCCATCTACTCCCTGGAACATGCGGTCGAGCGCGTCGCGGCTGGCGTCGCCGCGGCGCGGCGCCTGTCATTTCCCTTCACGCTGACCGCGCGCGCCGAGAATTTTGTCAACGGGCGAGCGGACCTCGACGACACCGTGCGCCGCCTGCAGGCGTTCGAGCGCGCCGGCGCGGATGTGCTGTTTGCGCCGGGTCTGCCCGATCTTGCGGCCGTGCGCACGGTGTGCGCCGCCCTCACCAAGCCGTTCAACTTCATGGTCGGGATCCCTGGCAAGTCCTTCTCGGTCGCTGAACTGAGCGCCGCCGGGGTCAAGCGCATCAGCCTGTCGACGACGCTCTACCGTGCCGCGATCACAGGACTGCTCGCTGCGGCTCGCGAGGTGAAGGAGTCAGGCACGTTCAGCTACCTCGACACCCTGGTCAGCGGCGAGCAGCTGGGCAAGGATCTGCGCCGCCTCACGCAGCCTTAAGTCGGTCGCTGCACGTGCGGGGCCCGCTCGCCCGGCCGGGCCCCGCGCAGCCACTCCAGGAACGCAGGCACCGCAGCAGCAGTTTCACGGTTGCTTCTCATTAGGCCGCGCGCGGGAGGCGATTCTTGTGAAGGTCGGGGAGAAATCCTGCCAGCAGGCCGATCAGTGGCAGGAAAGCACAGATCTGGTAGACGGCGCTGAGGCCGATGTGATCGGCGAGCTTGCCCAGCACCGCGGCGCCGACGCTGCCCATGCCAAAAGCCAGGCCGAAGAACAGTCCCGCCACCATGCCGGTGCGTCCGGGCAGCAGATCCTGCGCGTACACCACGATTGCCGGGAAGGCCGAAGCGAGTATCAGGCCGATCGGCACGGTGAGCAGGGTGGTCCAGAAGAGATTGGCGTGCGGCAACAGCAAAGTGAAGGGCAACACGCCCAGGATCGAGACCCAGATGATGTACTTGCTGCCCAGGCGATCGCCCAGCGGGCCACCGGCCATGCCGCCGACCGCGGCTGAGGCGAGGAACAGAAACAGGTGCAGCTGCGAGCTGCGCACCGAGACGTGGAAGTGCTCGATGAGATAGAACGTGTAGTAGCTCGTGATGCTCGCAAGATAGAAGTACTTTGAGAAGATGAGGGCGAGGAGCACGCTGATCCCGAGCTTCACGTGGCGAGGCGGCGCGTCAAGGTGCGTGCCGGAAGCGCGCGCCAGGCGTGAAATCCCATGCGCCTTGTACCAGTGCCCGACGTTGAAGAGGACGAACATTCCCAACAGCGCCACGGCTGAAAACCAGGCGACGCTCGACTGGCCGCGGGGCAGCACGATGAACGCGGCCAGCAGCGGGCCGGTCGCGGAGCCAAAGTTTCCGCCGACCTGGAAGACCGACTGGGCCAGACCGTGCCGGCCTCCCGAGGCCATGCGCGCGACACGTGAGGACTCCGGATGGAACACCGAGGAGCCGGTGCCGATGAGCGCCGCCGCCACCAAGAGCAGCGCGTAACTGCCGGCATAGGCGAGCAGCACCAGTCCCACCAGCGTGAAGCCCATGCCGGCGGCCAGCGAATAGGGCCGCGGGCTCTTGTCCGCCATCGCCCCGATCAGGGGCTGCAGCAACGAGGCGGTGAACTGGAAGGTGAACGTCAGCAGACCAATCTGCCCGAAGCTCAGCCGGTAGGAGCTCTTCAGCATCGGATACAGCGCCGGCAGCAGCGACTGCATCATGTCGTTGAGCATGTGGCAGAAACTGATGGCGGCGAGGATGCCGATGGCCGTGCCGCCGGCGGCAGCGGCGCTGCGCGGTAGAGTGGCGGTTTCGCTCAACGAATGGCTCCTGTCGGCACGCGCCCAACCCCTTCGGGCGCGCTTGCAATCTGCCGCATCGGCGCTTCAAAGCCCATCTCTCTAACTGGCGAGGCCTCTCGCCCCGTGCGCCCACTTTGAGAATCGATTCCCTTCGCGTAGGCTTGTGCGCGGGGGAGAGCTGCGGGATTACCACAACCATTTCCAAGAACAGGGGCAGCGATGACACGTAGCCGACGACGTAAATTAGCGCGCGAACAGGGTCTCAGCGATCAGACGGTTTTGCGCAGGAGCGTGCCTGTTGCGGCCACGCTACTGGCGGCAATGCCCGGGGCGTATGCGGCGGACCAGGCCGACACCGGGGAAGCCGGTGGGCTGCAGGAGGTCGTCGTCACGGCGCAGAAGCGGGTCGAGAACCTGCAGGACGTGCCGATCAGCGTACAGGTGTTCGACAGCCAGAAGCTCGACCAGCTCGGCATCGTCAATCTAGATGACTACGTGAAGTTCTCCCCGAGCATTTCCTACGTGCGCGGCCAGGGCGAGGGCGGCAACGGTGAGCCGGGCAGCTCACACATCTATATCCGCGGTGTCGTCAGCGGCGGAGACGGCAACCACTCAGGCTCGCAGCCGAGCGTTGGCGTTTATCTCGATGAGCAGCCGGTCACCACCATCGACGGCACGGTCGACGTTCACATCTACGACATCCAGCGCATCGAAGTGCTGGAGGGACCCCAGGGCACTCTGTTCGGCGCGAGTTCCGAGTCCGGGACGGTGCGCATCATCAGCAACAAGCCCGACCCGACCAAGTTCTCCGCCGGCTACGATGTGCAGGGCAACCGGGTGGACCACGGCGGCACCGGCTGGGAAGCCGAAGGCTTCGTCAATATCCCGCTGTCCTCATTCGCTGCCGTCCGCCTCGTCGGCTGGGACGAACACGACGCCGGATACATCAGCAATGTGGCCGGGACGAACACCAGCGCGTGCATCGTCAACGGCGTGCGCACCTTCCCCACCTGGGCCGGTCAGACCCCCCAGCCGCTCTCCTGCCCGACGGTGGGGGTGATCGGGGCCGGTGCCATCACCAATGCTCCCTGGGTGAGGAGCGATTACAACACGGTCGACACCAAGGGAGGCCGCGGGGCGCTGAAGGTTGATCTGGGCGAGAACTGGACCGTGACGCCGTCCATCATGGCGCAGGATCTTTCGACCGAAGGCTTCTTCGGTTACGACCCCGGCGTCGGCGACCTGCAGCTGGCGCACTTTGGACCTGAGAACTCGGACGATTCCTGGTACCAGGCCGCGCTGACCGTCGAAGGCAAGGTCAACAACTTCGACATCGTGTACGCGGATGGCTACATGAAGCGTACCTCGCACACGGTCGCCGATTACAGTGACTACTCGGAATTCTACGACCGGGTCAACGGCTCGGGGGCCAACTGGGTCGGCAACAACGGCCTGCCGATCATGCCGCAGGAGTTCGTCATCGGAGCGGGCTACTTCGAGAAGTGGAGCCACGAGCTGCGCGTGAGCACGCCCGCAGACGAGCCGGTCAAGGCGACCGTCGGCCTCTTCATCCAGCGCCAGCTGCACAACATCTGGCAGCTGTACACGATGCCCGGCTACGGCTACACCAGCGTCTACAGCCCACCCGGCAATCCCAACGGTTTTGCGACCGACCTGTCGATCCCCGGTTTCCCCAACGCGATCTGGCTGACCGACGAACAGCGGGTCGACCGCGATCAGGCGGCATTCGCGCAGGTGAGCTGGGACATCACCTCGCAGCTGCAGCTGACCGGGGGTCTGCGCCACTACAAGTACGACAATTCGCTGCAGGGCTTCTTCGGATACTCCACCAACTACGGGGGTACCGTCTGTACCGGTCCGGCGACGACTAAGTTCGCCCCCTGTTCCGACCTCAACACCGACGTGAGCGACTCGGGAAACGTTCCGAGGGTCAACCTGACCTACAAGATCGCGCCTGACAAGTTGGTATATGCCACGTATTCAAAGGGCTTTCGGCCCGGTGGCGTGAACCGGGTCAGCGGCGCGCCGCCGTACACGGCAGATTATCTGACCAACTACGAAGTGGGCTGGAAGACGCAGTGGATGAACCATCGCCTGCGCTGGAATGTCGCGCTGTTCTGGGAAGACTGGAAGAACTTCCAGTTCTCCTTCCTGGTGCCTCCCAGCATCACGGCCATTGCGAACGGCGGTGATGCGCGCATCAAGGGACTGGAGAACGAGCTCGAATGGGCGGCGACCGATCACCTTCTGCTCAGCAGCAACCTGACCCTCCTCGATCCCGTACTCACCCAGAATTACTGCGGGGTCTCGGGCGTGACCAACTGTCCGAACCTGGTCACGGCCAATTCGCCGTTCCTGCCGGGCGGCCAGTGGGTCGGGCCGCTCGCGCCGGCCGGGACCAATCTGCCCGTGGTGCCCAAGTTTAAAGGCTCGCTGATCGCGCGCTACACCTGGGGCGCTATCAGCGAGTGGTCACCCTTTGCCCAGGCGGCATTCGTCTACCAGACCCAGACCGCACCAGTCCTGACCGTGCCGATCGTGCAGATCGTGGGCATGCAGCCGGCCTACGGACTGCTCGACCTGGCGGGCGGCTTCGACCGCAATGGCACGAGCATTCAGCTGTTCGTGAGCAACGCGACCGACAAGCGTGCCCAGCTGTCACGCTTCACGCAAACCAACCCGCTAAACGACAATCAGGTGTACATCCTGCCCGCGCAACCGCGAACCATCGGTATCAAGTTCGCGCAGCGCTTCTGAGCCATAGGGCCCGCGTGCCGGTTAGCGCCTGTGCGCGCGCCGGCACGCCGACGGCCCGCTGTCGGGATCCATGGACATCCTCGAGGCTACCCGAAGGTACGAACGCTGGCTGGCACGCTGCGTGCCTTTGCTGCGCGCGGATCTTGATCTGAAGCATCGGCTGATGGCCGCCGATGTGTTCTCTTTTATGCGCGCGACGTTCTACCGCTGGGCGCAGCAATGGCCGGAGGTTTGCCCGGAGCTGGCCGGGGCGCCTGCGGTGCTGGCGGTAGGCGACCTGCACGTCGAGAATTTCGGCACCTGGCGCGACGCGGAAGGACGGCTGATCTGGGGCGTCAACGATTTCGATGAGGTCGTAACGCTGCCCTACGCGCAGGACTTGGTGCGCCTGGCCACCAGCGCGCTGCTCGCAAGCTTGGAGTCGCGCCTGACGCTCTCCTCGCGCGGCGCCTGCGAGTCGATTGTCGAAGGCTATACGCAGGGTCTGCGCGATGGAGGAGGGGCGGCGGTGCTCGCCGAACGCTACCGCTGGCTGCGCGATCTGGCGATCGTGCGCCTGAAGGATCAGCGCCCCTTCTGGGACCGCATGCGCGCGCTGCGCACCGTTTCTGCGCGCGCCGCGCCGCGCGCGCGTCGCCTGCTGCAGGCGGCCATGCCCTCGCGCGGGCTCGACGTGCGCATCGTGCACCGCGTGGCCGGTGCCGGCAGCCTCGGCAGACAGCGCCTGGTGGCGCTGGCCAACTGGCACGGCGGCATGATCGCGCGCGAAGCCAAGCCGCTGGCTCCCTCGGCGTGGCTGTGGGCGCGCAACGAGCGCCTGTTGCCGACGCGCTACGCCGAACTCATCGACTGCGCGGTGCGCGTGCCGGATCCCTTCCTGCACGTGCATGGCGAGTGGCTGGTGCGGCGGCTCGCTCCCGACTGCAGCCGCATCGAGCTGGCCAGCCTGCCGCGCGGCCACGATGAGAACCGCCTGCTGTGGATGATGGGGTGGGATACCGCCAACATGCACCTCGGCACGCCCAAGCAGCGCAAGCGCATCCTGGCCGATCTGGCGAAGAGAAAGGGCCCCTGGCTTGCCAAGGCGGCACGTAAAATGGCGCAGGCACTCGAGCGCGACTGGCGCGTGTGGGGCAAAGCCCAAGGCTGATCGACTCATGAAAGACCTGACACAGGGTCCAATCCCGCGGTTGCTGGTGGCGATGGCGGTGCCGATCTTCATCGGCATGCTGTTCCAGGTGCTCTATCTGCTGGTGGATCTTTACTTCGTGTCCCGTCTGGGGGATGCCGCGATCGCCGGCGTCTCGAGCGCCGGTACCGCAGGCTTCGTGATCCTGGCGCTGACGCAGATGCTCGGTGTCGGCACCGTGGCGCTGGTCTCGCACGCCGCCGGCCGCAAGGACCAGCCGGCCGCGAATCTGATTTTCAACCAGTCGGTGTTGCTGTCCGCCGTGTGTGGCGTGCTGACCCTGCTGGCCGGCTTCGCCCTGAGCGGCACCTACGTGCGCTCGATTGCGGCCGACCCGTCCGCGGCGGCGGCCGGCATCGCCTACCTCTACTGGTATACCCCAGGTCTGGCCCTGCAGTTCGCACTGGTGGCGATGAGTTCGGCCTTGCGCGGCACCGGGATCGTGAAACCGACCATGCTGGTGCAGATGCTGACGGTGATCCTGAATACCATCCTCGCGCCGGTTCTGATCAGCGGCTGGGGCACGCACCACGCCATGGGCACGGCGGGCGCGGGGCTGGCGAGCAGCATCTCGGTCGCCTTCGGCGTCGTGCTGCTGTGGATCTACTTCGTGCGCCTGGAGCACTACGTGGGGCTGCAGCCTGCGCTGTGGGCGCCGCGCTGGGGCCTCATCGGGCGCATCCTCAACGTCGGGCTGCCGGCCGGCGGGGAATTCTTCATGATGTTCCTGATCCTGGGCGTCGTTTATTGGGCGATCCGGGGTTTCGGCCCGTCGGCCCAGGCCGGATTTGGGATCGGCGGCCGGGTCATGCAGGCCTTGTTCCTGCCGGTCATGGCGGTGGCGTTCGCGGTCGCGCCGGTGGCCGGGCAGAACTTCGGTGCCGGTCAGCATGCACGCGTGCGCGAGACCTTCCGCGCGGCGGCGATCGTCAGCTCCGTGCTGATGCTCGTGCTGACCCTCGCGTGCCAGTGGCGCCCGCAGTGGTTCATCGACGGGTTCACCCGCGAGCCCGAGGTGGTCCGCGTCGGGGCGACCTACCTGCGCATCATTTCCTGGAACTTCGTGGCCACCGGGCTCATCTTCACCTGCTCGGGCGCCTTCCAGGCGCTCGGCAATACCTGGCCGTCGCTGCTGAGCTCGGCCTCCCGGCTCATCACCTTCGTCGTTCCGGCGGTGCTGTTGTCCCGCCAGCCGGATTTCGCGCTCACGCAGCTGTGGTACGTGTCGGTGGCGACGGTGGCGCTGCAGTGCCTCACGAGCCTGGCTCTGCTGATGCGGGAATTCAGGCGCAAGCTTGCGGGGCCGCCGGAGGGCGCGCGCGCCGCGGTGCCGGCCGGGCCGGCATCCGAGGGCCGCTAGAGGCGAGAGGCTGCTACTTGGGTTCCTGCCCGGGCTGCTGATCGGACAGCGGGAAGGTCTGCGCCGGGGCTGCCGGTGGTGCTGCCGGTGCAGGCGTCGTCGCCGCGGCGGCACCGGCGGCGGGCGGGGCGCTGCCCGCGGCGGATGCGGAGCGCTGCGTGCCCGTGCTGGTGGCGACCGCCCCCATGAAACGCCGCAGCGCATCATCGTCGCTCGTCACGCTGCCAGCCAGGATGTCCGCGGAGGCGACACCGGGCTTTTTGTAGAAGGCCGCGTTCGCCTCATCGTCGATGGTGATGGCCGTGCCATCGAGCGCAAGACCGGCGAACACGCCGCGGCTGCGCGAATAGGAGTAGACCTCGGCCTTGAAGCTGGTGTCCGTGGCGGCCGAGGCCTGACGGCCGACCGGGCCCGCGGCGACCGAGGCGTCCGCCCCGAGGGTCACCTTGCCGCCGTTGATGCCCTCGACCCCCTTGGGGGTGGTGAACACCAGCACGATGTCTGCCGATTGCACACCCCATTGCCAGCCGAAGCTGCCGCCGGTCATGGTGACGAATATCGGGTCGCTGAAGCGGCCCTGCTTGTCACGCACCACCAGCACGCCGTGGCCGCGGCGACCACCGAGGAAGAAGGCCGCCTTGGTGAGATCGGGGATGACCGCGATGCCGTAGGCACGCTCGAGCAGCCGCTCCGGGATCGCCTGGTCGCGCGCGTCGCGCAGCTCCGTGAGCACCTCGCTCGCGGTGAGCAGGCGTCCTTCCTCACGGGCCTGGGCGTGGGCGCCCGCGGCGCCGCCAGCCAGGGCAATGCCAGCCAGCAATGTGTAGACGGAAGTGCGGATACGCATGAGAACATCCCCTTCATTGGAAAACTGTCGCCGCCTACCGACAGCTTGGCGGCAAACGAGCCTTGCGACTGGACGGGAAGCTTAACTCACTCGCGCGCGAGAAGCAGGTAGACACGCGCTCGCGCGCACTTTGGGCAATTCAGCGCAGGTTCAGTACCAGATCGAGAAGAATACCTGGAAGATGTTCGCGTTCAGCTTGTAGAGCGGCTCGTTGCCCGCGCCGTACTGCCCGGCCAGCAATGCGTCGCGGAAGTCGCTGTAGTCGATCAGCAGGTGATCGACCCTAACGCTCGCCTGGCTGCGGCTGATGAACCCCACTTTCGGGAACTCGTACGAGGCGCCGGCGCCGACGGTGTAGCTGTGGAAGGCGGCGAGCTCGCGATCGCGGGCCATGAAGTTCTGGTAGTCGGCACGCGGGAACAGGTCGCTGTAGAAGTCGGCGTGGCTCTGCTCGTAGTAGCGCAGGCTGCCCTCGAAGATCCAGTGCTTCCACGCCGGTAGCGTGTAGTCGAGCTCTTCGGTGTTGGCGACGATGCCCCAGGTGTCGCGGAAGAAGCGGTAACTGGCGCTGAGCGCTGCACGCCACGGCAGGTAGTATTTCAGCTGCAGCGAGGCTGCGTTGCTAGTACGCGTGTTGGGGTACACCTGATCGGCGAGCGTGAATCCTTCGCCGACCCCTGGCGACAGGTAACGGATCTTGCGGTAGGGATTGGCGAGATAGCCCTGGTCGGTGAGCAGCTCGTAGTTGAAGTTCGCGATGAGGTTGCGGGTGAGGATCTGGCTCAGCGACAGCGAGTAGCCCCAATGATCGGCGCGCTGATGGAAGGTCGGATCGTTCTCGATGGTGCCGTCGGGTGTCTTGATATCGCGGAATATCTGGTCCCAGCCGCGCCGATAGCCCATCGTCACCGTCGTCAGATCGCCGAACATGTCCTGGCTGACCGAGTAGTAGGTCGTGTCGGCAATGTAGTCCGGCTCGCGGCTGTGGATGTAGCCGGCGCTGTAGGTGGTCTTGCCGTTCAGGTAGTCCACCCCGTAGTTTTCCTGCTTGCGCACTTCGTGGTACGGGCTCGCCGACAGCTTTACATCGATCGAGGCGCTCGAGATCATGTCCTCGTAGTAGCCGGCCGACAGGGACAGGTTGTCGCCGACCTTCTTGCGCACCAGCACCTCGGGCCCGGACACGGTGATGTCGCCGCCGTCGTAGTCGTGCCACATGACATCGGCGCGGTCGTCGGGCAGCACCCCGCCGAGCGCCGGCGCGGTGATCACCGCCAGCGCCAGCAGCGTGCGCGTAAAGGGACTCAAGACCGGCCCCGAGTGCGTGCGCGCCTTGCGCGCCCCGCCGCTCAGTTGCATCCGCAGCCGCCGCCGACGGCGCCGGTGGCGCCGTGAGCACCCTCGCGCGTTTCGAGCACGTGCTGAAGGTAGATGCTCGAGACCGGATCGCGATTGAAGGACATGATCGGATCGGCCAGATGCTCGCGCTCGTACGGCTTGACCCACGGAGTCGG
>DATBYD010000041.1:0-71024 GCA_036513855.1 Steroidobacteraceae bacterium | reverse complement strand
AATGAGCGGCAGCACCCCGTTTTCTGCGCCCGTCTGCTGCAGCAGGTGGCCGAAAGCCGGCTCGGTGGGTGGCGCAGTCTCCTGTGCGACGCTGTCGAACAGCGACGCGGTGACGGTCAGCTTCCAGTCAGCGGCGAGCGCCTTCGTCATCTTGGTCAGGAAGTTCGTCTGCTCGGTCGGCGGCTGAATCTGGCCGGGGAAGCTGAACGTGCACTTACCCGCGGCCTGCGAAGCCGCCGTGCAGCCTGGCAGGAAGGTCTCTGCCGGCAAGCCGTTGGCCGGATTGGGATTGAGCAGATAGCCGGTCGCGCTGTCGGTGAGGGCGAGACCCTGAGAGCCGATGACGCCGGGCGTCGTGTTTACGCCGCCGGGAAATCCGCTCCAGTTGAGATTGGTCCACAACCCGGTGCGACTGGTGCCCCAGATCAGCTGCTGACGATGAAAGTCGAGCGCCGCATAGATGTTGTAGCCATCGTTGTTCAGATCGCCCCAGCCGATGATTGCGGCCCCGTGCATGGTGTTGCCGTCCCAGTGCTGGGTCGCGCCGTATTCAGCCGTGACCTCCGCGCCGACGTAGGTCTGCCTCAACTTGATGTTGACCACACCGGCAATTGCATCGGCGCCGTACAACGCCGATGCGCCGTCCTTTAGCACCTCGACGCTCTCGATCACGTTGAAAGGAATCGCGCTGATATCAACAAAACTGCGCTCGCCGTCGTCGCTCAGCGGGTAGGCGACCATGCGCTCGCCGTCGATGAGGGTGAGCGTGTCGCCCACGGTCAGACCGCGCAGCGCAATACCGTTGCCACCGGAGGCGAACGCCTGTCCGAAGCCCTGACTGAGCGTTCCCTGGCCATTGGCGGAGAGGTTGCGCAGCACGTCCGACACATTGTTGAAGCCGCTGTTCTTAAGATCTTCATCACTGATGACCTGCACCGGGCTCGGCGTTTCGATATCGGTGCGCTTGATCAGAGATCCGGTGACCACCACCTCCTGCACCTGGCTGCTAGATGAAGATCCCTGCTGCTCCTGAGCACTCACGGGCGCTGCGAACAGGACAGCCGCTGCCGCGGCGGTGCCCGCGAGGGCTGCCAGCAATGGGCTGCGGACGCGCTTCGCGTTTGAATTCGTTTCCATCATCTTCTCCCCGATACTTTACTTTTTGTGAGCCGTGTTGCGTCAGCGCAGCGATTGCGTCAGTGCCCTCGGTCCGGGTTCGCGTTTCGCCGGGAGCGACGAAAGACGACCTGGCTCCCCGGCCGCTCGAAAATCCCCCTCGGAGCGCTTAAAAATAGAGTCCGAAGCCGCACCCGCCGCCCGCTCATGTAAGAGTTGCGATGCGGTAGCATAGTCAAAATCTCTGGTGATACAAAGTTCCTGGACGATTCCTGGCGTTGCTGGCACGCAACATATCGCTGCCCATCCGTCCGTTTCTGAACGAACTTGTGCCGTCGGACGAACCGAACAGTACGGACCCACCTTGTCTGGAAAGCTTGAGTTCCACCCTTGAACGAGGCCGGCCTGCGGATGGCCCGATTTTATCGGCCTGTCGCGAAACGGCGGTGAGCGCTTCGGCTCACTTGGGCGCATCGGGGCTCAGCTGAGCGCGTAAAAGGTCTCGGCGATGGATCCAACGATCGAGACGAGATAACGCCCCAGGCATGCCTGCGAGTGTTGGTGATCGATCGTCTATCGAGCCGGCCGCGCTGCCTCATGGGCGGGATACACCACCCGGGCGCGGAACGTCTCGGTCTTGCAGCATGGAAGCCCGAAGCTTTAGCTGCGGGCCGGTCCGACGCAACCGAAAGAGATTTGGAGCGGGTGATGGGAATCGAACCCACGTTAGCAGCTTGGGAAGCTGCAGTTCTACCATTGAACTACACCCGCCTGAAGGCCCGATTCTATTCGGGCCCGCGCTGCGTCGGCAAACGCACCCCGGTTCAGCTTAGCGCGTACAGATACTCGACGAACGAGGCCACGGCCCCATCGAGCCCCTGCACCTTCGGATTGGTCGACTCGATCAGGTAGTACTCATCCGGCGCGTGCGCGCCGGTGCCATGCCCCATGCCGAAGTGGCCGGCCGCGAGGCTGAGCGGCGCATCGGTAAACACATAACCCGGCCACGACCCGGCCGAACGCGGCCACAGCTGCGGATCGGCGCCGAGCGCGCGATAGGTGGTGAGCTGCGTCTGGATCAGGCGGCTGCTCGGATCGGTCTGGGTCGGATCATAGCCGCCGCTCATGTTGACCTCGATATCACCGAAGCCGTGCTTGGCCAGGTGCGCCTTGAGTTTCGCGAGCGTGTCGGCGGCAGTCATGTCCGGTACCAGGCGCATGTCGATCTTTGCGACCGCGCGATGCGGCAGTACCGTCTTGCCGCCCGGCCCGGTGTAGCCGCCGACCAGTCCTTCGATGTTGATGGTCGGCCGCGACTCCAGCAGCATCAGCGCCTCGACCCAGCTCACATCGTGCACCCAGTGTTCGACCCCATAGGTTTGCTTGGCGGTCGCTTCCGAGGCACTCGCCGCATGCGCCTCGATCATCTTCTTCTGTTGCGCGGTCAAAGGCTTCGCCTTCTCGAAAAAGCCTGCCACCGCAGGGGTGTGGCCATCCTTCTCGACGAGCGTGTTGAGCGCCTGCACCAGGTGCCAGGAGGGGGAGTCCACCTGCGCCTCGAGGCTCGAATGAATGTCGTGTTTCGGACCGCGTCCCCACTTCTCGCCCGTTGACACGAGCTCGAGCTCCACCACGCCCTTGGCGCCGAGCGAGACCTGCACCCCTCCGTCGCGGTCCTGGCCGGCCTCGGGCATGAATACCCCGACGCAGTTCTTAAGCTGTGCGCTGATCTCGGGGCTCCTGACCACCTCGCCGAAATGCGGCGAACCGATCTCCTCCTCACCCTCGCAAACCAACACAAGGTTGACGGGCAGCTTCTTGCCGGCCGCCTGGAACGCCATCAGTGCGCTCAGGAACGAGTTCTCCGGCCCTTTCTGATTGACGGCCCCGCGCCCCATGCACACCGTTCCAAGCCCCTCCTTCTGCACGAGCCTGCCCTCGAGCGGCGGGGAACTCCATTCCTCCGGCACGAACTGCTTCACGTCGTACATGAAGTAGATGCCGACGGTGGTGCGCGCACCGGCGTCGATTCGCCCGAATACCCCGGGTTTTCCGGAGCTCGGGACGAGCTTCGCGTCGCTGAAGCCGGCCGCGCGCGCGAGCTGTGCCATATATTGCGGACCCTGCGGATAGTTGCGGTTCTCCGCCGCGATCGAGGGCAGCGCGATCCAGGCCTGCAGGCGCTTGATGTTGGCGGCGTGCATCTTCGGAATCTGAGTGAGTACCGCCGCCTTGTCCGGGGGTGCCTCGGGCGCGGCCGCCAGTGCAATTGCCGGCAGCGCACCCAGGGCTGCCGTCGACATGGAGGCCGCCACGAACTCACGCCGGCTGAAGAATTCGTCTTTTGGTTCGGACATGACTTCCCCGCTTTCAGACTGGACGCTCGGATCGCTGATATTACAGAATGCATCGGCAGGACGGTCCGGGAGAATATTTCGCCATGCCATCCGCTGCTGTCCTGAACCGACATCTGCTCGTGTGGCGCGACCCGGCCCCGTGGCCCTTCATGTGGCGCGGTCTGCTGCCGCTCATCGCCCTTGCGCTCGTCCTCATCATCGCCTCGGGACCCTTTGCGCGCGGCGCCATCGAGAGTGGCGTACAGAGCGAGATCGGCGCGCAGCTGAGTGCCGCAGGGATGGGCTGGGCCGCCGTTACGGTCTCGGGTCAGAACGTCACGCTCTCGGGCGAGGCGCCCGCCTCGGCTGCGGGCGAGCGTGCTGTGGCGCTGGCGCGCAGTGCGACCTGTCCCACCTGGAGCGGGCGGCGCATCTGCGCAGTCAACGTCGTCGGCCGCTTCCACGCACCCGCCCCGCTTGGCGCTGCGACGCCGCTTGCTGCCGCCCAGCTGTGCGAACGCGCGCTCGAGGGGATGGTGGCCAAAGAACAGATCCTGTTCGCGAGCGGCAGCGCCGCCATCGATACTTCCAGCGCCCCGCTGCTCGATCGCCTGGCGCGCGCGGCGCAGGGCTGCCCGGGCATGATCCGCATAGAAGGCCACACCGATATCATCGGACGCAACGAGTTCAATCGCAGCCTGAGCGAGGCGCGTGCCGCAGCGGTCCGCGATGCGCTCATCGCCCGTGGCGTCCCGGCCGAGCGCCTGCGCGCGCAGGGGCTCGGTGCCGCACGGCCCATCGCCGACAACCAGACCGAGAGTGGTCGCGCGCGCAACCGCCGCATCGAGTTTCACGCTTCAGCGGGCTGACGGCCTGCGGAAGGGTAAGGAGAGGACATGGGTTTTCTACTGGCGAAGATTCTGCTGTTGCTGGCGGTGGCGGTGGTCTTGGGCGCCTTGTTCGCCTACTGGTGGTTCCGTCGCCATTACGAGGACATCACCCTGGAATACACGCGCTCGCGCGATGAGGGGGCCGCCTGGCGCCACGGCTTCGAGGAGCGCCTGGCGGGGCTCGATGCCTCCATACGTTCCATCAGGATCCCGGAAAGTCAGCCCACCGACCTCAGTCCCGTTCTGAATGCGGTGGCCGCGCTCCCCATCCCGCAACCGCTTCCTGCAGCCGATCTTTCGCCGATCGACAAACGCCTGACAGCCATCGAACACGCGCTGTTCCCCCTGCAGACTCGCCTCGATGAGCTCACCGGCGCGGTGCGGGGTGTGAACCTGACTGAAGTGCTCGAGCGTCTCGCTGCACTGCAGGCACGCCTGGAGGAGCGGCCACAGCGCAAGGTCACAGTGCGCGCGGGCAGCCGCAATCTGCTGACACGCCCGGCGCACGGCAAACCGGACGATCTGACCCAGATCAGGGACGTGCCCAAGGTGCTGGAACGTGCGCTGCACAAGGTGGGTGTCTTCTATTTCTGGCAGATCGCCCAGTGGTCGGCCGAGGATGTGAAGTACGTCGACAGCCAGCTGGCGGCCCTCGAGGAAAGCATCGAGGGTCGCATCGAGCGTGAGGGCTGGGTGAATCAGGCCAGCGAACTGGCGGCCGCGCCGAGCTCGGCGCACCCGCCAGAGCTCAAGCACTGACCTTGTCTAGCGGGCAAGCCATCGAGCCGGCCGTATGCGTGTACTGCGCCTCGAGCCGTACCTCGCATCCGGAATATCGCAGCGCCGCGCACCGCCTGGGCGAGGTGCTCGCTGAGCAGGGCCTCGGGATCGTGTATGGCGGCGGTGCGGCGGGCTCGATGGGCGCGCTGGCGGACGGGGCCCTCGGCAAGGGCGGACGCGTCATCGGCATCCTACCGCGATTCATGGCGGATCTGGAGTGGGGCCACAAGGGACTGACGCGGCTGCAGCTGGTCGAGGATCTGCGCACGCGCAAGCACATGATGCTCACCCTGAGCCAGGCGGCGATCGCACTGCCGGGCGGCTCGGGCACACTCGAGGAGCTGCTCGAGGCCATCACGCTCAAGCGGCTGGGTCTGTACCTCAACCCGATCGTGCTGGTGAATACGCGCGACTTCTACACGCCTCTGCTCGAGGTGCTGGCACGCGCGGTCGAGGAGCGCTTCATGGATCCGCGCCATCTGCAGATGTGGCAGGTGGTGGCAACGCCCGAGGACGTCCCTGCGGCGCTCGAGCGCGCGCCCGCCTGGAGCGCGGCGGCCCGCAGCTTCGCCGCCATCTAGGGCAGGGCAGACTTTCAGCGGAACACGGCCATGCCGCGCGCCTGCAGCGCGCGATGCAGCGGTATGAATAGATAGTAGACGAGCAGAAAGCCCACCACCCGTGGGAGCAGCGCATTGGCGGGAGCATTCGGCACCAGCAGGCGCGCCAGGTACGGCGCGAATAACCAGGCTGCCAGCAGCGCAAGCCCGAGAGCCGTGAAATAGCTCGCACCGGCGCGGGTCAGCGAACGGCCGGTTCGACCCTTGCCGGCGTAGTGCATGCGGGTACGCAGCCACACCATTGCCACAATGAACAGCGCGGCAACCGCACAAACCGCATCCGGCGACAGCATGTTTGCAAAAGGTTAACAGAGTTTAATCATTCGCCCACCGCCGGGGAACCTCACCGGGACTAGTGTGCTTGACCATGGAGGAGCGGCAGCGCGGCACGGCAGTGCTACGCGGGCGGGCGCGACACGGCCCTGCCCGCGTCCTTTTGACTTGCCTATCCGCTGTGGGGCTCAGCGCCTGCCTCGGGCCGTACTACCACCGCCCGAACGTGCCGCCACCCAACAGCTGGCTCACACAGGGCGATCCGTCCGCTCCGCAATGGCCGCAGAGCGACTGGTGGCGTGGATTCGCCTCCAGCGATCTTGATGATTTCATAGACCAAGCGCGGCGTGCCAATGATGACCTGCGCGCCGCCGTAGCCCGCGTTCACGAGGCGGATGCGCAGCGGCGCATCGCCGGGGCGCCGCTGCTGCCGCAGCTGGACGTGGGCGCCGAAGCGACCCGGGCACGCGCGCCCGTGACGGGCGGCGGCCCCTTCGTCATCGGCAACGACTTCAACCCGCTCGCTTCCGCAAGCTACCAGCTCGATTTCTTTGGCAAGAACCAGGCCGCATACCGCGCCGCGGCCGCGACCGCTCAGGCGAGCCGCTACGACCGCACGACGGTGGAGCTCACCGTCATGGCCGCGGTGGCGACCACCTACTTCGAGGTGCTCGAGCTGCGCGACCGGCTGGACATTGCCAGCGCCAACCTCGACAACGCCACCAAGACCCTGAAGGGGCTGCAGCTCGAGGAGACCGCCGGTCTCGTCACCGGGCTCGATGTCGCACAACAGGAAACCGTGGTCGCAACGGTCGACGCCACGATCCCGCCGCTGCGCCAGCAGCTGCGCCAGAATCTCGATGCGCTCGCGATCCTCCTCGGCAGCACGCCGGAACTCATCGACGTAACGCACGGCACGCTCGATGGGTTGAGTGAGCCGCCGGTGCGCGCCGGACTGCCCTCCGAACTTCTCACGCGCCGGCCGGACGTCGCCGAGGCCGAGCAGCAGCTGATCTCCGCCAATGCGGACATCGCGCAGGCGCGCGCCGCGTTCTTCCCCACGATCTCCCTCACCGCCAGCGGCGGCTTCGAGAGCTCATCGCTCGCGGGCCTTCTGACGCCGGCGAACCGCGTATGGTCGATCGGCGCCGGCCTGACGCAGCCGATCTTCCATGGCGGAGCGCTGCTCGGCCAATATCAGTACTCGAAGGCGCGCTACGAGGAGCTGCTCGCCGACTATCACAAGGCTGTCATCTCCGCGCTCGCGAACGTCGAGGACTCACTGATCGCCCTGCAGCAGACCGGCGATCTCGTGCAGCGGCAGCAGCAGGCGGCACAAACCGCGCAGCGCGCCTACAACTTTGCCCAGACTCAGATGCACGCCGGGACGATCAACGTGTTGACACTATTGAATACGGAGACTGCATTGTTCAGTGCCCGGGATGCCCTTGCGCAGGCGAAATACGCGCACCTCCAGGCCCTGGTGTCGCTCTACCAGGCGCTCGGCGGCGGCTGGCAGCAAAAGGAGAGCCAGCCGTGAACTACGATTCATCCGCGCGGCAGCCGCACTGGCGTGCTGCCGGCGCCGTTACCGTGCTGCTCATACTGGGCGTCTGGTACTGGCTCGCCCACAAGTCCGCCCCGGCGGCCAAAGCGCCGCCGGCCATCCCGGTGGATGTGGCGACCGTTGAGCGCAAGGATGTGCCGGTATATCTGGAGGGCCTGGGCACCGTGCAGGCCTTCTACACGGTGACCGTCACCGCGCGCGTGGACGGTCAGATCGACAGGGTCGCGTTCACGGAAGGACAGGAGGTCAAGAAGGGCGCGTTGCTGGTGCAGATCGACCCGCGCCCCTACCAGGCGGCGCTCGGGGTTGCGATCGCCACCCGCGACAAGGACCGCGCGCAGCTTGAGAACGCGAAGCGGGACATGGAGCGCTACACGCTGCTGGCACCGGAGGATCTGGCGAGCAAGCAGACCGTCGATACGCAACGCGCACTGATTGCGCAGCTGACGGCGCAGATCAAGGGTGATGACGCCGCCATCGATAACGCCCGCACGCAGCTCGACTACACGACCATCACCTCGCCCATCGACGGGCGCACCGGCATACGCCTGGTGGACCCGGGCAACATTGTCCACGCCGCCGCCACCACCGGCATGGTGGTGGTGACGCAGCTGGAGCCCATCTCGATCATCTTCAGTCTCCCGGAGGAAGCCTTCGGACAACTGAGCGCCGCGCTCGCGCAGGGAGCGGTTGAGGCGAGTGCGCTGTCGCGTGATGACCAGCAGGAACTCGATCGGGGCACGGTGGCTCTCATCGACAACCAGATCGACCAGACCACCGGCACGATCCGCGTCAAGGCGACACTGCCCAACAAGCAGCGGCATCTGTGGCCGGGCGAATTCGTCAATGTGCGGGTACTCACGCAGACGCAGCGCCAGGTGCTGACCATCCCCGCGAGCGCACTCGAGCGCGGGCCCGATGGCTTGTTCACCTACCTTGTCGCGCCCGACTCAACCATCTCGGTCGCGGCGCTGACCGTCGGGGAGCAAAACGGTGGAGTTGCGGTCATCGAGAAGGGACTTAAGGCGGGTGACAAGGTGGTGGCGAGCAATCAATACCGCCTGCAGCCCGGCAGCCGCATCCGCGCCAACCCGGCGAAAGTCGCAGTATCCGGGCCGGCCAGCCAGGCAGAGCCGGCGCCGTGAACATGTCGCTGCCCTTCATCGACCGCCCGGTGGCGACGACGCTGCTGATGGCGGCGCTGTTTCTCATCGGACTGGCCGCCTTCCCGTTTCTGCCCGTCGCTCCGCTGCCGCAGATCGACTTCCCGACCATCCTGGTGAGCGCGAATCTGCCGGGGGCGAGCCCTGAGATCATGGCCTCCTCGGTGGCGCAGCCGCTGGAGACTCAATTCGCGCAGATCTCGGGCGTCTCGCAGATGACTTCCACGAGCGTGCTCGGCAGCACCCAGATCACGCTGCAGTTCAATCTCGACCGCAACATCGACGGTGCGGCTCAGGATGTGCAGTCGGCGATCGATGCCGCCGGCGGACAGCTGCCAAAGAACCTGCCCACCCCACCGACGCAACGCAAGGTGAACCCGGCCGACTCCGCGGTGCTGATCCTGGCCGTGCACTCGGACGTCTTGCCGGTCACGGCCGTGGATGATTACGCGGAGACGGTGATCGCGCAGCAGCTCTCGCAATTGCCCGGCATCGCCCAGGTCACCGTCGGCGGCCAGCAAAAGCCCGCGGTGCGCGTGCAGATCGATCCGGTCAAGCTCGCCGCGGTCGGACTGCAGCTGGAGGATGTCGCCAACCTCATCACCAGCGCGACGGTCGACCAGCCGCAGGGCGCGATCACCGGTGCGCAGAAGAATTTCACCATCTACGACAACGATCAGCTGCTGAAGGCCGCACCCTGGAACGACGTGGTGATCGCCTACCACAATGGCGCGCCGATCCGTATCCGCGATGTCGGTGTCGCGGTGGACGGCCCGGAAAACAACCAGGTGCGTGGCTTCCAGAACGGCAAGCTCGGCATTCTGCTCTTGATCTACAAGCAGCCCGGCGCCAACGTGATCGACGCGGTGAACGGCATCAAGGCCGCGCTGCCGCACGTGATGACCTCGGTGCCCCCCTCGCTCAAGGTCGACCAGGTGATCGACCGCACGACCACCATCAAGGCCTCGGTGAAGGATGTCGAGTTCTCGCTCTTGATCGCCGTGATCCTGGTGATCCTGGTGATCTTCCTGTTCCTGCGCAGCTTCTGGGCGACGGCCATCCCCGCGGTGACCGTGCCGCTATCGCTGTTGGGCACCGCCGCGCTCATGTACGCCGTCGGTTACAGCCTCGACAACCTGTCGCTGATGGCGCTCACCATCGCGGTGGGTTTCGTGGTGGACGATGCCATCGTGATGCTCGAGAACATCTACCGGCACCTCGAGCACGGCCTCTCGCCCTATGAAGCAGCGGTCAAGGGTGCGGGCGAGATCGGCTTCACCATTCTTTCCATCAGCATCTCGCTGGTCGCGGTATTCATCCCGCTGTTGATGATGAGCGGTATCGTGGGCCGGCTGTTCCGCGAATTCGCCGTAACCGTGACCATGACCATCGGCGTGTCCGCGGTGGTGGCCCTCACCCTCTCACCGATGATGTGCGCGCTGTTCCTGCGCGATGAGAAGCACACAGAGCATGGCCGCTTCTATCTGACGCTGGAGCGCGGCTTTCAATGGATGCTCGACCGCTATACGCGCGGCCTCGACCTGGTGCTCTCGCACCAGCGCACCACCCTCATCACCTTCCTGATCACGGTGGCGATCGCGGTGGCCCTGTACGTGGTGGTGCCCAAGGGCTTCTTCCCGCAGCAGGATACCGGCATCATTGTCGGGCTCACCGACGCCCCGCAGGATGTGTCGTTCGATGAGATGTGGCGCCTCGAGCGCAACCTGATGGCAGTGATCGCCAAGGACCCGGCGGTCGAGAGCTGGGGGGCCTTCGTCGGCGGCGGCCGGCCGCTCAACAACGGCTTCGTGGTGCTGGGACTCAAGCCGCGCGATCAGCGTGACGCCACCGCCGACCAGGTCATCGAGCGGCTGCGCAAGAAGATCAATACTGTCCCCGGCGGCACGGTGTTCCTGCAGGCCGCGCAGGACTTGAACGTCGGCGGCCGCACCTCGCGAACCCAATACCAGTACACCCTGCAGGATGCCAACCTCGACGAACTCAACTCCTGGGCGCCGCGCCTGCTCGAGGAGCTGAAGAAGCTGCCGCAGCTGCGCGATGTCGCCTCCGACCAGCAGAACAGCAGCACCAAGCTGGCACTGGTGATCGATCGCGACCAGGCCGCGCGCTTCGGCATCCAGCCGGCGCTCATCGACGACACGCTCTACGACGCGTTCGGCCAGCGCGAGGTGACGCAGTATTTCACGCAGCTCAACAGCTACCACGTCGTGCTGGAGATCACGCCCTCATTGCTTGGCGATCCCAACGCGCTCGGCAAGATCTACATCAAATCGCCGCTGACCAATCAGCAGGTGCCGCTGTCGACCTTCACGCGTTTCGACACCGGCCACACCAGCTACCTCTCGATCAATCACCAGGGCCAGTTTCCTGCGGTCACGCTGTCCTTCAACCTGGCGCCGGGGGTATCGCTCGGCGAGGCGGTGAGCGCGATCCAGAAGAGCGCCGCGGGCATCCGCCTGCCCGCGGCGATTCTCGGCACCTTCCAGGGCACCGCGCAGGCCTTCCAGGCATCGCTGAAGACGGCGCCGCTTTTGATCCTGGCGGCGCTGCTCGCCGTGTACATCATTCTCGGTGTGCTCTACGAGAGCTATATCCATCCGCTCACGATTCTCTCCACGCTGCCCTCGGCGGGCGTCGGCGCGCTGCTGATGCTGATGGTGTTTCACTTCGACCTGTCGGTGGTCGGACTGATCGGCATCATCCTGCTGATCGGCATCGTCAAGAAGAACGGCATCATGATGGTCGACTTCGCCATCCACGCCGAGCGCGAGCAGCACCTCGAGCCGGAGGCGGCGATCCGCCAGGCGTGCCTGCTGCGCTTCCGTCCCATCATGATGACGACCATGGCGGCGATCCTGGGGGCGCTGCCCCTGATGCTCGGTCACGGCACGGGCTCTGAGCTGCGCCAGCCGCTTGGCTATACAATGGTCGGCGGGCTGGTTTTGAGCCAGATGCTGACCTTGTTCACCACGCCGGTGATCTATCTGTACCTGGATCGGCTGGTGGTGCGCTGGGCGCGCAAGCACCCGGAGGACGTGCAGCGCACGCACGGGGCGGCAACACAGGGGGCGCAGGGCTAGCCGGTGAAGATCCTGATCGTAGAAGACAACGAGCGGGTCGCGCGCTTCGTCACGCGCGGCCTGCGCGAGGCGGGACACACGGTGGACCACGCCGATAACGGGCGCGAGGGCATGTTCATCGCGGCAAGCGAGCCGTACGATGTCATCGTCATGGACCGCATGCTGCCGGGCAACATCGACGGACTCGCCATCATCGAAGCGCTGCGCAAGTCCGGCAACCGCACCCCGATCCTGATCCTGAGCGCACTCAACGATGTCGATGAGCGCATCCGCGGCCTGCGCAGCGGCGGCGATGATTACCTGACCAAGCCGTTCGCCTTCGGGGAGCTGCTGGCGCGCGTCGATGCGCTCGGGCGGCGCAGCATCGATAGCGGCGCCGCGCAGCGCACGCTGCAGGTCGGTGACCTGCGCATGGACGTGCTGTCGCGCCGTGTGACCCGCGGCGCCCGTGTGGTCAACCTGCAACCGCGCGAATTCAAGCTGCTCGAGTACCTGATGCGTCATGCCAACCAGGTGGTGACCCGCACCATGCTGCTGGAGGCGGTGTGGGACTACAACTTCGATCCGCAGACCAACGTGGTGGACGTCCACATCAGCAAGCTGCGCCAGAAGATCGAGCACGACTCGGAACGTCCGCTGGTACGCACCGTGCGCAATGCCGGTTACATGATGACCGAGCATGGTTAGGCTGATACGCTCATCCGCGCTGACCTGGGCCTTGAGCTACGTGCTGCTGGGACTTGCGGCGCTCGCCGCCTTCGCCGTTCCGCTGTGGTATGCGTGGAACGTGACCATTTATTCCGGTCGCGAGGCGATCCTGCTCGATGACGCGCAGCGGCTGACTGACGTCTTCAACCGCGAGGGCGTCGCAGGCCTCACCGCGCACATCAACGAGCGCGTCGGCATGCAGATCGCAGGCGAACGCACGCTGCTTCTGACCGACGACGCCTACCGGCCGCTGGCCGGCAACCTCGCCGCCTGGCCGCAGGGAATTCCCAGTAACCCCGGCACCCATGCCGTGATGGCGGACCTTGCCGGCCAGCCGCCGCATACGCTCCTGGTGCAGACGACGCTGCGCGGCGGCTACCACCTGCTGGTGGGCCGCGACCTGTCGCGCTTCCTGCCGCTTGAGCGGCGCTTCACCTGGGGCCTGTTCGCTTCCGTCACTTTCCTGTTCGTGGTCGGTGTGGCAGGCGCGATCCTCATACGCCGCGAGCTGCTGGCGCGTGTGCAGGGCATCCGCCAGAGCGTCTCGGCCATCATGCAGGGGGATCTGCGCCACCGGCTGCCGACCGCCAGATCCGGTGACGAGCTGGATACCCTGTCACAGACGCTCAACGGGATGCTCGAGCACATCGAGTACCTGATCCACGGCATCAGCAACGTCTCCAACTCCATCGCGCACGATCTGCGCACGCCGCTCGCGGAGCTGCGCTCGCGCCTGGAGGAGCTGACGCTGACGCGGCCGTCGCCGGCGGAGACCTTCGCCGAGATCGAAGCCGCGGTCGCGGATGTCGACCGTGTGATGCGCATTTTCAGCGCGCTGCTGCGCCTGGCGGAGATCGATTCCGGCGCACGCCGCTCGGGATTCGTGCGCGTGGACGCCGCCGCCGTCGCAGCCGAGGTCGTCGAGTTCTACGAGCCGGCCGCCGAGCAGAAAGGCGTCGTGTTCTCGTTCCAGGCCGCCGGTGAGGCCGCAGTCGCCGGCGACCCGGTGCTGCTGGCCCAGGCCGTGAGCAACCTGATCGACAACTCGCTCAAGAGCGTCCCGGATCGCGGCGCCATCAGCGTGCGCGTCGGGCGGCGCGCCGATGGCGCGGTCGAGATTGCCGTGGCCGACAACGGCCCGGGCATCGACGATGCGGACAAGCCGAAAGCCGCCGAGCGCTTCTTCCGCGGCGATGCGAGCCGTGGCACACCGGGGGTGGGACTGGGGCTATCGATCGTGGACGCGGTCGCCAAGCTGCACGGCGGCGTACTGCAGCTGCTCGACAACCATCCGGGCCTGCTGGCCCAGATGGTGCTGCCGTTGACCTCGGCGCCGCCCTGAAAGCCCGCGCGCGCGCGTGCGTCAGTGCCGCGCGGTGGAGTCGATGAAGGCATCCAGATCGGCCTTCATCTTGGCAATCGACGGCGGATTCACGTACATCATGTGGCCGGCTTCGTAGTACTTCATCTGGATGCGTGCACTCACCGCCGGCGGGACACCGAGGTGCGTCATGACGTACTCGGTCGCGGAGAAGGGTGTCGCGAGGTCGTAGTAGCCATTGAGCACCAGCACCTTGAGGTTGGCGTCCTTCATCAGCGCCTCGGCAAGATCGACTCCCGAGTTCACGATCGGCTGCTCGCCCTGCGGGGTCACGTGCGTCCACTTCCACTTATCGCCGATGGCGAAGTTGGTGGTGCGGTAAGTGCTGCTCATGCCGAACTTCAGATCGCCGTGGAAGTAATCGAGGAAGGTCGAGGCGTACGCGGCACTGATCGCGGCCGACTGCGGATCATAGTCGGTCTCCTTGGCGAGAAGATCCGGCGTCGGCCCGACGAAACGCCCGTCGAGGCGGCCGATGGTCTTGCCCTGCGACTTGAGCAGCTCGTGCGCGAATGCGACTTCCGAGACGCGCAGGTTGGCCGCCTTCAGGTAGTCGACCGACAGTCCGGTGTATTCGTGCACCTTCTGCGCCACGGCCTCGCGCTCGGCCTCACTCAGCGCATCTCCCTTGATCAAGGCGGCGGTGAAGGGCCCCATGGCGTACTGGCGCACTTCGCTCAGGAAGGGCTCGAGCTTCGCCGGCTGGTTCGGCAGCACGTGGTGATACCACGCCACGGCGGCGTAGCCGGGCAGGTACACCGAGTAGGGCCGGTCGTTGCCGGGCAGTTCGGCGAATATCGCCTCGATATCGGTCGCGACGGAAACGAGTATCAGGCCGTTGAAGGCGAGCGAGCGGCGCCCGCGCAGGTAGTTGACGATGGCTGCGCCGCGGGTGGTGCCGTAGCTTTCCCCGAGCAGGTACTTCGGTGAGGTCCAGCGGTTGTTGTCGCTCAGGTACTGAGCGATGAAACGGCTGACTGAATCGATGTCCGGGTCGACAGCCCAGAACTCGTCGTCCTTGTGATCGCACACCGCGCGGCTCAGGCCGGTCCCGACCGGATCGATCATCACAAGGTCGCTCTTGTCGAGCATGCCGTACTCGTTGTCGACGGTGTGGTAGGGAGCAGGCGGTGTCGGGTCAGGATCTGCGACCACCACGCGCCTGGGTCCAAGCACGCCCATGTGCAGCCAAAGGGACGACGAGCCCGGGCCGCCGTTGAAGGCGAACGTGATCGGTCGCGCCGCGCCGTTCTTGTCCTGACGTACGTAGGCCACATAGCCGATGCTGGCGATCGGCTTGTCATCATCGTCGCGCACGATCAGGGTGCCGGCCGTGGCGGTGTAGTCGAGGCTCTTGCCGCCCACAGTCACGTGATGCTGGGTGACGGAGCTTTCCGCCTTGGGCAGACGCATCCACTGTTCCTTCTTATCGCCCTTGATGTCGATCTTGCACAGCTGCGACAGCTCGGCAGGCGTGGGACCGGCATTGGCGGCGGGTGGGGTTGGGCTCGGCTCGGCCCCATAAGCCGCACAACCCAGTGCTGCGAGCGCGATTGCGCCCAGCAACTGCCACTTCGACATAAGACCTCCAGGCGGGAGCGGGACGATAGCGCGCGCTTATACCAGATCGGCCCGCCCATCGCCCGTGCCGGCGCAAGACCGGCGTGCGCCGGGCGCGCCCGGTAAGATCCCGCGGTGCCCGCCGACCCGGAATACCCGCGCTCGATCCGCTCGTTCGTGACCCGCGCCGGGCGCATTACGCCTGCGCAGCAACGCGCGCTCGAGGCGCTGTGGCCGAAGTACGGCATCGAGTTTGCCGCCGCGCCGCTCGAGCTGCGCGCGGCGTTCGGCCGCGCGGCGCAGTGCACCGTTGAGATCGGTTTCGGCAACGGCGAGAACCTCTTGGCGCTGGCGGTAGCCCGGCCGGAGCGGGATTTCCTGGGAATCGAGGTGCACCGTCCCGGTGTCGGGCGGCTGCTGCTGGCGCTCGAGGCGCGCGCGCTGACGAACGTGCGAATCATCTGCCACGACGCCGTCGAGGTTTTCGACCGCCAGATCACCGCCGCGTCGCTGCAGGAGATCCTGATCCTGTTCCCGGACCCCTGGCCGAAGAAGCGCCACCACAAGCGCCGACTCATCCAGCACCCCTTCGCCGAGGTCATGACCCGCGCACTCGCCCCCGGTGGCCTGCTGCGCGTGGCCACGGACTGGCAACCCTACGCGCTCGAGATGCTCGAGACCCTCGGCGCGCTTCGCGCGCTTGAGAACCTCGCCCCGGACGGTGCCTTCGTGGCTCGCCCCGCGCAGCGCGCGCCCACGCGCTTCGAGCGGCGCGGTACGCAGCTCGGGCATCGGGTGTGGGATCTCGCGTTCCGGCGCGCCTGAGCTCAACTGGCGGCGGCGAAGGCCTCCCGCAACCCGTCAAGCACGAACTGTACCGCAAGCGCGCCGAGGATCACCCCCAGCAGCCGGCTTGCGACATTGGCGCCGGTCACCCCGATCACGCGCATCAAAGGGTCCGCGAGCAGCATCAACACCAGCGCGATGGCCAGCACCAAAACAGCCGCGAGCAGATAGGTTCCGAACAGGCCCGACTGGGTCGGCAGGCGCAGCGGCCCGAACCACAGGAGAATGGTGGCGAGCGCACCGGGACCGGCAATGAAGGGAAACGCCAGCGGAAACACGGAGATGTCGGCGCGGCGCTTGCTTTCGGCTGCCTCGCTGCTCGAGGTGCGCGTGCCGGATTCGCGCGCGAACACCATCTCCAGCGCGAGCAGGAACAACAGCAGGCCACCGAAAATGCGGAACGCCTCGAGACTGATGCCCATCAGCGACAAAAACGAGGCACCCCCGAAGGCGAACAGCACCAGGATCGCGGCCGCAACGCTCACGGCCTTGATCGCCATGCGACGCTTGTAGGCCGTGGCGGCGCCGGTGGTGAGCCCACTGAACAGCGGAATGAGCGACACCGGCTCCACCACCACGAAAAAGACGACAAAGAATTCCAGGGGTCGTTCGAGCATTGGTGCCATGCGCAACCGCCTCCGTCGCGCGACAGCGGCGCTCACAATAATTTCTTGAAAGCCTCACGGGCGAGGCGCAACATCATTGCAGAGCGCACGCGGAATCGTAAGAGGTGACAGCGATGGCGACTCCTCAACCGGGCATCGGCGACTGGTATCGGCTTAACGGCGGCGCGTTATTCGAGGTCGTTGCCCTCGACGACGATGACGGCACCATCGAGATCCAGTATTTCGATGGCACGGTCGAGGAGATGGACATCGAGGACTGGGATGCGCAGTGGGAGGATGGTGCGCTTGAGTCCGCCGAAGCTCCCGAGGACTGGTCAGGCTCGGTGGACGTCGAGACCGGCGACGGGGATGCGCGTGGAGCTGACACCTACGAAGAAGATCGCGAAGTGCGCGCAAGTCCGCTCGACGGTATCGATCTGTTCGAGTAAGCGTCGCCGCTAAGGCGGCTCGCCGGTCAGCGCATTCAGCTCGACGCTGTCGGCCAGCAGCACGTATCCGCTGCGGATTTCCACAGCGATCGGTGTCAGCGAGCGCCCCGCACACGGGCCCGCCACGCAGTACCCGGTTCCCATCTCGAACAGCGCCCCGTGCGAGGAGCACAGGATCAGCGTGCCGTTGGCGGTAAGGAATCGCCCGGGCATCAGATCCAGCGGATGGCCCGCGTGCGGACAGCGGTTGAGGTAGCCGCGCACCCCCTCCCCGCAGCGCACGACGAAACCCCTGAGCGGCCAGTCGCCGCTGCCGACGGTGAAGGCGCGCGCACCCTTCGCCTCGAGTTCGGCAAGCCGGCACAGTACCCGCTCCAGGTCAAAGCTGTGCGGGTGGGCGTCGCTTGCCGTCATGAGCGGTCCAGCGCATCGATCCTGCTGCGCATCAGCCACACCACCGCAAGACCGGGCAACGCCAGCACGAAGCTCGCGACGTAGTAGGCGTACCAGCCCTCGTGATCGGCGATCCAGCCGGCGGGATATCCCAAACCGTAACGCGGCAGCAGCGCAAGAGCCGACAGCAGCGCGTACTGGAAGGCGCTGTAGCGCTCATCGCACAGCGCCATGATGAGGGCGACCAGGGCGATGCCGCCCATCGCGCCGGCAACATGCTCCAGTACCACGGCCGTGACCATGATGGGATAGCTCTTGCCGGCGAGCGCAAGGGAGCAATACAAGAGATTAGTCACTGCCTGCAGTACGCCGAACAGCAGCATCGAACGCAGCAGCCCCAACCTCACCATGACGATGCCGCCGAGCACCGATCCTGCGATGGTGCTGAAGGTGAATAACGCCTTCACCAGCAGCGCGATCTCGGTCTTGGAGAATCCGACGTCCATCATGAACGGGGTGAACAGCTTGTTGGCGAATGCATCGCCCACCTTGAACAGGAGCACCACCGCGATGAGCGCGGCGGCGCCCGGGCTGCCCAGCAGTTCCCGCAGCGGCTGCAGCACCGATTCGCGCAACGAGCGCGGCTGCCGCCGGTAGTGCGGCTCGGGTGCGCGCGCGGTCGCTATGCAGAAGCCAAACATGAGGGCGGCCAGGATCAGGAAGGCCGGCCGCCAGCCGAAGTGGTCGGCGATGAGCAGAGCCAGGGCGAAAGCCGCCCATGCGGCCAGGCGATAGCCGAGGTTGGTGATCGTCGCGGCAGGACCGCGTTCGCTCGGCAGCGAGATGTCCGCGCGCCAGGCGTCGATAGCGATGTCCTGGGTTGCCGAGAAGAAGGCGATGGCGAGAGCGCACAGCCCGATCGGGGCGAGTGAAACGTGCGGGTTCTGCAGCGCGAACAGGCCGATGGCGGCGGCGAGCGCGACCTGCATGGCAAATATCCAGCCGCGCCGGCGTCCGAACAGCGGCAGCGGGTAGCGGTCGATGAGCGGCGCCCACAGGGGTTTCAAAAGGTACGGGAGCGCGACGTAGGACATCACACCGATCGTGATGTTGGTCGCGCCGTAATCCTTCAGCCACGCCTGCAGCGCGCTCTCGGTGATCTGGTTCGGGAATCCGGACGCGGCACCCAGCAGCAGGATCGCCAGCATCTTGGGACTCGCGAGCACCTCGCGCAGCTTAGGGTGAGCCCGCCCGCCCGCGGGGCTCAAAGATCGTAGTCCATGATCAGCGGGGCGTGATCCGAGAAGCGCTGCTTCTTGTATATGGTGGCGGCGCGCGCCTTGCCGGCGAGGGTCTTGCTCACCACCTGGTAGTCGATGCGCCAGCCGACATTGTTGGCGCGAGCCTGCCCGCGGTTGGACCACCAGGTGTACGCTTCAGCCTGCGGGCGCACCTCGCGGAAGGCGTCCACGAAGCCTGCCGGTCCGAACAGCTGATCCATCCAGGCGCGCTCCTCGGGCAGGAAGCCCGAGTTCTTCTGGTTCGCTTTCCAGTTGCGCAGGTCGATCGGGCGGTGGGCGATATTCCAGTCGCCGCTGAGGATGTAGCGGCGCCGGCGGCGGCGCAGCTGCGCCAGGTGGGCCGTGAAGGCCTCGAGAAAGCGGAATTTCGAGGCCTGCCGGTGCACTCCGGCCGACCCTGAAGGCAGATACAGCGAGACCACGGCCAGATCGCCCACTTGCGCTTCCAGGTAGCGCCCCTCGAGATCGAACTCATCGACCCCAAAGCCGCGCACGATGCGGTCCGGGCGGTGCCGGGTATACAGGGCGACGCCTGAGTAACCCTTGCGCTGCGCGTCGCAGAAGAAGCGCTGGTATCCGGACAGGTCGATGTCGTGCCCCGACAGCTGGTGTTCCTGGCTCTTGGTCTCCTGCAGGCAGATGAAGTCGGCCTGCTGCCGGCGCAGCCAGCGGAACAGGCCCTTCGCCGCGGCGGAACGTATGCCGCAGACATTGACGGTGATGACGCGCATCAGGCAATGATATGACATGGAGCAATACCAGCTCACCTTCATCGACCTGGCGCTCAGGCGCGATGCACTGCGCTTCGGGCGTTTCACGCTCAAGTCCGGTCGCGAAAGCCCCTACTTCTTCAACGCCGGACTCTTCAGCGATGGCGAGTCGCTGCTGGTGTTGGGGCGCTGTTATGCCGCCGCCATCATCGCTTCCGGTATCCGCTTCGACATGCTCTTTGGCCCAGCCTACAAGGGGATCCCGCTGGCGACTGCGACTGCCGTCGCGCTGTGCGCCGAGCACGGCAGGAGCGTGGCGTGCGCCTTCAATCGCAAGGAGGCCAAGGACCACGGCGAGGGCGGCCGCATCGTGGGCGCGCCGCTCGCCGGCAGCGTGCTGATCGTGGACGACGTGATCACTGCCGGCACCGCGGTGCGCGAATCGCTGGAGCTCATCCGCAGCGCGGGCGCGCTGCCGGCCGGCGTGGCGCTGGCGCTTGATCGCCAGGAGCGCGGTCGCGGCGAGCTCACGGCAGTCCAGGAGGTCGAGCAGCTGGGCATGCCGTGTGTGAGCATCGTCACACTCGCCGAGCTCATCGAGGCGCTCGCGCGCAAGTCAGACGGCCGGGCACGCATTTCTGATGAACAGCTCACAGCCCTGCGTGCCTATCAAGAGCGCTACGGCGCCCGATAAGCTTGCCAGCCGGGCGCCCGCGGCGGGAATATAGGCCATCATGCCGATCCCAGCGCGCGTGAAGGTCTCGCTCCTGCTTGCGGCGGCGCTCGCAGCCGGGTCCGCGCACGCCGATCCCTCCTCGTCCTCATCCAAGACCCTCTCCTATCGCTGGGTCGATGAGCAGGGCGTGGTGCACTACGGCGACCATATTCCGCCCCAGTATGCCAACAAGGCCGGCGCGGTCCTCAACGCCCAGGGCGTGGAGGTCGGGCAGCTCGATGCGCAGAAGACACCCGAGGTGCAGGCTGCGGAGGCACGCGCGCGCGCCGAAGTCATGAAACAGAAACAGCACGATGCCTTTCTGATCACGACCTACACCTCGATCAAGGACATCGAGGCGCTGCGGGACGTGCGCCTCGAGCAGCTGGGCAGCCAGCGCGCATCGGCCGAGCAGTATGTGGAGAGCCTGCGCGTGCGCCTGGCAACGCTGCAGAGGAACGCAGTCGGGTTCCAGCCCTACGATAAGCGCCCCGAGGCGCGGCGCATGCCCGATGACGTGGCGGAAAACCTGGTGCGCACGGTGAGCGAGCTGCGCGAGCAGAGCAATGCACTGGCTGCCAAGAGCCAGCAGGAGAGCGAAATGCGCGCGCAGTTCCAGGCCGATATCGAGCGCTACCGCGAGTTGCACACCATCCACTCGCAGTGACCATCCGGCACGGCCCCGCGCGCGCTTTCAGTGCTGGCCGGAGTGACCGAAGCCCCCGGCGCCGCGCTGTGAGGTGACGAACTCCGCCACCACTTCCAGCTCCACCTGCACCACCGGAACCACGACGAGCTGCGCGATGCGCTCCCCGGCGCGGATGGTGAAGGGCTCGGCCCCGCGATTCCAGCACGACACCATCAGCTGCCCCTGATAGTCCGAGTCGATCAGCCCCACCAGGTTGCCGAGCACGATGCCGTGCTTATGACCCAGTCCCGAGCGCGGCAGAACGAGCGCGGTAAGCGCCGGATCGTCGAGGTGAATGGCAAGACCGGTCGGGATCAGCTCCGCTTTGCCGGGCGCAAGCACCAGCGGCGCGTCGAGACAGGCACGCAGGTCAAGGCCTGCCGAACCATCGGTGGCGTAGGCGGGAAGCGGGAACTCGCTGCCCACGCGCGCATCCACTATCCGCACTTTGAGTGTGCGGCGCGCCGCGGCGGCACCGCTCAAGCGAGGGCCGTGCCGCGCTTGCGGGCGTCGCCGCGCGCGGCGAGGTCCTGCGCTATGAGTGCGACGAGTCCGCGGGCCAGGGTGAGCTTGTCGGCACGCGGAAGCTCGTAGCGATTACCGCGGCTGAGCACGATGAGCTGGTTGTCCTCGCAGTCGAAGGCCTTGTCATGACCGACCTCATTGGCAGCGATCATGTCGAGGTTCTTCCTCATGAGCTTGGTGCGTGCATTGTGCTCGACCGCCTCGGTTTCGGCGGCAAAGCCGACCACGAAGGGCCGCTCGGCGCGTGCCGCAACGGTTGCGAGCACATCGGTGGTGCGCTCCATGGCGAGCTCGAGCGTCTCGGCGGTCTTCTTGATCTTGCGATCCGCAGCATGCAAGGGCCGGTAGTCGGCGACCGCCGCGGTCGAGATGAAGATATCGGTGCCGGGCAGTTCGCGCAGCACCGCATTGAGCATGTCCGCGGCGCTTTCCACGTCCACGCGCTGAATCTGCGCCGGTGTGGCGAGAGTCACCGGGCCTGCGACCAGCACCACGGTCGCGCCCGCCTCGCGGGCGGCCTGCGCCACCGCGAACCCCATCTTCCCGGAACTGCGGTTGCTGACGAAGCGCACCGGATCGATGCGCTCGCGGGTCGGGCCGGCCGTGATGAGCACGCGCCGCCCGGCAAGGGCGCCCCCGCCCGGCACGAGCAGCCGCTGCAGGCGCTCGGCCAGATCGAGCGGCTCGAGCATGCGACCCTCACCACTTTCTCCGCAGGCCTGATCGCCCTCGGCAGGTCCAAAGAGCTGCACGCCGCGCTGGATCAGCGTGGCGGTGTTGGCGCGCGTGGCGGCATTGGACCACATGAGGTGGTTCATGGCCGGGGCAATGGCGATCGGCGCCCGCGTCGCCAGACACAGGGTCGCCAGAAGGTCATCCGCCTGTCCGGTGGCCAGGCGCGCCAGAAAGTCGGCGCTGGCCGGGGCGATGAGCACCGCGTCCGCCCAGCGCGCAAGTTCGATGTGCCCCATGGCAGCTTCCGCAGCGGCATCCCACAGTTCACTGCGCACGGTACGGCCGGAAACGGCCTGAAAGGTCGTCGGCGTGATGAATTCGCGGGCGCCGGCGGTCATCACGACCTGCACCTCGGCACCGCGCTCGCGCAGGCGCCGCACCAGGTCCGGGCTCTTGTAGGCCGCGATACCACCGGTGACGCCAAGAAGAATGCGTTTGCCTTGCATGGGGACTCGCCTTCAGGGTAATTATCGCACCCCGGCCACCCGGGCGCGCAAAAGCGCATGCGAATGGTGAACTCACACCGTTAGACTCCCCTGCAACCGCGCTTAGAACCGCAGGTAATGAGCAAAACCACCGCCGTTGGCGTTCTGACCGTGCTTTGGTGCCTGGCGGTGGACCCATCGATGGCGGATGGGCCGGCCCGCAGTCACGGCCTGTGGGTCTGGAAGGGCGCCGCGATTCTTGAGGCCCCGAGCGGGGCCGAGCGGCTGCGCGACTTCTGCCGTACCTACGGCATCAACGAGGTCTATGTCTCCCTCCTCAGCCATGGGGATCTGTCCGATGTCGCCGCGGTGTCCGCACTGGCCGGGCAGCTGCACGCGGTGAACGTGCGCGTGGAAGCGCTGCTGTCGAGCACGGACGCGGACGAAGCCGGCCCGCACCGCGAGAAACTCCTCGATCACGTGCGCGCCATCGTGAGATTCAACTCCCAGCATCCGGCCAGCCGGATCGATGGGATCCACCTGGACATCGAGCCGCAGCAGCGCAAGGAAAACAAGGGTGCGGGAAATCTGCGCTTCCTGCCAGGGCTCCTCGAAGCATTCCGCGCCGTGCGCGCCCTCGCCGAGGCTTCCGGGCTCAGCGTCAATGCGGACATCCAGAACAAGCTGCTCAAGGGCAGCCTCGATGAGCGCCGCGCGCTCCTGCAATCGATGCCGCGACTGACCCTGATGCTTTATGAGCTCAGCCGTGCGGACGATGGCACCAGCAGCGATCAGAAAGCACAGAAACTTCGCGCCGCAAGCCAGCAGTTCCTCGCCATGGCCTACCAGGGCCTGCCGGGCCCGGGCAGTGCGACCCTGATCATCGGGCTGAGAACCCCGGACTACGGCGAGTTGCTGCCGCAGATGCTCAAGACCCTGGACGATGCCAACGCAGCGAACGCGCACTATCAGGGCTGGGCCCGGCACTCCTACAACGATGCGCTGAAGGGTCCGCCTTAAGGTCGCGGTACCACCCCGCTGTGCCCGGCGGCTCGGGTCAGCCGTTTGCTTCGAACCCGAGCGCTTTGAGTGTGTGACGATTATCGAGTGGGCTCGGGGCCGCACCCGACTGCCGCCTCCGGAAAATGCGGTGAGCCTATCGGTTTCCGCTGCGATATCGCGCCTTCACGGCGGTTTCTCCGGCTGCCCTGGCGCAGCGCCCCTCTCTAAACTGCACCATGGGCATCCGGGACTGGCCTTGCGAGGAGCGACCGCGCGAGAAGCTGCTCGCGCGCGGCGCGCATGCGCTCTCCGACGCCGAGCTGCTGGCGCTGCTGCTGGGATCGGGGATCAAGGGGCGCTCGGCCGTCGAGCTGGCCCGCACACTCATCGCAGAGTTCGGTTCGCTGCGAAATCTCTTGAATGCCGATCCGCCGCGCTGTCTCACGCAGGTCGGCATCGGGCTGGCTCGCTTCGCCACGCTCAAGGCATCGGTGGAGCTGGCGCGGCGGCACTTTCGCGAAGCGCTGCGTATCGGACCGGCGCTGGCGGCTCCCGAGGCCACGCGCACCTTTCTCGTGGCGCAGCTGCGCGACCGGCCCTACGAGGTTTTCTGTTGTCTGTATCTATATCTAAGACAGAACTCATTGATATTAATAAATATATCTTGAGATACTCTCATATCGTCCGTCGTCGGTCCGTCAAGAGAGCGGAAACGTTGGTATGGCGCTGCTGGCTTAAAGGGAGACCTGGTGCTTTCGGCCGGAACGACCTTACATACTGGGCATCTACTACTGGTTTGGCAGGCTGGTTGATTGAGCTTGATGTCAAGTCCACGTTTGTGTAACCGTGTGCTTATGCGCCTATTTCCTTGGTGGCAAGCCATGAGTAAGACGGAGCATTCAACCACTCAGCCCGCCGAGCCCAGCGACTTTGTCCGATACGAGCACTCCGGAGCGGTCTCAATACTTATCAAGGACTATCTTCAGTCAACTGCTGGCAAAGAACAGCTTGAAAAGCTGCGCCCTAGCAGTGCGCCGGTTCCTGACAAGGTGAAGGCGGACTAGTCGCAGATCCAGGGTCCGCCAAGCCAACAATGCGCGGCGCACCATGGAACTCAATCTTCTTTTTCTGCCGCTTCTTGGCGGCTATCTGTTTTACACCCGCTGCTATCTAACTGCGTATCAGGCGCGGCGATGTGACGGGCATCGTCTCATCTTCCACGCCGCAGCCATTGGCCTCCTATTTCTGCTACTTGCGAGGTTGATCGTCACGACGTCAAACGTTTATTTGCTTGATCACAACAACCGGTCGATCGTAACGCTTGGAGTCGTATATCTGATCATTGGGAGCATATTGTCCGTCGGATTTGCGTTCGCTTGGATGCTCGTCACCAACGTAATCACAAAGAGGACCGGTAGTATTCACGGTGCCTCACGGTTTGCTCTCGGGATGCTAATAGCTACCGTGTTGGGGGTTGCAGCCGCTGAATTGGTTCAGCAAATCCCGAATGGGACCCGCAAAGCGCTGCTATACAGCGCACTCGCGACCCTTGCAATCGGCGGTCCTTGGTACGTTGTTTCGCACAGAATCGCCAAACTCACGAGTGGCCGGAACTTCCGAGTGCCCGCGGCTGGACTGCTCCTTCGTTTGTCGCTTCTGACCCTTATTGCCGCATTCATTGCGCTGTATTCGGTGGCGAAGCTCGATGAGATCAATGCCTTTTGGGTCAAGCTGTCGCCCTTCAGCGATTCGGCAACTGCGGGGCTGGCGTTTGCGCTAGCAGTCGTCGGCGGGTGGATCCTAAATCTTTTGCTGCCCCCCGAAGTTGCCATCGAGCAAGTTCACCGCAACAACCAGTCGAATCCATTGGAGCGTCTGTTCTACGAGTTGGCCGTTGAACAAAAACTCGTCCAGATCACCCTTTCCGAGGGTAAGGTTTATGTTGGATGGATAGAGTGGTTAGCGCTCAGCCCGCAGGCTCTAGGCACGTATATGCAGATACTTCCCTTGGTGAGTGGCTATAGAGATCCGATGACCAAGAAGTTCAAGATCACGACCTACTACAAGGAGTTTTACACCCGCAAGGATTTTGAACCCCGTGACTACGTGAAAGTAATTCCAGTCGCGACTATTGTTTCGGCCGGGGCGTTCCGCGAAGACGTATACGCAGACTTTCAAAGAATGAAAGACATCGACCACGACGACACGGGCTAGGGCCGTTCGTTGTGTCGGTCCGATGCGGGCCTTTCTTGGGGTAATGTAACGGTCTTGCGAAAGACCCATCGTTATTACATCGGTGCACTTGGTGGTATCGTTCCTCACAAGACCCACCGATCTAGCCTGCGCGTCGGTCCAGGGCGAGGGAAAGACCTGCTCACATCACTTTGGCGCATTTGGGCGCAGGGAAACGAGGTCTATCTTGCCAATCGGAACCTTGCCACTCGGGCACACGTCAGTCTGCACAGCACGGGGAAATGGTTCATTGATTTGGGGCCAAAGCGAATACAGTTTGTCCCGCCGATGCGATTGGAGGGCAGCAACTGGTTGCATGCCGTTGAAATCGCGTTCCTGATTGGGGAAAACGTCCTGCCGATGCCGGAGATGAAGGAAGTCAAGGCCGCGAGGCCAGCTCTTAAGGTCGAAGTACCGCCTGGCCATAAGCTTGTATTGAATATTCTGTACGGCAGTGAAGGAGTGAACCACGACACGGCCGTTCCGCAGCTAATAATGGGATCCGTCTTACTTCAGCTGACCCTCCGGGATGGAATCGCGGTTGCAGTTGTGGCTCGTGTGCTGCGGCTGTCGGATCAGGATCGTCATAACATGCTGGAGATGCCTAAGGCAGCCCCCAAGCTAACCACTGTCAGGCCGGTTAGCCGCGGCAACGTCGGCGCGGAGCTGATTAACTTCACCGCCACCGAGACCGGCGGGAACGTCATCACCGTGATACCGCTCAGTCCGGAGAATTTCGTGCAACGAGTTCAGGTCTGACCACGCTCTCGCTCCGCCGTCCTAGAACCCTCGAAATGCACACCACCGGCCGTCCCGCATTTCTCAATGCCTGGATCGAGTGCGAATCCTGCGGACGGATCGACAAGCCCGCGCACGAGTTCAACTATCCCGAGGATATGGCCGAGGACGCGTCCCTATTCGTGTGGATGCCGTGCGAGCGGTGCGGGCGCCAAGCGAAGCTGCACTTCCACCGCGAGATCAAACCGGCGCATTGAGGACTCGTTCAATGAGCATGCAAATCAGTCAGGTGATCTTCGCGGCGGTGTTGTGCTTGGCATCCGTGGGCGCTCGTGGTGCTGAGAATGCGGCTACACGCCTCCGCCAAGCTCGAAGCCTTCAATGCACGTACCAATCCTCCGAGGGAACATGGGTCAGGAGCGGGCATCGGACAATCGAAGAAGATCCGGACCACGGAACCGCGATATACGACAACATCGATGTCACGAGGGGCAGCGCGCGGATCATTGCCAATGCAGGTGCCGCGGATCTCACCGCTTGGATGGACAGGCAGGGCAGCCTCTGGCTTATCGAGCGAACGCCGCTCGGCTATGAAGTCGTCACGACCGTATACCCAATGTATGCCGATGGGAGCACGGACGGATTCGTGGTGTTGGAGTCAAGGCATACATTCGCAGGGTCGATTGCCGTCGCATCAACTGCCTATGGAACCTGCCGGGTTAAGCAGTAGGGGCGTCGAATCCTGCGCCCTAGGCCCGAATTGCGGGCAATTCACCCGGTTCGGGCTGCCCATCCATGGCCAGAATCTGACGCTCTTTGGCCTGATAGCCCGCGATCTGCGCGCGGAGGAGCGGCAGCGTCAGAACATCCCCCGTGGTTACTTCCCAGCCTTCAGGCGAGATGAGCTTGCCATTGCGCAGCAGCCAGCCACGCCACTCGGGATCGAAGGATCCGAGATCACCCTCCAGCATCATGATCGCGGTCTGCGGCGGCCGCGTGGCGCCACGTTTCCAGCGCATCGCGGTCTTGAGACTCACGCGGCAAATGCGCGCGATCTGCTCGGCAGGGATTCCGTAGCATGGGTTCAGGCTCATCTGCTTTGTCCTTCCGGCGCGCCCGAGGGTGCGCGGCATGGTAGACCTGTGCGACATGAGAGAAATCGAGATGCGTGTAGATCTGCGTCGTCGAGATACTGGCGTGCCCCAAGAACTCCTGTACCTCACGAATGCCGACTCTCGACTCGAGCAGGTGCGTTGCGAATGAGTGCCTAAACATGTGGGGATGGACATGCACTCCAATTCGCTGCCTGCGTGCCCACGCGGCAATGCGCTGCTGCACGGCACGCCCTGTTAAGCGACAGCCCCGGCCTCCGACGAACAAGGCGCACTCATCAGAGTTCGCAACTTGCCTTCGGATTGCCAGCCAGGCGCGGACCGCTCTCACCGCATAGGAACCTACGGGCAAGATCCGCGCGACGTTTCCCTTACCCAATACACGCACTGTGCGATCGGCCATATCAAGATCCGGGGTATCGAGCCTGATGAGCTCCGCAAGCCTTAGCCCCGAGGAGTAAAGCAGCTCCATGACTGCCCGATCGCGCACCGTGGCAGGATCCATGCCCGGGATATCGAGCAGGCGCGCCATCTGATCAACGTCAAGCGTGTGCGGCAGCGGCCGGTGCCACTTGGGAGCCTGAATCAGAGTGGCCGCGTTCGATGGAATATGGCCTTCGCGGACAAGGAACTTGAGGAGATTGCGCACGCCTGAAAGCCGCCGCTGCACACTGCTACCTGATAGGCCGCGGGCATGAGATCGGGCCGCAAAGGAACGCACGTGCTTGATCTCAACACGCTGCCAGCTTTTGACGCCCTGGCGATCGCAGAAACTGACAAACGCTGCGATGTCCAGCTCATAGCTTGAGACCGTGTGCGGGGAGAGTTGGCGCTCCGTCGCAATATATCGATGATAGCGATCGACCCACTCTTGCGCTTCGATGTCCAACTTGTCTCGGCCCTTGTTTCTGTGAGGTTACGCGGCTATCCGCGCTTGGTTCCGCTGCGCATGCCGCGCACGCGTAGGCCAGCCGACCAAGTGCCTCCGGTCCCTGCAGAAACAGGCGAGACCGCACACGTCCTGCTTGGCCGTGCGGGGAGAGAAACCCTCCCCGCACACTCGGCACACCACCCACAGGCGGCTCACGGCCGCCACCGTTTCGTCGCCAAGGCGTGCAACGCCCGGCGATGAACGATCCGCACCAGCGGGCCCGGCGTCCCGTCGAACGCCGCGGGTTCCAAATGCTCGACCACGCGTTCCATCAGGCCGAGCGCGGACTCAACGTCGAAGTGTTCCCCGCGCTCGGTCAGCTCGTTCAGAAGCGTCTGCAGCTGGTACGCCGTCGCCAGAGCCCGGGCGTGCTCGACGCTCATAGGTTTGGCGACCGTAATCATGGCCGCTCCTCCGGCACGAGGAACTCTATATCGCCATGGAGCGTTTCGAGCTGCTCGCGAATCTCATCCAGCATGGCGGGAAGGGCGCCTGCGGCCTCATATGCGCGTTTTGCCCCGTCTTCACAGACGAGCGTGGCGGCAGCCGCACAAACTGCGGTTTGAGCGATGAGGCGATCAACCCTGCGCATCAGTTTCTGCGCGACAACGTCGCCGCGGGACGGACGAACAGCAGCTTTTGTGGCGGACTTGCGCGCCTTGGCGGCGCTCATGATTGCACCTCCTCGTGGTCGCGCTCTTCGAGCTTCACATGGTCGAGAACGACGTCGCCCTCGAGTGCCCCGGCGACTTCGCCGAGCAGTTCAGCCACGCCTTCCATGACCATCCATGCGTCCTGCGCGAAGGGCCCCGCTTCGTCGGCGCCGGTCCGCACATGCTTGGCCGCAAGGGCCGTCATGGTGCAGATTGCCTGCGCGTGCCAGATGCGACGTCGCTGCTCCTCGACGCGGTCTGCGATGACCGCGCGGGCTGGGAGCTTATTGGTAGACTTCGACTCAGCCATGATTGCACCTCACTTGTGCGGTTGTGGTTAGGCCTCCGTCGGTGCTTCCAACACTGGCGGGGGCCGCTTGCTTAACGTACCCCATGAGTATAACCTACTAGCAGGTACTTGCAAGCGGTGGCGGATGGTCAGCAAGCCCAAGGGCAATCAGAAGCAGGTGATGGGATACTACAGCCCGGAAGTCGTCAAACGCCTCAAGGCTTTGAGCGTCGCGACGCGCGTCCCCCAGGCGGCTTATCTGCGGGAAGCGCTGGACGATCTTCTTAACAAGCATGCCGCCGCTCTGCGCAAGGCAGCGAAGTAATCGGAGACTCCAATGGCAATCGGCCCTCCGTACAAAGAGTTCGTAACTGTTCACGGCAAAGAATACGAAATAAGGGTCTACCAAAAGTCCAAGAGCGTTTGGGAGGCCGCGGGCACCTGCGACGGACATTCGATTCGTGTCACGGGCAGCTCACACTCTGCGGCTCTGGCGCACTGGAGAGAAGCAGCACGTTACCAAGGCGATGTCGGCTATCCACCTTCGGGCAAGGGGTAGGGCTGCCGACTCTCGGATCCCTGGAGGCGGTGGTCGAGGACGCGAGAAAGTGACCAGCATGAAATGGGCACGAATCGTCAAGGCCTCGCACGCTGCGGGGCGGGCAGCCAGGGAGTCCGCTGCATCACGCAAGCGCATCAGCCGAGAGAAGTTGGTTGAGACTGAGCGCAGAAAGAAATCCCGCCCACGCGGGCTAGGGTTCATAGATGAAATCGTGGAGCACTGGTTTTACTTTCTGCTGGGTGCACTGATCATCGCAATGATTTCAGGTGCGCTGCATCGATAATCGAGGGGGGCACTCGGAGAATCGACGCTCAGAAATGAGCTGATCATCAGTCACCCGTAGACGGACGTTCGCGTTCGGCGGATTCCCGAGAGGCTAGCCAGCTAAGCCGCCACCTGGCACGCATCAGCACGCGACGATAACGCGGTTGGGATCGTATGCCTGGGATCGACTGCCATGGCCTGCCGCCCTCGTGCGCGGCCAGGACGGCCCTATCGATCGCGCAGAGATCCATCACGCATACCCCAGAGCCCGATATCGCACCTTGCGCCGGAACGGCGCTTTCGAGTAGCGCCAGTACTTCCCGCAGGGGAGGCACAGATACACAGCGCCTTCCTTGTCACCGCGCTGGCCGATGAGGCCGCCATGGCGGCGGCAATTCGCTGTCCCGGCGGCGACGGCTTCCTCGAACGCAATTGGCGGGTCCGCGCTTTCGTCAATCGCGAACTTCAATTTGCGCGGCGGCAGCTGGGCCGAGCCACTTCCGATCTCGGTCGGCTTCATACGTACATCCTCAGATTCTTGAAGTGCTCAGGATAGAGCTCGTGCAGAGGCAGGCGTTTCTGGCCCGCTAGGCCACGCACGACGTCGCCGAATATTTTTGTCGCCACATACTGCAGGGCGTCATGCGGGTGGCTGTACTCGTTCTTTTCGGGCTCGTCGTGGTAGCGTTCGGCTGAGCCAGAGATCTTGACGCGCCGGTATTGATAGCGGCCGAGAAATCCTTTGCGCAGCATCGTGCAGCGCGGGTGAAGCTGAAACTGCGGCTTACCCTCACGCAGCGTATTCAGCGGCTTTCGCACGCTCTCCAGGCGGCTCACAAGATTCTGTTCGCCAGTACGGATGAAAATGCCCTTTCCTCTGAGTATGTCGAAACAGGTCTTCTCGGCCCTGTCGGCCGTCATTGCGGAACGTTGCTCGCCGGCCGGATCGCCGTAGTCCTCGAACGTATGACCTGGGAATCGTTCAGCTGACAGCTGCAGCACGCAGTCCGCGAAGGTACTGATGCCCAGGTCCTCCCCACAGATCTCCTCGAAGACAATCCACCGTCCCTCTGGAAGCATCTGGGTAAAGACGACGGCGGGCGTTAAACCGAAGTCCCACCCTCGCTTGATGGCCACTCCCTTGATGGGGTCGACCTCAGCACAGTGCAGGCCATCGTTGTACTCGGGGAAAACCGGCTTGCCGTCCTTCACGTAGCCATAGAGGCCGTCAACATAGACGCGGATGTAGTCCTCATCCGCGCCCTTCATCTGGTTTTCGTAATAGTTCGCCGGCAGGTTGGCCAGGTTCTCGGCCTCGGCCGATCGCCCGCTGGGCTGTTTGAAGATCTCGCAGTTGTCGGGGCGGTCAACTTCGAAAAGCTTGTACCACCAGGAGTCGTCATCCGGGGGATTGGTATCGAGAAGGAGCCCCGGATCAACACATCCGCCAGCGCGCACCGCTGGATATCGCCCCACGCGGCCCTGCAGGGCCTTGATCACGGGCCACGGAATTTCGCGCGCCTCATTGACCCAGGCGCCCGTGAGATCGAGAGACAGCAGATTGCTGACGTGCTCCGGGCGATCGAGTGCTCGAAAGAGGATCTCGGACTCGGCAACGGTCCCATCCGCGAGCGGCACCCTTAGGAAGTAGTTGTGATCGGACTTCGCGAAGGTTCCGAATTGGCCGTCAGGTAGCCAATCGAGCCAGGTCCTGATCGAAGTGTCTGAGAGCTGGCGGTAGGTGTTGCGCACGACTGCAAAGCGTGAGTGTCGGACGGACTCGACGTCGGGCTGCCTGGAAGCCCACTGTACAAGCTCCATGACACAGCCTGAGGATTTCCCCGAGCCGAACGGTCCCATCAGGCCGCGGATGAATTTGTGCGACTGACTAAAGCGCCAGATGGTCGGAACGTGGGCGTAGTCGTACTCAATGTCAGGCATCGCCAGGGCGCTTGATCACAAGGCGGGTCCCGACCGTCACTTCGCCCTCGAGTGTCGTCTCGGTACGGGCGAGCTTCGGCGTGAAGTACTCGAGCGCTCGCAGGAAGAGATCGGCCGCTTTGTCCGGGTGCTTTTCGGCAGTCTTGTCCAGCCAGGTCTGGAGCTTCCCGACGTTCGCCTCGGCAAAGGCCGCGATCGCGACACGGACGGCTGCTGTCGCCTTGTTGGGCACGCCTTTGGGGCGTCCCTTTCCGGCATTCGGTGGCTTTATCGTGGGCTCAGGCACTCAGTATTCCTCAGTAGTTTGCTGTAGGGTCGGCTACTGGCCTTGTAGGCTGAGCGGTCCCAGGCCGAGAGCCATTCGCAGCCTGTGGTAGTCCTCCAGGTTGCCTGGCGCGGCATTGAGTGAGGCGAACTGCGAAGCTGACCCGAAGGCAGGCTGTCCCGCCCAATTGATCGTTGTCGGGCTCGTCATTGCTTTCGATAACGCATAAGCGGAGCCCGGTACAGCTATGAGGCCGCCGGCAGCGCCCGCTATTCCACCGGCGCCCCCGTGACCCACCAGCGCCCCGAGCCCCAGGCTCACGGCGTGCTTGAACATCTCGGTTTGGTTCTGAGCGCCAGCGGTGCCACTTGCATTGGCGAACACCTTTGAGCCTTCCTTGATGTTCTGCGCGACGACGGCGGTATTGTCTAGATGATCCCGCAGGGCGCTCCCTTGCTGGCCGAATAGCGCCGCCTTGGCCTCATCCGACATACGGGCCCAATTCGTCAGGAACGTCTGCGGAGAATAGAGCGTGCCATCAGCATTCTGGCTGCCGGGACTGGCGCGCCCCATGCGATCGAGCACGGTTGCGGCTACCGTATTGCGCTGGTCCGGCGCGACGCTATCGAGAATGGTCCGAAGCCTTGAGGCGCCGTAATCCGTGCCTGCCATCGCTGAGCGAAACACAGCCTCAGGACCGCCCTGACGGTTAATCAGGGAGTCGAGCTGATCCATTCTCGCAATCCCTGTGCGGTAGAACGATTGCGCTTGATCCCAGGCCGCCGCGGCTTGCGGACCGGCCCCCTGAGCTGCGCCCTGCATGTCATCTGAGAGCGCCCCATAGAGCTGTTTCAACTGCGCTCGCGGAACTCCAGAAATGAGCTCGTTGCCGCCGAGCAAGTCCCCGACCTGGGACCGCACTCCCGAGAGTGCCTGATAGGGCAACTGCGTCCCCGAGCCAGGATTTTCCGGATTCGTCAGGTCCGACAAGATCGCATCGCGAATGTTGACGACCTTCGGATTCATGAGCGTTGCGGAGACGCTCTCCGCCCCCGCTATCGGCTGCGTCAGTCGGTCCAATGCCCCAAGAGTGTTGGCCACCGAAACGGGCTGGTTGCCAGGAACTTGACGGTCAACGGCATTAAAGAGCGCCCTGGATTGGTTGCGGAACTGCTCTACTGCTCCGCCAGGCCCCTTAATCCCCTGCGTCAGAGCTTCGCCCGCGGCTTCGGGACTAACATCATCCGAAAGCGATGAGATTGTGTCCTGTGCTCCGGCCTTCAGGTCAGAGGCTTGCTGCGCGGCGAACTTGCTGAATACTCCGGCCCCTCCGGGAACCTTCGAAAGCGCAGATTCCAGGAACTGCATGCGCCGAGTGCCTGATGCCTGCCCGAGCGAAGGCTCAGCACCTGCTTGCCGGAATGCTTCCACATTGGCCTGAAGCTCATCAGGATTAAGCCCGCGAATCATCGCCTTCGTAACCGCAGGCGTCGCATAGCCTGTAGCCAACTGAGTGAGGCCCGACGCGGCAGTGTTGGCCCAATCACTCTGGAATGGCCGCGCTTCGCCTACGGCTTGTCCTGCAAACACAGGAGGCAGTGCACCCGCATAGACTCTTGCGAGCCCTCCAACCGAACCACCACTGCCAGCTGCTGCGCCAGGCACGACGCTACCCGCAACCGATAGATAACGACTCATCGGATCATCTGGCCGGTCTGGCGTGGTTGGCGTCAGAGAGTGAAATCTGTCGAGTAAGCCAGCAAGCCCAGCGCCATACGGCGATGCACTGGAATTAATCTCCAATGCGCTCGGGACTGGCTGCCCGGTTGCCTTTGAGTAGCTATACCCGATGCCGGCTTTGGCTAGGTTGTAGACGTTGGCCCCAAAGTCGAGCGGAATAGTCGGAAGGTATGACGCTCCGCGCCATACACCTGACTCAAAGGCCTGCAATCGATCAAGGCCAGTTGGCGGCGGAAGCTCTGGTGCAGATGAGGACGCGGCAGGAACAGTCTCGAGCGGCGCATTTAGTTGTGCCAATAACTGCGGGTCCGTGACTTCCCCGGAAGCGCCACCATTGAGCTGCGCTAACAGTTGCGGGTCGGTAACTTCCGTGCCCATTACTGCTGCGCCCAGCGCCCCCCGCCGAGTGAGACATAGGTTTTCCCGCCAATCGTTTTGGTGGTCGCCGACTGACTCGTGTTCACGCCGAAGGGCTTCCCGGCGCTGATAGCATCAAGGTCTGCGCCCAATGTTCCTTGGAATGCCGGGGTATGCGCAATGGGCCCTGCTCCCACTAAAGTATCTTTGTAGTAACCATCCCGGAATGACTCGATCTGTTGCATTGCCGTTTTGTTATTCACATCGACAGGGATTGCGGCCTCAAGATTTGCGCGGATGGTTCCGGGGTTGAGACGCGCGCCAGATTGATCATGGCTCAGGGCCTGAACTGCGGCCATTGAGGCGGTGAGATAAGTTTGGCCCTGCGGACTGAGTTTATGGCTCAAAAGCTCCTGTGATACCCATTGATGCAGTAAGCCGGGATCCTCGTCACTCGCAACATTGATTAGCTGCGCACGATCCGACGGGCTGAGCGCATAACCGCTGCCCTCCATTTGTCTCATCGTGCCGAGACTGCCGCGCAGCGCTGCAGCGAAGCCTGCAGACTTGACGTTCTCTGCCGTGGGCGCGGTATAACCTAAGTTTATCCCGCCGCTTCCGGGGCCACCTGCGGCTCCGGCACCCCATCCCCCAGTCTGGACCTTCTGCCCCACGTTCTGGCCGCTATTGACGTCGTAGGACTTCTCAACGCTGTAAGTCGGCACCTCGGGGGCACGCACATTGGCCTGAAACTTACCGCTAGAATCGAACTGCGCTATCTGCCCATTGGGCATGTTCTGCTGGTAGTACTGCTCTGGCATCGGCTTGCCGGGAAGGCCCACAGAGCCTGCCAGCTGGTTGCCGCCGAAGCGGGCCACCGCACGGGCGTTCTGTGGGTTCAAATCCTTGAAGGGATCAAGCCCCAAGGCTGGCGCGAATTTGACCCATTGCTGTTGTAAAAAAGGATTGTTACGAATCAGCTGATCCGCATTGGGACTCGTCGCAACGCTGTCGGCTAAGTCCATATAAGGAGAAGCCTTAAACTGGGCCTGCTGCTTCTGGTTTTCGAAGATGGCGGCTTCGGTCTTTCCGGGATCATATTTTCCCGTGAGGATGGCGAGCCCTAATTGCGTTCCAGCGGAGGGTCCAGTCCCCAATCCCGTCACGGGAGCCGAACCGTCGTAGCTTGAGGCAGGAGATGGAGGGGTACCTGCAGAGCCTGCTACGGCGTCTTGGGGGCCATTCTGAATCCCTCCGGTACGACCGACAGAAGGTGCGCCCTGCCCTACTCCCGGCGTTCCTCCCGTAACTCCCATGCCCTGACTCACTTGCTGCATCCCGACCTGGTTAAGGAATTGCTGCTTCTGCATGGCCATCTGCAGCTGGTCGATGTTAAGCCCGCGCAGCTGATTCTCCTGCTGCTGCGCCTGAAGCTGTCCGGCTGCGCTCAACCCGCGCAGATAGCTCCCTAGGATGTCGGGAGACTGAATCGAAAGTTCCGGGTAGAAGCCGTATTCCGGGCCGTCAGCCATTATTCAGCTACTCGTTGTACGTATATCCAATAGCGGTCAATTCAAACTATGCGCTTCCGTCATAGACTCAGGCCCAGGCTCTTGTGCCTTGGCGGACACAGCGGCTTGCGCGGCTCGAATTTGTGGCTCCGATTGCTCGCCAATCAGGTATACGATCTTCGCCACGTCATTGAACGAACCGTTGCCCAGGCACTTCATCACGACTTGCCAAGCGCTCAACGGGAGCGTGATCGTGACATCCGGGTCAGGCATGGCCGTCGAAGTACCCTTGGGCAGTTCGCTCATTGCGTGTCCTCGTCGGGCTCGGTTTCAATCATTCGCTCAAGTTCGCGCGCCGGCACAAGGCGACGCCGACCGCGCATGATCGTTTTCAGCTTTCCAGCCGCAATCAACCGATACAGCGAACTGCGACTGAGACCGATCAGGGCTTCACTCTCCGCGAGTGAGTAGGCAAGCCGGGGAAATGTCAGACGATTCGACGCCACTTGGGTTTCCATGCGCGTCAGTTTGTTTCACTTCGCGGCGCAAAGCCGACGACTCCGCGCGTGGGCAGACGGTCTGCTTTTGACCCGTTCGCGAGTAGCAGTCGAAGTGCCGGCCACCGCGATCGCTGTTCACTCAGGTAAGTCGTTATGGAGCACCCTGGCAACCGTCGCGATGGTATTCCAGTTGCGAGTGGTCGCCGTGACGCCGTAGAGCCGGTCTAGCGCACCGAGATATCCGATGACCTTCATATGGCGCCTGTACATCCCGATGACGAATCGGTTTCGGCGCGCGAGGATCTTCATCAGCCATTGGCCACTGGACGGAAGTTGCATGGGCGTTGACGGCGCCAAGCGAGGGCGCTGGGACAGCACGCTTACGAAGCGGACAACATCTGGTCGCACCGACTGTCCCTCAAAGGGATCCTTAGACAGTAGATTCACAATTTCGCGGGACTGGCAAACGATGATCTCGGCGACAAACGGAAGTACGCGAGCCACTTCTGCGCGTGCTCGGGCCTGGGTCATCGGGTGCCGAATAACTAGCGTGCCCGCCGCGCCAATGTTGATGGCACCCAGGTGCTTCAGTGCTTCGGCCAACTTGGTCGGTCGGAAGGTCCTATGGCCCCCGACGTTAACCCCTCTCAGAAAAACAACAAGTGCCACTCGATTCGCCTCAACGAATCCGCTTCGGAGACGTTAAATTCTACCGGGGCGGCGGAACGTCCGGTTCCGGGCGGTCAAATCGGTGGGGTATTGGACCGGTTCTGGCCCGTTAACGGTCACCGGTAAATAGGCGATTCTGCACGCAGTTTTTTCAATATCTCCTGCACGCAGCGGACTGAGGGTAGAGGCTGGCGCGTCAGCCTCCTCAGGACCTGTTTGGCGGTGAATTGGGGATGCTGCTCCCATACCCAGCGAACTTCGGCTCGCAGCCGATTCCCAGCGGCCCGATTAGCCGCCGTCTGAGCGGCCAGGCGCTCGAGTACCGCAATACCGATTGCAGTTGGGTCCTTCACGGATCAATCCGCCACAGACAGGCTTGTTACGAATCGGTCCAGCCACTGATCAGCAACCGAGACGTACTGCCGCATGGCCTCGACGTCCTGCGTGTCGACGGCTCGCGCGAGGTCGGTCGGCTCGGTCCGTTCGCAGAAGCGCGCGAAGGTCGCCAAGGCGTCGCAGGCCTCGGCCAGTCCCCTGGCCATCGCCGCGCGCGAAGAAGTGCGTCGGGTAGCCGTGCCTTGCTCGGCCAGGCGCGTCACCGTCGGCGGCGAGGGGCTCTCCACTTGGCGGTTGAACTCACCCTCAGGGATCGAAGCAAGCCTCAGAGCTGTATTCCTCTGATGCTCAGATAACCCTGCATCGGAGGCGGCCTGGGATCTCGACACGGGCATGTGGGCACCCTCATGCCCGTAGCGGGTGGAATCATCCGCCCGTGGGATCTGCTTCAGCAGCTCGCCACAGCGTCGCTCGGCGCGTGCCTGGATCCGCACCGCCATGACCCTCAGGCTGTCGTCTTTCGCTTGGCGGGCGTAGCTGGCGAGCGCTGCGGCCTTGTCCGACCAACTCTTGCACTCGTCGATCCGTTCGCATTCGGCGATCGCCGCCTTCGCAGCCTCATAGGTCGCCGGCAAGCGCGCGGCGGCCGTATCGGCAACGGTTGCAGGCAGCGTAGCGGTGCTGTTCATACGTCGTTCCCTTTGGCGCCGGAGCGGCGGCCGGCGGTCGTCAGCGTGTCGTTCCAGTCTCTCGCTGGGGCGGTCGGGATGCGCACCTCGAGCCGTACGCGGCCCTGAAGGCGCTCCATCAGCCGACAGACGGCTGTCAGCCCCGCCTCATCACGATCGGCGTAAAGCCGCACCGTGTCGACGCCGCCGGGCGGCTCGAAACGAGCGAGCAGGGAAGTGTTCAAGGCAGCCCAGACTGGGACGCCGTCCAGGAGCGCGGCGGACAGGGCGGTCTCGATCCCTTCGGCGATCCCGAGCACCTCGCCGGCCGGCGCCAGGCGCACCGCGCAGCCGTCCCGGGCCGTCATGGTACTGAGGATCTTGCGGGGCTCCCGATCGCTGAGCTTTCGACCACCGTGCAGATAGGTCACATGAACTGTAACGAGCTCACCATTCACGTCGACCACATCCGCGAACAGTGCTGGATGACGACCGATCCGCTGGCCTTCGTCGAAATACTCGACCGTCGCATGGGCACTCAGCGTGCAGCCTTCCGGCAGCGGCCACAGTCCGCGACTCGCCAGGTAGTCGACAACTTCGGCGCAGTCCTCGATTCGACAACGGCCACGACGGAGCCGCAGAACACGCTCGGTCGGCGTCGCAATGGCCTCTGCGGGCCGCGTGGCCCGCACAGGGGCGCCCCAAGCGGGCGAGAGGCTCTCTGATAGCCCCGCCGCTTCGATCACCCGTTTACGCGCTTCTGCGAACGGCCAACCGTGAACGCGCTCGAGGAGGCGGAAACCGTCACCCGCGCCACACTGACCGCAGATATAGTCGCCACGGCCGCGCTTGTTATCGAATCGGAAGCGATCCTTTCCGCCGCAAGCTGGACACGGGCCATGCCGGTTTCGAAGCGCGGATTCCGGGACACCGAGCTGCGCCAGGACGTGCGGCCACGCTGCACCGATGCGCGCGTGAATTTCAGCTGCTTGAATCAAGCTGCGGCCCTCGCTCTCGAGCGGGCCCACTTGATGAGTCGGTATTGCAGCCATCCGGACACGTCGGCAGATGGCGGTATCGGCGACGCTTCCCAGTACGCGCCTGGAATCTTGACCGCCTCGCCGAGACGGAATTTCGCCTGAGTCTGCACCCACGACCACCATCGGCCCGACTTCTCACGATCGCGCCAGCGGTCTGGCCAACGGCGCCCGTACCATCCGCACGCCTGGCAGAAAAACTCAAGGACGCGCTGGTCATAAGGCCCTAGCAAGTCCTCCTGATCGGCGAGCTCCTCGAGGTCCGCGTCCTGCACAGCGATCGGCTTGGATCTCGGAGCAGCAGTCCAGCCGCAATCCGGGCATGCGTGGCCCTGCTGGGACGTCAGCCACAGCGCTTGGCATTGCATGCAGGTGCGCGGTGACTCGCTCGACGACGTTCTGCTGTGGCGCTTGAGAGATTCCGTGCTGACGTTACGGCTGTTGTCGAGCGTCCAGCAGAAATCGCTCTGTGGGAGTCCAAGGTTCTCAACTACGTGTCCATGGTCGATGACGATGCAGTGCGCTTTTTCGGGCGCCGGGCGCATTCCGCGGCCAACCATCTGCAGGTACATGGTCAGTGAGCGGGTCGGCCGGGCCAGGACGATGCATTCAACGCTGGGGATATCGACGCCGTAGCTCATCAGGAAGCAATTCACGACGACGCTCGTTGCGCCCGACTCAAGCCGTGCGATCACCTCTTCGCGCATTGCCTCATCGTCCTGATCGGTCAGTAGCTCAGCCGCAATACCCTGGCGGCTAAAGGACTCGAGCAGCGCTGCGGCGTGCGATTTGTTGACTGCGAAAATTAAGGTTCGCTTGCCATTGGCGATCCTCAGCCAGTTGCTCACGACATCGCCGACTAGCTTGGGCCGGCCGAGCAGCTCACCCAGGGCGGTAGCTGCAAAGTCGTTGTCGGTGTCCTTCGGCAGCGCGCGCAGTTCCTTCTGCGTTACTACGGGCGTGTTGAAGATCCGCAATGGCACAAGCGTGCCCGAGGCAGTGAGTTCCCGAATGGACGGACCTTGAATCAGACAATCGAACGCTGCGCCGAGTGAGCGGCCCGATTTCCTGGCTGGCGTTGCTGTGAAGCCGATGCGCACGGCAGCGGGATAGCTCTGCAGCACGAGGAGCCGTGTCTCGGCGGTGGCAAGGTGGCCCTCATCGAAAATCACCACATCCGCCCCAGGCAGCGGTATGCGTTCGTTAACGAAGGCCCGGCGGTGCAGGGTATCGACGCTTGCGATCTGGACGCCAGCGCTGTAGTCCAGAAGCTCCGGGAGTGGTGCAGCGACTACCCCGTGCCGCACGGTGAAGGCCTCGAGGCGTTCGTGTAGCTGGCGCACCAAGCGGGTCCGCGTCGCCAGGATCAAGACCCGCAGGCCAGCCAGGACGGCTGCCGCGACGATGGCGGCAATTTCGTGCGTCTTACCGGCGCCGGTCGGGAGCTGCACCAAGATCCGCGTCTTCCCGGCATGCATCGCTCGCGCCACCCTTGCCAGCTGCTCGCGCTGGTAGGGACGCAGGCAGTGCGCCTCGGGCGGCAGGACGTCCAGCCAGTCAACCGGCGACGAGATCGGAAACGCGTTACCTTTTTGCGGTTCGACTTGAACGAGCGCGTTCACGCTTGTTCCTGCGCGCCGTCATTCAGAAAGGCACCCCGAGTGCTCCGTAGACACTCACCACCTTGGTAAGCAATCCCATCCCATTCCAACGCGCGGGTTATCGTGTGGTTATAGCGTTCGTTATAACGCCTGCTATAGCGTTGGTTATTCATCGCGCCCACCGTCAGGCTTTCTCAGGGAAACTACCTTCCGGGCGCCCCAGCGCGAAGCCATGCCCCGCTTGCCTCGTACGCTTTGCTGGGCGCAGTACTCGAGGTACTTCACCCGATGGGCTTCCATCCTGGCGTTGGCGAGCCCGGCCGTTGTGCGCTCGAACTTAGTGCGAATCACCGCCCAGACATCGGCGAAGTCGGAACTGCCAACGCCTATGATGTTCGCCAGCCGAGACGGATCATCTGGCAGCGGGCCGATCTCCCATTGAGCGCAGAGCAGCTTCCAGTACGCGGCCTGCTCAGTGAGGGTCCAGCCAACTGTGCTGCGCAGGAAATCGCCGTGATACCAAGGGACGTACGGCAGGCCCCTCACAAGAGCCTCTCCGCGTCATTTAGAGCGCGGCTGGCACCCAGCAAGAATCTCCCAGCTTGCGACCAGCCCCAACAGCGCCGGCAGAGCACGTGGCGATCGGACATCGGTGAGAAGTGCGAACCGCAACCTATGCAGTGATTGAGCCGGCGCCGGCTTCGATGGAATCGAAGAACCGTGGCGCTCATCTCGGAAGTCGGATCATCGGCGCGCCCCTGCGAGGACTTGGCGTTCCATGCGGACCTGGGCGAGCCTAACTTCTAGCTTGCGCTGCAGAATTTCGAGGAACGCGAGCTGAACGCGCCGTCGCTCAGCAGCGTTTAGCGGAACATCGGAGGGAGTTTCTGGCTTCGAACGCCTCCCGCGACTTGTCGAATTGAGGAATAGGCTAGTGCGGGCCGATTGTGCGAGAGGCACCGGCCACGTAAGATTGCGCATGGAGTAGCCCTCCGTAGATAGCGCCGACGTTGATGATCCAAAGCGCCGACCCCTGATCCGGGTCGGCGTTTGGCGTTTTGGAAGTGTTGAAAGTCATGCGGCCTCAGGGGCCTATGCCGCCTCGGATTTATGGCGGTCGGCGTACTGCCTGGATTCGGCGAACTCTTGAAGTTCGCTCGCCCGATAACCTACCGCTAGGGGGCCGATCTGAACTCTGCGCGGGAATGCGCCGGCAAGTTCCCACCGCTCAAGGGTGCGGGTAGTTACGCCAAAGCGTCGGGCTGTTTCAGCCTTCCGGACAAAGACTTCGCGGTCATCGGTCGTCATTCGCCACCTCAATGTCGCGGCGTGGCCGCGCTTGGATGGCTCAGAAGACTAATGCCCGTGACAGGGACAAACACGCAACCGTTCGGGAAAGCCGCTTTCCCGAACAATTTAAGAGAGTAGGAACTGGCGTCTTTAGTCCTTGGCGAAAGCGGACGCGGCGTACTTGGAGAAGTAATTGCTCAGCGTTGAGCGTGGGCACCTGCGCGGCGAGCCATCGGCATTCTTGAATGGGTAAAGCGTCTGCCGCGTGCCGGCTCGGGCATTGTCATATTCCTCCAGCAATGAAGCCTTCAACGTCGCCTCGAACTTGCCTCTTGGGATCCCGGCCTTAGTCATGTTGACTGCGACTTGTTTGCCGTAGCGGATCAAAATCCTCATGTATCCGCGTGGTTCACGTTTGGTCTTGGCGTTACCTCTCGCATTCTCGCTTGCTCGCGTCCGCCATATGTGGTCCCCCAGCGGTCCAGCAAGTCCCTCAATGATTCCGGTAGCACTCGCCGAGCGCTCTTCGAAGTACTGGCGCTCAGAGTCCAGCAGAGCTCCGGCCGCGTGGTCTTTCGCCCAGCCGACCTTTTGCGATGCTTCAAAGAGCGCCCGCTTCAAATGCGCTACGGTCTTAGGCGATGGCTTGGTCGCTTTTGCCGCCTCAATATCGGCCACTAGAATACGGTCCTTCAGAAACTCAGGATCCATCGGCAATCTTTTGGGCTTGCGTCGATTCATCTATCCTATCCAGCAAGTCTCTTACCTATTGGAACGACCTTCGCACCCGCAACGATCGCATCAACGTGGTCAGCCCACGCCTGCATCATCCTTGTGCGGTCCTCGAGATAGGTTGCCTTGTTGTACGCGGCACGGATCTTGTTGCGCTCCTGGTGCGCCAGTTGCCGCTCGATCACGTCCGGACGCCAGCCGAGCTCATTCAGTATCGTGCTCGCGGTGCGCCGGAACCCGTGCGGCGAGAAATGGCCGAAGCCCAGGCGATTAAGGGCGTTGTTGAGCGCGGTATCTGAGAGCGGTTTGGCAAGCGAAGTAAGGCCAGGGAAAACGCACTTCGAGCCGCTCGCCAGCTTCTTAGTCTGGCGGAACAGCTCCAGCGCTTGCTGCGAGAGCGGGACAATGTGCATTTCCTTCGCCTTCATACGTTCAGCGGGGATGCGCCATTCCGCCGAGTCGAAGTCGATCTCGCTCCAAGTTGCTTGAATCAACTCGCGCTTCCGCACGAACGTAAGCAGCAACAGCTCTAGCGCTATCCGTGTGCCGGCTCGGCCACCGCTCGTTCGCACGAGTTTGACCAAATCCCTGATCTCCTTTGCCGAGAGCGCCGGCATTTCCCGGGTCTTGGGGACTGCGATCGCGCCACGCGCGGAGAATGCGGGATTGCGGTCGGTAAGCCCGCGGCTTGCGGCGTAGGCGAATACGGCGCCGATATAGCGGCGAATGGCGTTGGCGGTGTAGACGCTGCCCCGGTCCTGCGCCTTCCGGCACGCGGCCAATACGTGGTCCTGGGCGATGTCCGCGACCGGCTTGTCGCCGAGGACTTTGTAGGCTTCGTTGAGGAAACGCCTCGCCAACATTGCCCAAGACGCCGAGCGGTGCGGGGAGAACTCCTCCATCCATTGTTCGGCGACGCCCCGAAAGCTCGTGCCCTGCTTAAACGCGGCGGCGTCATTGTCCTTCCTGCGCGCCTGCGCCGGACTATTGCCCTGCTCGAGCATCCTGCGCGCCTTGGCATGCTCCGCTCGCGCCTCGATAAGCGACATCCCGTGGCCGGTGGACGAGTAAGTGCCGAGCGTGAGCGTCTCGCGCTTCTGGTGGAAGCGGTACTCGTACCGGAATACCCTTTTGCCGGTGGGAAGCACGGCCAGGTAGAGCCCATCGCGGTCGGCGATCTTGTAGCGTCGAGGGCGCCTCTTTGCCCGGGAAACAGCGGTATCGGTGAGCATGTGACGGACCATTTAGGGGACGGGGACCGGCCGTCCGTCAAGGGTCCGTCAGATTATAGCGTCTTTCCCTGTCGCTAAGTGTCGCCTCCTGACGCAATTGTAGCCGTTAAAACAGGCCATTTCGTGTATCAGGAGCGGCTTGCGTGTCGGCTGGTGTCGCACCCTGTCAGCTGCCTATAGGTATGTTGTCTTTATCTCGACAACCGCCATCGGCTGATCGCCTTCGAGGAATTGTTCCGCGGCACCATCGACCGTGCCGGCGTGCATCCGCGCGAGGTATTGCGCCAGACACTGGTGCACAACGCGGCGGCGGTGATCTTCGCCCATAACCACCCATCCGGTGTGCTTGAGCCGAGCCAGGCCGACGAGCTCATCACACGGCGTCTGAAGGAGGCACTCGCCCTGATGGACGTGCGGGTGCTCGATCACTTCATCATCGGCGATGGACTGTGCTTCTCGTTCTCAGAAGCGGGACTTCTTTGAGTAGCGACCTCGCTCTCACAGCCGTGGGTGCGAGTTCCGCCCCCCCCCGCTTTAACTGCACATTTCGGTTCAGCGCGGTTCCGATCTGCATCGAAAGCAGGGAGGTCTACCGCGCCGGCAAGTGACGATCAGCACGGCGCCGGTCCTCGTGAGCCCCCAAACGCCCGGGTCTCACCCCAAAAGATCAAGCCTGCGCAGGTAGAAATGTTGAGCGCTCTTGCGCGATACCGCAGGAGCGCCGTGGCGCTGCTCACGCCACTCAACATTTTAGAGAAGTGCCGCTTCGGCGAAAAAGGTTGAGCCCAATATTTTTCTCACAGCACGGTCTGATCTAGCGGCGCTGCCGCCATATCGCCGTCGAGGCCGCTTAAGCGGGCGGCAGCGCCACTGCCGCCCGCTTGCGGCTCGTTCGTTACTTCAGCTCAGCAACCTGCATAGTCTGCGAACCGAGAATGGTGCGAATCTTGGTGCGGGCGGAGGACGCCTGGTTCGCCTTGTCCACGGAGCCTTCCAGCTGTGTGGAGAGCCCGTCGAATTTGCCGCCCAGGCCGTCGAGCGCGGCCCAGTTCTTGAAGCGCGTGACAAGTATGATGTCGGCATCGTTCGGCCCCTGCGGCTGCGCCACCAGGATTTCGTAGCTCAGGATCAGCCCGGCCTTCTTGGCCGCTTCCTGCTGCTTCTTGTAGCTGGTCGCGAGGAACTGCATGTAATCGTCGAAGTGTCCGTCCAGGGTGCGAACGAAGGCCACGTTGACGACCGGACCATCGTTCCAATTGCGCCCGTCGGCGTAAGCGAGCGAGGTCAGCGAGGTGAGGGCGAGAAGCGCGCTGGCGCCGCAGAGGCGGCGGATGAGACGTGTCATGTTTTGATTCTCCGGGAAATTTGGTTCTGAGGTTTCTTGTGCTTGCTGGCCCGGCAAATTTCTTCGATTTTCAGCCGTGCCCGGCGGGCGCTTAAGCTACGCCGCTAGCGGCCACCTGGCTAGCGGCGATGCGTCAAGATGTTGTGATCGTGCGGCGGGACTGGTATAAAGCCCGGCCCGGGGTTGGGACATCGGTTCCTCGATCCCAAGTTACTGAAATATATAAGGTTGTCTGTATGTCCCGCGTCTGCGAGGTCACCGGCAAGAAGCCGGCCGTCGGTAACCGCGTCTCCCACGCCAACAACAAGAAGCGCCGCCGCTTCCTGCCGAACCTGCACACGCAGCGGTTCTGGGTGGAGACGGAGAAGCGCTGGGTGACCCTGCGGCTGACCACCAGCGGCATGCGCACCGTCGAGAAGAAGGGCATCGACAAGGTCCTCACGCAGCTGCGCGCCGAGGGGCGCAAGCTCTAAGGGCGCCCCAGGAGAGCCATCATGCGCGAGAAGGTCAAACTGCTGTCCTCGGCCGGAACCGGCCATTTCTACGTGACGACCAAGAACAAGCGGCTGCATCCGGACAAGCTGGAAGTGCGCAAGTTCGACCCGGTCGCGCGCAAGCACGTCCCCTACAAAGAGTCGAAGATCAAGTAACGCTGCGCGCGCCAGGCGCCCGCGCATGCCCGAACTGCCCGAAGTCGAAACGACGCGGCGCGGACTGCTTCCCTACACCCGCAAGCGGCGCATCACGACGCTGGAAGTGTACGAGCCGCGGCTGCGCTGGCCGGTCGTGCCCGACCTGCCAGGCAAGCTCGCGGGCCAGCGCATCGTGCGTGTGGGCCGGCGCGCCAAGTACCTGCTGCTGAAGCTCGAATCCGGGACTCTGCTGCTGCACCTGGGGATGTCCGGAAACCTGCGCGCGCTGCCCGCACACACCCCGCGCCTCACCCACGATCACTTCGACCTGGTGCTCGATTCAGGGCTCGCCCTGAGGTTCAACGACCCGCGCCGTTTCGGCAGCCTGCTGTACACGAGCGATGACCCGCGCCGGCACCCGCTGCTCGCGCGCTTAGGACCCGAGCCCCTCGCCGCGGCATTCGATGCGGACTACCTGTGGCGAATCACCCGCGGCCGCCGCGTCGCCATCAAGCAGTTGCTCATGGACAGCCATCTGGTGGTCGGCGTGGGCAACATCTATGCGAGCGAGGCGCTGTTCCGTGCACGCATCCGGCCGCAGCGCCAGGCGCGCAGCCTGTCGCGCGCCGATGCGCTGCGCCTGGTGCGCGCGGTGCGCCTGGTCCTCGAGCGTGCCATCCGCGCCGGCGGCACCACGCTGCGCGACTACCTGGGCGCCGACGGTGCGCCCGGCTACTTCCGCCAGAAGCTCTATGTCTACGAACGGCGCGGCAAGCCCTGCCGACGCTGCCGCACGCCCGTGCGGGCCATGACGCAGGGACAGCGCTCAACTTATTATTGTCCGTCGTGCCAGAAGTAGCCGCGCGTGAGCCAGCACATCCTCGATCATCTTAGCGGTGCCGACGCCGTGCTCGGCGGCCTGATCCGCGCAGTCGGTCCGTATGTGATCGAACTGGATGGGGAGTGTCACCCGTTTCAGGCGCTCGCGCAGGCGATCGCGCACCAGCAACTCAACGGCACGGCCGCCAACACGATCCTCAAGCGCCTCATTCATTCCTGCGGCGCGGGAGCGTTCCCGACTCCGCAGATGGTGCTGGCGGCTTCCGCGGACACCCTGCGCGCCGCCGGGTTCTCCTTCGCCAAGGTCGCCGCATTGCGCGATCTTGCGCAGAAGACTCTCGCGGACGTGGTACCGGAAACCTCCGCGCTCCTACAGCTGTCGGACGAAGAAATCATCGCGCGCCTCACGCAGGTGCGCGGCATCGGCCGCTGGACCGTGGAGATGCTGCTGATGTTCCGGCTCGGACGCCCGGATGTACTGCCGGTCGATGATTTCGGCGTGCGCGCCGGGTTTCGCGCCGCCTACGGCCTCTCGCGCATGCCGAAGCCTCGCTCGCTCGCGGCCTGGGGCGAGCGCTGGAGGCCCTACCGCAGCACGGCGGCGTGGTACCTGTGGCGGGCGCTCGAGCTGAAACGCGCAGGCCGGCTGCCCGAACCGGCGCAGCGCATCCGTCTGCCACGCATCAGAAAGGTGCGGCGCCGTGCGCGACCCGCGAGCGCCGTAAAGAAGAGGCGCGTGAGGGTGAAACGGCGGGTCAGCGCCGCTGCTTCTTCAGCTCGGCCTCGACGATCGGATGGACGAACTGGCTCACATCGCCCCCCAGCACGGCGATCTCGCGCACCAGCGTCGAAGAAATGAAGGTGAATTGCTCCTGCGGGGTGAGGAACACGGTCTCAAAGTTGCGGTCGAGATGACGGGACATGTTGGCAAGCTGGAACTCGAACTCGAAATCCGACACCGCGCGTAAGCCGCGCACGATCACCGCGCCCTGATACTGACGCGCAAAATCGACCGTGAGGCCAGCGTAGCCCTGCACCTCCACGTTGGCCATATCGTTGAGCACCCGCCGCGCGAGATCGACGCGCTTCTCCAGGGGAAACATCGGCGTCTTATGCGTGTTGGCCGCAATGGCGACGATCACGTGGTCGAAGATCCCGGCGGCACGGCGCACCAGATCCTGATGCCCGGTGGTGATCGGATCGAAGGTGCCCGGATAGACAGCGTAGCGTTTCATGCAGCGGGGTGTGCCCTGGGCGCAGCTTGCGCGAACAGATGATAACCGACCTCGCCGGCCTGCTTCGCCTTGAGCGGCCTCCAGCTCGCGGGCAGCATCGGCAGGCCGTCGCGGGCGGCGCATTCCACATAAATCAGCGCCCCGGCTCGAAGCCAGCGATCCGTCAGAAGAGCTGCGGCGCGGGTGAGCAGCGGCGAGGCAAACGGGGGGTCCAGGAACACGATATCGAACTGTTGGGCGGGCCCGGCGAGGTAACGCAGGGCGTCGGTGCGCTCGACGCGCGCATCGCGGGCCCCCCACTGCGTCAGTCGCTCGGACAGTTCGCGAGAGGCCGCATCGTCCTGCTCGACGAAAGTGACGTGCGCGGCGCCGCGCGAGAGCGCCTCCAGCCCGAGCGCCCCGCTGCCGGCAAACAGATCGAGGCAGCGCGCCGCCTGCGTCGCGCTGCCCAGCCAGTTGAAGAGCGTCTCGCGCACGCGATCGGGGGTGGGACGGATGGCGGCGCAGGGCGGGAAACGCAGCTTCCTGCCACGCCAGGTTCCGCCGATGATCCGCAGCATCCGCGCGCGTCCCGCCCGCTTGACAGGCTTGACCGAGCGCTCGCCTGACTTGCGACCGGACACCAACGCGCCTGCATCCTTAGAGGTGCCGCACCTTGCCACTATTCTCGCCCTAAGCGTACCCCAGCTTAGGCTCATCCAGGCGCGCTCAACAGCGCTGGGCCGCCCCGGCGCTCAGGCCCGCTACAATAGGCCATGCTGCGCCGTGCCCCCGAAAAACCCGACGTGCCCGCCGACGAACGTCCGGGCTTCCTGCAACGCCTGCGCGAGCGCCTGAACCGCGGCAATTCCTGGCTGACCTACGATCTGGCCGACCTCGTCAGCGACCGCAGGATCGATGACTCGATTCTCGAGGAGCTCGAGACGCGGCTCATCAGCGCGGACGTGGGGGTGGAGGCAAGCGAGCGCATCCTCGCGGACTTGCGCAAGCGCGTGGCACGGCGCGAGCTCACCGACATCAAGGCACTGATCGAGGCCTTGCGCCAGTGCATCGTGGAGATTCTCGCCCCCTGCGCGCTGCCGCTTAAGATCGACACCGCGCGCTGCCCGTTCGTGATCCTGGTCGTGGGCGTCAATGGCTCGGGCAAGACCACCACCATCGGCAAGCTCGCGCGGCGCTGCGCCGCCGACGGTCAGTCGGTGCTGATCGCGGCCGGGGACACCTTTCGTGCCGCCGCCATTGAACAGCTGAAGGTGTGGGCGGATCGCTCCGGAGCGGCATTTCTGGCGCAGCTGCCCGGAGCGGACCCGGGAGCGGTGGTGTTCGATGCCATGCAGGCCGCGCGTGCCCGCGGCAGCGATGTGTTGCTGGCCGATACGGCCGGAAGGCTGCACAGCCAGTCGCACCTGATGGAGGAGCTGAAGAAGGTGCGGCGCGTCATCCAGCGCGTGGACGCGAGCGCCCCGCACGAGGTGCTGCTGGTGCTCGATGCCAACCAGGGCCAGAACGCCTTCGCGCAGGCGCAGCAGTTCAGCCAGGCGGTCGGCGTCACCGGGCTGGTACTGACCAAGCTCGACGGCACCGCCAAGGGGGGAATCGTCATCGCCATCGCCCATGCACTCAAGATCCCGATCCGCTACATCGGCGTCGGGGAAGCGGCCGAGGACTTCGGCGAATTCGACGCCAACGCCTTCGCCGCCGCCCTGCTCGAGGGCGGCCACAGTAGCGCGGCCGGTTGAGGCGGACCCGTGATCGTCTTCGACCGCGTGAGCAAGCGCTACGCCAACGGGCGCGAGGCGCTCAGCAGCGTCAGTTTCGAGGTCCACACCGGAGAGATGGTGTTCCTCACCGGCCGCTCCGGCGCCGGCAAGAGTACCGTGCTCAAGCTGATCGGGCTGCTCGAGCGGCCGACGCGCGGCGCCGTGATCGTCAACGGCCGCAATACGCAGACGCTGAAGGCGCGTCACATCGCCGCCTACCGGCGGCACATCGGGGTGGTGTTCCAGGACCACAAGCTGCTGGCGGATCGCCCGGTCTACGACAACGTCGCCCTGCCGCTCGCGGTGGCGGCCACCCCTCTTAAGGAGATCGACAAGCGGGTGCACGCCGCGCTCGACCAGGTGGGACTGCTCGGCAAGGAGCGCTGTCTGCCGCTCGAGCTTTCGGTGGGAGAACAACAGCGGGTCGGCATCGCACGCGCGGTGATCAGCAAGCCCCCGCTGCTCATCGCCGATGAGCCCACCGGCAATCTCGATCCGGATCTGTCGCTCGAGGTGATGCGCCTGTTCAGGCGCTTCCAGGACGTCGGGGTGACGGTGGTGATTGCGACGCATGATCACCACATCGTGCGCGAGTTCGGGCAGCGGGTGATCGTGCTCGAGAACGGCCAGGTACACGGCGATGCGCAGGACTCCCTGCCGAGCCTGGTGGCGACCCGATGAGTCTCACGGTGGCAGGCGGACGGCACCTGCAGGCCCTGTTCGGCTCGCTCGGCCGGCTGGTGCGCAACCCCCTGGCAACTCTGCTCACACTTGTGGTGATCGCGCTCGCGCTCGCACTGCCGACCGCGCTGCGGCTGCTCGTCAGCAACGCCCAGTCTGCCACCGGCAATTTCGTCAATGCGGTGGACTTGTCGGTGTACCTGAAGACCGACGTGCCGCTGGCGAAGGCGCAACAGCTCGCGCAGGCGGCGCAGCAGCGCCCCGACGTCGCATCGGTGACGCTCATCTCAGCCGACAAGGGGCTCGAGGACTTCCGTGCGTACTCGGGCTTCGGCGATGCGCTGGCGGCTCTGAAGGAAAACCCTCTGCCGCACGTGCTGCACGTGCGGCCGCGGGCGCAGGACACCTCCCCCGCATCGCTCGAGTTGCTGCGCCACTATTTCACGGCCTGGCCGGAGGTCGAGCTGGTGCAGGTCGACTCGGAATGGGTCATGCGCTTCAACGCCATACTCGAAGTGATGCGGCGTCTGCTGCTCATTGCCGCGGCGGTGCTCGGCGTGGGCGTACTGGCGGTCATCGGCAATACCATCCGACTTGAGATCCAGGGACGCCGCGCGGAAATCGAGGTGACCAAGCTCGTCGGCGGATCGAACGCCTTCGTGCGCCGGCCGTTTCTGTATACCGGCGTGCTGTACGGACTCGGCGGAGCGCTGCTCGCCTGGGGGATCATCGCCATCGCCGTCGCGCTGCTCAGCGAGCCGGTGGCAACGCTCGCCCGTCTGTACGGCAGCCGCTACCTGGTGCGTGGGCCGACGGCCTCCGATATCGGGACGCTGCTCGGGGCCGGGGTCGCGCTCGGGTGGATCGGGGCGTGGATCTCAGCCGCCCGGCATTTGAAGGGCATCGAGCCGCGCGCCTGAGCAGGCGGCGACGGGATTGTTCAGGTGCTCGCGGCGACGGCGGGCTCGTGCGGCGGGAGCGTGGCTTCCACCCACTTGCGGATGCGGCGCGCGTCGGCGACGCGGGTACGCTTGCCGAAGGAGTTGAGCAGCACGATCACCACGATGCGATCCTCGATCACGGTCTGCATCACCAGGCACCGTCCGGCTTCCGAAATGTAGCCGGTCTTCTGCACGACGATGTTCCAGTCGGCCTTGCTGACCAGGGAGTCGGTGTTGTGGAAGTGGACCGTCCGCCGTCCCACCTGCACCAGATAGTCGGTGTCGGTGGAGAACTCTCGGATGGTGGGAACCTTGGCCGCAGCCATGACCAGCTTCGAGAGGTCCTCGGGGCTTGCGACGTTCTCATCCGAAAGCCCGGTCGGCTCGACGAAATGCGCATTGCTCATCCCGAGCTCGCGCGCCTTGGCGTTCATCGCGGCCACGCAGGCGGCCAGGCCGCCCGGGTAGTTACGCCCCAGGGTGTGCGCGGCACGGTTCTCCGAAGACATGAGCGCCAGATGCATCAGGTCGCCGCGCGAGAGCTGTGTGCCCGGCAGCAGCCGCGAAAAGGCGCCCTTGCCATGGGCCTCGTCATCGCTGCCCACCTGGAGAACTTCATCGAGCGGCTGGCCGGCGTCGATCACAACCAGCGCCGTCATCAGCTTGGTGATCGAGGCGATGGGCAGCGCCACGTCCGAGTGGCGCGAATACAGGACCGAGGAGTGCGTGGTGTCGAGCACCAGGGCGGCGCTCGAGCGCAGCGCAGGCTCCGCAAGCGATGCACGGCTGGCGTACTTCAGGTGCGTTTTCTGCACCGTGCCTGCGGGAATGGCGGCTTGCGCGAGCGCAGCCGCGAATGACAGGCACAGCACTGCCGTCATCGGTAACCAGCGAACCTGAATCATGACCCCTGCGCCTCGCCCCCCAAAACGGGTTCAGTCTATCAGACCATCGTTCACGTCATGCATGCGTGATGCATTCATGAGTTCCTTTGCCGCAGCACCCCGCAACCCCTGCCCAACAAGTCATAACCGTTCGCCCGCGGTCATAACATACGCGCGGTGTGACGCGCCGCTCGCCCGCGCCATTTGACGCTCTAGTGTGGCCACAGCCAGCCGAAAGTGCCGCCGGTGAGAAGTGCGTAGATGGCGCCGTCGAGGAACCCCTTCAGGGTCAGGCCCCAGGAGCGCCGATACCAGATGGACAGCTCGCACAGCGCGAGCGAATAAGCCATGAAGGCGACCGTGGCGGCGAGCTTGAAGACGCGCAGGTACGCAGTTGCGGGCGGCAGCGTGTGGGCGGCGATCAGGGCGACAAAAAACCCGATCACGATCAGGAACACGAACCACTGCGCAAGACTCCTACCCATGGAGATCGGCCCGTTGGGCATCACGGTCATGACCAGGACCGGGCCCTGTTTGAGCTTCTCGGAGAATTCGGGTGTCTTGTAGGCCTTCATGTCGGAGGCGCGCGGCAGGAAATAATCGCCCGCAGGGATCGCGAGCGGGCGCAGCGCCGCGAGCACCTCCTCCTCGCGTGGCACCTTCGGATAATCGCTCCGGTGCCAGAAGGGGCCCATGTGGATGATCGAGCTGGCAAGAAAGACGAGGCCCGCGGACAAGAGGATCGGCAGCCACAACTGCCAGGGGCCGGTGACGAGGCTGGTGAGCATGGAGCGCCCTTTTTCTTTTGGTTCGGAGCGACGCTGCGGACTGTACGCCCAAAATCCCGCCGCGGCTAAAGCTGAGCCGGGGAGCGCCTCCATCGGGGCATCGGCCGCCCCTCGGAAGAGGGATTCCGGGGGCCGCCGGCGCGCGCGTAAGCTCTTGTTCCGGAAGCCCAAAAAGGGTCCCCTCGGAGGAACTCCGGCGGGCCTTAGCACTCTAACGAAGTGACTGCTAGAATGCCGATCCAAACCACGGGAGATTTCATGACTGCAGGTACCGCATTGGTCGCCCGCACGGGCGATCAGGCTTTAGCCGGTCCGCTCGGGAGCCTCGATGCTTACCTTGAGCGGGTTGGTCGCATTCCGGTTCTCACCCGCGAGCAGGAGAAAGCCCTCGCCGAGCGTTTCCGCTCGAAGGATGATCTTGCCGCCGCGCGCGAGCTGGTGCTCTCGCACCTGCGCTTCGTGGTGCACATTGCCCGCGGATACAGCGGCTATGGCCTGCCGGTCGGGGACCTCATCCAGGAAGGCAACGTCGGCCTCATGAAGGCCGTCAAGCGCTTCGACCCCTCGCTCAACGTGCGGCTGGTGTCCTTCGCGGTTCACTGGATCCGTGCCGAGATTCACGAGTACGTGCTGCGCAACTGGCGGCTGGTGAAGATCGCCACCACCAAGGCGCAGCGCAAGCTGTTCTTCAACCTGCGCCGCCTGAAGAAGAACCTGGCGTGGCTCTCGGCCGAGGAGACGGCTGCCGTCGCGCGCGACCTCGGGGTGACTCCCGCCGAGGTCACCGAGATGGAGAAGCGCCTTGCCGCGCGCGACATGTCCTTCGACCCGGCGCCCGAGGCCGACGACGAGGAGCTGTTCAGCCCCGCCGCCTATCTGCCCGCACCGGATGCGGATCCGGCGCTGCAGGTGGAGGACGCCGAGAGCGCGGACGACTCCTCGCAGCGTCTGCGTGGCGCCCTCGACCGCCTGGACGCGCGCAGCCGCGACATCGTGCAGCGTCGCTGGATGTCCGACGACAAGGCCACGCTGCACGAGCTGGCCGGCAAGTACGCCGTGTCCGCCGAGCGCATCCGCCAGATCGAGTCAAGCGCACTCGGGAAGCTGCGCGGAATGATGGCCGCCGCCTGAGCGGATCCTTGAGCGCCTTGCGGCGCTGCGGCTTGCGGGCGTAGCGTCCGACTCATGCGAAGCGTCGCCGACTGGCTCAGCGAGTACGGCAAGAGCCACCAGAACCGCACCAATGAGCTCCTGCACTGGATCTGCGTCCCGCCGATCGTGCTCGCGCTGCTGGGGGTTCTGTGGTGCGTGCCGGTCCCCCCGGCCTTTGCCGCCCTTTCGCCCTGGCTCAACTGGGCCACACTCGCCGCCGCCGCAGCGCTGATCTACTACCTCGTCCTGTCGCCCTCGCTCGCCCTGGGCGTGCTCATCGCCTTCATCGCCCTGTTCGCCATCGTCCGGGCGCTCACCCATCTGCCCTGGCCGCTATGGGCAAGCTCGCTTGCGATCTTCCTGGTGGCCTGGACCGGGCAGTTCATCGGGCATGCCGTGGAGGGCAAGCGCCCGTCCTTTTTCAAGGACCTGCAGTTCCTGCTGATCGGGCCGCTGTGGCTGCTGGCCGCCGCCTATCGCCGCTTCAGCGTTCCTTACTGAACCGCCGCCGCGCGCACCGCCGCCGTCACCTTCTCGTGAAGCTCCTTGTCGAGCGGATCGGGCACCAGCTCATCCCCGCGCGCAAGGTCTGCGATGGTGTTCGCCGCCGCCATCAGCATCGCGTCCGAGAAGCACGCCGCACGGGCCTCCAGCGCACCCTTGAACAGCCCCGGAAACGCCAGCACGTTGTTGATGCCCTTGCCGTCGGCGGCAAACGCCGCACCCTGCTCGCGCGCCACCAGGGGCTCGATCTCCGGGTCGGGGTTCGACAGGGCGAGGATCACCTGGCCCTTCCTCACCCACTGCGGCTTGATGAGTCCCTTCACCCCGGTGGTTGCGATCACGATATCCGAGCGCTGCATGAGCGCCTGGAGCGTCACGCCCTCGACCCCGAGCCGTTCCACGGCGGAAGGATTGCGGTCCGTGCCGAGCACGTGCCGCACACCGTAGGCGCGCAGCAGTCGAACGATGCCGCTGCCGGCAGCCCCCAGTCCGATCTGCCCGACGATGCTCGCGCGCAGGTCGACGCCTGAGCGGCGGGCGGCATTGGTGAGCGCGGCGAGCGCCACCACCGCGGTGCCGTGCTGGTCGTCATGCAGCACCGGCTTGGTCAGGCGCGCGCGCAGCTGCTGCTCGATCTGGAAGCACTCGGGAGCTGCGAAGTCCTCCAGCTGGATGGCGCCGAAGGAGGTCGCGATCCCGGCGACCAGCTCGACCACGCGCGACGGGTCGGTCTCGTTCAGCAGGATTGGTACGCCGTTGATGCCGACGAGGTCGGCGAACAGTGCCGCCTTGCCCTCCATCACCGGCAGGCCGGCCAGCGCACCGATGTTGCCAAGCCCCAGCACCGCGGTCCCGTTGGTGACGATGGCGACGGTGCTGCCAAGAGCGGTGAAGTCGTAGGCCGCCCGCGGATCCTTTTGGATCGCAAGGCAGACCCGCGCCACGCCGGGCGTGTAGACGTCGCGCAGCACCTGGCGGGTATTGATGGGCAGGCTCGCGACGGTGCGGATCTTGCCGCCGCGATGACGGTTGAAGACGCGGTCGGACTTGCCCATGAAGCGCGCATTCGGCAGAGCCCCGATCCGATCGTAGAGCGAGCGGTCGGCCTCCTCGTCCATCTCGAGCGTGATCTCCCAGAGCGTGCGGCCCTGGTCGCGCCGCAGCGCGGTCAGGTGCTCGATGGCAAGTCCCGCATCGGCGATCACCTGCAGCACCTTGGCGAGGCTGCCCGGCTGATGGACCGTCTCGACCATGAGGATCTCGGGGATTTTCATGGGCAGAAGCGTGCACCAAGGCCTGCCGTGATTCCACCCTGGATACCCGTTATCATTCGCGCCCCCTTGGGCGCAGCCTTTTGCGCAGGAGACCTACGTCAGTGGCCAAAGCCGCAGCTTCCACGCCCGCCGCCGCTGATGCGAGGCATGCCTCCCTCGATCCGCTCGATCTTTACGGCGTCGCGGGCGCGCTCAGCGACGAGGAGCGCATGGTGCAGGAGTCGGTCGCGCGGCTGGTGGACAGCGAGGTGCTGCCGATCATCCAGCACTGTTTCGAGGAGCATCGCTTTCCGAAGGAGCTGATCCCCAAGCTCGCATCCTTAGGTCTGCTCGGCTCCTCGATCCAGGGCTACGACTGCGCCGGCCTCAACGCCATCTGTTATGGCCTCATCTGCCAGCAGCTCGAGCGCGGCGATTCGGGCATCCGCAGCTTCGTGTCGGTGCAGACCTCGCTGTGCATGTACCCGATCTTCGCCTTCGGCTCTTCCGAGCAGAAGCAGCAGTACCTGCCGGGCATGGCGCGCGGGCAGATCATCGGCTGCTTCGGTCTCACCGAGCCGCAGGGCGGCTCGGATCCGGCCAACATGAAGACCCACGCCAAGAAGCGCGGCAAGGACTGGGTGCTGAACGGCTCGAAGATGTGGATCACCAACGGGGCGATCGCAGATCTTGCCGTGGTGTGGGCCCAGACCGACGAAGGCATCCGCGGCTTTCTCATCGGCAAGGGAACGCCTGGCTTCTCGGCCCCGGAAATCCAGCACAAGTTTTCACTGCGCGCCTCCGTCACCGCGGCGCTGTTCTTCGACAACGTGGTGGTGCCGGAAAGCCAGGTGCTGCCGGGTGTCGTCGGACTCAAGGGACCTTTGGCCTGTCTCACGCAGGCACGCTACGGTATCTGCTGGGGAGTGATCGGGGCGGCGCAGGCGTGTCTTAGGCAACTCCTCGACTACACCGCCACACGCACGCTGTTCGAGCGTCCGCTGGCCCAGAACCAGGCGATCCAGATACGCCTCGCCGACATGGCACGCCGCATTACGACGGCGCAGCTGCTGGCTCTGCAGCTTGGGCGGCTGAAGGATGCCGGCACCATGCAGCCCGCGCACGTCTCGCTCGCCAAGTGGAACAACTGCCGCATGGCACTCGACATCGCCCGCGACTGCCGCGACATGCTGGGAGGCTCAGGCATCAGCGCCGAGTACGCGCCCATCCGCCACATGCTGAACCTCGAGAGTGTCATCACCTACGAGGGCACCGAGACCATCCACCAGCTCAGCATCGGTCGTGAGCTGACCGGACTGAGCGCGTTCTGACCGCCGCAGCGCCCGGCGGTTACTTCAGCGTCATGGCCATGGGCTTCAGCCAGTAGCAGCCGACGGCGATGATGATGAGGTAGGCGAGCAGGATGAACGTCCAGCCCATGTTGTGACGGATCACATCGCCCTCCTTGCGCACGAACTTGCTGGTCGACACGCCGACGCTTGCCGTCTGTGGCGCCACCGGCTTGCCGATCTCCGCGCCGACCGAGTTGAGGGTCGGCAGCAGCAGCGGCGGCATGCCGAGTTGTGCGCCAACCAGCGCCTGGAACTTGCCGAACATGGCGTTGGTCGAGGTATTGGAGCCGGACAGCGCCACGCCGATGAAGCCGAGGATCGGCGCAACGATGATGAACGCCGTGCCCATGCTGGCGAACCCCTTGGCGAGCGAGGCGGCCATGCCGGAGTAATTGAAGGTGTAGGCGAGCCCGAAAATGAACACGCCGACCAGCAGTGCGCCCCACATCTGGTGGAAGGTGCGCCGGAAGACTTCCGCGAGCTGCGCGGGCCTGAGACGGCCCATGAGGATCAGCAGCAGCGCGACGATCACCCAGGAGGTGAGAATGGCCGTGCCGGCGATGTAGGGCGCGAAATTGAACACCGCGGTGACGTTGCCCTTGGCCGGACAGCTCGCCGCAAGCGCCGAGCAGGCGATGGCCTGGGTCTTGAACCAGCTGACCTTCGGCAGTGGCGACCAGGGACCCGTCCACGCTGCCACCACGATCAAGAGCACCACGAACGGCATCCACGCCTGCAGCACCTCGCCGGAGCCGAGCCCGTGCCCCTGGTGCTGGCGGGCGACGGCCGCATCGACCGGCACGCCGCCATAACCGAGTATCGTTTTGGGCTGCCAGACCTTCAAAAGCAGCAAGAGGGCAATGAAGCAGGCGATCGAACCGGTCACGTCCGGCAGGTAGGGCCCGAGGTACACGGCGACCGGGTACTGGCCGGCGACGTAGCCGAGCGAGCCGACCACGGCGAGCGGCCAGCCGCCCTTCATGCCCTCGCGGCCCGACACGAGGTACAGCAGTACCCACGGCGGCAGCAGCGCCAGCACCGCCACGACGGTGCCGACCGAACCGGACAGCGCGAGCAGCGGATAGCCGGTCACGGCGGCGAGCGCGATGAGGGGTGCGCCCAGGGCGCCGAATGACACCGGCGCGTTGTTGGCGATCGCCGCGACCCGGATCGCATTCAGATCCGAGATGCCAAGCGAGATCAGGATCGGCGCCACCACCGCCCAGGGGTAACCGAACCCGACCAGTCCCTCGAGCAGCGCCCCGAACGCCCACGCAAACAGCATGGTCTGCACGCGCACGTCCATGCTGCCCTGCGCGATCAGCCAGCGGCGGAAGTTCTCGAACACGCCGCATACCCCGAGCGTGTTGAAAAGCACCATGCCCCAGAAGGTAATCCAGTCGACGTTCCAGACGCCCGTCGCCGCGCCGTACGCGTAGGCATGCGAGCCGTCTGAAAACGGCATCTTCCACACCCAGCTCGCCAGCGCGAAGGTGACGATCGAGCCGGTGAGCGTGGAAAGCCAGGCCGGCCAGCGGAACACGGCCAAGAGCACCAGCAGCAACACCACGGGCACCAGCGCCACGAGGCAGGTCAGCGTGAGGTTATCGAGCGGATCGATCAGTTGCGTGAACATGATTGCTCTCTCGATGCGCTTGGCGTGAAGGTGCGCGTCGCCGCGGTTTGATTGTTCTGGTTTCCGGCGTGGCCTATTGGCACGCTAGCACGGGCGCCGCCGGCCCTCAACGGGCCGCCCTGCGGCGCGCGTGCGCTCACTCAGGGGCGCAGATCTGAGGCACCGCTCACCCCAGGCTTCAGGCGGCAGGTCCTGGAGGCTTCGGCGCGCGAGTTCGGCGCAGCGTATTCCCGCCGCTGTGAAGGCCACGAGTGGCCAGGCTTTCATTTTGAAGGTACGCGGGCGCAAAAGACGGCACGGATTGCGCAAACTGCCCGCCGCCTGGAAACGAAGACGCCCCTGCAGTTGAGTGACTGTGACCCGGGCGCCCGTTCAGCGCGGGCCGTGCGCCGTCATTTCGTGAAGTTCTGCCTCACCGGCGACCCGCGTGACGGTCACGATCGCAGACCCGGGGATCACATTCTGCGAGCTGGCGGCGGACCTTGCGGCCAGACTCCCGGCCGGCGCGACGGGCACGCCGCTATCGGCCGGCACCCACAGGATTCCGCAGGCGAGCAGCGCGAGCAGTGCAAGCCAGTTGCTGAGTCTTTCGCCCGGGTGCGCGCCATCCGGCGCCAGCGGGGGCCACGAAGTCATGTGTGCTCTCTGCCGGTGTCCATGGAAGGCATTACACGCGATGCAACCGCATTCGCCCGGGCGCAAAGCTGACGCAGCTGAGAAGAATTGTGGCGAAAGATGGCGCCGCCGGTGCGCTTTCACCGCATGCGCCCAGCCTGTAGCCTTGAGCTCATGAAACGTCTCGTCGCCATCGTCGAGGACGAAGCGGCCCTGCGCGACAACTACGCCGCCGCGTTCAGCCGTGAAGGTTACGCGGTACGCACTTACGCGGACCGCGCGCAGGCGATGCAGGCCTTCAGCACGCGGCTGCCGGATCTTGCCGTCATCGACATCTCGCTCGAGGATGAGCCGGAAGGCGGCTTTGAGCTGTGCCGGCAGTTGCGCGCGCTATCGGCGGAGCTGCCGATCATCTTCCTGACCGCCCGCGACAGTGAGATCGACGCCGTGTCGGGACTGCGCTTAGGCGCCGATGATTTCCTCACCAAGGACCTGAGCCTGCCGCACCTGATTGCGCGCGTGAATGCTCTGTTCCGTCGCGTCGAGGCGCTGCGCCAGCCGAGCGTTGCGAGCGATATCATCCACCGCGGCGCGCTCACGCTCGATGCCGAGCGCATGCAGGCGCAATGGGACGGCAAGGTAGTACTGCTGTCGCTCACCGAGTTCTGGATCGTGCATGCGCTGGCGCGCCACCCGGGCCATGTGCGCAACCGCCAGCAGCTGATGGACGCCGCCAACGTCGTGCTGGATGACAACACCATCACCTCGCACGTCAAGCGCATCCGGCGCAAGTTCCAGAGCGTCGATCCGAAGTTCGACGCCGTTCAGACGGTCTACGGCATGGGTTATCGCTGGGTCGAATAACTTCGCAGCCTCATGTCCCTGCGCCTAAAGCTTCTGCTGCTCGGCCTCGCCACGCTGGTGCTGCCGTGGGGCGGCTGCAACTACGCGCGCGAGATGGAAGCGGCGCTGCGCGAGGGCGAGCGCAACTCGCTGCAGGCGGTCTCGCAGACCATCGCCGCCTCGCTGCAGGGGCGAACCGACCTACTCTATCGCGAGTCGCCGCCGCCGTCGGATGCGCAAAGCACGGCGCAGGCCGACACGCCGCCAGCGGGCCCGGCCGATGCGCGCGACGCTGGCGTGCTGGTGGCCGGCCCGTACGACCTCAAGCCACTCGCGCTGACGGCAGCTCCGCTGCTGGACGGCTACTCGGAGGACTGGCCGCACGAGCCGGCGGCCTGGGCGCACTTCCGCAAGGACGCCCACCATCATTTCGACGTTCTCAGCGGCGTGTTCGAGCGCATGTTGTATGTGCTGCTCGAGGTGCACGACGAGCACCCGGTATTCGATGCTCCCGGGGGCAACACGCTCGACCCTGCGACCTTCGGCGATCGGGTATGGATCGGATTGCAGGACCAGGAAGGCGAGGAACACCAGCTGTTCCTCGCCGCAACCGGCCCGGGGGCGCTCAACGCACGGCGTATCGAAACCGGCGAGTACGGGCAGCAGAGCGCGCCCGTCGAGCCGCGCGTGCGTGCCGCCTGGCAGAGCACCAAGGATGGCTACCGCATCGAGATGCGCGTGCCGCTGTCCATGATCGGCAGCCGGTTCGGGGTGCTGGTCGATGATCGCGATGCGCGCGGTGGCGTGCCGGTGAGTTATGGAAGCCTGCGCAGCGATGACCTGCACACCCTGGGCCGACTGATCGTGGCGGCGCCCGACCTGGGCTCCTACCTCGGACAGTTCCTGCAGCCCGGAATTCGCCTCGCCGTGTCGACCCCCGACGGACGGGTGCTGGCGCGCGCCGATGCGCTCGCCCAGACGGTAAGCCTGGGCAGCGAGGCGCCGATCCTCGCGCGCCTCTACCGGCGTTTCGTGGACCGTCCGCAAGATCGGCAGCTCATCGAGGCCGAGGCCCCGATCTACGACCGGGACCACGCGGCGGTGATCGGCAAGCTGCAGGTCACCCAGACCCCCGATCGCTGGATCCGCCTGCGCGATCACGCCCTGACGCGCATGCTGAACTTCACCCTGGGCACGAGCATTGTGGCGGTGATCGCGATGTTCGCCTTCGCCGCATGGCTCGCGCTGCGCCTGGCGCGGCTGCGGCGGGCCAGTGAGTCGGCGCTGACGCGCGCGGGCCTCGTCACGAGCTTCCCGGAAACGGAGGTCCAGGACGAGCTCGGGGATGTCGCGCGCGGCTTCTCGACCCTGCTGTCGCGGTTGAACGAGTACACCAGCTACCTGCGTACGCTCGCCGGCAAGCTCGCGCATGAAATCCGCACACCGCTCACCATCGTGCGCTCCTCGCTCGACAATCTGGAAGCCGAGCAGGTGAGCGAATCGGCGCGTCTCTACCTGGAACGGGCGCGCCAGGGAAGTGAGCGCCTCAGCGCCATTCTCCTGGCCATGGGCGCGGCCACCCGGGTGGAAGAGGCGATCGGCAGTGCCGAGCGCGTCGATTTCGACCTGGTTGCGGTGCTCGCCTCGGCCGTCGCCGCCTATGGTGACGCTTTCCCGGCACGCTGCTTGCGCAGCGAGCTTCCCGCGCACCCCGTCAGCCTGAACGGGGCACCCGATCTGATCGTGCAGATGCTCGACAAGCTCATCGACAACGCCGTGGACTTCAGTGCGGCCGGAGCCACCATCACGGTGCGTCTGCAGCTGGAAGCGCACTCAGCGGTGGTCGAGGTCGAAAACCCGGGTCCCCCGCTGCCGCCGCACGTCGAGGGGCGGCTGTTCGAGTCCCTGTGGCAATCCCGCCCGGAGGGGGACACCCGGCCGCATTTCGGTCTCGGTCTGTACATCGTGCGTCTGATCGCGGAGTTCCATGGCGGCGAGGCGCGCGCCATGAACCTCCCCGGGGGGGATGGGGTGCGCATAGCCGTGCGGCTCGCACGCTGAAGGGCCCGGATTCTTGTTGCAGCGCAATGCGAAGCCGCCGCCGGCGACTTGCTGCGCTCTAGCTCACGGCAGCTCGGCTGCCCGATTGTTGTCAAAAAACTGCGACGTTGTCGACAAATTGCGACATGGTAATTCTCTCTGGAATGATTACAATAAGCGTCAGAACATACCGTCCCAGAACGAATTTCTGGATATGAAGAAGTAAGGTTCCCGGACGGTGATGCGCGCACGCCGCTCAGACTGGAGGGGATTTACAACAGAAAGCTCGGGGATCGACGCGGGCACGGGTGGACCGCCCCTAACTTGTTGGGGTGGTCAGGAACGATACAGCGCGTGGATGAACACGCGGGCCTCGCGATAGAAGCCGGAGCGATGGCTCCAAGCGTTTCAGCCGAAAGTTTAGTTGCTCGTGATGACGCGACCTGCCGGTGCACGGCGTCGACTCAGGTTTGAGTACGACCAGCGCGCGCAGTGGCCGGAGCTGACAGCGAACCACCGGGTCACTCGATGAGGCGACGAAATCAAAGCCCCGCCCCTGGCGGGGCTTTTTTTGCAGCGCCGCGGCGAGTCGCCTCAGCCGACGCCAAGAAACCCGAGTATCCCGCGCGCGGCCTCGCGTCCTTCGAACACTGCCGTTACCACCAGGTCCGATCCGCGCACCATGTCACCGCCGGCAAACACGCGCGGGTTGGTGGTCTGGAAGGCGCCGCTCGCCGCGAGCGATACGCGCACGCGGCCGCCCTCGTGCAGCCGGATGTCGTGGTCGGCGAACCAGGGCGGCGGGCTCGGCAGGAAACCAAACGCGATGATCACCGCATCGGCCGCCACGATCTGCTCGGATCCGGCCACCGCCTGCGGTACGCGCCGTCCGCGCGCATCGGGTGCCCCGAGCTGCGTCTCAACCAGCTTCACGCCCTCGACCGATCCTGAGCCCACGATCTCGATCGGCTGACGGTTGAAGAGAAACTCCACGCCCTCCTCGCGGCTGTTGCGGTAATCTCGCCGCGAGCCCGGCATGTTGCCCTCGTCGCGCCGGTAAGTGCAGGCCACCGACTCCGCGCCCTGGCGGATGGCGGTGCGGTTGCAGTCCATGGCGGTGTCGCCGCCACCTAACACGACCACGCGCTTGCCGCGCATGCTGATCAGCGCCTGCGCGGCGCCGGGGAACCCGAGCTCGTGGTTGATGTTGGAAATGAGGTAGGGCAGCGCTTCGTGCACGCCGGGGAGATCCTCCCCCGGGAAGCCGCCCTTGACGCCGCTGTAGGTGCCCATGCCGAGAAACACCGCGTCGAACCCGGCCAGCAGTTCGTCGAAGGAAACGTCCGAACCGATGTTGCAGCCCAGGCGGAACTCGACGCCCATGCCTGCCATGATCTCGTGGCGCTTTTCCAGCACCTCCTTCTCGAGCTTGAAGGGCGGAATGCCGAAGGTGAGCAGCCCGCCGATGCGCGCATAGCGGTCGAACACCAGCGGCTGCACGCCGTTGCGCACCAGCACGTCCGCGCACGCAAGTCCTGCCGGTCCCGCGCCGACCACCGCGACGCGCTTGCCGGTGCTCTCGACGTTCGACATGTCCGGCTTCCAACCGCGTCTGAGCGCCTCATCGGTGATGTACTTCTCGATCGAGCCGATGCTGACCGCACCCAGTCCGTCATTGAGCGTACAGGCGCCCTCGCACAGCCGATCCTGCGGGCAGATGCGGCCGCACACCTCGGGAAGCGAGTTGGTCTTGTGCGACAGCTCCGCGGCCTCGAAAAGATTTCCCTCCTCGATGAGCTTCAGCCAGTTGGGAATGTAGTTGTGAACCGGGCATTTCCATTCACAGAACGGATTGCCGCAGGCCAGGCAGCGGCCGGCCTGCTGTGCGGCGCCCTCCGCGTCGTAGGGTGCGTAGATCTCGCGGAAGTTGCGCACCCGCGTCTCGACGGCGGACTTGGCCGGATCGGCACGCGGGATATCGAGAAACTGCAGATTCTTATCGGCCATGCGCTTGAGGCTGCCTCAGGCCGCGCGCCGCAGATTGTCGATCAGCGAATCGATGGAGGCCGCCTTGGGCTTCACCACCCAGAACTTGGGCAGGAAGGTGCGCAGGTCGTTCACGATCTGCGCGGCCCATTCGCTGTCGGTCTCGGCGACGTGCCGCTCGAGCAGCGCCTCGAGGTGCTGAACGTGCGACTGCATCGCCTCGGGGTGGATGCGGCTGATGTCGATCAGCTCGTGGTTGTAGCGGTCGACGAAGTTGCGCTCAAGATCGAGGACGTAGGCGAACCCTCCGGTGAACCCGGCGCCGAAGTTAACCCCGGTGCGCCCGAGCACGCACACCGCGCCGCCGGTCATGTACTCGCAGCAGTGATCGCCGGAGCCCTCGATCACGGCGACGGCGCCGGAATTGCGTACCGCGAAGCGCTCACCGGCGACCCCTGCGGCATACAGCTGCCCGCCGGTGGCGCCGTACAGGCAGGTGTTGCCCATGATGATGGTGTCGCGCGCCACGAACTGCGCGCGCGCGGGATGGCGCAGCACGATGCGGCCGCCCGCCATGCCCTTGCCCACGTAGTCATTCGCGTCCCCCTCGAGGTAGAGGTTAAGGCCGCCCGCATTCCACACCCCGAAGCTCTGGCCCGCGGTCCCGGTGCAGCGCACGGTGAGGGGCGCATCCTCCATGCCGTAGTTGCCGAAGCGCCGCGCGATCTCCCCCGACAGGCGCGCGCCGATCGAGCGGTTGAAATTGCTCAACGGGTAGGCCCATTCGCCGCCGGTTTTGTTCTCGATGGCGGGGAGCATGTCGCGCACCATGCGCTCGGCGAGCTCGCCCCTGTCGAAGGGGGTGTTGGAGGGCGTGGCGCAGAACCGCGCAACCTCGGCCGCAACTCCCGCGCCGGAAAGGATCGGCGTGAGGTCGAGCTTGCGCTGCCGGGGCGTCGTGCCCGGGGTGACCTCAAGATATTCGGTGCGGCCGATGATGTCGCTGAGGCTTCGCACCCCGAGCGAGGCGAGGATCTCGCGCACCTCCTCGGCCACGAAGCGGAAGTAGTTGATCACCATCTCCGGCAGCCCGGTGAAGTATTTCGAGCGCAGCACGTTGTGCTGAGTCGCAATCCCGGTGGCGCAGTTGTTGAGGTGGCAGATGCGCAGGTACTTGCAGCCGAGCGCCACCATGGGAGCCGTGCCGAAGCCGAAACTCTCGGCTCCGATGATGGCCGCCTTCACCACGTCGAGCCCGCTCTTGAGTCCCCCGTCGGCCTGCAGCCGCACGCGGTGGCGCAGATCGTTCAGGCGCAGCGTCTGGTGGGTTTCGGCCAGCCCGAGCTCCCAGGGGGTGCCGGCGTACTTGATGGACGAGAGCGGGCTTGCGCCCGTGCCGCCATCGTATCCGGAGATGGTGATGAGGTCGGCGTAGGCCTTGGCGACGCCTGCGGCCACCGTGCCCACCCCGGGCTCGGCCACGAGCTTCACCGATACCAGCGCCTGCGGGTTCACCTGCTTGAGGTCGAAGATCAGCTGCGCCAGATCCTCGATCGAGTAGATGTCGTGGTGGGGTGGCGGGGAGATGAGTCCCACCCCGGCACGCGCGAAGCGCAGGGTGGCGATCATGTCGTTCACCTTGTGCCCCGGCAGCTGGCCGCCCTCGCCGGGCTTGGCTCCCTGCGCGATCTTGATCTGCAGCACCTCGGCATTGATCAGGTACTCGGCGGTCACGCCGAAGCGCCCGGAGGCGACCTGCTTGATCTTGGAGTTCTTCTCGGTGCGATAGCGCGCCGGATCCTCGCCCCCCTCTCCGGAGTTGGAACGCGCGCCCAGGCGGTTCATGGCGATGGCGAGTGCCTCGTGCGCCTCCGGCGACAGCGCGCCCAGGGACATGCCGGCGCTGTCGAAACGCGCCAGCACCGCCTGCGCGGGTTCGACCTCGCTCAAGGGTATCGGACGGGCGGCCGTCCTGAGCCTGAGCAGGTCGCGGAACGTCGATGCCGGCCTGTGGTTCACCAGCTGCGCGAACTGGCGGTAGTGGGCATAGTCGCCCGACAGCACGGCGGCCTGCAGCGCGGCGATCACGTCGGGGTTGTACATGTGGTACTCCCCGCCATGCACGTACTTCAGAAGCCCGCCCTGGCCGATGACCTCGCGGGGATTCCAGGCGCTCGCCGCGAGCTGCGCCAGGTCCGCTTCCAGGTCGGAGAAATCCGCACCCTGTACGCGGCTCTCGGTCCCGGTGAAGCACAGTTGCACCACTTCATCGGACAGGCCCACGATCTCGAACAGCTGGGAGCTGCGGTAACTCGAGATGGTGGAGATGCCCATCTTCGACATGATCTTGAACAGGCCCTTGCGCAGGCCGGCGCGGTAACTGCGCCCGAGCTCAAGACGCGCCGCGAAATCGAGCTTGACGCGCCCGCGGCGCATCATCTCGAACAGCACCTGGTAGGCCATGTAGGGATACACGGCGGTCGCGCCGTAGCCGATCAGGCAGGCGAAATGATGCGGCTCGCGCGCGGTTCCGGTCTCCACCAGCAGGTTGCACTTGCAGCGCAGGCCGGCCCTCACCAGGTGGTGGTGCACGGCTCCTGTCACGAGCAGCGCATGCGCGGGCATGCGGCCCTTCACCAGATAACGGTCCGACAGCAGCAGCACGAGCTTGCCTTCGCGCACCGCGCTCTCGGCCTGGGCGCACATGCGCACGATCGCCGCGCGCAGACCCTCGGCCGGCTCGTACTGCAGGTCGATGAACTCGTGGCTGACCTCATCGATCGCCAGTATCTGGCGCAGCTTGCGCTGCGAGAGGATCGGCGAGCCGAGCACGACCTGGCGGGCGTGCTCGGGGGCGGGCACGAAGATGTTGCACTCAGGTCCGATCTGCGTCTGCAGCGACATCACGATCGTCTCGCGCAGCGGATCGATCGGCGGGTTGGTGACCTGGGCGAACTGCTGCCGCAAGTAGTCGTAGAGTGAGCGCACCTTGTGCGACAGCACCGGCATCGGCGTGTCATCGCCCATCGAACCGACCGCTTCGTTCTCGTCCTGCGCGAGAACCCGGATGATCTCGTCGCGCTCCTCCTGGGTGACGTTGAACATCTTCTGATAGAGCGCGAGCGTCGCGCGGTCCATCGGTTCGGCCGCAAGCCGCGGGTCGACCAGATCGCTCTCAAGATAACGCACGCCCTTCTTCAGCCAGCTCTTGTAGGGATGGCGGGTTTTCAGGATCTGGTCGATATCCTGCGTGAACAGCAGGCTGCCGCTCTTCAGATCAAGTGCGATCATGTCGCCGGGACCGAGCTTGCCCTTCTTCACCACATCTTCCGGCTGGTAGTCCCACACGCCGGTCTCGGAGGCGATCGTGAGGCAGCGGTTCTTCGTGATGCAGAAGCGCGCCGGCCGAAGCCCGTTGCGATCGAGCGTGCACAGCGCGTAGCGCCCATCTGTCAGCACGACCCCGGCAGGTCCGTCCCAGGGTTCCATGTGCACCGAGTAATACTCGTAGAACGCACGCAGGTCCGGATCCAGGGCATCCAGACCGTGCCAGGCCGGCGGCACCAGCAGGCGCATGGCGTGCAGCGGGTCGAGGCCACCCATCAGCAGCACCTCGAGCATGTTGTCGAGGCTCTGCGAGTCAGAGCCGCTCATGGACACCAGCGGCAGCGCCTCCTGCAGCTGCGGCAGCAGCGGTGAGCGCAGCAGCGGCCCGCGCGCGGTGGCCCAGTTGCGGTTGCCCTGGATGGTATTGATCTCGCCGTTGTGGGCGAGATAGCGGTACGGGTGCGCGAGGCGCCACTGCGGCAGGGTGTTGGTGGAGAAGCGCTGGTGAAACACCGCCACCGAGGCCTCGAGCCTGGGATCGGCGAGATCGGGGTAGAACTGCGCAAGGTACTGCGGCATCACCATGCCCTTGAAGACGATGGTGCTGGCCGAAAGACTGACGAGGTAGAAGGCGCCGTCCGAGCGGCGCGCGTTTTCGGTAAGTCGACGCGCCATGAACAGCCGGCGGTTGAACGCGGCCTCATCCAGCTGCGGCGCCGCGCAGTTGATGAACACCTGCTCGATGAGCGGCAGGGATTTTAGCGCTTCGGCGCCGCAGGCCTCAGGGTCCACCGGCACCACGCGCCAGCCGGCGAGTTCAAGCCCCTGGGCCGCGAGTTGGCTGGCAAGTTCTGCGCGGGCGGCGGCGGCCTGCGCGGGATCGCGCGAGAGAAAGACCAGCCCCGAGGCAAACTGCTCGCCGAGCGCGATTCCCGACTGCGCCGCCAGGACGCGCAGGAACTGGTCCGGCTTCTTGAGCAGCAGGCCACAGCCGTCGCCGGTCTTGCCGTCGGCCGCGACGGCGCCGCGGTGGGTGAGGCGCACCAGTGAGCTGATGGCCGTCTCCACCAGCCAGTGACTTGCGGCATCATCGAGGCTGGCGATCAGGCCGAACCCGCAACTGTCGCGCTCGTACGCTTCTTTGTAGAGGCCTGTGGATGCTGCGTGCATGGTGGAAAGTCCCGGGAATCTTACAAGTCGACCGGGCGTAGCGCCCGCCGCAGGCCAAGCAGCCGCGACGGGCAGACACACCGGCAAATCATGCGTTCAGGAGATCCGCAGGGCTCTTGCTCAGGGCCCGCGAACGTCAGTCTGAAGGGGGACGAAGCGGTGAGGCCGCTGTCCCGTCGATCGACTGTTTACACCATCACTATGGATTCGATAATACCGGCCTTGAAGGCTCTTGCAAGCACTGATGACCGTACTCAACTCTCCCCGGCTTCAGCTGCGGCCCTGGCGCGAGAGCGATCTCGCCCCGTTCGTGACGACTTCGCCTTGGCACGGTAAGGGCCGCACTGGTGGAGCGCGGGTGGGGACTGCGCAGCCGCGGCGAGTCCCTCGGCTGGGTTGGAACTGTCCGTCCCCTCGTACACGACTGACTTCACAGCCTGCGTCGCCGGCCGACCGGCGCCTGAAGAGCGCCTGCCGGGGCCCCGGCTACGCCACCGAGGCGGCGCGGGAGTCGCTGCGATTTGCCTTCGAGAACCATCGCCGTGCCGCAGGGGGTCTCGTTCACCGTCCCGGCCAATCTGCGCTCGCGCGCCGTGATGCAGCGGCTCGGCATGACGCGCGACCCCGGCGCGGACTTCGAGCCTCCGGAACTGCCACCCGGCCATCCGCGGCGCCGGCAGGTGTCGTACCGTCTGGCGAAGTCTTGCGGTTTTCGTGCGCAGCGCGGTTGCATCGTAGTGCGCGCTGCCCCAACATTCGCGCCGCCGTCACATCAGCGGACTTCGAGGTGCTGCACCGAAAATGAAAACGCGCAAAGTGTCGACTGACAGCGACTCTGAGCCCCGCCTGCAACGCCTGAACCACTACCTGGAGAGAAATTTCCCCGATTTCTTCGCCGAGGCGCGCTTTCAGGTCGGCGATGACGACTACTTCCTGTACGCCCGCTTCGGGGAATACTTCGCCCGCTCCATCGAGCACAACCGCGCCTCCCGGCGGATCATCAGCCGCGGTTTTACGCTCCTGAACAGGATGGCGCGGGCCTCGCTGCGCCATCCGCGCATCGGGCAGATACTGGTGTGCGGACCGCTGGAGTACATCCTGGCTGCTCCCAGGGCGCGTGCACTGGCGCTCGTGCACCTCTCGCCCGCGGCCCAGGATTACCTGGCGGGCCTTTGCGAGTGAGTCTCTAAGGAGGCGGCTCGCGGGCGGTGAGCGCAACGCTCAGCCGCTGCGTGCGGCGCACGATGGTGAGGGTGATGTCGCTGCCCGGAGGCACGCGCCCGAGGTGCCGGTGCAGGGCATCGACGCCATCGACCAGCTGATCGTTTACCGCCACGATCAGGTCGCCGGGCTGCAGATCCGATTCTGCTGCCGGTCCCTGCGCCTCGCGCGACAGCACCTCCACCGCCCGCGGGACGGTGAGCTGCAGCGCACGCACCAGACGCAGATCGAGCGGCCGGTCGCGCGCGGCCACTCCGAGCCAGGCGCGCC
>DATBYD010000040.1:0-26313 GCA_036513855.1 Steroidobacteraceae bacterium | reverse complement strand
GAGCCGCTGCATCGCGCCGATCGCGCCGGCATGCGCGCGCTGCGCGAGGCGACCAGCGTACGCATCGCCGGCGGCGAGATGACCCGCCAGCTGCACGAGCTGCGCGACCTGATCGACGGCGGCTGTGTGGACGTGGTGCAGCCGGATGCCGCACTGGTCGGCGGCATCACCGGCCTTAAGCGCATCGCCGTCATGGCGCAGGAGCACCACCTGGTCTTCACCCCGCACACCTGGACCAACGGTATGGGCCTCACCGCCAATGCGCACCTGGTGGCTGGCGTTGCCGATGCGCCGTTCCTCGAATATCCGTTCGATCCGCCGGAATGGAGCCTGCAGCGGCGCGATTTCATGTTGAGCACACCGCTCGAGGCCGACGCCGAGGGCTGGCTCACGCTCAGCGACGCACCGGGCATGGGCTATGCGCCGGATGAAGGGCGACTGCTCGCGACCCGCATCGGCTGAGGCGCAGCGCCGACCAAGCCGCGCAACGGCTCCAGGTACTTCTCGTAGTTGCGCCAGCGCCCGACCGATGCGGCGCTGAGCTTCTGCCGTACCTGCCAGCGGCTCGCCGTGATGACGAGGCGCTCGGTGCGGTGAAACTCCAGGCACCTCGCATCCCACGGCAGGCCGACGAACTCCAGAAGCCGCCGCGTCCAGCCCTCCTGGTCCTCGATCAGCCCCTCGTACGGGATCTCCAGCAGCGCGCTCCCCGGAAGCACGGCGCGCCAGTGCCGCATGATGCGCAGATACTCACCGTAGTAGTGCGCCAGATGCTCCAGGTCGTTGCTGTAGGCGCCCATGTTGAAGAAGTTCTGAAAATAGATCGACAGGCAGGTGTCGAGCGGATGGCGCTGCATGTGGATGATTCGCGCGCGCGGCAACGCTGCGTGAATGAGGCCGGCGTAGAGAAAATTGGCGGGCATCTTGTCGACCACCCGCAACGCGCCGTCGGATAAGCTTCGCAGGCGCTCAAGATAATCACGCGCCATGGCGGGTATCACCCGGGCAATGCTGTCGCCCTTTGACTGTGCCGCTTCGAACTCACTGAAGGCGCGGTTCCAGAAGCGCAGCTCCCCGGCACCGAACACTGCCGGGTGGGAGGCGAGGATCTGTTCGGTCAGTGAGGTTCCCGAGCGCGGCATGCCGATAATGAACACCGGCAGCTCCGAGGCAGCGCTCTCGCCTTGCGGCTGGCGCAGCAATGCCGCATCGAAGCGGCCGATGATCCGCTCGACGCGTTCACTCAGTTTGCCCGGCTCATAGCTTGCCCCATAGCGCTTGGACAGATCGTTGGCCGCCCGGTAGTGGCCAAAGGCCTCATCGTAGCGGCAGAGATCGTCGCAGTACTTGCCGAGCGCATAGCGCAGACTGATCTGGTGTCCGAGCGGCAGCGGCCTGGCCAGCAGCGCTTCAACGCCCTCGCGCCACGCGCCATCCTCGTCCGTCATTTTGCGATGGGCCGCGATGCTGCAGTACACGAAGGGAAAATCCGCATCGAGCTCGAGCGCGCGCTGGAACAGCTCGTGCGCTTCCCCGAACTGGCCGCGGTTGGCGTGCAGCTCGCCCTGCAGGGTCAGTGCTTCGACGTTGTGCGGCTCGAGGGCGAGGGCTGCCTGGTAGCTCTCCTGCGCCTCGCTGGCACGGCCTCGCATCTGCAGTGCCGTGCCGAGGCCCAGATGCGCCTGCAGGTGTTGCGGCTGCAGCGCGAGCGCGCGGCGGAAGCTTTCCATCGCCTGCTCGAGCCGCCCCAGCTCCGTGAGCACGTTGCCGAGATTGCCGTGGCTGTCGGGGCGCTGCGGGTCAAGCTCGACGGCCTTGCGGTAAAGGGTGACCGCTTCGCCTCGCTCGCCCAGCTCGTGCAGCACGTTGCCGAGATTGTTCAGCGCCTCGAGGTAGCCGGGGTTAAGAGCCAGCGCCCGCCGGTAGCTCACCACCGCCTCGTCACGGCGTCCCTGGCCTGCGAGCACCAGCCCGAGGTTGTTGTGCGCCATGCTGAGGCGCGGGTTGAGCGCGATGGCGCGCTCGCTTTCGATGAGGGCCTCCGGCAGCTGCCCGAGCTGGCGCAGCGCATTGGCGAGGTTGCAGTGGATGTCCGCGTTGTCCGGACTGAGGCGAAGCGCCCGACGGTAGGCGGCGGCCGCCTCCGCACACTGGCCGATCTCGAGATGGGCGTTACCGAAGTTGTTGTGCGCCACGGCGTCGCCCGGCTCGAGCGCGAGCGCCCGCTGATAGAGCGGCAGCGACTCGCGCACGCGACCGCGCGAGCGCAGGGCATCGGCGGCCTCGAGCGCGGATGCGGCCTCCTGCGGCAAGGCCCGTTCCGGGACCGCGGCGACCTCCTCCGCAGCTCCAGCCGCTAACCGGCCGCAGCAGTGCTTGTACTTGCGGCCGCTACCGCACGGGCACGGCTCGTTGCGACCTGCTTTCATTCCTCGTCATTCATCGCGGTAGCGGGTCAGGGCATCCCCGAGCGCTACTCTCAAAGGATCGAGCCAGGGCTCGAAGTGGCGCCACTGGTCGAGCCCCTCGCGGTAGATCGCCTGACGCACCTGCTCGGAGCTGGCGGTGCGCACGCTGCGCTTGGTCTCGTGGAAGCTGATGCACTGCGGCTCGAACTCAAGCCCGCAGTACTCGAGGATGCGCCGCACGTTACCTTCCAGATCGTCGACCACGTCCTCGTGGTGGATCCGCAGGATGCGCCCGGCGGGCAGCACGCGGTCCCAGTGGCGCATGAGCTCGAGGTAAGTGCGGTAGTAGCGCGCGATGTCGTCCACGCTGTAGGTGAACTCCTGCCCCTGCGCGAACAGCTGCTTGAGATTGCTGAAGCAACAGGCCATCGGCTCGCGCCGTGCATCGATGATGCGCGCGTTGGGGAGTATCAGGTGGATGAGCCCGAGGTGGCGGAAGTTGTTCGGCATCTTGTCGATGAAGAACGGCCGGTCGGTGCGATAGACGCGGGTCGCGGCGAGGTACTCCTCGCCCAGCGCCCTGAAATCCTCCGCGCGCATGCTCGCCAGCACCGGCGGATAGAGCGGATTGTCCGGATCCGGGTCGCGGCCGCGCAGGCGGGTGACCATCTGCTGGATGTTGGGAAGCTCCTGGGTACCCTCCACCTGCGAATGCGAGGCCAGGATCTGCTCGAGCAGCGTCGAGCCCGAGCGCGGCAGACCGACGATGAAAATGGGCTCGCGGCTCGGCGCCCCCCAGCCCGCGCGGCTGGCGAACAGGTCCTGGCTGCAGGCCTTGATTTGCTGGCGCGTATTGTTCTCGATGATCTCGGGGCGATAGCGGCATTCGGGCCGCTTCAGCGCATTGCCGCGCTCGTAATGGCGGAACGACTCGGCGAACTCGCCCTCATCCTCGAGGGCCTTACCGAGCGCGAAACACAGATGGTAGCGATCGACGGTTCCGGTCGCATCGGCGGCCAGCGCGGCACGGATCTGCGCCAGCTCCTCTGGCGTGAAACGGTAGGTCTTGAGGTTGGCGAGGCTCCAGTAGGCATCGCCGAAGTCCGCCCGGCAGGCCGCCGCGCGGCGATAGGCGGCGATGGCTTCGGAAGTCTGCCCGAGGGTCTTCAGGGCATGGCCGATCGAGAGGTGCACCTCGGCGTCCGCAGCCGTCCCGTTGAGCAGCGCCTGGTAGAGCCCGATGGCGCGCTCATGCTCGCCGAGTCCGACCGCGCTGGCGGCGTAGAGTGTGCGCAGCGCGAGGTTGTCCGGATCGTCCTTCAGCAGCCGCTCGAGCTCGCGGCGGCCTTCCGCGTAGCGGTGCAGCTCGACCAGCACGCCTGCGTATTCCTGGCGCGCCATGCGGTACTCCGGCGCCAGCGCGAGCACGGCGGCCAGCAGCAGCTCCGCGTCGTCGTACACCTTGTGTGCGATGCCGATGCGCGCCAAGAGCCGCATCGCCTCGAGGTGGTCGCCGTGCTCGAGCAGGAAGGCACGGATCAGCGACTCGGCGGGCTCAAGATCCCCGTCCGCGAACAGCGCGGTGGCCACTACGATCGGCTGCGGGAGACTGCGCAGCGTCGCCACGTGACTGCCCGCCATGCGCTCGTTGTCCGGCTGCCCGGTCAAGCGGTACAGCCCCTCGAGCATGCTCCAGCTTCCCGGCAGCGCGTGGTTGATGTTTACGGCCATGAGGAAGGCCTCGATCGCCTGCGGCGCCTGGCGCAGCTCGACGAAACAGCGGCCGCGCTCCTCGTAGAGGCGGCTGAAGCGCGGGTGATGCCGCTCGAGCGTGGCGAGGGTCTTGAGGGCATCCGGGATGCGGTGCAGGTAGCGCTGGGCGAGGGCGACAGCCAGCAGCCCGTCGCGATCCCCGGCAACCTCGGGGCGCAGACCTGTGGCCGCGGCCAGCACCGCCTCGAACTTGTGCTCGCGCACCAGCGCACGGATGCGCGCCACGTCCGGCGCGGGGGGCGGAGTGGCTGCGGCTGCGGGGTCGGTCACGTCCATGAGCGGTTCATAAAGAGAGGGCGGACCCCGCGAGGGGCCCGCCCTTCATTCTACTGCACCGCCCGACCCGCCGGCCGGTACGGCCTCTACCGCTCAGAACTTGTAGCTGATCAGGAACATCACCACGCGCGGACGCAGCGGAATTTCCGACTTGATGAACTGGCCGGACGAGATGTTGGTCGGTCCGTAGGCGTTGCTCAGGTTGCTGCCGCTGACCTGCGCCGTCCAGTTATCCTTGGACACGCCGATGGCCCCGTCATAAGTCGTGTAACCGGGGATGTTGTACAGAAGCAGAGTCGTGATGGGCGGGCTGCCGTACTTCGGCACATCGCCGGGGAAGTAGTTCCTCGGCTCGTTGGTCATGGCACCCGTGTGGCTGGCACCGGCCCAGATGAACGGCCGGTACTCGTTCACTTCCCAGTCGTAGCGCGCCCGCAGGTTGAACATCCATGGCGGTGAGAACGCCGGCGCGGTGCCATAGGCACCCAGGGCGTTCACGAGCGGTACGCCGTCTTTGACTGCGATGCACGCCCCGGCCGGAGTGGGATTGTTGGCCGTCTTTGGGCTGGTGGCCACGACGCCAACCGACTCCAGGCACGGTGAATTCGACTGGCTCGAGCTGTTGACCGAGCTGGATCCCTGCACGGTGAGGCCATCGGTGATACGCGCGACGAACTGGGCCTCGAAGCCCTTGATGATGTAGTTGGGTCCATTGACGTTGAAGGTCGTGTTGCCGAGCACCGACGGCTCGAACAGCGACAGCTGCACGTCCTCCCACTTCATGTAGTACGCCGAGGCGTTGAACAACAGCCGGTGGTCGAAGAACTCGGTCTTCAGGCCGACCTCGTTGTTGATCAGGTTGTCGGAGTTGTAGCCGGCCGGTTTCAGGTACTGATCGGAGTCTTTGATGGTGCTGGAGAACGGCACCTCGGCTGCCAGCGATGGCGGCTGCCCGGGCAGCGATGAGGTGCGGTTGAAGCCACCGGGACGGAAACCCTGGCTGAACGTGTAGTACGCCATCACGTCCGGGAGGATGTGCCAGCTGACGTTCAGGCGGCTGCGCGTGCCGGTTTCGGTCTTCTGCAGGTTGATGGGAAAGCCGCAACCGCCCCCGTTCGTGCAGGTGCCGTTCGCGCGGTTGATGAGCAGCGGCTGGGTCGAGCTCTCGGTGTAGAACTCCGAGCCCTCCTCGAATTCGTTGTAGTGATACCAGCGCGTGCCGCCGCTCACCGTCAACACCTTGGGGATGATGTCAAAATCGAGCGATGCGAAGAACGCGGTCTGTTTGTAACCACGCTGCGCGTCCTCGCCGAACGCCGTGTCGGAGTTGACACGCAGGCTGGGATCGCTCGCGAAGGCGCCCGGCACCGGTCCGACCGCGGACAAACAGAAGGGCCCACCGGCGTTGGCGGCCGCGAGGTTGGCCGCATCGCACTGGGGAATGCCCAGGTAGTTGAAGTTCATCTGGTCATCGATGACGAACTTCTCCCAGTAAGCGCCAAACAGGCCGCGTATCCGGAAGTCGTCCGGGGTAGTGATGCGGAACTCGTGGCTCTGGTGTGTGTTCGTGACCTTATCATTCCAGTCGCCCACCGGTGCGTAGCACTGCAGGTTGGTAGCAGTGGCCAGGGGCGTACCCGGGTAATTCGAGGGCTTGAAATATGCGGCACCTTTGCCGATACAGCCGTAGTACGAGCCCACGGTGCTGCGCATGTAGTTGGAATAGTCCTGCTGGCCGTCGATGTGACGCACCATGTAGCTGCCGGTGTAGACGGCCTTCAGTCCCGCGAACTGGCCGTTCAACGTCCAGGCGGTGCTTTCGTAGCGGTCCTTGTTGTAGGCCGGGGTGAAGGCGGCGATCTGGTAGGGCTGCAGAGGCGTGCCGTTCGAGTCCTGCGGATAGGCGTAGAAATACCCGTTCGCGTTCATGTCCTGGTAGTTCTGCTGCAGCAGGAAATTCCAGTCGTCGTTGAACTTCCACAGTACCGAGAGGCGCGCGCCCTGGTAGTCGACGCTATTGCCGTTGCTCTGCACGAGGCTCGAGTTGTTGGCGGTCGGATTTCCGCCGAGCGTCGCTGCAGCTGAACCCGGCTGATAGCCGATGGTGCTCGCCACGTTCGAGATATAACCGCCCTGGTGCTCGGAGAACACCACGGCGCGCACCGCCAGCGTGTCCGGGATCAGCGGCAGGTTGAGGACTGCATTCAGCTGACTGTTCGGATCACCGCCCGAGGTGTAGCCGTAGCCTGCCGTGAATTCACCCGAGGTGCTGTCGAGCTTTGGCTTGTTGGTGATGTAACGAATCGCGCCCGCCTGCGCGCCGCCGCCGAATAAAGTGCCCTGCGGGCCCTCGAGGATCTCGACGCGCTCCATGTCGACCAGGTAGGGGTCGTTGTTACGGGCCGGGAACTGCATCGACTGGTCGTCGAGGTACAGCGCGACATTCGGAAATGCGGCCGTGGTCGACTGCGACTGGTTGCCCGAGCCGATGCCGCCCAGACCGCGCATGAAGATATTGCCGGTGCCCGGGCCGTTGCCGCTGAAGGTCACGTTCGGCGTGTATTTGAGCAGGTCGTTGAAGTTGGTGACGTTCAGCTGAGTCAGCTGCGCACCGCTGATGGCCTGCACCGTGATCGGCACGTCCTGGAGGTTCTCGGTGCGCCGCTCCGCGGTAACCGTTACTTCGGTCAGTTCCAACCCCGTGTCCGCGGTGGTCGCGGTCGCAGTGTCAGCCGGCGCGGCAAACACGATCATCGTCGCCGGCGCGCTCAGAATGGCGGCCACGGCAGCTGCGATCTTCGGATTAGGCTTCATCATTGCTCCCCGAGACTTGGTTGTGTATTCCCCACAAGAGCGCGACCGCTGACCCAAGCGGCTCCCCCAGACGACTTTTATACTACTGGCCCGGGGCGCGCTTGAATAAATACGCCATCAATCCATTACGCGGCCGGGCCCGGCAGGTAGATTTTCACACAATTGGCAGTGCCGAAAGTCGAGAAATTGGATAGCCCCATCTTAAAAAGGGATCGGGCCAGGGACGATCGAGCGCCTCATGCAGCAGGAGGAGTCGTTCTTAAAGAGGGACTGACCCGCCGCGGCGTTGCGCCCGAGCATCACTTGCAGAAAGGCCCCCGGGGCGCCGCCTGGAAACGCTCCGCGGCGGGGCACACGCCCAAAAACGCACCACGCCTGTGCGGGCTGTCGTTGCCGAAGCGCCGCCGGAAGGGTCGGGCTTGTGCCGGCCGGCCCGTTTCTCACCGGCGCCCCGGGCGATCCCGGCGCATCTTTTGGCTCGTGTTCGGTCCGCGGGCGCATCGGCGCTGTCATCGGCCGCGTATTGAAGCCGTTCTGCGGCGCGGGCGTGTGACGGATTCATGACGGACGCCCAACCTTGCGATGCCGGGCACGATGCCGGGCCGCCCGGATGCGTGATGGCTTCGCATTGAACTTAAGCGCCGTTCGCCCGCGTGCGAAGTGGCTTCAAGGCGCTGGCGGCGTTACATTCCTGTCCACAGTGGAGTGCGAGACAAGGAGGTAGCGGACGTATCCACCTTAAGGCGCCACGTGCGCACGCACCGGCTCGCCCGGTGCCCGGGGGACGATTCCAGTGGACGTAACGACTTGAGGGCTACCGGCTTATTCACAGTGAGCGGCGGTCGCTGGGCGGTGCGGCGACGGGCAGCCTCCGAAAGTCCCCTCCCCCGTATTTGACCAGGCAATCCGATGAGCACCGAACCTTATCTTTTGACCCCGGGACCGCTGACGACCTCGCTGCGCACCAAGCAGAGCATGCTGCGCGATTGGGGCAGCTGGGATGTCGATTTCAACAACATCACCGCCCGGGTCCGCGAACGGCTGGTGAACATCGTGTACGGCACCGACACGCACGAATGCGTGCCGCTGCAGGGCAGCGGCACGTTCGCGGTCGAAGCGGCGATTGGCACGTTGGTTCCGCGCAGCGGACACGTACTGGTGCCGCAAAATGGCGCCTACTGCCTGCGCATCGCCCGGATATGCCGGGTGCTCGGCCGCAGGCTCACCACCCTCGACTATGCCGAAGACACGCCGGTGTCCGCCGCCGACATCGCCCGCGCGCTCAGCGCGGATGCCTCGATCACGCACGTGGCGCTGGTGCACTGCGAGACCAGTACCGGCATCTTAAATCCGCTCAGCGAGATCGCCCAGGTCGTCGCCGCCGCGGGCAAGGGCCTGATCGTGGATGCGATGAGTTCATTCGGTGCGCTCGAGATTGACGCGCGCAACACCCCCTTCGATGCGCTGGTGGCCGCTTCGGGCAAATGCCTGGAGGGGCCGCCCGGGATGGGCTTCGTCATGGTGCGCCGTAGCGTGCTCGAACGATGCGAGGGCAACTGCCATTCGCTCGCGATGGACCTCTACGACCAGTGGGTCTACATGCAAAAGACCACGCAATGGCGCTACACCCCGCCCACTCACGTGGTCGCAGCCTTCGACTGCGCGATCGAGCAGTACCTCGAGGAAGGTGGTCTGGCTGCCCGCGGCGCCCGCTATGCGCAAAACTGCCGCACGCTGATCGAGGGCATGGCGCGGCTCGGACTTCGGAGTTTCCTGCCCGCAGCCATTCAGGCGCCGATCATCGTGACCTTCTATGCGCCGGACACGCCGCAATACGCCTTCAAGAGCTTCTACAACGCGGTGAAGGCGCACGGCTACGTCCTGTATCCGGGCAAGCTGACGACGGTGGAGACCTTCCGCGTCGGTTGCATGGGGCAGCTCGGCGAGCGCGGGATCGGCGGGGCGGTCGATGCGGTCGCCCAAGTGCTGGCACAGATGCGCGCCGCGGCCTGAAACGCCCTCCTCATCAGGCGCGGACGGCGCTGCGCGGCGCGAGCACCTGCCAGCGGCGCGGGTGCAGGTAGACTGCAGGGCCGCGAACCGCCTCAGCAGCCCAGACCGGGCCGCTTAAGGGTGCGCGGACCTACTCAAGACACGGGAACTGGCATGCCTCGTATAGAAGTCAACGGTCGCTCCTATCGGTTACCCGAGCGGCCCTGCGTCGTGGTGTGCGTGGATGGCTGCGAGCCGGACTACATCACGCAGGCGGTCGCCGGCGCGCACATGCCGTGGATGAAGCGCGTGCTGGCGACGGGCAGCGCCGTGATCGCCGATTGCGTGATGCCAAGCTTCACCAACCCGAACAACCTTTCGATTGTCACCGGCGCGCCACCTTCCGTTCACGGGATCTGCGGAAACTTCCTCTACGATACCGACAGCGGAGTCGAGGTCATGATGAATGACCCGAAGTGGCTGCGCGCACCGACTCTGCTCGCCGCGCTCGCCGACAAGGGCTGCAAGGTGGCGGTGGTGACGGCCAAGGACAAATTGCGCAAGCTGCTCGGCCATAAGCTCAAGGGCATCTGCTTCTCCGCCGAGAAGGCCGATCAGGCCACTCTGGCAGAGCACGGTATCGAGGGTGTCCTGCAGCTGGTCGGGATGCCGGTCCCGAGCGTCTACAGTGCGCAGCTCTCGGAATTCGTGTTCGCCGCGGGCGTGAAGCTCATGCACACGCATCGCCCGGACGTCATGTACCTCTCGACCACCGATTACGTGCAGCACAAGCACGCGCCCGGCTCCGCCGAGGCCAACTCGTTCTACCGCATGATGGACGGCTACCTGGGCGAACTCGAGCAACTCGGCTGCGCCATCTGTCTGACCGCCGATCACGGCATGAACCCCAAGACCCGCCTGGACGCGAGCCCCAACGTCATCTACCTGCAGGATGTGCTGGACGGCTGGCTCGGTGCCGCACGCAGCCGCGTGATCCTGCCGATCACCGACCCCTACGTCGTGCACCATGGCGCGCTCGGCTCGTACGCGACGGTCTATCTGCCTGCCGGGCTGGATGTGCGTGCGCTCGCCTCAAGAATCGCAGCGCTGCGCGGCATCGAGGCCGTGCTCACCCGAGGTGAGGCCGCCAGCCGCTTCGAGCTGCCCGCCGACCGGATCGGCGATCTGGTGGTGGTGTCGAGCCGCTTCGTCGCCTTGGGCGGCGCTGAGGCCAAGCACGACCTGTCCGGTCTTGATGCGCCACTGCGCTCGCACGGCGGCCTCTCGGAGCAGCCGGTGCCGCTGGTGATGAACCGGCGCATCGAGAAGCTCGACATCAACCGGCGCTGGCGAAACTTCGATGCCTTCGACTGGGTGCTGAACGATGGCGGGTGAGCCGCCTCGCGGCGCCGAGCTCGCAGGCCCCGCTGCCACCGTGCGGCGCGAGGGCCTGCGCATCGGGGGCGCGCAGGTCACGACCGACCGCAGCAGCGAGGTCTTCAATCCCTACACGCGAGCACTCATCGGCACGGTCGCCAGGGCTTCCGTCAGCGAGGTACGCCGCGCGATCGGCGTGGCCAAGGCCTTCCGTTCGATCCTGACACGCTATGAGCGTTACCGGATCTGCTACCAGACCGCACAGGCGCTGCGCGCGCGCAGCGAGGAGATTGCCAATCTCATCACCGCCGAGAGCGGACTGTGCAAGAAGGATTCGCTCTACGAGGTCGGCCGCGCCAGCGATGTGTTCATCTTCGCCGGCAACGCGGCGCTGCAGGACGATGGGCAGATCTTCTCCTGCGACCTCACCGCGCACGGCAAGCGCCGCAAGCTCTACACGCTGCGCGAGCCGCTGCAGGGGGTCATCTGCGCCATCACGCCCTTCAATCATCCGCTGAACCAGGTCGCGCACAAGATCGCCCCGAGCATCGCCAGCAACAACCGGATGGTGCTCAAGCCCTCGGAGAAGACCCCGCTCAGCGCGCTGCTGCTGGCGGACATCCTCTATGAGGCCGGCTTGCCAGCGCCGATGTTCAGCGTGATCACGGGCGAGCCGAAGGATATCGCCGATGAGATGCTGACGCACGAGGATGTCGACCTCATCACCTTTACCGGGGGCGTCTCGATCGGCAAGGCGATCGCTGCCAAGGCGGTCTACAAGCGCCAGGTGCTCGAACTCGGCGGCAACGATCCGATCATCGTCATGGAGGATGCCGACCTTGCGGAGGCCGCCGCGCTTGCCGCCAGGGGCTCGTACATGAACTCCGGCCAGCGCTGCACCGCCATCAAGCGCATGCTGGTTCACGAGTCGGTGGCCGAGCGGTTCACCGAGCTTTTGCTGGAGCGCACCCGCGCCGTGCGCTACGGCGACCCGATGGATCCGGATACGGACATGGGCACCGTGATCGATGAGGCCGCCGCGCGCTCCTTCGAGGAGCGGGTAAATGATGCGGTGGCGCGCGGCGCCCGGCTCCTGTACGGCAACATTCGCAACGGTGCCTTGTACTCGCCCACCGTGCTTGATCGGGTCACCCCGCAAATGCCGCTGGTCAGCCAGGAGACCTTCGGACCGGTCTCCCCCGTCATGACTTTCCGCACCATCGAGGAGGCGATCCGACTCTCCAACGCGACGCCCTACGGGCTCTCCTCCGCCGTGTGCACCAACCGGCTCGACTACATCACCCGCTTCATATCGGAGTTGCAGGTCGGCAGCGTCAACGTGCGCGAAGTGCCCGGCTATCGGCTGGAGCTCACCCCCTTCGGCGGTATCAAGGACTCGGGACTCGGCTACAAGGAAGGCGTGCAGGAAGCCATCAAGGCCTTCACTAACATCAAGACCTACTCGCTGCCGTGGCCGTAACCGCCCAGGCGGTGGCCCCGGTCGCTGCGCCGAGTTTGCGCGCGCTGCGCTTCGCGCAGTGCCGAACGCTCGTGCTCCTGTTTCTCGGCTACGCCTCCTGCTACTTCTGCCGCTCCAATCTTTCGGTGGCGACTCCGCTGCTGGTGGAGGAGCTCGGCCGACGCGGCGTCACTCATGCGGCGGCCCTGGTCAGCATCGGCACGATGGCCTCGTGGGGCGTGTTCGCCTATGCACTCGGCAAGCTCGTTCTCACCGGGCTTGGGGACTACTGGGGCGGCAAGCGCAACCTCCTCATTGCCACCGGCGGCGCCACCCTCTTCACGCTCCTGTTCGCATCGAGCTCCAGCCTGCCGATTTTCACGCTCGCCTGGGTCGGCAATCGACTGACCCAGTCGATCGGCTGGTCAGCGCTGGTCAAGGTGTCCTCGAAGTGGTTCAACTATTCGCGCTACGGCACGGTGGTCGCGATCCTGACCTGCAGTTACTTAGTCGGCGATGCCGCCGCGCGCCAGAGCATGGGCCTGCTGCTCGAGCGCGGCTTCGGCTGGCGGGCGCTGTTCGTGTTTGGCGCAGGCGTGGCCGGGCTCATGTTTCTCTCCAACCTGCTGCTGCTGCGCGAGTCGCGCACCGAGATGGGGCACCCGGAGGCGGTTGCGAACCCACGCAATCTCTTCTCGGCAGCGTCTGCTTCTTCCGGGAATTTCCTGTCGCGCCTGCTGCCGCTGCTGCGCAGCCGCGCCTTCCTCATGGTCTGTCTTTTGGGTTTCGCCACCACCACGGTGCGCGAGACCTTCAATACCTGGACGCCGGCCTACCTGCACGAATTCGCCGGCCACAGCGTGAGTCACGCCGCCTCCCTGTCGGCGATCTTCCCCGCGGTCGGGGCGGTCTCGGTGCTTTTGGCAGGCTGGGCCAGTGACCGCCTCGGCAGCAATTCCCGCGCACTGTTGCTGGTCCTGGGACTGGCCGCCACCACCGTGGCCCTGCTGGCGCTGACGCGGCTGCACCCGGCCGCAACCGGCACGCTGCTGCCGGTGCTCGCGATCGGACTGGTCGCCTTTTGCCTGCTCGGGCCCTATTCCTTCCTGCCCGGGGCCTTCGCGCTGGACTTCGGCGGCAAGCAGGCCGGCGCCGCCGCCTCCGGCATGGTCGACGGCATGGGGTATCTGGGCGGAGTGCTCGCCGGCTACGCCATGGCACGAGTGGCCGTCGCCTTCGGCTGGCAAGGCGTGTTCACCACGCTTGCGCTCATCAGCGCGCTCGCCTGCCTCGGCGCGGGTTACCTGTACGTGCTCAACGCGCGCGCCGCGCCGGCAACGTAACCGCTGCCCCACCCCGTCAAGGGTAGCTTCTGCGTCCTCCGTCATCGATCCGCCCGCCACCACGAGGGACGGCGAGGCGCGGCCTTTTTATTGACGGCTCCACTTTTCACTTGATCGCGCGGCGCGGGTATGTGAGTTTTGAGGGGGGAGCCGGCCGTTCGCGGCCGAGGGCTACAGAAGTTCTTCCGACCGAGAATAAAACGGGGAGAGCAGCTTGAGGGCCAACTATAAGATCCACTGCGCCGTCGCAGCCATTCTGGCTGCACATGGCAGCGCCGCCCGCGCCGCCAGCGACAGCGCGCAGGAAGCAACCGCCGACACGGGCGGGATCGCCGAAGTGATTGTCACCGCGCAGCGGCGCGCCGAAAACGCCCAGGACGTGCCGATCACCATCCAGGCGCTGACGGCAGACACGCTTTCGCAGCTCACGGTGTCGACTTTCGATGAATTCGTGAAGTACCTGCCCAACGTCACGCAGGGCAGCTACGGTCCGGGCCAGGGCAGCATCTACTTCCGCGGACTCGGCACCGGAGCGCTCGGCGAACAAGGTGAGGGCTCGGTCGGCCTGTTCCCGAACGTCGCGGTGTACCTCGATGAGCAGTCCGCGCAGCTGCCGAGCCGCAACCTGGACGTCTATGCCATCGATCTGGAGCGCGTCGAGGTGCTGGAAGGCCCGCAGGGCACCCTGTTCGGCGCCGGCGCCGAGGCGGGTGTGATTCGCTACATCACCAACAAGCCGAAGCTCAACATCACGGAAGGTGACATCAACGCCAGCTACGGCACCACCGCGCACGGTGATCCCAACACCTCCATCGACGCGATGCTGAACGTGCCGCTCATCGAGGACACGCTTGCGGTGCGCGCGGTGGTCTACAGCGACCGCCACGGCGGCTACATCGACAACGTACCGAGCACCTTCAGCCGCAGCGGCTATGATCTGGGGCTAGCAACCTTCAACGGCGGAACCGTCAACGCGGTCGGCAAAGTCACCAGTCCCGGCGTGGTTCCGGCCGACAGCGAGACGATCAACAACGCCGCCTTCGTCGCCAACGACATCAATCCGCTCACCTACCAGGGCTTCCGCGCCTCTGCGCTGTGGAAGATTACCGATGAGTGGGATGCCCTGCTGACGCAGTCCTACCAGTCGATGGATGCCGAGGGAGTCTTTTACTCGATGCCGAGCACCGGCGGCGGCCCGTACGGGGTGAGTTCCGCAGGCTTCAACCCGGCTGCGGGCCTGACCGGCGGCACGCCGCTGCCGCAGCTGTCGGTGTCGCAGTTCAACCCCTCCTACAACAAGGACCGCTTCAACAACACCGCGCTTACCGTCGACGGCAAGCTGGGCCCGCTCAAGGTGGTGTACGCGGGCGCCTACCTGGTGCGAAACGTCGAACAGGTGACCGACTACACCAACTATGCGCGCGGCCTGTACGGCTACTACTACCAGTGCACCGGCTTCAGCAAGAGCTTCGACCCGCCGAGCAAGTGCTATTCGCCCGCCACGACCTGGCAGGATACCGAGCGACTGACGCACCAGAGCCACGAGCTGCGCTTCAGCACGCCGGACGACAAGCGTGTGCGCGCACTGGTCGGGCTGTACTTCGAGAAGTATCAGATCAACGATGACACCGAGTGGCTGTACCGCACGGTTCCGCAGTGCACGCCGAGCTTCTCGACCGAGTGCTACCTCAACATCGAGCCGTGGCCGGGGGCACCGGCCAACGATCCCAACGTCCGCAACGCCAACACGGGCTTCTTCGATGACGTGACGCGCGGCTACAAGCAAAAAGCCGCCTTCACCTCGGTCGACTTCGAGCTGATCCCGAAGGTGCTCACCCTCACCGCCGGCACCCGCTACTTCCGCTTCGACGAGCGCGCCGACGGCGGGGATGTGGGCAGCTTCTACTGCAAGTTCTACGGTGGTTACCACGCGACCAGCTTCACTCCCTGCTCGAGCAGCAACAACAACGGCTTCAATCACAACTTCTACCCGGGGCCGCCGGGCTTCATCCCCGGCGCAGAATTCGGGCCGTACGGCACCAACCTCACCGGCAGCCGTCAGACCGAGACCGGTACCCGCAGTCGCGCCAACCTCAGCTGGAAGGTGACCGACAGCGCCCTGCTCTATTACACCTTCTCGCAGGGCTATCGCCCCGGCGGCTTCAATCGCGGCACCTCCGGACACCTGCCGGTCGGCTACGTGGCGGGGGTTTCTACCAGCACCGCCTGCGGCTACACCGGCGCACCCGTGTGCCAGTACTACACGCCCCTCACCTGGGCCTCCGACAATCTGACCAACAACGAGATCGGCTGGAAGAGCGAATGGCTCGATCACCGCCTGCTGCTGAACGGCGCGCTCTACCAGGAGAAGTGGAACAACGTGCAGACGCAGTTCTTCGATCCGCAGCAGGGCCTGGGCAACCTGACCTTCAACACCAACGGCCCGAACTACAAGGTCAAGGGCATCGAGCTGCAGTTCATCGCGCAGCCGGTGCACGGCCTGACCATCACCGGCTCCGGAGCCTGGAACAGCAGCGAGGAAACCAACTCGCCCGCGTTGACGGTCAACAACCCCTACGCCCCGGGCTACGGCGCACCGGTACCGAACGTCCCGAATCCCTACGGGGCGCCGGGCAGTCGTCTGGCCATGTCGCCGCCCTTCGAGGGCAACCTGCGCGTGCGCTACGAGTTCAACCTAAGTTCCTACCAGGCGTTCTGCCAGGTCGCCGGCAGTCACATCGGCGAGACCATCTCGCAGACCGGAAACGTTGCTCCGTTCGTGATGCCCGGCTACACCACCTACGATGCCTCGGTGGGCTTTGCCAAGGATGACTGGACGGTTGAGTTCTACGGACAGAATCTGACCGACAATCTCTCCAGCACCTATACCAGCAGCGAGCAGTTCGTCGTCACCGAGACGACGCTGCGTCCACGCGTGCTCGGGGTGAAGGTCGGCTACCGGTTCCGCGGCAAATAGGCCGCCCGCGGCCCACCGCGAAGGGGGTGCGGTACACTGGTAGAAGGCGCGCGCAGTGCGCGCGCCCTCAGGTGCATCCTTCGAGCTCGCCCATGAACGCCAGCAGCGTGACCCCGCCCGCCGCCGACATCGATGCGCAGCTGCAGCGCACCCGGGCGCTGCTCGATCGGGGCGAGTTCGCGCCGGCGCTCGCATCAGCCGAGGCGCTGCACCGCCAGGAACCCGGGCACCGTGACGCCCTTTACATGGTGGCGGTCAGCCAGCGCCACCTGAAGCGCCTGCCCGATGCCCTGGGCACCCTCAGTGAGCTCGAGCGGCGGCACCCCAAGTTCAGCCGACTGTTCCAGGAGCGCGGTCACTGCTGCGTCGCGCAGCGCAACGCGGCCGGGGCGATCGAGGCCTTCGAGGAGGCGGTGCGCCTGAATGCCGCGCTGCCGGCCAGCTGGAATGCGCTCGAGGCACTGTATCGGCTGACGCGGCGGCCGGCGGACGCCGAGCGGGCCGCCGCGCAGATGCGCAGGCTCGCAGCGCTGCCGGCCGAACTCATCGCCGCCGAGGGCATGTTCGCGGAAGGGGATATCGCAGAGTCGGAGCAGATCGTGCGCCACTTCCTTCAGAGCAAGGATCCGCTCGAGGTCAATGCGATGTGGCTGCTCGCCAAGATCGGCATGAAGCTGAACATCCTCGATGACGCGGAGCTGCTGCTCGAGAGCGTGCTGTCGATGAAACCGGATGACCGAGTGGTGCGGCACGACTACGTCATCGTGCTCGCGCTGCGCCATAAGCATGAGCGCGCGCTCGAGCAGATCCGCTCACTCATCGCAAGCGACCCCTCCAACCGCGCCTTTCGCACCACCCACGCGGCGATCCTGATGGGACTTGGGCGGCACGAGCAGGCGCTGCCGATCTACCGCGCCGTGCTTGCCGAAACACCGCTCGATGCCGACCTGCACCTGTCGATCGCCCACGCGCTCAAGACGCTGAATCGCACCCAGGAGGCGATGGCCTCCTACCGCGCGGCCGCGCGCATCCGGCCGAGCTACGGGGAGGCGTACTGGAGCTTCGCCAACCTCAAGCGCCACCCCTTCACGCACGAGGAGGTGGCGCGCATGCGCGCCGAGGAAGCGGCGCCGCATGTCGCCCTTGCCGACCGCTACCACCTGTGCTTTGCGCTCGGCAGCGCGCTGGAATCGCGCGCCGAGTACGCCGATTCCTTTGCCTACTACCAGCGCGGCAATGAGCTCAAGCGCACCGAGACGCGCTACAAGCCGGCCAGCATCGAGTACAACACGCAGCTGCTCAAGGGGAGCCTGTCGCCGGAGTTCTTCGCGGCACGCCGCGGCTTCGGCTGCGACAGCGCCGCGCCGATTTTCATCGTCGGCCTGCCGCGCTCAGGCTCCACCCTGATCGAGCAGATCCTCTCCTCGCACTCGCAGGTCGAGGGCACCATGGAACTCGCCAACATCCCGCGACTGGTGCAGGACCTGCAGGGACGCGATGACTACGACTCGTACCGCAGGTTCTGGGATCAGTACCTGGCATCGCTCAGCGCCCGCGGGCCGGCCGATCTCAGGCGTGATGGGGAGAAATACCTCGAGGACACGCGCATCTACCGCGCTCTCGGCAAGCCCTTCTTCACCGACAAGAACCCGAACAACTTCCGCAACATCGGGCTGTTGCAGCTGATCCTGCCGAATGCCCGCATCATCGATGCGCGACGCGGTGCCATGGCCTGCTGCTTCAGTAACTTCAAGCAGCTGTACGCGGTCGGCCAGGAGTTCACCTACAGCCTTGAGGACCTCGGCAACTACTACCGCTGGTACATCGAGCTCATGGAGCACTGGCAGCACGTGCTGCCGGGCAAGGTGCTGCAGGTCCTCCACGAGGACATCGTCGCGGATCTTGAGGGCAGCGTGCGGCGCATTCTGGAGTTCTGCGGCCTGCCCTTCGAGCCGGCCTGTCTTGAGTTCTACAAGACCGAGCGATCGGTCCACACGGTCAGCTCCGAGCAGGTGCGCCGGCCGGTCAACCGCGAGGGTATCGACCAGTGGCGTCACTTCGAGCCCTGGCTCGCGCCGCTGCGGCACTCGCTCGGGCCGCTCGCCACGCCATGAGCAGCGACCCCGTGCTGGTGGCCATCGATCAGGGCACGACCTCCACGCGTGCCATCGCCTTCGATGCGCAGGCGCACGCCGTCGCGATCGCACGGCGCGAGTTGCCGCAGCACTATCCCAAGCCCGGCTGGGTCGAGCACGATCCGGAGGACATCTGGGCTCACACCGTGGCGAGCGTGCGCGAGGTCATCGCACAGCCCGCGGTGGGTCTTAAGCGCATCACAGCGCTCGGCATCACCAATCAGCGCGAGACGACGCTGGTGTGGGAGCGCGCCAGCGGCAAACCGATCCACCGCGCCATCGTCTGGCAGGACCGGCGCACGGCCGGCGCCTGCGAGCGGCTGCAGGCCGACGGCAGCGAGCATCTGGTGCGCGGCAAGACCGGCCTTTTGCTCGATCCGTACTTCTCGGCCACCAAGATTGCCTGGATACTCGATCAGGTGAGCGGCGCACGCGAGCGCGCCGAGCGCGGCGAACTTGCCTTCGGCACCATCGATACGTTCCTGCTGTGGCGCCTCACCGGCGGGCGGGTGCATGCCACGGATGCGACCAATGCCTCGCGCACGCAGCTCTACGACATCCACGCGCAGTGCTGGGACGAGGAGCTGCTGCGCCTCATGCGCGTCCCGCGCGCCGTATTGCCGCAGGTGCGAAACAGCAGCGAGGTCTACGGGCTGAGCGAGCCCGCACTGTTCGGCCGCGCCCTGCCGATTGCCGGCATCGCGGGCGATCAGCAGGCGGCCCTCATCGGCCAGGCCTGCTTTACGCCCGGCATGGCGAAGTGCACCTACGGCACCGGTGGCTTCCTGCTTTTGAACACCGGCGAGGCGCCCGTCGCATCCTCCCACCGCCTGCTCACCACCGTGGCCTATGGCCTCGGCGGTCGGCTCACCTATGCCCTGGAGGGATCCATTTTCGTCGCAGGAGCTGCCGTCAAGTGGTTGCGCGACGGACTGAAAGTCATCGGCAACGCCGCCGAAACGGAAGCGCTTGCCGCCCGCGTGCCCGATGCGCACGGGGTCTATCTGGTGCCGGCCTTCGTCGGTCTTGGCGCGCCGCACTGGCAGCCGCACGCCCGCGGCCTGATCTGCGGACTGACGCTCGAGTCCTCGCCTGCGCACCTGGCACGGGCAACGCTCGAGTCGGTGGCTTACCAGAGCTTCGATCTGATCGAGGCCATGCACAAGGATGGCGCGCGGCACGCCGATTCGATGCGGATCGACGGCGGCATGGCGGCCAATGACTGGTTCTGCCAGTTCCTGGCGGACGTGCTGCAGGCACGCGTCGAGCGCCCGGCACAGCTTGAGACCTCAGCCCTCGGTGCCGCCTTCCTCGCAGGCCTTGCCACCGGGGTGTGGAAGGACCCCGCCGCGCTTGCCGCGATCGCAGGTCACTCGGCAATGTTCACCCCGCGCATGGCGCCGGCGCTGCGCAGCACGCTGCTTAGCGGGTGGCGCGCGGCGCTGGCGCGCACGCTGCTTGGCGCGGGCGGCTAAAGCTTCGCGCGATAGTCGGTCTGCACCTTGAGGATGCGCTTGTTGGTGCCGAAGAAGGCGTGCCGCGACATGTCGACGCTGTAGCGGCTGGCCGGCGGATGACGACCGAGGCTCTCGGCGAGCGCACGGATGTGATGGGGACCTGCCCCACAGCACACCCCGAGATAATGAACGCCGAGCGCGTAGGCCTCGCGGCCGAAGTCTGCGATTTCCGAGCGCGTGCACACGAACGGATCGAGTCCCACCGGGAAGGCGCGCTCGTTGCCGCAACAAGGATCGGTGAGGGACATGAACGAAGGCTGCGCGGGGCTGGTCCGGTACGGGACCGGCAGCGCCGCCACATGACACTTCACCGCCGCGCGGATTTCCCTGAGCAGCGGCATCATGGTCGTAGGTCCGCGGTGACAGTTGAGGCCGACCACATCCGCACCGGCGCCTTCCAGGCGCCGGCATGCCTCGGCCGCCGTGTGCCCCTCGCGCGTCACGTCCTCGCGGTGCATGGCGAGCGTCATGACCGCCGGTACCTTGGAGTATTTACGGATGGCCGCCAGCGCCAGCAGCGCCTCCCCGGTCCACGAGAAGGTCTCGGCGACGAAGTAGTCGACGCCCGCCTCCACCGCCCAGCCCACCTGCTCGGCGAAAATGCGCTCGACTTCCTTCTGCGAGCGCGGATCGCCCGGGTCGAAGATGTTCGTATTGCAAAGATCCCCGGCGAACAAGGTCCCGGTGCGCCGGGCGACCGAGCCGGCGATGTTCAGTGCCGCGCGATTCATCGGCACCAGGTCCTTCTCCCGTCCGATGACGCGCAGTTTCTCGCGGTGCACGTAATAGGTGAGCGCCTGGGTCACATCCGACCCCGCGTGCACGAAATCCAGGTGCAGCTGCTCGACCACTTCGGGGTGCTCGAACAGCACCTCGGGCACGAACGCGCCCGCCTGCAGGTACCCGCGCCGCTCCAGCTCAAAGACGTATCCTTCCGCGCAGATCACCGCCCCGTGCTTGAGGCGCTCCAGCAGACCCGGCGATGCCACCGGCCGCGGGGCGGCCTTGGCTCGCGCGCCAGCCTTGGGTCTGCGGCGGACGGTGCTGGCCTTAAATTTAACTTTTTTGGCGCGGGCCCTGCCTGCCATGGGGTTTTCTCCGTCGTGAAAGGCGCGCTACATTCTAATCAGGGCCGCAGTGGGCCCAATGCCTCTTTTCGATGGGGCTATTCAATTTCTAGGCTGTGATTGACACCTGTGAGTGTGGAAGCTGTAAGTCCATGAGCACCAACGCCGCCGCACGCGATCGGCGCAGCTGGGAACGCCTGTCCGCCACCCTTGCCCCGCAGGGGCGCGCCTTCATTGCCGGCCGCGCGGTCGATGCCTTCGATGGCCGGGTGTTCGAGGATGTGAGCCCGATCGATGGCAAGGGGTTCTGCCAGGTGGCGCGCTGCGGGGCCGCCGAAGTTGACGCTGCGGTGAGCGCCGCACGCGCAAGCTTCGAGGGCGGCGCCTGGCGGGGGATGGAGCCGCAGGAGCGCAAGAAGATCCTCAGGCGCTTCGCCGAACTCATCCGTGCCGACGTCGATCGGCTCGCCCTGCTCGAGACGCGTGACGTCGGCAAGCCGATCGCAAACTCAGTCAGCGTGGACGTCGCCAACTGCGCGGACTGCATCGAGTACTACGCCGAGTTCGCCGACAAGCTGTACGACGAGGTCGCCCCCACCGGACCGAACGATCTGGCGCTGGTACGGCGCGAGCCCTTGGGGGTGATCGGCGCGATCGTGCCGTGGAACTACCCGCTCATCATCAGCTGCTGGAAGGTCGGGCCGGCGCTCGTCACGGGCAATTCGGTGGTGCTCAAGCCCGCCGAGCAGTCGCCGCTGTCGGGTATCCGCCTGGGCGAACTCGCCTGCGAGGCGGGCGTTCCGCCCGGGGTCTTCAACGTCGTGCCAGGCTTCGGGGAGGAGGCCGGCAAGGCACTCGCGCTGCATCCGGATGTCGATCTCATCACCTTCACCGGTTCCACCGAGGTCGGGCGGCTGATGCTGCGCTACGCGGCCGATTCGAACCTGAAGCGCGTGGCGCTCGAGTGCGGCGGCAAGACCCCGCAGGTGGTGTTCGCGGATGCGCAGCTCGAGGCGGCCGCCTACGGCATCGCCTGGGGGATCTACTACAACAGTGGCGAGACCTGCCATGCCGGCTCGCGACTGATCGTGCACGAGTCGGTGCGCGAGGCGCTGCTGGAAGCCATCCGCCGCGTGACCGCGACCATCACCCTCGGCCATCCGCTCGAGCCCACCACCCAGATGGGCGCGCTCATCGATCAGGGCCACATGCAGCGCGTGCTCGGCTACATCGACAGCGGCGTGCGCGATGGCGCGCACATCGTACTCGGCGGCCACCGGGCGCTGAAGGAAACCGGTGGCTTCTATGTGGAAGCGACGGTGCTCGATGGAGTGCGCGCCGAGATGAAAGTGGCGCGCGAGGAGATCTTCGGTCCGGTGCTCTCGGTGATGACCTTCAGCGATGAAGCGGACGCCGTGCGCCTGGCAAACGACACGCCCTACGGGCTGGCCGCCGCGGTGTGGACCTCGAACATGAACCTCGCGCATCGGGTGTCCGCTGCGCTGCGGGGCGGCACGGTGTGGGTGAACGCCTTCGACCGCTCCACCATGGCCACGCCTTTCGGCGGCTTCAAGCTGTCCGGCTCCGGGCGCGACCGCTCCCCGCACGCCCTCGACAAGTACTGTGACCTCAAAACGATCTGGACCGCCTATTCATGAACGCCTCGCCCTCCCCGCTTGCGGCCCGCGCCGCGGCCGTCCCGGAAAGCCTGCGACGCCACGTCGCAGGATTGCTCGCCACCTATCGGCCACAATTTGCGCTGCCGGGTGCGTTCTTCGCCGATGAGACGCTCTACTCGGCGGAGATGGAATATCTCTTCGGGCGCCACTGGCTGTTCCTCGCCTCCGAGCCCGAGATCCCCGAAGGGGGCGACTACCGCACCTACCAGATTGGCCCCTGGCCGATCTTCATTCTGCGCCGCGATGACGGAACGATCGCCGCCTTTCACAACACCTGCCGGCACCGCGGCTCGCGCATCCTGCAGCAGGAGGCAGGGGTCGCCGGCGCGACACTCATGTGTCCCTACCATCGCTGGACCTACGACATGGACGGCCACCTCATCGGCTGCGGTGCCACCGGGGAGGCGCCCGGTGCGCAGCGGGGATTGAAGGCGATCCATGTCAGGCAGCTGGCGGGACTCATTTTCGTGTGCCTGGCGGATGAGCCGCCCGCTGACATCGAGGACATGGTGAGGCGCATGACGCCCTACCTCGCCCCGCACTCACTCGTGCGCGCCAAAGTCGCAAGGCAGGTCGACCTGATCGAGCACGGCAACTGGAAGCTCACCATCGAGAACAACCGTGAATGCTTCCACTGCGCCGGACACCCGGAGCTGCTGTGCTCGCTGTTCGATTTTTTCGGCCAGATCGATGAGCAGAACATGTCGGCGGCCGAGCGGGCCAACTATGCGCGCTTTCAGAACGCGCGCCGCGCGGCCGAGGCCATCTGGAACCGTGCCGGGGTACCCTGGCAGGCCGTCGAGGAGATCTCCGGGCGGCCGACCGCCTTTCGCACCGAGCGGCTGGTGCTGGATGGCGCCGGTGAATCCATGACCCCCGACACGCGCATCGCCTGCCGGCGCTTGCTCGGCGAATTGACCGAACCGCGGCTCGGCACCTTGCACTATCACACCCAGCCCAACGGCTGGTTCCACTTCCTCTCCGATCACATCCTGACTTTTGCGACGCTGCCCATCAGCCGCGAGCGCACCCTGGTGCGCTGCACCTGGCTGGTGGATCAGGATGCGCAGCCCGGTCGCGACTACGACCCCGAGCAGCTGACGAGCGTGTGGACCGCTACCAACGAACAGGATGCCGCCTTCGTTGCCGAGACCCAGCGCGGGGTGTCAAGTCCCGCCTACCTGCCAGGACCCATCAGCGCCAGTGAGTATCTGGTCGAGCGCTTCCACACCTGGTACACAGAACGGCTGCGCGCCGAACTCGATCTGTAGCCCTCTTCAGGTCACCGGTTTGGCCGCCATCTCCAGGTGCAAGAGGTTGCCGCGGTACGGGTGCCGCGCGAGCACCGCCTCGTTGAGCTCGACCCCAAGGCCAGGCTCGGTCGGCGGAATGACGTACCCGGCTTCCCAGCGGATGGGTTTCACGAGCACCTCTGCGTGAAAACCCTGCCAGCGCTCGATGCCCTCGAGGATGAGAAAGTTCGGGCTGCAGGTGGAGAGCTGGATGTTGGCCGCTCCCACCACCGGCCCGCAGTACAGGTGCGGTGCCAGCTGCGCGTGCTGCACCTCCGCGAGCGCTGCGATTTTCTTCGCCTCGAGGATGCCGCCCACGCGCCCCAGATTCATCTGCAGGATGTCGGCGGCTCCCGCGCGCAGCAGCCGGGCAAAATCGTACTTGGTGGCGAGGCGCTCACCGGCGGCGATCGGGATGCAGGTCGCACGCGCGACGCGCGCCATCTGCTCGGGCGCATCCGGCGGCACCGGCTCCTCGAACCACAAGGGCTCAAAGGGCTCAAGGCGCCGCGCCAGCCGGATCGCGCCGGAGGCCGTCATCTGCCCGTGGGTGCCGAACAGCAGGTCCGCTTTCACCCCGACCGCCTCGCGCAGCGTGCGCATGAAGCGCTCGCACAGCGCGAGCGCTTCGAGCGACAGCTGCCGGCCATCGAAAGCGCTGTAGGGACCTGCCGGATCGAACTTCAGCGCCGTGAATCCCTGCGCGAGGTATTCCACTGCGCGTTCGGCGGCAAGCTCGGGGTCCTGGTAGACGTTGCTCTTGTCGCCTTCGCGCGCATAGATATAGGTGTAGGAACGCAGCCGCTCGTGCACCCGCCCGCCGAGCAGGTTGTAGACCGGCTGGCCGGCTTCCTTGCCGATGATGTCCCAGCACGCCATCTCGAGCGCACTCAACACGCCCATGAGCGTCAGGTCCGGGTGCTGGGTGTAGCCGGCCGAGTAGACGCGCCGCCACAGGCTCTCGATGTTGTGCGGGTCCTCACCGGCCAGGTAACGTGCGAACACGTCCACCAGCATGCTCGCCACCACGTCCGGGTGGAACGGAACGCAGTACGCCTCCCCGACGCCGTGCACGTTGCCATCGGTGGTGAGCTTCACGAATACGAAATAGCGTCCACCGACCCCCGGCTGCGGATTGCCGACCACGAAGGTCTTGATGTCGGTGAGTTTCATCACCGGGATGCTTACACAGATGCTTGAATATGACTACATCGTGATCGGCGCCGGCAGCGCCGGTTGCGTGCTCGCCAACCGCCTCAGCACCAGCGGCGAACATCGGGTGCTCGTGCTCGAGGCCGGCGGCTCCGAGCGCTCGGCCTGGATCAGGGTGCCGATCGGCTACGGCCGCACCTTCAACGATCCGCGTTACAACTGGCTGTACGAAGCTCAGCCGGACCCGGCACTCGACAACCGCCGCGCGTTCTGGCCGCGCGGCAAGGTGCTCGGCGGCTCAGGCTCCATCAACGCGATGGTCTACGTGCGCGGCCAGCCGGCTGACTTCGATGACTGGCGCGACGCGGGCAATCCGGGCTGGTCTTATGCGGAACTGCTGCCCTGGTTCAAGAAGCTGGAGGATCACGCCTGGGGAGCCTCGCCGTTCCACGGTGCCGGGGGACCGGTGCACGTGAGCGATGTGTCGCGGAGCGTGCATCCGCTGTGCGCGACGTTTGTCAGCGCCTGCGCCAGCCTCGGCATCGAGGAGACGCGCGATTTCAACGGCGCGCAACCCGAGGGTGCCGGCCTGTGGCAGGTCACGATCAAGGACGGTGTGCGGGTGTCCGGTGCCAGCGCCTACCTGCGTCCGGCCATGCGCCGCGCCAACCTCACCGTGCACACCCGTTCGCAGGTTACGCGGGTGCTGTTCACGGGAACGCGCGCGAGCGGCGTCGAGTACCTGCGCGAGGGCGTGCGCCAGAGCGTGGCGGCGCGGCGCGAGGTCATCGTGAGCGCCGGCGCGATCAACTCCCCGCAGCTGCTCGAGCTTTCTGGCGTGGGCCACGGCGCGCTGCTGCAGCAGTTCGGCATTCCGGTGGTGATCGATGCCCGCGGCGTCGGGCGCGCCCTGCAGGATCACCTCGGCGTGTCGTACTTCTATCGCTCGCGCATACCGACGCTGAACAACCAGCTCGCTCCCTTCCTTGGCAAGCTGAAGGCGGCACTGCGCTACGCGCTCACCCGCAGCGGTCCGCTTGCCATGAGCGTCA
>DATBYD010000039.1:0-10724 GCA_036513855.1 Steroidobacteraceae bacterium | reverse complement strand
ATCCACGATCTCAATGAAAGGGAGCGCGGGGCGCTGCGCAACCGGGCGCTCGGCTTCGTGTATCAGTTTCATCATCTCTTGCCGGAGTTCTCGGCTCTGGAAAACGTGGCGATGCCGCTTCTCATCCGGCGCACACCGATTGCCGTGGCACGCGCGCGTGCGCGCGATCTCCTCGAGCGCGTGGGCTTGAGCGATCGCCTGGAGCACCGGCCGCACCAGCTCTCGGGCGGCGAGCGCCAGCGCGCCGCCGTGGCGCGCGCCCTGGTCACGCAGCCGCGCGTCGTGCTCGCCGATGAGCCGACCGGCAATCTCGATGGCGGCAACGCCGAAGCGGTCTTTGCCCTGATGCTCGAACTCAATCGCGAGCGCGGCACGAGCCTGGTGGTGGTCACGCACGACCTGCGGCTCGCCGCTCGCATGGAGCGCGTGTACGAACTGGAGCGCGGCACCCTGACCGCGCGCGCGTAAGCTTGCGCGCGGCGCGGGGGCTTCAGACCGACTGCGTGGCGTGGCGGGTGCGGTAGCGGTTGGTCACCTGCCAGCGCCACACGAGCTCGAGCCCCGCCCAGCCGAGCAGTCCTGCGATGAACGCGCAGGCGATGCAGCCGGCGACGAACGGCTGCCACACCGGCAGCAGGCCGTGGCGGAACCACTCAAGCGTGGGATGGAATTTGAAATGCTGGCGCGGCACGTGCAGCAAGGCCGCGCCTACCCGGTAAGCCAGGTAGTACACCGGGACTGCGGTAAAGGGATTGACCAGGAAGGTGGTGCCGCAGATGACCGGGATGTTAATCCGCCAGATCACCGCAATGCTCACCGCCAGCAGCAGGTGCACCGGCAGCGGCACGAAGCAGATCGCAAGTCCCGCCCCGAACGCATAGGTCACGCCGCGCCGGTGCAGGCCCCACAGCAGCGGGTCGGACAGGCGGTCGCCGAAAAGCCGCAGCAGCCAGCGCTTGCGCAGTGCTTGCTGGGCGGGGAGGAACTTCTTAAGCAGCGCTCGCGGCATCGGACCAAAGAGGGTACCAGAAGCACCCGCAGCCGGAGCCCTGCCGCGCCATATGTGCGGCCGGGCACTCATTATGCGGCCGCTTAGACGGTAGTTTCCTTGAGCGGCCGCTCCCCTCCGGTATGATGCCGCATTTGCAGTTTCGGGCGCTGCGAGGTCGCCTTCGGATGTGGGAAATAGTTCGGGCCGGCGGCCCGCTGATGTGGCCGATCATTCTGTGCTCGATCGTGGCGGCGGCCATCATCCTTGAGCGGCTGTGGACGCTGCAGGACAAGCGCGTGCTGCCGCGGGAACTGCCGCACAGGGTCTGGCAGCTCATCGAAGCGAACCAGATCAACGACAAGGTGATCGCAGCGCTCGAGCAGAACTCCCCGCTCGGGCGGCTCCTGGCGACCGGCCTTGCCAACCGCCACCGCCCGCGCGAGATCCTGATGGAGCGCCTGGAGGACACCGGTCGTCACGTGGTGCATGAACTTGAGCGCTTTATCAACACGCTCGGCACTATCGCCGGGGTCTCCCCGCTGCTCGGGCTGCTCGGCACCGTGACCGGCATCATCCGCTCCTTCAACGCCATCGAGGCGGGCGGCATGGGGGATCCGCGCGCCCTCTCCGGCGGCATCGCCGAGGCGCTGATCTGTACGGTCGCCGGCCTGTGCGTCGCCATTCCCGCGCTGATCTTCTACCGTTACCTGCGCGGCCGGGTCGAGGGAATCGTCGTGGAAATGGAGAAGCAGGCGATCCGCATGGCGGATGCGCTGGAGGCGGCGCGCACGCGCGAGCGCACGACGCCCGCAGCCGTGGCATGAGCGCTTTGCAAGCCGGGCCGCCCAGATGAACTTACGACCGAGTCGTCACGAGGAGCCGGAGATCAACGTCGTCTCGCTGATCGACGTGGTGCTGCTGCTGGTGGTGTTCTTCATCCTGTCGAGCCGATTCACCGACGAGGGGCGGCTGCGGGTCCACCTGCCGCAGGCCAGTGCCGTCCCCACCGAGAAGGTCGGCGGTGAGCCGCTCATCGTGAGTGTCTCGCAGCAGGGCAGCTACATGGTGAACGACCGTGAGCTCATTAACTCCAGCCCCGAGACCCTGCGCGCCGCGCTGATCAAGATCGCCGGCAGCAACCGCACCATGCGCGTCACGCTGCGCGCCGATGCCCGCGCGACGCACCAGTCCGTCATCACCGCCATGGACGTGCTCGGGCGCTTGGGGTTCGCGGAAGTCAACATCGCAACCGTCAAGGAAGAGCCGGCGGGCAAGCCTTGAACGACACCAGCCGAGCGCTGACGAGCACCGCAGGCGCAGCGCCGCAGCGCAGCGGTGCGTTCGCAGCCTACCGCCGACTGCTCGGCTACCTTGCTCCGCATCGCGGCCGCTTCATTCTCGGCATGCTCGGCGGCGCACTGTTCTCGGCGACCATGGTGGCCTTTGCGCCGTTCGCCCGGGAATTCGTCGGCGGCACGCTCATCCAGCGGGATCCGCGCACCCTGGTGTGGCTGCCGCTCGCGCTGGTGGGTCTTTTCACCCTGCGCGGCCTCGGTGACTTCACCCAGACCTACTTCATGGGCTATGTCGGCCGGCAGATCGTGAGCCAGCTGCGGCGCGAGGTGTTCCGCCACACCCTGCAACTGCCGATCGGCTACTTCGACCGGCATTCCGTGGGCACCATGCTCTCGCGCCTCACCTACAACAGCGAGCAGATCGGCCAGGCCGCGACCGACTCGGTCAACACCGCGGTGCGCACCTCGCTCACCATCGTCGGCTCCATCGGCTGGCTGCTGTACACCAACGTGCGACTGACCTTCTTTGCGCTGATCATGGGACCGCTGGTCGGCTGGCTGGTATCGATCATCAATCACAAATTCCGCCGCTACAGCCGCCGTATCCAGGACTCGATGGGGGACGTGACGCGGGTGGCGAAGGATGGCTTCGAGGCCCCGCGCCTCATCAAGGTGTACAACGCCGAGCCGCACCTGGACGCTCAATTCGATGCGGTCAACGAGCACAACCGCCGCTCCAACATGAAGCTGATCCTGACGCGGGGAATCTCCAACCCGGTCGTGCAGGAGGTGACCGCCGTCGGCTCGGCGATCGTGCTGGCGATCGCCATGGCGGATGCCTTGCATGGGCGCATGAGCATGGCCGCCATGGCCGGCTTCATCGTGGCCCTCGTCAGCATCGCGCAGCCACTGCGTGATCTAGTCGGCGTATCCGGTCCGCTGCAGCAGGGCATTGCGGCCGCGCAGAGCCTGTTCGAGGTGCTCGATGAGCCGGTGGAGCCGCAGGGCGGCAGCTTGCGGGCCGTGCGGGTGCGCGGAGCCGTCAAATTCGAGCACGTGTCATTTTCCTACCCCGCCGGCGCGGCAGTGGCGGGTGCAGCCGACGGCCTGCGCGATCGGCCGGCGGCGCTGTCGGACGTGTCGCTCGAGATCGAAGCCGGCGAAAGCCTGGCCATCGTCGGCCGCTCGGGGAGCGGTAAGTCGACGCTGGTCAATCTGCTGCCGCGCTTCTACGACGTGGGCGCGGGCAGCGTGCGCGTCGACGGACACGATGTGCGCGAGTACCAGCTGAAGAACCTGCGCGAGCAGATTGCGGTGGTGAGCCAGGATGTCGTGCTGTTCGATGACACCATCCGCAACAACATCGCCTTCGGGCGCACGGCGCCGGATGAGGCGATCGAGCGTGCCGCGGAAGCTGCGCACATACTCGAGTTCGTGCGCGATCAGCCGGGCGGCTTGAACGCGCTGGTGGGCGATCGCGGCATGCTGCTCTCGGGCGGCCAGCGCCAGCGCATCGCCATTGCGCGGGCATTGCTCAAGGACGCACCGATCCTGATTCTCGATGAAGCCACTTCCGCCCTCGACAGCGAGGCCGAGCGTCACATCCAGGCGGCTCTTGCGCAGCTGGTGCGTAACCGCACGACCTTCATCATCGCCCACCGACTCTCGACCGTCGAGCAGGCCGATCGGATCATCGTACTCGATGCCGGCAGGATCGCCGAGTGCGGTACGCACGCGCAGCTGCTGACGCAGGGCGGCCTGTACGCTCAGCTGCATCGTCTGCAGTTCTCCGACTGAAGGCTTAAGCGTCATGGAGCGGCAGCTCACCCGGGCGTGGTACGACGAGCGCGCACGCCGCTCGCTGCTGCAGCCGCTCAGCTGGGTATACGGCGCGCTCATCGCCGTGCGGCGGCGCGCCTACGAGGCGGGCTGGCTCGCCAGCGCGCGGGCCGGCAGGCCGGTCGTGGTGGTGGGCAACCTCACCGTGGGCGGCACCGGCAAGACGCCGCTCACCGTGTGGCTTGCGCGCGAGCTCACCGCAGCGGGGCTGCGCGTCGGAATCGTCTCGCGCGGCTACCGCAGCCGTGACAGCGGAGTGCCGCGCGCCGTGGCGGCCGGCTCGAGCTGGCGAGAGGTCGGCGATGAGCCGCTGATCCTCGCGCGCCGCAGCGCCTGCCCGACCGTCGTCGCGCGCGACCGGGTCGCCGCCGCCCGCACGCTGGCCGCGCGCGTAGATGTCATCCTGGCCGATGACGGACTGCAGCACCTGCATCTGGCGCGCGATTGCGAGATCGTGGTGATCGACGGTGCGCGCGGCTTTGGCAACGGCCGCCTGTTGCCCGCCGGCCCGCTGCGCGAGCCGCTGGAGCGGTTAGGGCGGGCCGATGCCATCGTGGTGAACGGTGCGCCCGAGCACGCCTCGCTGCGGGGCTTGCCCGCCGGCGCACTCACCATGCGGCTTGAGGGCGCGCAGGCGCTCAGCCTCGATGGGCTTCGGCCCGCGCGCAGTCTTGGCGCCTTCGGCGGCCAGCGCGTGCACGCCGTGGCCGGCATTGGCAATCCGGCGCGCTTCTTTGCCGCGCTGCGCGCGTACGGCATCGAGCTCCAGGAGCACGCTTTTGCGGATCACCATCCGCTGAGCGTTGCGGAGCTTTCCTTCGGCGATGAGCTGCCGGTACTCATGACCGAGAAGGATGCCGTAAAATGCGCACCGCTCAGCGACCCGCGACTGTGGTACGTTCCGGTCAGCGCGCAGTTCAGCGCGCCGCAGGCCCGTGAACTGCTGGCGCGCGTATTGGCGAAGGTTCGCGGCGCTGCACCTTAAGCGAGGTCGACTTAGGATGGATGCACGACTGCTGGAGATCCTGGCCTGCCCGGTCTGCAAGGGCACGCTGTTATTCAAGCGCGAGGCGCAGGTGCTGGTGTGCCGCATGGACCGGCTTGCCTACCCCATCCGCGACGCGGTGCCGGTGATGCTCGAGGAGGAGGCGCGCCAGCTCGCCGCCGATGATCCTCTGCTCGAGCGCTGAAAGTACGCATTCTCCGGAGATCCGCAACTGTTCCAGGTGGTCATTCCGGCGCGCTACGGTTCGACACGTCTGCCCGGCAAGGCGCTGCTGCCGATCGCCGGCAAGCCGATGCTGCAGTGGGTCTACGAGCGCGCCTGCGCCTCAGGTGCGCGCGAGGTCCTGATCGCCACCGACGATGATCTGATCGTGAGCGCCGCTCACTCCTTCGGCGCCGAGATCGTGATGACCGCGCAGGCCCATCGCTCCGGCACCGACCGCATCGCGGAGGTGGCGCGGGTGCGCGGCTGGGCGCCCCACAACATCGTGGTCAACGTTCAGGCCGATGAGCCACTCATGCCCGCCGCGCTCATCGGCCAGGTGGCGGCGCTCTTGGCGGGCCAGCCAACAGCCGACATCGCAACGCTCGCCACGCCGCTTGAGTCGGTCGGAGAACTGCTCGATCCCAACATCGTGAAGGTGGTGAGCGATGTGCGGGGCATGGCGCTGTATTTCAGCCGCGCGCCGATTCCGTGGAATCGAGATGCCGCGGCGGCCGGAATCCACAGCCAGAAAAGCTACGGCGGCGCGCGGCGGCACTGCGGCATTTATGCCTATCGCGTGCAAGCCCTGCTGCGCGTGGCGCAGCTGCCCGAGGGGCGCCTCGAGGAGCGCGAGAAGCTCGAGCAGCTGCGTGCCCTCGAGCACGGGCTGTCGATTTACGTCGGCGATGCCCTGGAACGGCCGGGCCCGGACGTGAACACCTTCGCAGATCTTGAACGCGTCAACGCGCTGTTCGCCCTGCAGAGCTCGTGAAGGGCTACACTTCGTCTTTGGGTGTGGCGGCTGGCGATTCGGTAACAATTTTTCACAGTTTAGGCGGCCCAGGGCGATGTTCCGGGGGTTGCAAGGCCTTCTGTGTCAAGGAACTTGCATCCCAGATACGGCGTCGAAAATGATGTTGGTTACAGGACTTGAACTGTCAACCGTGAGCCCGCAATCAACGTTCAGCGATTTACCAATGCGCTTGCAGCATGGAACCCAACCGATGATGAACCGAAGCCAGACCATTCTTCGTGCCGCGCTGGTATGCGCAGCCCTTACTTCGGCCGGCGTCCTGCTGGCCGGTTGCGTCACCGCGCCGCCGCCGCGCCCGATGCCGCCGCCGCCGCCGCCGCCGTCAGCGCCGCCGCCGAATACCGAGGTGTATGCCTACCCGCTGCATGGGCAGCCGGCCGAGCAGCAGGACCGCGACCACTACGAGTGCAGCCAGTGGGCCACCCAGCAGACCGGATTTGATCCGAGCGCCCCGGGAGTGCCCCCGCACGATCGCGTGCGGATCGTCTCAGCAGGTCCGCCTCCGGGAACCAATACCGCCATCGGCGCCATCACCGGTGCCATCATCGGTGCTGCGATCTCCAGGCCCTGGCAGGCCGCGGGGGGCGCCCTGGCCGGCGCCGTCGTCGGCGGGGCGATCGGCAGTGTGGGCGATGCCTCCAATGCGCAGGCCAACGCGATCAACCAGCAGCAGGCGCAGGCGGCGGTGGCGCAGAACCGCCAGGCGATGGCCCAGCAGGAACAGAAGGCGGCCGACTACCGGCGCGCGATCGGCGCGTGCCTGGATGCCCGCGGCTACAGCGTACGGTGAATTTATGAAGAAGAGCTTTGGTGCACGAATCGGTAGTGTTCTGATCGCAACCCTTGCGTTGACGGTGCTGAGTGCGCAGGCGCAGCATTTCGAGCACGGTGCCGGCGGACCTCCCGGGCACTTCGACGCGCATTACGCGCACAACCACTACTACACGAATCGCGGCGTGTACGTGGGAGCGGTCCCGGGGCGGCCGTACGTCGTCGGCGGTGGCCGTTACTATTACTCGGGCGGCGTGTGGTATGCACCGCGCGGACCGGGCTTCGTCGTGGTCGGCGCGCCCATCGGCTTTTTCGTGCCGGTGCTGCCGCCCTTCTACACCACGCTCTGGTTCGGCGGGATGCCGTACTACTACGCCAACGACACCTACTACAACTGGGATGCAAGTCAGAACGGCTATGTGGTTGCCCAGCCGCCTGCCGATCCGACCGCCGGCACCACGCAGCCGCCGCAGAGTGATGATCTGTTCATCTACCCGCAGAACGGCCAGACACAGGACCAGCAGTCCAGCGACAAGTACGAGTGCCACAAGTGGGCCAACCAGCAGACCGGATACGATCCCACGCAGTCGGGCGGGGGAGTATCTGCGGATCAGGCCGACGCCAGGCGCGCAGATTATCAGCGCGCGATGCGGGCCTGTCTTGAGGGTCGCGGTTATAGCGTGAGGTAGGGTGCGCGCCGGCGGGCCTGCCGAACCGCCGGCAAACAGTTGGAATTGCAACTCTGAGAACGCCCGCATCCGCGGGCGTTTTGTTTGGGTCAGGCCCGTTGAGGCACTTTGAGGAACCGGGCCGCGGCACTTGACTTACCGTGCTCCTTGAGGCCGGTTGTGACGGCGCCTGCCTACAGTTTGGGCGCTTCGAATCGTGTCGATTCCTAGCCTGCGTCCGACTGACCCAGCTTCCCGGCCCACGCATACTGTTGCTGCGCGTCGAGCACATTGACGAGCAGCGTCTGGGGTCGTGACGCTTTCAGTCGCGACCGAATTGGACTGCAGCACGAGGCCATCCGGGTGGTGCGTCGTGCGTCAAGGGTGCCGCCTGTACCGAAGGCCGAGCGCCATCACAGCGCATCGATCGACTGCGAGCGCCCCATTGGCGAGACGCTCTGATTTTCAGCGCACGCCGCTCGGGGCCCAATTTCACCGCATGGCAGCAAAGGAGTCATTGCCTTGGACCTCATCGAACTATTGGAGTATCTCGAGCGGCGCAAGCGGCAGTGTGACGAGGACTTAAGCCACGCCCAGACGCCTGGGTTTCGACTGCTCGAGGTCAGCGCTTCAGGACAGGTGGACATCACCGAGCAGCACAAGGAGAGGTTGCGCAAGGCCTGCGCGGGTTATCAGCGGGCGATCGATAGTGTGAAAGCACAGAACCCGCAGTAGAAGCCCGTCTCACTGCTGGAATACGAAAAGGTGCGCGCAGCTCACCTCAGGCTGCGCGCCGGCGTTTCGAGTGCGGCTAAGGAACCCTGACGCGCTTTTTCGCCGCCAGATAGCGCCGGTTCATCGCCACGCGCTGCTCGTCCGTGAAGTGAGCTCTCACATCGCCCCAGACGTTGGTTTCCTCTTCACGGATGTGGTGCTCGACCAGTTCCTTCAGAACCTTGCCGGCTGCACGGTGCTCGGGCGATGCAGCGTTCGCGATCGATCCGAGACGCAGCAGCGTTTTCGAGGCCCACTCGTGCTCGAGGTAGCCCTCATAACCATCGACCTTGGCGTCGGTATCGCGCAGGGCCAGGACGGCGTCATAGACGATCTTTTCCTCGGCCTTGGTGTGTGGCACCAACGCTTTCTTGATCCGCTTGACCAGCCCCTTTCGCTGCGCGGCACCGGCGGCCTTTGCCAGTTGGGAAAGTAGTTCCTTCACCTCGTTGTGCTCGTCTTTCAGCGTTTTGAGGATGTCCTTGCTTGCGTCGCTCTCTTCGCCGAACGACATTGCATCGGCCACGGCCTGCGTGGCATTTCGTACAGCGGATTTCAGGCTCATGCGATACTCCCGTGCGAATCGTTATGGAAAATCCCTCACCCGGCGGCACGAGGAAGTTAGCGACTATTGAGGTAGCGCTGCGTCGGGACTTCACGCTGTCGGGTGTCGGAACCCTCTGATTAGCACGCATCAGCAGCGTAGGACTTGCGCTGCCCTAGGCATGAGGTGTGGACCTACACGTGCGGCGCGCCCCTTCCAGTACGATCCTGCAACAACAAATCCGAGCGGAGTCGGGTGATGAATCCCGAAGTCGAAAGACTCTGCGACGAGCTGCACCAGTACATCGATCTGGGTCCGGGCGAAAACCCCGCTGCGATGCGGGCGGCTCTGAGCGCGGTGCGGATCATGCGGGCCTCGGCGTCATGGGACTATCCGATAGGCCTCTTGATTGAGGTCGAGGTGCAATTGGCGCGCTGGTTCAGTTCCGAGAACACTGCCGCTCCGGATCAAGTGCACGATCACCGCGAGAATTTGCTCGCGCACCTGGCGAGGATCGAGGACGCGTGGGACCGTCCGTCCGCCTAGGACCGGGAGCTTGCGCCCGGTAACCACTGCGGGGGCTGACGTAGCGGTCTAGACATCAGCCGCCATGTGAGCGTTTGCTAGACCTGCGGCGACTGTTTAAGTTATCCCGCGACCGCCAGGTAGCCGCCACGAGGTAGACAAAAAACAGCGAGGCGAGAACGGAGAATGCGACGCTCAGGTTGCCCATATCACCACCGGGCGCTCTCGGCGCTTCATCGCGTGCCACACTAATGCCCGCACTGTTAGTGAGGTGTTAAGAGAACCGCGGCCTGCCGAGTGTGCGTGATCCGCGTACGCGCGCCTTCCCTATTACGCCCTGCATCGTGTGGTACAGGTTAGTGGACAGCCCTAGACGCATCGAGACACAATTAGATACGTAATCATCAAGTTACAGTCGTAAGTGCCGGTGTGAGGATACTCTTCGTCTGTCTGGGCAATATCTGCCGCTCGCCGACCGCCGAGGCCGTGGTGCGGGCGCTTGCCGCGCGCGAGGCGCCCGATCTTGCGCTCGAGGTGGACTCAGCCGGTACCGCCGGCTACCACGTGGGCGATGCGCCGGATCTGCGCACGCGCCAGGCTGCGGCGCGCCGCGGCTACGACCTGAGTGCCTTGCGGGCGCGCATTGTGGAGCCGCTGGACTTTGAGCGCTTCAATCTGATCCTGGCCATGGATCATGAGAACCTGCGCGCGCTGCGCCGGCGTGCTCCGGAGCCGGCACGCGAGCGCCTGCGGCTGTTCCTGGAATTCGCCCCGCCGGGCACGCCCGAAGAGGTCCCCGATCCTTATTACGGCGGCCCCAACGGCTTCGAGGAGGTCCTCGATCTGGTGGAAGCGGCCGCGCGGGGACTCATCGCACACCTGCGTGAGCGTGCCCGCGCAGCCTGAGGCGCCCGCGCTCTATTCCTCCGGCTCGCGGCCGCCGGTGGGCTCGCTCGGCACCGGCGCCGAGGACCACACCACGTAGGGCTTGTTCTGCTGGCCGCCGGTGTCGGGCTTGGGCTGTGGCTCGAAATGGGCGATCGGGGCGGCGTCGTGCGTTGCGCCAAGCTCGCGCGGCTCGGCGTGATACTCGCGCGCAACCGGCTCACGCGGTGCGTGTTCCGGTGCGCGTTCAACGCGCTCGGGTGCAGGCGCGGCAACATGCGAGCCGTTGCCGCTCACGGCCGGCTCCGACGGGGCGGCGGCGGACTCGCCCGTACGCACTTCGCCGGAGCCCTGCGACACACCGCCCTCGCGTGATCCGCCGCCACCGCGCCGTCCGCGGCGCCGGCC
>DATBYD010000038.1:0-34475 GCA_036513855.1 Steroidobacteraceae bacterium | reverse complement strand
CGCACCGCGCGCCTGCAGCGTACTCAGGATCGTGGAGGTGATGTCGTTTGCAGTCGCCGAGTAGACCACGGCATCGGCGCTGAGCACGATGTCGTAGTTCTGCGCCTTGGCATAGGTGCGCACTTCTTCGACCAGGGTGCGCTGCAGCCGCGACAACTCCTCGTTGCGCCGTGCGGTGACGTCATCGTTGAACTCCCCTTCCGCGCGCTGCAGGTCGCGGGCACCGTCACGCAGGTCCTTCTCCGCGTGCACGCGCTGATCCTCCGACATGGTCGCCCCGTCCTTCTGCAGCTTCTCCTGCTTGGCCTTGAGCGACTGCTCGGTCGCCTGCAGCGTGCGCTGGCGCGGGGCGAACTCTGCGCGCATGGACTCCTGCACTGCCTTGCCCTGGGGGGACTCCTCGACCAGCCGCTGAAAGCTGATGACCGCGATCTTCGGATCGGCCCACGCCGGCAGCGCCACGAGCGCCCCGCCCACCGCCATCAACCCGATCGCAAACTTAGCTCTGCTCAAACACTTCACTGCAGGTACCCTCGCAATGTGACTGGATGGGCCGCACCCTTGGCTCCGGGCCCGGCCTAAACCCCTAGTATCGCGTAGAACGCGTCCCGGTGGCGATTCTTTGGCCTTAAGCTGCGGCCTTTAGAAGGCGTTGCCGACCGAGAACTGGAAGACCTCCCGCTCGTCTCCCCAGGTGGTGATGCCATTGCCGGTCTTGGCGTTCAGCGGCACGCCGAGGCTGAAGCGGAAGAGCCCGAGCGGCGCCAGCCACTGCACGGCGACGCCGACCGAGCGCTTCAGGCCCTCGCACTTGAGCGTGTAGCACTCCGGGGTGACTTCGTCCGGCCCGTAGAACTTGATGATCGAGCCGGTCTGGTACACCCCGCCCATGTCGAGGAAGGCGCTGACGCGCGCGGTCTGGGCAAACTTGGCCGGCATCGGGAAGATCAGCTCGTTCTGGCTGGTGATGCGCATGTTGCCGCCATAGGGGTTGCCGAACTGGTCCTTCGGCCCCAGGCGGCTCTCGCGGAAGCCGCGTACGTTGTCCGGACCGCCGCCGAAGAACTGTCGGTAGGGCGGAATGGCCGTGGTACTTCCCAGCGGGGAACCGTAGTCGATGCCCTCGAGGAAGGACAGCGTGAAGCCGTGCCCCACGGGCACGTACTTGATGAACTGATAGTTGCCGATCCAGTACTTTACGAGGCTGCCGGGAGTCGTGACCGAGAAGGAGACGGAGGTGCGCATGCCGTGGTCGGCGAACAGGGTGCGGTTGCGCGTATCCCAGTCCCAGCCTGCGATCGCCTCGAGGGCGTGGAAGTCGGTGCCGTAGAACACGTATTCGTTGTTGGTGGACGGGTCATGCGCCAGACGGCTGTACGGGTGGCCGTTCTCCTGCACCCACTGCTGCGCCTGCACGGCGCTGGTCAATGAGTTGGTGAGCAGCTGGGAGCTGTTGAAGGAAGCTCCGAAGCGCACGTACATGAATTCCGTGATCGGGTACGCCCAGGTTGGACCTAGGCTTACGGTCTGCGAAGAGAAGGTCGAAGATGCCGACACGAACTGCGTCACGTCGCTGTAGGTAATCGATTCGGTGCGCTGCAGGTTGTCGATGTTGGTGTAGGGGTTGGTGTGCTGGATGGTGTAGACCTTGCTGAAGGCGCCACCGTTCAGATTCACGGCGATGCGCTGGCCGCTGCCGAGGAAGTCGGAGTCGGCGTAACTGCCGTTCAGCATGAACTTGTAGGTCTCCGAGTAGCCGATGCCACCGGACAGCTGCGAGGCCGGCCCCTCCTCGATCTTGTAGTTCACGTCCACCAGGTCCGGCGAGCCGGTCACCGGGGTGGTCTCGAACTCGACGTTCTTCACGTACGGCAGACGCTGGACGCGCTGCTTGGAGCGCTCGAGCGAGGTGTTGGACAGCCAGCCGCCCTCGAGCTGGCGCATCTCGCGCCGCAGCACTTCGTCGTTGATGCGGTTGGAGCCGGAGAAAGTGATGTTGCGCACGTACACGCGGTTGCCCGGATCGACGAAGAAGGTGAGCGCCACGGTGTGGGTAGTGTTGTCAGCGGTGGGCACCGGATCGACCTTGGCGAACGCATAGCCATCGCGCCCCATGCGGTTCTGCATCAGCTCCTGCGAGGAGGTGATGAGCTTGCGGTTGAAGGTGTCGCCCGGGTGGATCAGCAGCAGCGCCTCAAGCTGCGACTGCGGCACGACGAAGGTGCCGGCGAGCTTGACCTGCGAGACCTTGTAGATCGTACCCTCGTTGACGTTGACGGTGATGAAGATGTCTTCCTTCTCCGGCGCGATGGCGACCTGGGTCGAGTCGATCTGGAAGTTCGCGTAGCCGCGATCCATGTAAAAGTTGCGAACCTTCTCCAGATCTCCCTGCAGCGACTCGCGCGAGTAGCGGTCGTCCTGCTTGTACCAGGACAGCCAGTTCGGGGTCTTCAGCTCCAGCGTGTCGAGGATCTGCTTCTGCGGGAACTTGGTGTCGCCGACGATGTTGATTATGCGGATCTTGGCGCGCGACCCTTCCTTGATGTCGATCTTGATCTTCACGCGGTTGCCCGCCTCCTCCTCCACCTTGGAGTCGATCCTGACGCCGTACTTGCCGCGGGCGAAGTACTGGTCGGTGAGATACTGGGTCACGTCCTCGAGCACCGAGCGGTCGAAGGTCTTGCCGGCCGCAAGTCCGACGTTGCGCAGCGATTTCTGCAGGTCCTCGGTCTTGATGTCCTTGTTGCCGGTGATCTCGAAGCTCTCGATCGAGGGCCGCTCGAGCACTACGACGATGAGAGTGTTGCCGTCGCGCCGCAACTGCACGTCGCGGAAGAAGCCGGTCTGGTAGAGCGCCTTGATCGCCTCGCGTACGCGCGCGGGGGTGAGGTGATCGCCGATGTTCACCGGTAGATAGTTGTAGACCGTGCCCTCGGAGACACGCTGCAGGCCCTCGATCTTGATGTCGCCGACCGTGAAATCCGCGGGGATCGTCTCGGTCTGCGCCAGCGCCAGCACGCAGTACACCATCAGTGCAACTGCTGCCAGGGCCATGCGCTTGTTCATGTTCTGTCCACCCCTACCCCTCTTCCTTCCCTCTTCACGTCCCGGGGTGAGTTTTCGCCCCGTGCATCCGCGCTAAACCATGGCCGCAGGCCAAGAGCCTCCCGGCTGCCGCCTGCGGTACGCCCGCGGCCTATGAAACGCACTCAACTGAACTGACGCGCAATATCGTTGTATAGCGCGACACCCATCAGGACGATGAGCAGGGCGATACCCACCTGCTGTCCAAACGCCTGCGCCCGCTCCGACAACGGGCTGCCCTTCAGCCACTCCACGAGCTGGAACACGATCTGTCCTCCATCGAGGATCGGGATCGGCAGCAGATTGAGAAATCCGAGCGAGAGGGAAATGAGCACCAGAAAGCTCAGGAATGAGGCGACGCCGGCGTCGGCGGATTCGCCGGCGAACTCGGCGATCGACAAGGGGCCACTCAGGTTCTTCAGCGACACGCGCCCGAGCACCATGCGCCAGAACAGCCGTCCCTGCAGCAGCGTCATGCTCCAGGCTTCGCCGCCGGCGCGCGCCAATGCCGCCCCGGCCGAAAGATCGCTGTGCAGCAGCATGCTGTCGGGGTAGCTCAGTTGCGGCTGCATAACGCGGATACGGCCGATGCGTTTACCGCCGTCCTCCTCGCTCGCCACCTGCACCGTGGTCATGCGCTCGCTGCTGCCGCGCCGGTAGTCGACGGTGATCGGCCGGTCGGGACGCGCTTTGATGTACTCCACCAGCTGGCGAAAGTCGTTCATGCGCACGCCATCGATGGCGAGGATGCGATCTCCCGCGGCAAGGCCGGCGCGTGCGGCCGGCCCACCCGCGGTGACCGGGCCGAGCACCGCGGGGGGCACCGGCGTCCAGAACTGGAAGCCGAGCCCGCGGAACAGCTCCGCTGGCTCGGTCAGGCGGCGACGCTCGCTCGCGTCCGGGACACTCAGCGTCGCCTCGCGCGCGTCCCCGGCGGCGCCGCGCACCCTAAGGTCGGCTTCCCCGCGCGAGCTCATGGCATCGAGCAGGCCAAACACCACCTCGCGCTGGCTGCCGACCGGGCTGCCGTTGATGGCGCGGATATCATCGCCCGCGCGCAGTCCGGCGCGCGCCGCGATCGAGTCTGCGGTCACCTCGCCCACCGTCGGGCGCACCTCGGTCACGCCGTTCACCCACAACATGCCCCACAGCACGAGCACGGCGAACAGGATGTTGAAGGCAGGGCCCGCGAGCAGCACCACGATGCGCTGCCACGGCGGGCGGCGCGTGAAGGAGCGCGGCAGGTCGGCGGGGGCGACCGGGCCCTCGCGCTCATCGAGCAGTTTCACGTAGCCGCCGAGCGGGATCATGGCGAGGACGTATTCAACGCGGTCGGCCCCGGCCACCCGCTTCAGCAGCGGCCGGCCAAAACCGACCGAGAAGCGCAGCACCTTGAACCCTAAGCGGCGGGCGACCCAGAAATGGCCGAATTCATGCACCGTCACCAGAAGGCCGACGGCGATCACGAACCAGAGCAAGTACCAGGCGAAATTCACGCGTGAGCGCCTCTTACCGATGCACTTCTTTCAAAGCCGAAGATCCGCTCACGTGCGCGCACTCTGCTTTCCGCGTCCGCGGCCAGAACGTCCTCCAGACCGCCGATCGCGCCCCCGGTGCTCCGCTCCACTACGGCTTCAATGACCGCTGCGATGCCGGTAAAGTTCAATCGCCGCCCGAGGAAGGCCTCGACGGCGACCTCGTTGGCGGCATTCAGCACCACCGGCTGCAGGCCCCCGGCCCGCGCCGCGGCCTGCGCCAGCGCCAAGCAGCGGAACTTGTCGGTGTCGGGCGCCCGAAAGTCAAGCCGCCCGACCTTGAGCAGGTCGAGGAATTCTACACCGGAGTCGATTCTCTCGGGCCACGCCAGGGCATGCGCGATCGGCGTGCGCATGTCCGGGGCGCCGAGCTGGGCGAGCACCGAACCGTCAGCGTATTCGACCATCGAATGCACGATGCTCTGGGGGTGCACCAGGATCTGCACCTGTGCGACCGGCAGACCGAACATGAGGCAGGCCTCGATCAGCTCCAGCCCCTTGTTCATGAGGGTGGCGGAGTCGACGGAGATCTTGCGGCCCATGACCCAGTTGGGATGGGCACAGGCAGCTTCCGGCGTCACCGTGGCGAGCGCCTCGGACGGGGTGTCGCGAAACGGGCCGCCCGAAGCAGTCAGCAGCACGCGCCTGACGCCCGGGGGCACAACGCCGATTCGGGTCGAGGGCGGCATGCACTGGAAGATCGCGTTGTGTTCGCTGTCGATCGGCAGCAGCGTCGCGCCCGAGCCACGCACGGCCGCGATCAGCAGCGGGCCGGCCATGACCAGCGATTCCTTGTTCGCGAGCAGCAGCCGCTTGCCGGCGTGCGCTGCCGCGAGCGTTGAGCGCAGGCCCGCGGCGCCGACAATGGCCGCCATCACGCACTGCACCTCGCCGAGCACCGCCAGTTCCTCGAGCGCGCCGGGGCCGGCGAGGATGCGCGTGCCGTGGGCATGAGCTGCGAGCAGCGCCTGCAGCTCCCCCACCGCGCGCTCATCGGCGAGCGCCGCGTAGGCCGGACGCCAGGTGAGAATCTGCTGCGCGAGCTTCTGCGCGTTGGAGTTGGCGGCGATCGCCACCAGGCGAAAGCGATCCTTATGCCGGGCGAGCACGTCCAGCGTGCTCTCGCCCACCGAGCCGGTCGAGCCGAGCACGGTGACGCCGATCAAGCCACCACTCCGAGCAGCGTCAGTCCGAGCAGCAGCACCGGAGCGGCTCCGGTGAGACTGTCGATTCGATCCATGACTCCGCCGTGACCTGGAAACAGGCTGCCGCTGTCCTTCATGCCGGCGAAACGCTTGAGCAGGCTCTCGGTGAGATCCCCCACGATCGAGAAGCCGACGGCGGCGAGGCACAGCGGCAGGAATGCCGCCAGCGGCACTCTAAACCACATGCTGCCACCGACCGCGACCAGTGCGCTCAAGAGCACTCCTCCCAATACACCCTCCCAGGTCTTGCCGGGCGACACTTCCGGGGCCAGGCGTACCCGACCGTAACGCCTGCCGGCAAAGAATGCGCCGATGTCGGCAAACCAGACCAAGAGCAGCGCGAACAGCACCCATTGTGCTCCCTGCGGCAGTAGCAGGCGTAAGCGCACCAGCGCCAGCCAGCACGGCACCAGCGCCAGTATGCCCGCCGCGGCGGCCGACCACCGCGCTACCCGCCTTGGCGCGAACACGATCCACGCCAGCGCCACAAGCCACCACAGCACGGCCAGCAGCAGCAGCGCATCGAGTGCCTCGGGGGTGGCGGCGAAACGCCACGCGGCCCACAACAGCGCCGCCACCAGTGCCACGTACACGAGCCGCCCGGCCGGCGCGGTGAGCAGCATGAACGAGGACCATTCCCAGGCTCCGCCGAGTGCCAGCACCGTCAACGCGCTCACGGTCGCCCACGCCGGCAGCCAAAACAGGATCGCCAGGAACCCCAGCGCACCCACCGCGGCGGTCACGATTCGCTTGCGCAGCCCCTCTGCCACGAGGCCTCAGGCCTTCGCCGCCGAGCGCTGCGCCTGAGTCTGCCCGAAGCGCCGCTCGCGGCTGGCGAAGAAGGCGAGGGCTTGCTCAAGATCGCTCACGGCGAAGTCAGGCCACAGGCGCGCACTGAAATACAGCTCCGCGTAAGCCAGATCCCAGAGCAGGAAATTGCTGATGCGCTGCTCGCCGCCGGTGCGGATCAGAAGGTCGGCGGGCGGCAGCCCGCTGAGCGCCAGCCGGGCGGCGAAGCGGCTCTCGGTGATCTCCTCGGCCCGTATGGCGCCACTGGCACACTCGCGCGCCAGGCTCTGGGCGGCCTGGATGATATCCCAGCGTCCCCCGTAGCTGAGCGCCACCTGCAACTTCAACCCTGCGTTGGGTGCGGTGCGCTGCTCGGCGGCGGCGATACGCGCCTGCAGCCGCACCGACAGGCTCCTGCGATCCCCGATGACACGCACCCGTACGGCCTTTTGATGCAGCTCGGCGATCTCGCGGTCGAGCGCTTCGATGAAAAGGCTCATCAGGCTGCCCACTTCCTCTGCGGGGCGCCGCCAGTTCTCGCTCGAGAAGGCAAACAGCGTCAGCGCCTCGATGCCGCGTTGCGAGCACTCCTCGATGATCATGCGCACCGACTGCAGCCCCGCCTTGTGGCCGGCCGTGCGCGTATGGCCGCGCGCGGCCGCCCAGCGGCCATTGCCATCCATCGTGACCGCAATGTGCCGCGGCAGCAGCTTGGGCTCTGCGCCGGCCATCACACCTGCATGACCTCTTTCTCCTTGGCCGCGAGCAGCGCCTCGATGTCGGCCACGTGCTTGTCGGTGAGCTTCTGCACCTCGCCCTCGGCGCGCCGCTCATCGTCCTGGGAGACCAGTTTCTCCTTGAGCATGTCCTTGATGTCGTTCATCACGTCGCGGCGCACATTGCGCACCGCGACGCGGGCATTCTCCGCGTCATGCCGCAACACCTTGGTGATCTCCTTGCGGCGCTCCTCGGTCAAAGGCGGCATCGGGATGCGGATCACCGTGCCGGCGGTCATCGGCGTGAGTCCCAGATCGGACTTGAAGATCGCCTTCTCGATCGCCTGGACCACCGTCTTCTCCCAGGGCGAGATGACCAGGGTGCGTCCCTCCTCGACGGCGATGCTCGCCACCTGCTGCAAGGGCACCTCCGAGCCGTAATAGTCCACCTTCAGGTGCTCGATCAGGCTCGGGTGTGCTCGGCCGGTACGCAGCTTCTTCAGATCCGCCTGGAAGGTCTGGACGCACTTCGCCATGCGCGCAGCTGCGTCTTTCTTGAGATCTTCGAGCATGCTCATACTCCTGGCCGTCCCTGCGGCTCACTCAAATGTCACCGCCGTGCCCACCTCCTCGCCGCGCACGATGCGGGTGAGGTCGCCGGGATTGTTGAGATTGAATACGCGCAAAGGCAAGCGATTGTCGCGACACATGACGATGGCGGTCGCGTCCATCACGTTGAGCCGGTCGGTGAGCACCTTGTCGAAGGTGAGGCGCGGGTAGCGCGTCGCGGCGGTATTGCGCATCGGATCGTCCGAAAAGACCCCGTTCACCTTGGTAGCCTTGAGCAGGATGTCGGCGCCGATCTCGATGGCGCGCAGCGCCGCGGCGGTGTCGGTGGTGAAGAACGGGTTGCCGGTGCCGGCCGCGAAAATGACCACGCGACCCTTTTCCAGGTGGCGCATGGCGCGGCGGCGGATGTAGTCCTCGCACACCTCGTTGATGCGGATTGCGGACATGACGCGGGCGTGCATGCCTAAGCTCTCGAGCGCATCCTGCATGGCGAGTGCGTTCATCACCGTGGCGAGCATGCCCATGTGATCGGCCGCCACCCGGTCCATGCCGGCGCGCGCCAGCCCGGCACCGCGGAAGATGTTGCCGCCGCCGATCACGACGGCCACCTGCACCGCCATCTCGATGATCTCCTGCAGCTCGCCGGCGATCCGACGCAGCACCGCAGGATCAATGCCGTACTCCCCGGTGCCCATCAGGGCCTCGCCCGAGAGTTTCACCAGGATCCTCGAGTAGGCCGGCTTGGCTTGCGTCATAGATCCTCCTTAGCGATGGAAAAAACCCCGCGCGGTGGCGGGGTTTGTTCCGTTGCTCACGATTCGCGCCGTCAGTGCCTGACCTTGGGGCCCTTGACCTGGGCCATCACTTCGGCGACGAAGTCCTCCGCTTTCTTTTCAATGCCGGCGCCGACTTCGAAGCGCTCGAAGGACACCACTTCAGCCTTGGCGCCGTTCAGGAGCTTCTCGATCGTCGTATCCGGATCCTTGACGAAGGCCTGCCCGGTGAGCGTGATCTCGCTCAGGGCCTTGCGCAAGCGCCCCTGCACCATCTTGGCCACGATCTCGGGAGGCTTGCCCTCGCCCTGTGCCTGCTCGGTGAGGATGGCGCGCTCCTTCGCCACCACCTCCGCGGGCACCTGGGCCTGGCTGAGATATTTCGGGTTGCTGGCCGCCACGTGCATGGCCAGATCGTAGGCCAGGCTCGCCGAGCCTCCCTTGAGGGAGACCAGCGCGCCGATGCGGGTACCGTGCACGTAGGCACCCAGGTGAGCGGGCGCCGACAGCACGGCCAGGCGGCGCACGCTGATGTTTTCTCCGATCTTCGCGATCAGCGCGCGGCGGCGCTCCTCGACGCTCTCGCCGGAGGCAAGCTTCGCCTCGGCGAGGCCGGCCAGGGTCGTCGAGCCGCTGCTGAGCGCAAGTTCTGCGATCGTCCGGGCGAAGGCGCGGAATTCCTCGCCGCGCGCGACGAAGTCGGTCTCGCAGTTGATCTCGAGCATGGCGGCGTTACGCGCATCGGCGGACTTGGCGATCACCACCACGCCCTCGGCGGCCACGCGGGTGGCCTTCTTGTCGGCCTTGGCGAGCCCCTGGCGGCGCATCAGGTCGGCGGCGGCATCAAGGTCGCCCTTGGTTTCCACCAGCGCCCGCTTGCACTCCATCATGCCCGCTCCGGTGCGCTCGCGAAGCTGCCGTACTGCATCTGCCGGGATGTTCATGAGTCAGAACCTGCCGCGGGACCGCTGCGCCCCTTGCGTCGGCCCGGCACCCCGCTCGGACGGCGCGCCACCGCCTCCGGGGGCGGTACGGTGCCTGCGGCCGGGATGCCCTCCGGGACCTCCTCGGTCTCCAGATCGTCATCCTCGACGCTGATCTCCTCGGGCACGACGCCCGCGGGTGCCTTGACGGCCGGGAGCTTGCGCCGGGCGGGGGCTTTCTTGCGCACCGCCGGCTGCGGCCGCTGCCGCCCGCGTGCGGTCTTCTTGCGCGGATTACCGGCCTCGTCGAGTTCGACGAACTCGTCTTCACCGACGGCGACCTGGGGCACCGACTCTCTGCCCTCGAGCACCGCATCCGCGATGCCGGCGGCGTACAGCTGAATGGCGCGCATGGCATCGTCGTTGCCCGGAATGACGTAGTCGATGCCGTCCGGGGAACAGTTGGTGTCGACGATGGCGACCACCGGGATACCCAGCTTCTTCGCCTCGTGAATGGCGATGTTCTCGTGGCCGACGTCGACCACGAACAAGGCATCCGGCAGCGACTCCATGTTCTTGATGCCGCCCAGGCTTCTTTCCAGCTTGTCCATCTCGCGGCGCAGCTGCGTCGCCTCCTTCTTGCCGCGCTTGTCGAGCGCGCCGGAGGCGGCAAGCTCGGTGAGTTCGCCGAGGCGCTTGATGGACTGGCGGATGGTCTTAAAGTTGGTCAGCATGCCGCCGAGCCAGCGCTGGTTGACGAACGGCTGCAGGGAGCGTTGCGCCTCCTTCTGGATCGACTCGCGTGCCGAGCGCTTGGTGCCGACGAACAGCACGGTGCCGCCGTCGGCAATGACGCCCTTGATGAAGGTCGCAGCCTCCGCGTACATGGGCTGCGTCTTCTCGAGATTGATAATGTGGATCTTGTTACGTTCACCGAAGATGAACGGAGCCATCTTCGGGTTCCAGAAGCGGGTCTGATGTCCAAAATGGACTCCCGCCTCCAGCATCTGTCGCATGGACACGCCGGGCATGAAAGACTCCTGTGCGGGTTAAGCCTCCGCGCATCCCCGTGACCATCCCGAATGACCCCGAAAGGCCCGTCCGGAACACCCAGCCACTGTGGTTAACGATGCGCGTGTGGGTTGCGTTGCCAAAAAAGGCGGCGCTTTATACCATGAAGGCCTCGTCGGAACAATGTCTTACGCGCACAGGGGGCGCCCCTTGCCGCGGCCCGGCCGCGCCCTTATTTCGTTAGGTCTATGCACGTCACCATCAAGACCCCGGAAGAGCAGGAAAAGATGCGCGTCGCCGGGCGTCTGGCCGCCGAGGTGCTCGACATGATCGGGCCGCACGTGGTGCCCGGGGTGACCACCGAGGAGCTCGACCGTCTCTGCCACGACCACATCGTGAACGTGCAGCGCTCGGTGCCGGCCAACCTCAACTACCGGGGGTTCCCGAAGACCATCTGTACCTCGGTCAATCACGTGGTCTGCCACGGCATCCCGAATGACAAGCGCCTAAAGGCCGGCGACATCGTGAACATCGACGTGACGGTCATCCGTGACGGCTTCCACGGCGACACCAGCCGCATGTACTTCGTCGGCAAGGCCCCCCCGCACGCCCAGCGCCTCGCCGAGACCTGCTTCGCGGCCATGTGGCGCGGGATAGAAACGGTGCGGCCCGGCGCGCACCTGGGCGATGTCGGCCACGCCATCCAGAGCTTCGTTGAAGGCAATGAGTATTCCGTCGTGCGCGAGTACTGCGGCCACGGCATCGGGCGGGTGTACCACGAAGACCCGCAGGTGCTGCATTACGGTGAGCCGGGCACCGGACTTGAGCTCAAGCAGGGCATGACCTTCACCGTCGAGCCGATGGTGAACGCGGGCAAGCGGCACGTGCGGCTGTTGCCGGACGGCTGGACCGTCATCACCAAGGACCACTCCCTGTCCGCGCAGTGGGAGCACACGATTCTGGTCACCGACAGCGGCTTCGACGTGCTGACACTGCCCGCGGGCGATGCACCGCACTGACAGCCTTAAGGTGCTCGAAGAAACGCCCAGCTCTTCCCCTGCGGTTTCCTGGCCGCGGCTGACGCGGCTTGCCGCGCAGCTGGCCGCGGATCTTAGCGCCGCCGCCTGGCGCGAGCTGCTGCGCGAGGCTCACGAGGAGCTGAAGAGCCGCTTCCTCGCCGAGGAGCCGGTCGAGGAACTGGTGCACGCGCGTGCCGCGCTGATCGATGCGCTGCTGCGCGAAGCCTGGCGCAGCCACTGCCTCGCGTACGGCTCGTGGGCACTCGTGGCGGTGGGGGGCTACGGGCGCGGCGAGCTTCACCCCTCTTCCGACATCGACATCCTGCTGCTCGTCCCGCACTCGCCCGACGGGGCCGGCGCTGCGGCCGTGGAGCAACTGGTGACCTTCCTGTGGGACATCGGTCTTGAGGTCGGCCACAGCGTGCGCACCGTGGCGGAATGCCGCGAGGCGTGCGTGGGCGATGTGAGCGTCATGACGACGCTGCTCGAGGCGCGCCTGATCGCCGGCAATGAGGCGCTGCTGGGCACGATGCGCACGGCGCTGGCCCCGGATTGCATCTGGCCGGTGAAGCAGTTCTTCGAAGCCAAGGTGCGCGAGCAGACCGAGCGGCACCTGAAGGCGAACGACACCGCCTACAACCTCGAACCCAACGTCAAGACGGGTCCCGGCGGCCTGCGCGACATCCACACCATCGCCTGGGTCGCCAAGCGGCATTTCGGCGCCGAGACCCTCGATGGGCTCGCGACCCACGGGTTCGTCACGCCCGCGGAACTGCGCCGCCTGAAACTGGCGCAGGCCTTCCTGTGGAAGGTGCGCTTCGGGCTGCACATGCTCACCGGCCGGCACGAGGACCGCCTGCTGTTCGACCACCAGATCCGTCTTGCGCAGATTTTCGGCTACGAGGACGCCTCCTACACGCTTGCGGTCGAGCAGTTCATGCAGCGCTACTACCGCACGGTCATGGACGTGAGTCTGCTGAACGAGCTTCTGCTGCAGCTGTTCCGCGAGGCGATCCTCACCGAGAGCGAACCGCCACGCCCGCTGAATGCGCGCTTCCAGGTGCGCAACGGCTCGCTCGAGGCGGTGAGCGAGGAGGTGTTCGCGCGCACCCCCTCGACGCTGCTCGAGCTGTTTGCGCTCCTGCAGCAGAACCCCGACATCCGTGGTGTGCGCGCGCCGACCATGCGCGCGGTGGCGAAGAACCTGTGGCTGATCGATGAGGAGTTCCGCCAGAACCCGCGCCACCATCGCCTGTTCCTCGAGATCCTGCGCTCCCCGGTCGGCGTCACGCACGAGCTGCGGCGCATGAACACCTACGGGGTGCTCGGACGCTACATCCCCGCGTTCGGCCGCATCGTCGGGCGCATGCAGTACGACCTGTTTCATGCCTATACGGTCGATGCGCACACCCTGTTCGTGGTGAGCAATCTGCGCCGCTTCGCCATCGCGCGCTACGACCACGAGCTGCCGGAAGCCTCGCGCGTCATGCAGGCGCTGCCGCGCAGTGAAGTCGCCTACCTCGCCGCGCTGTTTCACGATATCGCCAAGGGACGCGGCGGGGACCATTCCGAGCTTGGCGCGGTGGATGCGGAGGCGTTCTGCCTCGAGCAGGGACTGACGCCGTACGATGCGCACCTGGTCGCCTGGCTGGTGCGCAACCACCTGGAGCTGTCGATTACCTCGCAGAAGCAGGACATCGCCGACCCGCAGGTGATCAATGCCTTTGCGCGCAAGGTCGGCGATGAGACGCACCTCGACTACCTGTACGTTCTCACCTGCGCGGATGTGCGCGGTACCAACCCGAAGCTGTGGAACTCGTGGAAGGCCGCGCTGTTCCGCGATTTCTACCAGCGCGTGAAGCGCGCCTTGCGGCGCGGACTTGAGAGCCCGATCGAGCCGGCCTACCTGGTGCGCGAGACGCAGGATGGCGCGCGGTGCATGCTGATCGAGCGCGGGGTCGCCGAACAGGCCATCGCGGCGGTGTGGACCCGCTTCACGCAGGGCTACTTCCTGCAGCATTCCCCGGAGGAGATCGCCTGGCACACGCGGCTTTTGTCCGAGCGCGATGCGGCCTCCGATGATGCGATCGTCGCGCTCGACCCGAGCAGCGTGCGCGGCACCACCGCCGCGCTGATCTTCACGCGCCCGCGCCGCCACGGCTTTGCCCGCACCACCGCAGCACTCGATCAGCTCGGCCTCAACATCGTCGATGCGCGCATCACCCCTACCGGCGATGGCTTCAGCCTCGATCTGTATCACCTGCTGGAGGATGACGGCGCGCCGATTGCCGATCAGGACCGCCTGGTGGAAATCGAGCAGGCGCTGTGGCGCTCGCTGCAGGGTGCGGCTGATGCGCCCTTTGCCGTCTCGCGCCGTGCGCCGCGCCAGGCGCGCATGTTCCATACTCCAACGCAGATCACGCTCAGCGTCGATGAGCGCAACCGCCGCTCGGTGCTCGAGCTGACCGCCGGTGATCGTCCGGGACTTCTGTGCGACGTGGGGCGCGTGCTGATGCAGGAGCGCATCGAACTGCACGCCGCCAAGATCATGACCGTGGGCGAGCGCGCCGAGGACGTGTTCTACCTGACCGATTTCGACAACCTGCCCCTGAGCGCATCCGCCGAGGAGCGACTGAGGGAGCGCCTGGCCCAGGTGCTCGATGAGCGCCAGGCGGCGCTGCGCGCACCGAGCGCGGGCACGGCGCGCGCATGAGCGAGCCGGCGCAACTGCGGAGCATCATCGAGGCCGCCTTCGAGCGGCGCGCCCAGCTGTCCGCGCATCAGCTGCCGCCGGAAATCGACCAGGCGCTCGAGGAGTGCCTGACACTGCTTGACGGCGGGCAGCTGCGCGTGGCCGAGCCGCGCGCGGGTCGCTGGGTCGTCAACGAGTGGCTGAAGAAGGCGGTGCTGCTGTCGTTCCGCGTGCGCGAGAACACCGTGATGAATGCCGGCTTCACCCGCTTCTACGACAAGGTGCCGCTCAAATATGCCCACGCCAGCGAAGAAGAGCTGCGCGCCGGCGCCGCGCGCATCGTGCCGCACGCCATCGTGCGCCGCGGCGCCTACATAGCACCGAACGTGGTGCTGATGCCGAGCTACGTGAACATCGGCGCCTACGTCGGCTCGGGCACCATGGTCGACACCTGGGCGACGGTCGGTTCGTGCGCCCAGATCGGCAGCAACGTGCACCTGTCGGGCGGCGTCGGTATCGGCGGGGTGCTCGAGCCGCTGCAGGCCGCTCCCACCATCATCGAGGACGACTGCTTCATCGGCGCACGCTCGGAGATCGTCGAGGGGGTCATCGTCGAGGCGGGCTCGGTGATCTCCATGGGTGTCTTCATCGGCCAGAGCACCCGCATCTATGACCGCAGCACCGACACCATCCTCAAGGGCCGCGTGCCGGCAGGCTCGGTGGTGGTGGCAGGTTCGCTGCCGTGCGCCGACGGCCGCTACAGTCTCGCCTGCGCGGTGATCGTCAAACGGGTCGATGCGCAGACCCGCGCCAAGACCTCCATCAACGAGTTGTTGCGCGGCGCCGATTCGGCCTCCTAGCGAATCTGCAGCGCCGCATTGCCGCCCCTTAAGGTCGCGGGGCAGCGTCACGGCGCCCCCCTGCAACTGACATATAACGTGGCGAATGCGTCATAAGGCCCTTAACCTCGCCGTGCAGCTCCTATGCGACCGCCCTGTGACCGGCGCACGACTGACGGCATAACCGCCCGTCCCTAAGCTTCCCGTCCATGCCTTCACCTCGCGTCGCGCCGACGCGACGTGCGGTGCACCGATTAATCCAGGGAGCTTACGAGTCACATGCACAAGAAGATCATTCCGGTGGCCGCCACGCTTTTGATGAGCGCGGTGGCGCAAGCCCAGAACAACCCCACCCCCGGGCCATCCGATGTCGATGCGCTCACCTGGAAGGGCATCACGCTCTATGGTGTCGTGGACGTGGGTCTGCAGTACCAGACGCACGGCGCGCCGGTGAGCGACTACATCGCCTACGGCACCGAGACGGTCATCCAGAAGAACAGCAACGACTCGGTCACCGCGCTCGTGTCGAGCCCCCTGAGCTGGTCGCGCATCGGACTTGCGGGCAAGGAACCTCTCGCCGGCGACTGGTCGGCCGTATTTCGGCTCGAAACCGAATACAACCCGACCTCGGGCAACTTAAGCGACGGGCTGAAGTCACTGACGCTGGACAACGGCCGCTCGCTCACCACGCAGACCAGCGACCTCGACAACAGCGTGGCCGGTCAGCTGTTCGGCGGGATGGCCTACCTCGGCGTGAGCTCCGAGACCTTCGGCACGCTCACCTTCGGCCGGCATTACACCACGCTGGCTGACGGCACCGTCAAATACGATGCGCTGCAGGACGGACAGGACTCCGCGCACGCCTTCTCGCTGCTCGGCGGCTCGGGAATAGCCGGCGGCGGTGGCTCAACCGAAGACAAGCGCCTGGACCACTCGCTGAAGTACAGCGCGAAGTTCGACTGGCTGCACGTCGGCGCCCTCTATCAGTTCAGCGACTCGAGCGGCTCGGCCAACACCGCCGTGCAGGCGCAGCTCGGCGCGGAGTTCGCCGGCGCCTCGATCGATGCTTACTACGCCAAGAAATACGATGCGGTCTCGGCCAGCGCGCTGAGCTCCACGCAGGTCACAGGTCTTACCAAGCTGTGCACCAGCTCGGATGGCGCGACGTGCTACTCGGTGAGCAACTCGCTCGCCGCCACGATCTCCGACAACACCACTTACGCCTTTATGGGCTTGTACAACTTCGGAGTCGTCAAGCTCTATGCCGGCTACGAGCACATCAAGTTCGCCAACCCGAACACCCCGCTGCCGACGGGCTTCATAGACATCGGCGGCTACGTGCTGGCGGACGTCAACAATACCGCCTACGACAACAACAAGGACCTGCAGATATTCTGGGGCGGCGTAAAGTGGCCAGTGACGCCTGACTTCTACCTGGCGGCCGGTTACTACGGCTACAAGCAGAACAGCTTCGCCACCGGCAAGAACGCCGGCTGCACGAGCGCGGTCAGCAGCGGCTGCAGCGGCACCGAGAACGCCTTCTCGGTGCTGGGCGACTACCGCTTCAACAACCACTTCGACGCCTATCTGGGCACCTTGTGGAGTGACGTGACTGACGGTCTCGCGAACGAATTCCTGAACACCTCCACCCTCACCACCACGGTGGGTGTGCGCGTCAAGTTCTGACTCGCGACGGCACGGCAGGCGGGCGGGTATGCCGCCCGCCCGCGGCCGCGCCTGAACCCCTCGCTACAAGTTTCTGAAGCGGCACCGGCCGGTACTACCGGCTCATTTCAACGGATCGCTGCGACTCAGCACGCGCTGGAAGGCGGCGATGATCGCAGGCTCCGGCCGGTGGATCGGCGGCAGCGACTGGTAGTTCTCCCAGCCGCCCCCCAGGCTGCGGTAGAGCTCGATGAACTGCTGTGTGAGCGCGACCTGGGCGTTCGTGTACTCCTCCTGGATATCGTATTCCTGCCGCTCGGCATCGACCACGTTCAGAAAATCGGTGAGGCCGCGCTGGTAGCGTTCGTTGGCGAGCGTCACGGCCCGCTGGCTCGCGATCAGCGCCGTGTCGAGCTTGCCCAGACTCACCTGCTGGGCGGCGTACAGCCCGAGGTTGGTATCGACCTCCCGCACGGCTTGCTGGATGGTCTTCTTGTAGTTGACCAGGAGCGCGCGGGTATTGAGATCGGCAATCTCAACCTGGGCATCCAGCGCACCAAAGTCCAGCAGCGGCCAAACGAGTGAGGGGCCGGCGGACCAGATGTGCTCGCCGAGGATCGGGGCGTGGCCCTGATCCTGGCGCTGAAAGCCGACGGCGCCACTTACGGCGATCGAGGGGAAAAGGTTGGCCGTCGCGATACCGATGCGGGCGGTCGCGCCGCCCAGCTCGCGCTCCGCCTGCTGGATGTCGGCACGCCGGCGCAGCAGCTGCAGCGGTACGCCCGGGTCGACGGCATCCGGCACCCCCGGCACCATCGATTCGGCGCTGAGCTCCTGGGTCAGGTCTTCGGGGTACTGGCCGAGTAGTGTTGCAATGGTGTACTTCGCACCCTGGATCTGTGCCGCCACCGGTGCCGCCTGGGCTTCAAGCGTCGCCAGCTCGCGTGTGGCGAGCGTGACGTCCAGTTCATTGGTGATGCCGCGCTCGTAGCGGATGTTGACGATTCGCAGCGACTCGCGCAGAACGACCAAGTCGGCATCGAGCAGCGCGGCGCGCACCTGCAATCCACGCAGGTCCACGTAGGCGCGCGCCACATCGGCGACGACCGCGACCAGCACCGCGTTGCGCGCCGCAAGACTCGCCTGGGTGTCGTAGCGCGCAGCCTGGATCTCGCGCCGGTACTTGCCGAAGATGTCCAGTTCCCAGAGCGCATCGAACCCCCCGATCGCGTTGATGTGCTGCCAGCCCGAGTCGTTGTCGGCCGATACCAGGGACTGCGCCGCACGGCCGCGTGTCAGATCGCTGCCGGTGCCACGGGCCGCTCCGGCGGAGGCTTCCGCTACCGGCAGCACGGTTCCGACCACGGCCGCCTCGAAGGTGCGCGCCGCCTGCAGGCGATCCAGCGCGATGGTGAGGTCAGGGTTGCCCGAGATGGCGCGCTCGATGAGCGAGTCGAGCTTGGGATCGTTGAGCGCGCGCCACCACAGCGCAAGATCGACGCTGGCGGAGGCGGAGCCGGATGTGACGACAGCGCTATCGGTGGGCACAGCCGCGTACTGCGGCGGCGTCGGGATCTGCGGTGTACGGTAGTTGGGCCCCACTGCGCAGCCCGCGACGGCTGCGACGCTGAGCACCAGACAGATTGAAGGATGTCTCAAGATCGCTCCTTCAGCGCCCGGCCGCGGTCGAGGCGGTAACGGCGGTGCCGTCGAGCTGACGCGCCGACACCTGCTCACCGTCGCGGATCTGACTGCTCACGTTGAGCGCCAGGTGATCCCCCGGCGCCACTCCCGAGGCCAGCTCGACGACACTGCCGTCATCGCGGGCAATGGTGACGTTGCGGAAACTGAGGCGGCCGCTCGCATCGACCTGCGCCACCTGCGGGCCGGCGGCGCGGAACAGCAGCGCCGCCGCGGGCACCTGCACCAGGCCCTTGGGCGCGAGTGCAAAGGCCACTTTCAGGTACATGCCAGGGACAAACTGCTGCGACGCATTGGGAATGTCCACCTCGGCGCGCACCGTGCGCGCCTGCAGATCGACCGCGTGCGAGGTACGGGTTAGCTTGGCGGTATATTCGCGACCGCCTGCAGTGCCGCTTTGGATCTGAACCACGGTGGCACCGTCGACGAGATCGGCCGCTGCACTCTGCGGCACGTCGACGAAGATGCGTATGGGATCGTTCTGCGTCATCACGTAAAGCGGTGTAGTCGTGGACGTGCTGCCCGCGGTCACAAGATTGCCGATGTCGATGTCGCGGTTGGTGATCACCCCGTCGTAGGGCGCCGTCACCTCTTTGAACTGCGCCAGTGCCGTGTACTGGTCGACGTGCGCCTGATCAAGCGCCACGTCGGCCTGCGCCGACTTCACGCGTGCCTCGGCGCTCTCGTAATCCGCGCGCTTCTCCTCGCGCTCCTGCTCGGAGACCACGCCCTTGGGTGAATCGCGCCAGCGCTCGTAGGTCGTCCTGCTGAGCTCTACCTCTGCCTTGCGCACCAGCTCCTGCGCCGCGCCCGCCCGCAGCTGCGCGCGCGCCGCGGCAAGTTGCGCATCGAGGTCCGGGGTCTCGATGAGCGCCAGCACCTGGCCGCGGTGCACCGCATCGCCGATGTCCACGAACCACTTCCCGACATAGCCGTTGACTCGCGCATAGATCGTGCTGGTATGCCAGGCCGCGGTCTGGCCGGGCAGCACCAGGCGCTGCACCGCGCCCACCGGCTGAGCGCTGATCACGTCAACCGCGGGCAGGGCCGTAGCAGCCTCGTCAGTCGCGCGCGCCACGCGCCGATATTTGACATAGCGGTCGATGCTCACGGCCACGAATGCCAGCGCGAGCGCGACGACCGCAACGATGGCCGTCTTCCTCACGCGCGCGGTCATGTCCGGGTCGACACGTGCCGAAGCCGGACCTGACTCAGTAGCGGCGACGTCTTCGCCGTAATCGGTGCTGCGGGTCTCATCAGGCGGTTCCATGAATGGCTTCCTCTTTCGCCGGCGCGACGCGTCGTAGCAGCCGGTACATGGTGGGCACGAAAATGAGCGTCGCGAAGGTTGCGAACAGGAGTCCACCGATGACGGCCCGCGCGAGCGGCGCGTTCTGCTCGCCGCCCTCGCCCACACCGATCGCCATCGGGATCATGCCGAGGATCATCGCTCCTGCGGTCATCAGCACCGGGCGCAGACGGGTGAAGCCGGCGGTCTCGGCCGCTACCCGCGGCACATCGCCGCTCTCCATGCGCTGATTGGCGAAGCTCACGACCAGGATGCTGTTGGCGGTGGTGAGGCCGATGCACATCAGGGTTCCCATGAGCGCCGGCACGCTGAGCGGCGTCTGGGTCAGGAACAGCATCCACATGACTCCGCTTAAGGCAAACGGCACCGCCATCAGCACGATGAGAGGATCGATCCAGCTCTGAAAGTTGATCACCAGGAACAGATAAACGAGCACCACCGCCAGTGCGATGCCGGAAAACAGCCCCGCGTAGCTCTCGCGCATGGTCTGGATCTGGCCGGACAGGCTGACGTGCATGGCAAGCTCAGCTGCGGGCTGATTGGCCGCGATCACCCGATCGAGGTCCTTTGAGGTGGAATACAGATCACGTCCCTGCACGTTGGCCTGCACGTCGAACACCGGACGGATGTTGAGCTGCGAGGTCACGAGGGGGACCTTGCGCGTAGTGAAGGACGAACTGTTCATGAGCAGCTGACTGTGGCCGGCACCCTCGGCGCTGGTCACGGGCATCGTCTGCAGGTCCTGCGCCGTGTCGATGCTGTAGGTCGGTTGCTGCACGACCAGGGGGTAACTGACGCCGTTTTGCGGGTCGACCCAGAAGTTCGGCGAGGTCTGGGCGCTGGAGTTGGTCGTCACGAGTACGTTATTCGCCGCGTCGCGCTGTGTCAGTCCGACCTCGCTGGCGAAGGCCCGGTCGACATCGAGCGAGAGCGCGGGCGCGTCGGGAACCTGAAAGACGTGGGCGTCCACCACGCCCGGCACCCGCGCGACGAGGCGCACGAGCTTCGCCGCCAGGGCATACGCCTGGCCGGTATCGGAAGCGCTGACGCGAATGTCGATCGGCGCCGGCTGACCGAAGTTCAGTACCTGGTCGACGATGTCCGCCGGTTGAAAGAAGAACTGCAACGCCGGGAATTTTCGCGGCAGCTCGCGGCGCAGCATCGCGGTCAGCGCTGCGGTGGGCGAGTGCTTTTGGGTGAGCGAGATCAGGATCTCACCGTCCATGGGACCCACCGTGGCGGAATCGGACAGTGCGATGTTGATGCCGCTGTAGGGCAGCCCGATGTTATCCAGGATCACGCTGATCTGATCGCTGCCGACCAGTGTGCGCACCGAGGCCTCGACCTGCGCAAAGTACTTCTGCGTAGTCTCGATGCGCGTGCCGGGAGGTGCGCGCACGTGCAGACGCATCTGCCCGGCATCGACCTCGGGAAAGAAGTCGCGACCGAGCAGCGGGAACAGCGCCAGCGATACGACCATGATGGCGAGGAAGGCGAGCACCGTCGTTCTGGCCTCGGACACAGCCAGGGCGAGCGTCTCTCGATAGCCGACGCGAAACTTCTGAAAGCGCGCTTCGAAGGCGTAGTGGACACGCATGAACCACTGCAGCACCAAGGCGGCAGGCGTTGCGCCTGGCGGCGGTGCCGCGCTCTTGACCACCCCGCGCATCAGATACAGAAACAGCACCGGCACCATGGTGAAGGACAGCGCAAGACTTGCCAGCAGCGCGACGATCACTGACAGCGACAGCGGCGAGAACAGGTATTTGGCCGTTCCCTGCAGCAGGAACACCGGCACGAACACGATGCAGATGCAAAGCGTCGACAGGAAGGTCGGCGTGCCCACCTCGCCCGCACCATGAACGATGGCGTCCGCCAGGCGCTGGTGCAGACGCGCATGTCGCTCGATGTTCTCGATCACGACGGTGCCGTTATCGACCAGGATGCCGACGGCGAGCGCGAAGCCGCCGAGCGTCATGGTGTTGAGCGTCTGACCGCCCGCTCCCATCACCAGCACCGCGCTAATGATCGACAGCGGAATCGCCGCAAGAATGATGATCGTGAGGCGCCAGTTGCCGAGAAACAGCAGGATCATGAGTGCGGTCAGTGCGGCTGCCATGCAGCCGCCCATGAGCACGCTGTTGAGCGAGGCCTTCACGAACACCGACTGGTCGAAGATCGCCTTGATGGTGACCCCGCCGGGCAGCATGTGCCTGATGTCCGGCAGCGCGGCGCGCAGGCCGTTGATCACTGCCAGCGTCGATACGCCGCCGGTGTTCCTGATCGTCATCAGGGCGCCCGGAACGCCGTCGACCGAAACCGAATTGGTCTGCACCTGGAAGCCGTCGTGCACGTGCGCGACATCGCGCATGAAGACCTCGCGGCCGGCAACCTGTTTGATCGGGAACGAATTGAGCGCCTCGATGACATCGGGGCTGTTATTCATCGTCAGCAGGTAATCGCGGCTGCCGATTTTTACATCCCCCGCCGGGAGGATGACGTTCTGCGTCTGCAGAGCGTTGCTCACGTCCGCCGCGGTGAGTCCGCGCGACTGCAGCGCCTCGGGGTCCAGGTCCGCCATGATCACGCGCGGTTTGCCGCCGTAAGGGTATGGCACCTCGGCCCCGTGCACCACCGCCAGCGCCGGGCGGATGATGTTCTGGCCGAGGTCATTGAGGGTGGTGTCCGGCAGCGACTCGCTCGACAGGCTCAGCTGGATGATGGGCACGTCGGTGGCGCCGTAACGGATCACCAGCGGCGGGGTGATGTTCGGCGGCATGTACTTGAGCACGACCAGCGCGCTGCTGGCGAGCTGCGCGATGGCGCGGGTGACATCGGCCCCCTCGTGCAGATAGACCTTCTCCACCCCCACCCCTTCGTAGCTGGTCGCCTCGATGCGCGAGATGTCATCGACCAGGGAAGCCATCTGCCGCTCATGCAGCGTCAGGATGCGGTTCTGGATGTCCTGGGCGTCCATGCCGGCATAGGTCCACACCACGCTGCAGACCGGGATGTCCATCTGCGGAAAGATGTCGACCGGCATGCGAAACGCCTCGCCGATGCCGAGCAGGCCGATCAGGATCAACATCGCTACCACCGTGTAGGGCCGTCGCAGCACGTATTGCACGAGTGACATGCGCGGGCAGACCTCAGGCGCGGGCGGCGGTTTCGCCGGCCAGCGGCTGGCGCACCCGAAAGGTACTGCCGCCGCCGGCACGGCTACTCACTTCGACTTGTGCGCCGTGCGCGGTGCAGATCGATTTGACGATGGCGAGGCCCAGGCCCGCGCCGCCCTGCTGGCGCGAGCGCGACACGTCGACGCGGAAGAAGCGTTTGAACACGTGCGGCAATGCTTCCGGCGGGATGCCGATGCCATCGTTGCTGACCTCGAGAATTCCAAAGCCCGCCTCGCGATGCACGCGCAGGCGCACCTGCCCGCCGGCCGGGGTGTACTTGATGGCGTTGTCGAGCAGATTGACGATCACCTGCTTCAGTCGCGCGCGATCGCCCTGCACCGTCACACCGGGTGTGGAATCGCACTCGACGCGCACCTGCTTGTCGGTGGCGAGCAGGCCCATCTGTTCGGCGGTGGTGGCGGCAAGCTCCGCGAGGTCGAAGCGCACCCATTCGGCGTGCGCCTCGCCGGCATCGAGGCGCGACAGCGCAAACAGGCTCTCGACGATCTTCGCCAGGCGCTCCACCTCCTCGAGCACGCTGCCGAGGCTCTCGCGCGTTTCGCGCCCGAGAATCGGATCCTGCGCCAGACTCTCGAGCTCGCCACGCATCACCGTGAGCGGCGTGCGCAGCTCGTGGCTCGCGTCGGCGACGAACTGCTTGGAGCCGAGCATGGCCGCCTCCAGACGGGCGATCATGTGATTGAGCGACACCACGAGGCGCTCCAGCTCATCGCCGCTGTGGACCAGCGGCAGCCGCTCGCTCAGGTTGTGCTGGGTGATCTCCTCGGCCTTCACGGCGATGCGCTCGACCGGATCGAGCGAGCGGCGCACCAGCACGAAGCCGCCCGCCACCGCGACCCCCACCGCCACCGGCAAGCCGACCGCGAGCATCATGAGCACGTGCCGCAGAGTCGCCTCGGCGGAGGAAGAGGAGCTGCCGACCTCCACACGGTAGTGCGTGCCGTCGGCGGCTGCCGCGCTGCGCGCGGCAATCAGCAGCGCGCCATCGGCAAAACTCACCTTGCGGGACGCAGGCGCCGCAGCGCCGGCCGCAAGCGGGGGCACCTGCGCGGGATTGAAGCGCTCAGCCTTCGGGGTGCCCGAGGCGTACACCACTGCACCATCCTCGCGCGTGATGCGGATGAAGCGGTCGTTGGCCTCCGGGGAGTACAGGCTTTCGACCGCCTGGCGCATCGCATCCTCACCGTCGCGGGTGGCGTGCGCCACCAGCGTGCCGCCGATCTGGCTGGCGCGGCGCGCCTGGATGTCCAGAAGGTTCGCTTCCAGGTAATGCTGCAGCAGCAAGAGAGTGAGGCCGCCGAGCAGCACGAACACGATGATGAGGACCCCCGCGTACCAGGTCACCAGGCGAAAGCTCAAGGAGCGCGTATTCACGTCTCGCTACCGTCTGTCAGTCCGTAGCCGACGCCGCGCACGGTGCGGATCAGCTTGACCGGGAATGGGTCATCGATCTTGGCGCGCAGGTGCCGCACGTACACGTCGACGATATTGGTGAGACCTTCGAAGCTCTGGTCCCACACGTGCTCGATGATCATGGTGCGCGAAAAGACCCGGCCCGGATTGGCGGCCAGGTACTCGAGCAGCGCGTATTCCTTGGCGGTGAGCTCGATGCGCTGAGCGGCCCGGCGCACCTGCTGGCGCAGGCGATCCACCTCCAGATCCGCGACCCGCAGCACGCTGGCGCGCGCGATCGGGCCCCGCCGCAGCAGCGCCTTCACCCGCATGGACAGTTCGGCAAACGCGAAGGGCTTGGTGAGGTAGTCATCCGCACCCGCCTCGAAGTTGCGCACCTTCTCCTCGGTGGCATCGCGGGCGGTGAGCACGAGGATCGGCACCTCATGGTTCTTGCGACGGATGCGGCGCAGAAGCTCCTGCCCGTTCAGGCGCGGCAGCATCAGATCGAGGATGATCAGGTCGTAGTCGAAACTGTCCGCCAGCTCCCAGCCGCGTTCCCCGTCGTCGGCCACGTCCACCGCATAGCGTTCCGCCCGCAGCGCGCGCGCCACGAGTTCGGAAACCTTGCTCTCATCTTCAACTAGCAGCAGTCGCATATGTCACCGGCTGGCCCACAGCAGAGCACACCCGGATGAATCTGAACGAAACGGGCGATTAAAAACCGTTCAGAAATACCGACTCTTCTTCTAAGTCATTGATGCTGCGGAGCTTAGCGCATCGCCGGGACCACCGCAGAGCGACGGATGACGACGCGCAGTCAAAGCCCGAGCGGGCGGCGCTGCTGTAACAGAACCGTCATCTCACCGCATTTGGAATGTCATACACCTGCACCACAGTAGGCGCGCCTGCCGTGGCGGTTCACGCAGGTCGAAGGCGTCGCGTGCGCGCATCACCTCCCGAGGGGAGAGTCTCGCACCGCGCTTCGTCGGCACTATCGGAAAACCACAGGAAACACGAAGATGACCCTTACCCGTGCGTGTCTATTAACGGCAGCCCTGGCCGCGGCGAGCCTCGCGCAGGCCCAGAACACCCCCACGCCCAACCCGACTGATGACACGAGCATCACCTGGAAGGGAATCACCCTCTATGGAGCGGTCGATATCGGTCTGCAGTACCAGACCCACGGCGTGCCCTCGAGCGATTACTTCCCGGCCGGCACCGAGGCGCCCATTTCCAAGAACAGCAACGGCTCGGTCACCGCCGTCACGCCGAGCAACCTGAGCCAGTCGCGCATCGGGCTGGCCGGCAAGGAGCCGATCGGCGGGGACTGGTCCGGCATATTCCGGGTCGAGACCTTCTTCAATCCGCAGTCCGGGCAGCTGAGCGATGGCTTGAAGTCGCTCGTGCTCAACAACGGCCGCGCCCTCACCTCGCAGTCGACCAACGTCGACACGAGCGTCGCCGGGCAGGCCTTCGCCGGAGCTGCCTATGCCGGCTTCAGCTCCCCCACCTTCGGCTCGCTCACCTATGGGCGCCACCCCACCCCGCTGGCCGATGGCATTGCCAAGTACGATCCGATGGGTGCGGCCCAGGCGTTCTCGCTGATCGGCTTCTCCGGCACCACCGCCGGCGGTGGCGACACGGAGGATCGCAGACTCGATCAGTCGGTGAAGTACACCGCGAAGTACGACTGGCTGCACGCCGGGGCGCTGTATCAGTTCAGCGGTTCGAGCGGCTCGCAGAACACGGCCGCGCAGGTGAGCCTCGGCGCGGACTTCGCCGGCGCCTCGATCGATGCGTACTACGCCAAGAAGTACGATGCCGTGTCGGCCAGTGCCCTGAGTGCGACGCAGGTCACCGGCCTGGCTACGCTGTGCACCGCCACGCCGACACCCGCCACGGGGGCGCAGTGCTTCTCGCCGAGCAACTCGCTCTCGGCCACGATCTCCGATAACACGACCTATGCGGTGATGGCGCTGTACAACTTCGGTGCTCCGCTGCCGACCGTGTCGGGCGGCTACGAGCACATCAGCTTCGCCAACCCCAACACCCCACTCATTGCGGGCGATCTGACCATCGGCGGCTACGTGCTGGCGTACGTGAACAACAAAGCGTACGACAACAACAAGATCCTGCAGGTGTTCTGGGCCGGCGTGAAGTGGCCGGTCACCCCGGACCTGGACCTGATGGCCGCCTACTACGGCTACAAGCAGAACAGCTACGCGACCGGCAAGAACGCGGGCTGCACGAGCGCGGTGGCCAGCTCCTGCAGCGGCACCGAGAACACCGCCTCATTCGTGGCCGACTACAAGTTCAGCAAGCGCTTTGACGGCTACATCGGTACGTTCTGGAGCGAGGTGCAGGACGGACTCTCAAACGAGTTCCTCAATACCTCCACCCTCACCACGACCATGGGTATTCGCTTCAAGTTCTGAAGCGCGCTGCCTGCAGGTGAACGTTCGGGCCCGCCTGGCGGGCCCGAACTTTTTTGGGCGTGGCGATCCGCACCTAACCGAAGCGCCCGGTGATGTAGTCCTCGGTGAGGCGGTGACGCGGGTTGGTGAATACCCGGTCGGTATCGCCCACCTCGATCAGCTCGCCGAGATGGAAGTACGCCGTGCGCTGCGATACGCGCGCCGCCTGCTGCATGGAGTGAGTCACGATCACGATGGCGTAGGACTCACGCAGCTCATCGATGAGATCCTCGATGCGCGCCGTTGCGATCGGATCGAGCGCCGAGCAGGGCTCATCCATGAGAATCACTTCCGGCTGCACGGCAATGGCGCGTGCGATGCACAGGCGCTGCTGCTGGCCACCCGAAAGACCGGTGCCGGCGCTGCTGAGGCGGTCCTTCACTTCACCCCACAGGCCCGCGCGGGTCAGGCTGGTGCAGACGATCTCATCCAGATGTGCGCGGCTGCTCGCCAGGCCATGGATACGGGGGCCGAAGGCCACATTGTCGTAAATCGACTTGGGGAACGGGTTGGGCTTCTGGAACACCATGCCGATGCGCGCGCGCAGCTGCACCGCGTCCTGGCGCTCATCGTGGATGTCACGGCCATCGAGCAGGATGGTGCCGGTGACACGCGCCCCGGGGATCGTATCGTTCATGCGGTTCAGGCAGCGCAGGAAGGTCGACTTGCCGCAGCCCGAAGGGCCGATCATCGAGAGCACCTGGCGCCGGCCCACGTCAATCGTGACATCCCTGAGGGCGGGCTTGGCGCCGTAGAACACGCTCACGCTGCGGCATGAGAAAACCGGGTTCTCGAGCGCGGCGCCCCGTTCCGGCTGCATCGCAGCGCTCGCCTCCAGTGCGGCGGCGGTGGAAACTCGACCGCTTGGCTTGAGATTGAGGCCGCCCTCGCCGAAGCGGGGCCTGGCCGCATTTTCGCGCGGCGGCCCGGAAGCTGCACCGTTGCCGTGGCCCGGCGCGCCGGGGCCGGCGAGGCTGCCATCGCCGCGCGCCGGCGGCAGGCCCCCCTGGGGTGTCTCGTCAGGCGTCTCGTTCATGCCTGCGCATCATCAACCAAATCGCCCGGTCACGTAATCATCCGTGCGGCGGTGCTTAGGCGCGGTGAACATCTGCCCGGTCGGCCCGATCTCGATGAGCTCGCCCAGGTACATGAAGGCGGTGACGTTGGAAACCCGCGCCGCCTGCTGCAGGTTGTGAGTGACGATCGCGATGCAATACCTCTCGCGCAGGCTTTGCAGGGTCTCCTCGATGCGCAGCGTGGAGATCGGGTCGAGCGCGGCGGTGGGCTCATCGAACAAGAGAACCTCCGGCCGCAGCGCCAGGGTACGCGCGATGCACAAGCGCTGCTGCTGGCCGCCGGATAACCCGCGAGCATCCTCGTGCAGCTTGTCCTTGACCTCCTCCCACATCGCCGCATCACGCAGCGCCTCCTCCACGCGATCGCCGAGCTCGCTGCGCGAGATGCGCCGCGACAGGCGCAAGCCGAACGCGACGTTGTCGAAGATCGACATGGGAAACGGAGTCGGTTTCTGGAACACCATGCCCACCCGGAACCTGAGCGAGGCGACGTCGAGCGTCGGCGAGAGAATGTCCTCACCATCGAGCAGCACGTCGCCGCTGGCACGGTGGCCAGGATACAGGGCGTACATACGGTTGAAGACGCGCAGCAGGGTCGACTTGCCGCAGCCGGAAGGACCGATGAACGCGGTGATCCTGCGGTCCGGCAGCGTGAGGTTGATGTCCTTGAGCGCCTGGATCTGGCCGTAATAGAAATCCAGGTGCCGCACTTCGAACTTGACCGCGCTCGCCTCGCCCGCTGCGGCGGACGGCGCACCGACCTTGGCCTCCGATACGCCCACTCAGTTTCTGCCGCCGGCGTTGAGCGAGGACACCACCAGGCGCGCCGTGATGCTCAGGATCAGGATGCTGAGCGTGATGAGGAGTGCCCCGGACCATGCCAGCTGCTGCCAGTTCGGGTAGGGACTCAGCGCAAACTGGAAGATCACCACTGGCAGGTTGGCCATGGGAGCTGCGAGGTTGCTGCTCCAGAACTGATTGTTGAGGGCGGTGAACAGCAGCGGCGCCGTCTCCCCGCTGATGCGCGCCACCGCGAGCAGCAGTCCCGTCAGCATGCCGCTGCGCGCGGCCGGATAGATGACGCTGGTGATGGTGCGCCAGGGATACGCGCCCATGGCGGTCGAGGCGTCCTTCATGCCCTGGGGCACAAGATTCAGCATGTCCTCGGTGGTGCGCACCGTGACGGGCATGGCGATGATCGCCAGCGCGACGGCTCCGGCGATCGCCGAGAAGTGGCCCATGCGGATGACCAGCAGCTCATACACGAACAGCCCGATGATGATCGAGGGAGCCGACAGCAGCACATCGTTCACGAAGCGGATCAGCGTGCTGATGCGGGCGGCGCGCCCGTATTCGGCAAGATAGGTGCCGGCCAGCATGCCGATCGGGCCGCCGATGAGTATGCCGATCAGCGTCATGACGACGCTGCCATAGATCGCGTTCAGCAGTCCGCCACTGCTGCCCGGCGGCGGTGTCATGGCCGTGAACAAGGTCGTCGACATGCCGGCGATGCCGTTGCGGATGAGCGTCCACAGGATCGCACCTAGAAAGAACAAGCCGATGGCGGTCGCCACGCCCGACAGCGCCAGCGCGAGGACGTTGGTGAGCTTGCGGATCGCGCGGCGGCTCATACGGAGGACAGCGCCTTTCTATCAAGCCGCAGCAGCATGAGGCGCGCGATGGCGATCACCGAGAAAGTAATGAGAAACAGCAGCGCGCCCAGGGCCACCAGCGATGAGGTGTAAAGGTCGCCCACCGCTTCGGCGAACTCGTTGGCGATCGAGGCGGAGATGGTGGTGCCGGGCGCGAGCAGCGAGGAGCCGATGCGGTGGGCGTTGCCGATGACGAAGGTGACCGCCATGGTCTCGCCGAGCGCGCGGCCGAGGCCCAGCATGATGCCGCCGATCATGCCGGTTCGGGCGTAAGGCACCACCACCTGCCAGATGACTTCCCAGGTCGTGGCTCCCAGGCCGTACGCGGACTCCTTGAGCACGTCGGGCACGGTCTCGAAGACATCACGGGTCACCGCGGAGATGAACGGGATGATCATGATCGCGAGCACCAGCCCCGCCGTCAGCACGCCGATGCCGAACGGCGGCCCCTGGAACAGCCTGCCGATCACCGGCAACGGACCCAGCACCTCGATCAGCCACGGCTGCACGTGCCGCTGCAGGATGGGCGCCAGCACGAATAAACCCCAGATGCCGTAAATGATGCTCGGCACCGCCGCGAGCAGTTCGATGGCCACGCCCACCGGGCGCTTCAGCCACACCGGGGCGAGCTCGGTGAGAAAGATCGCGATACCGAAACTGACCGGAATGGCCAACAGCAGCGCCAGCAGCGAGGTCACGAGCGTCCCGTAGATCGGCGCCAGCGCCCCGAACTGGTCCGTCACCGGATTCCAGATCTCGCGCGTCAGGAAGCTGAATTTGAAATGCGCGAAGGCCGGCCAGGCCCCCGCGAGCAGCGTCACGGCCACTCCGCCGAGCAGCAGCAGCACCAGCAGCGCTGCCGCGAGCGTGGCTCCGCGAAACACCCTCTCGCGCAGCCGCTGTCCCGCGGCGTGGTGCGGATCGATCGCGGCGACCGTGTTCATCGCGGACGGCAATCTGTCACGCCTGTCTTCCTCACGCTCAAACCGACAGCCATCCGCGGTGGCGGGCGCAACCCCTAAGGTCACATCGCCGCGACGCCCTTGATCTGCGCCTTCCAGGTGCCCCGGATCTGCGTGATCAGGCTGTCCGGCAGCGGGACGTAGTCGAGTTCGGCGGCCATCTTGCCACCGTTACGGTAGGCCCAGTCGAAGAATTTGAGAGCGGCGCCCGTGGCAGCCACATCGGGGGGCACGCCGTAGAGGAGAATGAAGCTGGCACCGGTGATCGGCCAGCTCTTGTCGCCCTGCTGATTGGTGAGGATCAGGTAGTAACCGGCGGCGTGGGTCCAGTCGGCGCTCGCCGCCGCAGCCTGAAACGTGTCCGCATCGGGTGCCACCTTCTTGCCGGCCGTGTTGATGAGATCGGTGTACGCCATCTTGTTCTGCTTGGCGTAGGCATACTCGACGTAGCCGATGGCCCCGTCGGTCTGCGCGGTCATGTTGGCGACGCCCTCATTGCCCTTGGCTCCGATCCCCTGCGGCCACTGTACCGAGGTGTTGGCCCCGATCGTGTCCTTGAACTTCGGAGACGAGTTGGACAGGTAGTTCGAAAACAGGAAGTTGGTACCGGAGCCGTCCGAACGATAGATCGGCGCAATCGCGGTGGCCGGAAGGGCCAGGGTCGGATTGAGCTTCCTGATGCGCGCATCGTTCCACTTGGTGATCTCGCCGAGGTAGATGGCGGCCACCGTGGCCCCATCGAGCACCATCTGTCCGCCCTGCACACCCTTGACGTTCACCACCGGCACGACGCCACCGATGATCATCGGGAACTGCACGAGGCCTGCCTCTTTGAGCTCCTCGGGCTTCAGGGGCATGTCGGAGGCGCCGAAGGTCACGGTTTTGGCCTTGATCTGCTTGATGCCGCCGCCGGAGCCGATCGACTGGTAGTTCAGTCCGATTCCGGTCTGTTGCTTGTACGCGTCCGCCCACTTCGAATAGAGGGGATAGGGGAACGTGGCGCCCGCGCCGGAGATATCAGCCGCCTGGGCTGTGGCAAAGGCGACGGCCGCCGCGGCCATCAACATCATCCGCTTGCCATTGAATAAGCTCATGATTTGACTCCTGCGCATTCGAGGGCCACATCGCCCGACAGAGGCGCGAATTAAATGACAGTAAGATGACGTTCTCATGACAGTGTCGCGGCGACGTCAGATTGCGCCCACGTCCGTGCGGCCTGTGGCTACAGTGTTGCCGCCGCACTTTACAGGGGCGTGACGGCGCCCTGTGCTTGCCGCGCGGCAGGTGAGACCGTATAAAAGCTGCGAACTGATGTCACAAGCCATTGAACTGACTCAGAACCTTCTGGGCCGCCGATCGGTCACCCCCGCCGATGAGGGTTGCCAGCAGCTGATGGGCCAACGTCTGACGGCCGCCGGTTTCGTCGTCGAGCATCTGCCCTATGGGAATGTGCACAACCTCTGGGCGCGCCGCGGGCGGGCGCCGCCGCTGTTCTGCTTCGCCGGCCATACCGACGTGGTGCCGAGCGGTCCGCTCGAGGAGTGGCACAGCGATCCGTTCGTGCCGGTGATCCGGGACGGTCTGCTGTACGGCCGCGGTGCGGCAGACATGAAGAGCGGCCTTGCGGCGATGCTGACTGCAACCGAGGAGTTCGTCGCGGCACGTCCGCGCCACATCGGTTCCATTGCCTTTCTGATCACGAGCGATGAGGAGGGCCCCTCCGTCGACGGCACGCGCCGCGTGGTTCAGACCCTGAGCGAACGCGGCGAACACATCGACTGGTGCCTGGTCGGTGAGCCTTCGAGCGAACTGTCGATCGGGGACACCATCAAGGTGGGTCGCCGCGGCTCCTTGAGCGGCCGGCTGACCGTGCACGGGGTGCAGGGTCATGTCGCCTACCCGCAGCTGGCGGAAAATCCCGTGCACACGCTCGCCCCGGCGCTCGCCGAGCTCACGCGGCGCGAGTGGGACAGGGGCACGGAGCACTTCCAGCCGACCAGCTTCCAGGTCTCCAACCTCAACGCCGGCACGGGTGCACCCAACGTCATCCCAGGAGAACTCAAGGCGCGCTTCAACCTGCGCTACTCGCCGGTGCAGACCATCGACAAGCTCAAGGCGAGCGTCGAGGCCATCCTGCAGCGGCATGCGGTGCGCTACACGCTCGAGTGGTACGTGTCCGGCGAGCCCTTCTATACCGCACCGGGACTACTGTGCGACGCCGTCGGCGAGGCGGTGGCCGAAGTCACCGGTGTGCTGCCGACGCTCTCGACTGGCGGGGGCACCTCCGACGGTCGCTTCATCGCCCCGCTCGGGGCCCAGGTGGTGGAGCTCGGTGTCGTGAATGCCTCCATCCACAAGGTCAACGAGTGCGTGCGGCTGACCGACATCGAAGCCCTGCACCGGATGTATTTCAACGTGCTGCAGAAGCTCTTGGGCGGAGGTTTGTAAGCACGCCGAATGTGCCGAGGATGAGCGCCCAGATCGCCACCCAGGCGGGCATGGCGAGCCCGAGCAAGCGCCAGTTCACGACTCCGCACTCGCCGCTGCCGGTGAGCACCTTGCGGATGACCTGCCAGACGGGCGTGAATTTCAAAAGGACCGCGAGCGGTGCACCGCACGAGGGGAGACTGCCGGCCGGCAGGCTCTGCACGTACAGGTGGCGCGCCGCCACCGCGCAGGTCAAAAGCGCCGCCAGGGCGATGGCCAGCGCGTAGCCGTAGCGTGCGCGCCCGGCAGGGTGATGCAGCGCTGCGGCGAGGAACACCAGGCCCAGCAATGCCACGCCGATGCGCTGGAAGATGCACAGCGGGCAAGGATCCAGCCCCTCATAGAACTGGGTGTACAAAGCGTATGCCAGCAGCGCCGCACACACGGCGAAGCCTGCAATGTTGCCCAGACGACGATTGAACACGCGAAGGCGCAACGCCGCTCTAGGCGGCCGGCGGGTGCATCCCGGCCGCTTCGGTGCCCCCGCGCAGCTCGCGCTCGACGTCATCGAGCGAGGTATGGCGGATGTCCTTGCCGTGTACCATGTAGATGACGTATTCGCTGATGTTCTTGGCGTGATCGCCGATGCGCTCGAGCGCTCGCACCACCCACATGACATCGAGGGCGCGCCGGATGGTGCGCGGATCCTCCATCATGAAGGTGATGCTCTGGCGCTGGATCGCCTCGTACTCCTCATCCACCAGTCGATCCTGGCGCGCCACGCGCAGCGCCGATTCCACGTCCATGCGTGCAAAGGCATCCAGCGCATCGTGCACCATCTCCGACACCACGCGGCCAAGATGCTTGATCTCGCGGTATTTGTCAGCCGGGCGCTCCATGGTGGCAAGACGCGAGGCGATGTAGCCGATCTTCTCGCCTTCATCGCCGATGCGCTCAAGATCGGTGATCGTCTTGATGATCGCCACGATCACGCGCAGGTCGCCGGCGGCCGGGGCGCGCGTGGCGAGAATGCGGCTGCACTCCTCGTCGATGGCGACCTCCATGTTGTTGACCTGGTGATCATCCATCGCCACGGACTCACCGAGCGAGCTGTCTCCCTCGACCAGCGCGGTGATGGCCTTCTGCAGCTGCTGCTCGACGAAGCCGCCCATGCCGAGCACCTTGCTGCGCACACGCTCGAGGTCCTCGTTGAAGCGGCGCGAGATGTGGTGACTAAGGTCGGCGGTTTCCATCAGTTGGCGTCTCCACGCGCGATCATAGCGGAACTGCGGCCGACAGCCAGCCTCGCGCGCAGAGCGATCTGGATCGGGACAAGACCGGCGAGGAACTGCTCGGTCGCCGCGTCCCAGCTGAATCGCGCTGCGCGCGCGGCGCAGACCCGGCGGTCGAGCCGCAGCGCCGAGGCTATCGCGACGCGCAGGTCGCCGGCGGCCGGGGCGC
>DATBYD010000037.1:0-4741 GCA_036513855.1 Steroidobacteraceae bacterium | reverse complement strand
GCCGACCACCCCGAACGGCGCACCGGAACACGCCGCGTCCTCGTAACCGGACCTGGGTCTGCGTCTGTCACCGTGCGCGTGACCGGCAAGGAGCTCGCAACGACCACCGGCACGGCGACGGTGCGCGCGTTCGACCTGGCGTCTGCGGCGGATCAGAGCCCCGCTTGCATCGGGCTCATGAAGACCCTGGCGGCGGCTGATGCCGATTATGCGCGGGGGGAGGAGATACTGAGCGATCGCGCAGCGCCTGCCAGCAGCTCTGCGCACGATGCCTTCGTACAGTCGGTGGATGCCTATGCGGCGGCCGACCGTGCGCTGCTGGCGCCCGCGGATGCGCAGCTGCGGGGTGAGGCGGCACTCGCGCTGGCCGGAGTCGAATACTTCGACCTGCAGAACTGGGCCGGGGCGGCGGATTGGGCGCGCGAGGCGGCGCAGCTGCTGGGAGAGAGCGATCCCTACCGTCGGGCCCGAGCCGAGGCGCTGATGGCCGCCGCCTGGATCGAGATCGGCTCGGCGGCCTCCAGCGGTCAGGCCGTGCCCGGGCTTGCAGTGCCCGCGACCGATCTGCTCGCTCGCGCACGTGCCGTGGTGCAACGACTCGGCCGCTTCCACCTCCAGCGCGGCGAGATGTACGACGCCGCCCTGCAGTTCACGAACATCGTTCTGATTGATCAGAAGGAGAATCGCTATCCGGAGTGTGTGGCGGACTCCAGCACCCCGAGTCGCCTGTTTGGATCGATCGGCGAGACTTTGCGCCGGGCGCAGGCCTGGCAGAACGAAGCCCTGTGTCTGTGGGGGCTCGGCCGTCTGCCGGAAGCGCAGCGCCTGTTCGAGCGCGCGCTTGCCGATATCCCTCAGCAAACTTACCCGCACATCTTTCTTGCGTCGATCACCAACACGGCACTCGCCGACTACGCGCTGGGGCGCTTCGACGAGTCGCTGCGCCTGTACGATCGCGCACTGGCCTTCGCGCAGCAGCAACAGGCTACGCGCGACGAGGCGTACTGCCGCTACGGGATTGGCGTGAACTACTACGCGCTGGGCGATCCGCCGCTTGCGCAGGAGTCTCTAGAGCGCGCGCTCGCGATTCAATCCGTGGCTCTGGACGGGCGCGGGCGCATGGTCACTCTGCGGGCGCTGGCGACCGTCGAGGCTGAGCAGGGACAGCTGGATCGCGCCATCGCCTACGACCGCGAGGCCCTCGCTCTGGCGATCGCGCCGACTTCCCTGGCGCTCATCAGGATCCAACTGGCGGCGCACACCGGCGCTGCCGGTCATCTCTCCGAGGCGCGCGCGCAGCTCGATGAGATTCTCTCAGCCCGCAGGCGCGATCCCATGGTCTGGGGCAATGCGCTGTTGCAACGCGCGGTGCTGCTGCGCGAGACCGGTGAGCCACGCGCGGCGTTGGCGGATCTCGCGGCCGCGCGTCCTGCGCTGCACAGGCTGGGAAGCGTTGCCGATGAGTTTGCGGCGAATCTGGAGCTTGCCCGAACGCTGCGAAGCCTCGGCCGGACACATGCGGCGCTGGCCGCCGTCGCCACGGCATTGAGACAATCCGACGCGCTGCGCCTGCAGACCATCAACCCCGAGCTTCGCTCGCAACTGCAGGCGCCGTTGCGTGCCGCGTACGACCTGAAGATCGAATTGCTGCGTGCCCGCTACGAGGCCGCGGCGGCTGCCGGTCACGAGTCCGAGGCGCAGGCTATCGCGACAGACGCATTCGCCGCGGCGGATGCCTCGCGGGCACATTCGCTGGCCGACATCGCGGCACAGCAGTACACCCCTGAGGTCCGGCGTGCGCTGGCCCCGGATCTTCGCCGGCGCGAGCAGCTTTATCGTGAGCTCGCCGCTCGCAGCGCGGCGCTCGATTTGCGACTCGATTACTCCGGTTCGAACGATCCGCGTGCCAGACAACTGCTGGCGGACATCGCTGAGCTCGAGCGCCAGGTGGATACGCTGAACACGCGCATCGCGGTACGCGCCGTGCCCGCGAGCTCGTCGGCCCGCGTGGGCAGCTCACCGGTCAGTTTGCCGCTTATTCCTGCTGACACGGCACTGGTGGCGTACTGGCTCGGATCTGACTCCGCATACGCCTGGGTTCTCCTGCCCCACGAGATCCACTGGGTCCGCCTGCCATCGCCGCAGGTCATCGCGGCGCAGGCCACCGCCTTCCACCGCTCACTCGTGCGCCTGGTCGATGTGCTTCCCGAGCAGCGCCTGCAAGGCGGGCGCGCTCTTTACGAGATGGTCGTCCGGCCGATTGCGGCCTGGCTGGCCGGCGTGCGCCAGTGGGTCATCATCCCCGACGGAGCTCTCGACTACGTGCCCTTCGCCGCGCTGCGGGAGCAGGACGCGGGGTCAGGCGCCTTTGTCGTGTCGCATCACGATATCGCGCTGGCACCGGCCGCCTGGATGCTGGATGCCAACGGGGCACACTCAGCCTTGCCGGGAAGCGGCCGGCTGCTTCTGGTTGCCGACCCGGTATACCAGCCGGACGATCCGCGCCTGAAGAGCCTGCCGCCAGCTGTCGATCCAGGAACTGCGGCCATTGATGCAGCACCGCAGGACTATCAGCGGCTGCAGTTCGCCGCCGAGGAGGCGGCCGGCGTCCTGGCGCAATTCCCACCCACGGAGGTCGATCAGCTAGTGGGTCTCCAGGCGACGCGTGCGCAGCTGTTGGCGCTCGACTGGTCCAGGTACCGCTTCATTCACATTGCCACTCACGGGCGCGTGGACGCGCGCGTCCCGCAGTTATCGGCCCTGATGCTGGGGTCCTATGATACCGATGGGCATTTCGTGGACGGTGCGGTCCGCGTGGCAGACCTGGCGCAGCAGCGGCTGAACGCCGACGTGGCGGTATTCAGTGCCTGCGAGACGGCGCTCGGCCGTGAGGTGCCAAGCGAGGGACTGGTCGGCATCAGCTCCACCGTGCTCGCCCGGGGCGCCCGGGCGGTGGTTGCATCCCTTTGGCCGGTTGCAGATGAGATAGGTGCCCGGCTCATGACAGATTTCTATCGACACCTGCTGCGTGAGTCGATGAGCGCGCCGGCAGCACTCGGTGCGGCCATGAGATCGGTGGTGTCCCGCGACGGGTCCGCGGACCCGTCGCTGTGGGCTGCGTTTCAGGTTTACACGGTTGCGCTCGGTCCAGGCCTTCCGAGCCGCAGCGCCGCGACAGCGGACGTTGTAACGCGACCAAGGCCATAGGAGACGGCGTGAACTACTGGCTAAATGCGAGAGTCAGGCTAAACGACAGCTGGGGGCCGGGAGCCGCCCACACGCTGAAAACCCCGCTCGGGCAGCAACCGGAGTTCTGGTTGCGTCCGCGGTATCTGCGTGACCCGCAGGGAAACGCGCAACTGTCACATTTCACGGTGGACTTTCCCTCCGGCTTCCTCGCCGACGGGTGGCAGGGTACGAGCTTCGTGCCCATGGGTACCGACGCCGTCACGGGAATCTCGGGCCTGCCGCCGTGGGACCCGTCACAGCAAGATACCTATAGAAAGATGATCGACGCTGCCACATCGCTCAGCAGCTCGAAGACGCTGCGCCTCGAGGGGGTCGTATCCCACCTGGAGTCTGCAGGCGTCGGGTGCAACCAGGTGCGGCTGTACTACGTCGCCAATGCGGTGCAGGGCCGTGTGCCGGATCTTGTCGTCGTAAAAACTGCCACCCAGCGCTCCGTCGTGGGAACCGTCCACGCCCGTCAGGACGGCAGTGGTCACGGACCCCCGGGCTGAGCCCCGCTCTGCGCGAGCCCTCAGGAATGGAGCAAAGGAAAGTCGACTGTCATGGAAACCGTACGCTTGCGCAAAATCCAGCAGCCCTCGCAGGTGGAGCGGCTGCTGGATCTTCTGCTGTCACGCAGCAACTACCTGCCGCAGGACAGCTTTCAGATCCGTAACGCCGCCGAGCTCCCCTCGCAGCTCCAGGTGATCGTCATCCGGGCGAAGCAGGAGGGGCGCGTGTGGGCCTGCTGGGCCAGCAGTCTCGAGATGATCCTCCTCACCTGCGAGATGTCGCTGGCCCGCTCGCGCGAGCGCGGCACCCCGGTGCTGCTGGTGAATCGCTACAACGAAATCGGGGAGCTCAAGGACTCCGGATCGTGGATTACCGGGCCGGACGGGAACTGGCAACGCTGCGCTGACTGAACCGGCTACTTGCTCGCCTGGATCTCGAACCGGTCCGGCTCGGTCCATGGGTTGTCGCCGCGCTCCTCGGCATCGAAGCGCACCATGGTTACGCGCAGCGTGTCGCCCTGCAGTACGAAGCGGATGTAGTGGAAGTTCACTGCCGTCCTGAGCTTTGACAGCTCGCCGAACAGGCGAATGGCCGGCACGGGCTTCGCGCCTCCGCCGCCGCTGACGAGGTAGGTAACGCCCTTCTTCCGGTAGCGCTCGTAGTTGTGCAGGTGGCTGCCGATGACCACGAACTTCGCGCGAAACGATGCTGCCGTCTTCGACAGGTAGCGCGCCACTTGCTTCTCATCCAGCACCGCAGGATAGAAAGGGTCCCGGACCGGAGGGTAGTGCAGTATGACCAGTACGAATTTGACCCGCGGTCCGGCGCCCTCGATCTGCCGCTCGAACCAGGTCCGTTGTTCGCTGCCGGGCATGAGCGGCGCATTGGAATCCAGGGTCACCGCCAGGATGTCAGGACCTAAGGTCACGGAGTACCAGCGGAACGGGCTCAGCCCCGCCGGCGCAGCGTCTCGCCACCAGTTTCCGAGACACCGATCCAC
>DATBYD010000036.1:0-8969 GCA_036513855.1 Steroidobacteraceae bacterium | reverse complement strand
CACGTCGAAGCCGCGCGCCCGCCGCACCAGCTCGGTGGCCGTTGAGGGCCGCAGCCACGCGCGCCAGCCGCGGCGTTTCGGCGCGCCGACGATGAGGCGCGTCGCATGGCGCACGTTCGCGTATTCGGCAAGCGTCGTCGCGGCCGAGGGCCCATCGAGCGTCACGCTCTCCCCGCCCAGGGACTCGGCGAGGCGCAGGACCTCGATGCGCCGGTTGCGTTCCACTTCCGACAGGCGCAGCAGCGCAGGCGTCTCCACGTAGACGACGGTCCATTGCGCATCAAGCGCGTCGGCCATGCGCTTGCCGGCGCGCACCAGCTCCTCGGCCTGCTCGTCCGGTCCCACGGCGACCAGTACGCGATCGCCCGCGATGCGCGCCTGGCTGCGATCCGCCGGCAGCGCGCGCGAGGCAGCCTCGACGCGATCGGCCACGCGGCGCAGCGCAATCTCGCGCAGCGCCATGAGGTTCTGCTTGCGGAAAAAGCGTTCGGCGGCATGGCCGGCCTGGTCGGCGACATACACCTTGCCCGAGTGCAGGCGCGCGATCAGGTCATCGGGCGGCAGATCGATCAGCTCGATATCGTCGGCCTCGTCGAACACGTGATCAGGGAGCGTCTCGCGCTGACGCACGCCGGTGGTCTGGAAGATGAGGTCGTTGAGGCTCTCCAGGTGCTGCACGTTGACGGTGGTCCACACGCTGATGCCGGCGGCCAGGAGCTCCTCGATGTCCTGCCAGCGCTTGGGGTGCCGGGGCGGCGGATCACCGCCGGTGATATTGGAATGCGCCAGTTCATCGACCAGGAGGATCTCGGGCCGCCGCGTGAGAGCAGCGTCGAGATCGAACTCGAGGCGCACGATGCCGCGGTAGCTGACCGGCAGTGTCGGCAGGCGCGGCAAGCCTTCGAGCAGTCGCTCGGTCTCCAGGCGCCCGTGCGGCTCGACATATCCGACCACCACATCGGTCGCGGCCGCGAGCACGTTGCGGGCCGCCTCGAGCATGGCGTAGGTTTTGCCGACACCCGCGGAGGCGCCGAAAAAGATCCTCAGCCGGCCGCGGCGCTCGCGCGCCTGCTCGGCGTGGATGCGCTCAAGCAGTTGGTCCGGGTCAGGCCGCGCCTCGGCCATGGGCTGTCTTTCACTTCAGCGTGTCGAGCGCCACGTTCAGCTTGCGCGCGTTGACACGCGGCTCACCGATGACGCCGAACAACCTACCCTCGGTGCACGCGGCAATCAATGCCTGCAGCCGCGACGGCGCCATGCCGCGCGAGGCGGCCGCTGGGAGGTCGCCGCTGATATGCGGGTCCGGTCTCCGCTGGCGCAGGCCGTGACCCGCTCGAGCGGCAGCGGGGCGTGGTTACCGGCCCGTGCGGCAGGCAGTGCGTGCCATGCGAGTGCGGGTGGCCGGCAACGTTGCGCCCGTCCGGCGCAGTGCCGCGTGAGGAAACGCGGCAGCTCGAATTGTGACGGCTGCACTTCTGCAGCGGCGCTCTTTCAAGCGAGATGCGCACCGATGCATCCGAGCGCCATAAGTCTCATCGCACTGCGCCGCGAGCTCGCGGCGCGCTACGCGCGTCTCAACCGTCTGTGGGTCAAGGCGCGCAACGGCTACCGGCGCCTGAACGAGGCCGCGGTGCCGAATCTCAACGCCCTGCGCGAGGCCGGCAAGCGGCTCGACGAGCTCGAGCGGGGGCGCATGGCGCTGCGGCGCGACCTGAAGGCCCTCTCGGACTAGCTCAGGGGCGTCCGCCGAGAAGCCGTGCCGGCAGAAAGATCAGGGCGCGCAGCAGCGCGAACAGGCCCTCGACCGTGAGTCCCACCAGCCTGAAGGGCAGCATCACGAGCCATACAATCGGGTACAGCACCAGTGCCAGCAGCGCCAGTGGCCAACAGACGAACAAAAGCAACAGCCACAGCAGAAAGGCGATCATTGACGATCCTTTTGCGCCGCGCCTAGAGTGCCCCGCCCACTCATTGTAGCGTCACGAGCTTCGCGAGGATCCGTCGTTGGTCGCACGCTTCCGTCCCTCCCCCGCGGTACACCCCGGGGACTGTGTTGCGGTGATCGCGCCGGCGAGCGGCTTTGACCGCGCCTCCTTTGATGCCGGCGTCGCCCTCATCGGCGCGCGCTACCAGCCGGTGTACGGGCCGGGAGTATTCGAGCGGCGGCGCTACCTTGCGGGCAGCGATGCGCGGCGGCTGGACGAGCTGACCCTCGCGCTCGCCGACCCGGAGCTGCGCGCGGTGTTCTGCGCCCGCGGCGGCTATGGCGCAACGAGGCTCCTCTGCGGACTTGGCGCTGGCGAACCGCCCGCCCCGCCAAAACTGCTGATCGGCTTCTCGGACATCACCGCTTTGCACCTGTGGCTTCAGTCACACGGCCGCATCAGCATTCACGGCCCGGTACTCACCCAGCTCGGCCGGCTGCCCGCGGCAACCTGCGAACGGCTGTTTCACCTGCTGGAGTCCGCCTCCCCCGCGCCGGCCCTGGCCGGCACCGACAGCTACGTCGGCGGGGTGACGGAAGGCACGCTCATCGGCGGCAATCTGTCGGTGTTCTCGCGCATGATCGGCACCCCGTTCATGCCCGCGCTCGAGGGCGCCATCCTGTTGCTCGAGGATCAGGGCGAGCGCCCGTACCGGCTCGATCGGATCTGGACGCATCTTGTGCTCGCCGGGGTGTTCACGCGCGTCCGCGGCATCGCGCTCGGCTGCTTCACCGCCTGCGAGGAAGAGAACGCCTCCTACAGCAGCGCCGAGCTGCTGCGCGAACTCGCCGAGGCGACGCGGCTGCCGTGTGTGGCCGGCTTGCCGATCGGGCACGGGGAGGTGAACGAACCGGTGCCGCTCGGCGTCAGGGTACGTCTCGATGCGGATGCGCTGAGTCTGACGTTCCTCGAGGCGGCGGTCGCCGCCTAGAACAAGGATCCGCCCTCGCCCACCATCGCCTGCCGCGCCAGCGGGATGGGCGGCCCGCCGTACGACAGGAACTTGTCGTGAAAGTCATGCCAGTACTGCTTCGGATCGGCGCCGGCGGCTGCCGGCTGCTGCGCGATCCAGTCGGCGCGCAACTTTCGGATCATGAGCTTGCCCAGGGTGTACTTGAGGTATTCCGGATCGTAGGTCCCGCGCGCGGCCTGCTGGCGCGCGTCGCCCGGGTCCTGGAAGGCACTGTCGCGGAACATGCGGTCCGATTCTGCAAGCGTCATGCCCTGGGTATGCAGGCCGATCGCCGACAGGAAGCGCACGTTGCGCAGCAGCGCATCGGTGAGCTGCCCGATGTGCTGCTCCGCATTGCCCTCGCCGAGGCCCTCCTCCCACATCATTTCCTCGCAATAGTGTGCCCACCCTTCCGCATACGCGTAACCCACCCACAGCGCCGCGATCCTCGAGGGGTTGCGGTTCGAGTGCAGGAACTGCACGAAGTGGCCGGGCCACACTTCGTGAACGCTCGTGTACAGCAGCGCGGCCTTGCCGGGAATGTACTCGGCGCGCTCCTTGGCGGTCCATGAGGGATCGGGAGGGGCGATATTGAAGACGTAGGCCACCCCCTTCTCGTAGGGGCCGGGGATGTTGATGTAGGCGGCGTTCGCGCGATTGTAGGGGGGCGCTTCTGCGACCTGCGGCACCTCGTCGCTTGGAATACTGACGACGTTCTTCGCGACCACGAAGGCGCGCAGGTCCTTGAGCTGCTCGCGCGCGCGCGCCACCGCGCCACCTTGCGGCTTGTCGGCCTGCATCTTCTCCACGCAGGCACCCAGCGAGCCCTGCGGCAGGTATTGGGCGCAGGCGCTCTTGAGCGCTTCGGTGTTTCGCTCGAGATCGGCGCGTCCGACGGCGACGAGCTGCGCGATCGGCACGTCGACCCGCTCGGTCGCCTTCAGCATCTCAAGAAACAGCGGCTCCCCGAGCGCGAAGCTGCCGCTGGCACGCTTGCTCTGCGCCTGCAGCCAGCTCTTCAGCCCGTCCATCGCCGCGGCCGCCGCCCGGCTGGCATCGGCCAGCTCCTTCTGCGCGGCAGGATCGGTCACGGATGCAAACACCTTCAGGGCGTCCTTGCGATAAAACTGCGCGTAACCGCCGAACCCATCGATGCCGCGCTGCACGAAGGAGGGCGGCAGCGGGGTGTGCAGGTTGGCGCGGATGTCAGCCGCGATCTTCGGCATCGCGCGCAGGTAGCCGATGTAGCCCTGCAGGCGCTTGGCAGGCGGGGCGTATTCGCGGTTCAGGTAGACATCCGGGTCGAGCTGATCGACATACCAGGCCGTGTTGGTGAAGGGAAAGCGTGCGCGATCGAGCCAGAACAGGTTGTCATCGATCACCGTGAGCAGGTACTCGCGCTCGAAGCGCTCCGCGGGGGTGAGCGTGGCCGCATCAAAACCCTGCGCCTGGGTGCGCAGCTGCTGCAGGCGCGCGACTTCCGCGGCAATCCCGCTCGCACTCCAGTCCGCCATCTGACCGTCGAATTCGTGGCGCCCGGCCTGCACGGCGAAGAACGGATTGGCCTTGAAATACCCTTCGATGAAGGCGTTCGAGAAGTCCGGCCAGCCGTCGGGCAGCGCCGCCTGTGGTGGCGGCGCAGGCGGCGGTGATGCCGGAGGCCCGCTGCAGGACGCGATCAGCAGAAGTAGCGCCGTGATCAGGCCGCGTGCATACATTTTCTCATCCTTCAGTCCAGGCGCCACACTCGCAGCGCGAACAATGCCCCGCCGGGCTCGCGTTCTACGTGAAACTCGATCGGCCGGCAACACACTTCACAGTCTTCTACGTATGAGGGTTCCTCGGCTGTCAGATCGACCCGTGTTTCCAACCGCTCGCCGCAGTACGGGCACTGTACCGCCACGAATTGCTCCGGCGTCACGCGCTGGCCAGCGGCCGGCTCCCATACCGGCTCCAGGCCGTAGAGCCGGTCAATGCTGTCCCCGTCGAGGCGCGTGATGCGGCGCCGGAGGCGGTCGAGTTGGCGGCCCTTGCGTCGTTTCATGATTGGGGATTTATATACCTGGAGTCCCTGTGCTGGAGTCCGTATATGTTTCCGGGCGCACGCTCATCGCAAACCGATCACGTTAAGCGCCTCCGCGCCAATCCCGGCGCGCAGAATGTTGAGACTCGCGTTGTAGTCCCGGTCGATTGCCAGCCCGCTCGACGGATACGCATGTGCGCGCACGGCCAGAGTCTTCGGAACCAATGCACCGCAGCCTGAGCATTTCTGACTTGTGTTTCTCGGATCGACTCGAATGAGGTAGCCACCAGCCTTCTCAGCTAACGGTAGCGGTACGTCAGGATCACGGCTTAGTCTCACTCATTGTGAGTCAAGTCCATAAGTCCCCATGATTGCGCCGGAGCGTGCCGAACTGCGATGCTGCACCAAAGGCACCGGCCAGCGAGGATACGCCAGTATGCAGATCGTTCGGGCCACAGCCTTCGCGCTGTGCGCCGCCCTCGCCATGCTCAGCGGCTGCGCGACGAGCGTGGACATCGAGCCGTCGGCCGGGGTGAACCTGGCAGGCACCTGGAAACTCGACCCCGCCGCAAGCGACGACCCGCAGAAAGTCCTCGCCGACATGCGCACGCGCGCCTACAAGATCATCGAACGCCAACAGGCGGCTGCCCGTGCTGCCGCAAGGCGTAGCGCCGACCAGACGGGCTACTACGACGACTCCCAGACCACGCAGGTCGGCCCCGGCGGGGCGCGCCCGGATCCGCTGCGGCACTCGCCGATGGCCCACGTCATCCTTGACACCATCGCCCGCGGGGACTTCCTCACCGTGCGCCAGGGGCCGGGGGAGTTCGTGCTCGACTACGGCACGTCGCAGCGGCACTTCACCCCCGGAGCACGCAGCGTGGTGTCGGCCGAGGGTGGCGTAGGGGATCAGATTTCCGGGTGGAAGGGGCGCGCCTATGTGATCGACGTCAAGGCGCAGAATGGACCGCGCGTCACTGACGAGTACAGCCTGTCGGCGGACGGCAAGCAGCTGCTGGAGAAGCTGAGCCTCGGGTCGGGGGAACTGCCGGCCGTGGAATTGAAGCGCGTGTACCGGCCGACGGGTGAAGTCGCGCCGCGGCAGGCGCCCAACAACGACTGAAGTATGGCATCGGCGGCAAAGCTACTGACGCTGTGCGCACTGATGCTGGCGGCGACGAGACTAGCGCCGGCGCGGCCGGATGAACCCGCCGGCGCGATCGCCACAAGCCCGGCGCCGATCCAGGAAGTCGTGGTCGAAGGACAGCACGAAGGCCCGCGCATGTGGATCGTGCGCAAGGGCGATCACACGCTTTGGATCCTGGGTACGATCTCGCCGCTGCCAAAGAAGATGGTCTGGCAGCCCAGTGCCGTGCGGGAGGTACTGACACAGGTGCAGGAGGTCGTGCCCGCGTGGCCGACCTACGGCATCGGTGCCAACCCCTTCACGATGCTGCGCGTGTATATCGAGTGGCGGCGCCTGCAGAAGCCTCCGGACCACGTGCCGCTGCGCCAGTCTGTGCCGCCCGCGCTTTATGCGCGCGTGCTGGCGCTGGAGGCACGCTACGACCCGCTCGACCGCAAGCTCGAGCAGATGCGCCCCATGCTCGCCGCCCGCGAGCTGCTCAGCCGCGTTTTCGACGCCGCCGGGCTCGCGCTGCACAACGAAGTGCAGGAGGAGGTGCTGAGGCTCGCGCGCAGCAACGGGGTGCGCGTCCACCAGGACAAGCTCAAAATCGATGATCCGGTCAACGTGATGAAGGATGTCAGCGCGACCCCGCTGGCAGGAGAGGTGGCGTGCCTTGACTCGGTCGTGACGCTGCTGGAGACGGATCTCGCGCCCATGCAGGCGCGCGCGCGCGCCTGGGCGCTCGGAGATGTCGATACGCTTCGCAAGCTGCCGCACGCGGATGACCGCGCCGCGTGCGTTTCCGCGATCTCCACCTCGGATCGGGTGCGCGCACTGATCGCACGCGCCCAGAACGACTGGCTGATCGCGGTGCAGGACAGCCTCGCGCGCAACCGTGGCACGCTCGCGGTGCAGTCGATGGACCGGCTGCTGGGCGAGGATGGCGCGCTGGCCGCGCTCAGGTCGAAGGGTTACAGCGTCGAGGGCCCCTGACCGTGGCCCCTCAGCTCCACAGCGCGCAGCACCAGGCGATCGCGAGCGAGCTCAGCGCCGCAGCACCGGTGAGCCATTGCGGCACCCGACCTAAGGCGTCCTGCAGGCGCGGCAGGGCGGCCGTGGCGCCCAGCAGCGCGCCCATCGCAAATCCTGCCAGGTGTCCCACCACATCGGTGTCGGTGCCCTCCCCCCCCGATCCGGTCCAGCCGAGCAGAATCACCCCGGCGATGATCGGCCCCCAGCGGCGCGCCCAGCGCTGCGGCCACGCGAGACGCTCGCGCCACGAGTACGCCGACATCGCCCCGAGCGCGCTGAACACCGCGGTCGAAGCACCCACCGCGCGGTGCTCGGGCGGACCCAGCAGTCCCTCGAGCAGATTGGCAAATCCCGCCCCGGTCACGATGAGCAGCCACGCCGTGCCGCTGCCCAGCTGCCCGCCGGCAAGGTAGCCGAACCACACCCCCGCGACGAGGTTGGCCGCCAGGTGCGGGCCATCCAGATGCAGCGTGAGTGCGGTCCACGCGCGCCACCATTGCCCGGCCTGCACGCGCGCGGCATCAAGCTCGCCCTGGTCGAACGCATCGAGTCGCACGATCCCGTTGGTCAGCGCCCAGGCGACTCCGACCAGCACCAGCACGTAGACGACACAGCCGACCCAGGCGTGCGGGTGCAGTGGCCGCGGCGGGGGCGGCGCGGGGCGCGCGCGGTTCTCCGCCTCGTACTGCAGCAGGTGCTCGAGCGCATAACCCGCATCAAGCTCATCCACCTGCAGCAGGAATTCGCCCTCTGCGAGCACCACCACGCCCTCGACGCCGACCGCGGTCAGCACCAGCAGGCGCTCCTCGCAGGCGCGCTTGCGCCGCGAGCGAAACACCGTGGTCAGCTCCAAGCGCGCACCGTCTTCAGGGTGTCTGCCGGCGCAGGTCCAGTGCCGCCAGCGCCCGCCGTGTCAGGTCACCCAGCAGCTCATAAAGTGCACGGGTGGAGTGCGCCAGCGCGATCGTGTTGGGCACAAATCGCATGAAACTGTGGCCGTGCCACATCCATGCCCCTTCGGGTGCCGGCACGACCGCAAGGCCTGCGCTCTGGAACTCGTGCGCCGCGCGCCACTCGTGGTCGGCGGCCGTCACCAGCACGATGCGGCTGACACCGGCCGCCTTCAGCATGCGCGCCGAGAACTGCGCGTTCTCAAAGGTGTCCTGCGAGCGGTCCTCGACCCAGCGGGTCTCGACGTGGAAATCACGCGCCAGCGATTCGCGCATGGCCGCCGTTTCCTGGTCGGTGCCGGACACCAGCACCGGCAAGCCGGTGTGCTGCGCGACATACGCTGCGTACGCGACCCGCTCGAGCAGGTCCCCGCCCGGGCTCGGCGTGCCGCCATATTCGGGCGCCTCTGGCGTCGGCTCGCCACCGCCCAGAATGACGAGCGCCTGAGCGTCCAGCGGCTGCGAGAGATCGAGTGCCGGGTAGCGCTGCGCGACTTTCGTCAGCTTGTTTGCCACCAGCGGGGTTGCCAGCAGCCACAGGGAGGCGAGTCCTGCGATGAGCAGCGACCATCCGATGCGTCGCGCCGCGACGCCGCGGCAAGACGCGACGAGACAGGCTCCCGCGGCGGCGAGCAACAGGGGTCCGGCAGGTGGCAGCGCCACCGTGTGCAACAGCGATTTGAGGGCAATGAGCATGGTCAGATGCGAATCCTTTGCCAGGCGCGCGAGCGCCAGCGCAGAAACAGCGTACTCCCCAGTACCATGACGTAGATCAGGACCGCCACCCACCCGCCGACGGCACCAAGGCCGAATTGCGGCAGGAAATTCACCCATCCCTGCCCGGGGGCAAAGGTCAGGGCATGCGCCAGCGGCACGAACAACAGCAGCGCGACCGACA
>DATBYD010000035.1:0-120393 GCA_036513855.1 Steroidobacteraceae bacterium | reverse complement strand
CCGGGCAAGCATCCCGCGACGCGCACTTTTCAGGCGCTGCGAATGTTCATCAACGATGAGCTGGGCCAGCTCGAGCGCGGCCTCGATGCCGCGCGCGACGTGCTCGCCCCGGGCGGGCGCCTCGCAGTCATCAGCTTTCATTCGCTCGAGGATCGCGCGGTCAAGCGCTTCATGCAGCGCGAGTCGCAGGTGGACCCCGCCCTCAGAACGCTGCCCGTGATTCCCATCCGCGCGCGTCCGCGCCTGAAGCTCATCGGACGCAAGCTTCGCCCGAGCGAGGACGAGGTGACGCGCAATCCGCGCGCCCGCAGCGCGCTGCTGCGCGTGGCGGAGCGGCTGCCATGAGCCAGCGCTGGCTGCTCGTCCTGGTGCTCATGCTGTGGGTGGCGGCGCTCGGCTCGGCGGCGGGCGCGATCTGGTGCAAGCACCGCGCCCGCGAGATGTTCGTGCAGCTCGAAACGCTCAACGCACGACGCGACAACCTCGAGATCGAGTGGGGCCAGCTGCAGCTCGAGCAGAGTGCCTGGTCCACGCATGCCTTCGTCGAGCGCGTCGCCAGCGCCAAGCTGCATATGGCGATGCCGCCACCGAAGGAAATAGAGATCGTCTCCCCATGAAGGCGCGCAGTGCACGTGACCGCGCGCCGCTGTCTTTCCGCTGGCGCGCGTACCTGCTGATCGGGGTACTGGCCAGCTGCGCCCTGGCGCTGGCCTGGCGCGCGGTCGACCTGCAGCTGGTCGATCACGGTTTTCTCGCCAAGCAGGGCGATGCGCGCTTCTCGCGCGTGCTCGATATCGCCGCGCACCGCGGCACGATCACCGATCGCTACGGCGAGCCACTCGCGGTGAGCACGCCGGTCGATTCGGTGTGGGTGAATCCGGGCGAGCTGGCGCTGGCGACCGATCAGATCCCACGCCTCGCCAGCGCCCTGAAACTCGACCGCCAGGAGCTGGCGCGCCGGGTCACCAGCAATCTCGACCGCGAGTTCCTCTACCTCGCCCGCCACCGCCAACCCGTGCAGGCCGAGGAGATCAAGGCCTTAGGGATTCCCGGCGTCTACACCTCGCGCGAATACCGCCGCTATTACCCGGCCGGCGAGGTTTCCGGGCACATGCTCGGATTCACGAATGTGGACGATGCGGGACAGGAAGGTCTCGAGCTCGCCTTCGATCACTGGCTCGCCGGTGAGGATGGCTCAAAGCGTGTCATCCAGGACCGCTACGGCCGCATCGTGCAGAACGTCGAGAGCATCCGTCCGGCCCGTCCCGGGCGCGATCTGGTGCTGTCGATTGACCTGCGCATCCAGTATCTCGCCTACCGCGAGCTGAAGGCTGCGATCCGCGACCAGCGCGCGCAGGCAGGCTCGGTGGTGGTGCTGGACGTGAGCACCGGCGAAGTGCTGGCGATGGTGAACCAGCCCGCCTACAACCCCAACGACCGCGAGCAGATCGAGGCGGCGACCTACCGCAACCGTGCCGCCACCGACATTTTCGAGCCTGGCTCCTCCATCAAGCCATTCTTCGTGGCGGCGGGCCTGGCCTCGGGCAAGTACGACGACCGCAGCATCATCGACACCTCCCCGGGCTACTTCAAAATCGGGGTCAAGACCTTCGAGGATGAGCACAACCTGGGCGCGATCGATATCGCCACGGTGCTCGCCAAGAGCTCCAACGTCGGTATGGCGCACTTAGCGCTCGCGCTCGCGCCGCAGCAGATCTGGACGACCCTGACGCGGCTCGGCTTCGGCCAGGTCACCACCAGCGGCTACCCCGGTGAGTCGGCAGGTCTGTTGCCGAATTATTCGCAGTGGCGACCCATCGGCATCGTCACGATGTCGCACGGCTACGGCCTCTCGGTCACCCCGCTGCAGCTGGCGCACGCCTACGCGACCATCGGTGCCTTCGGCGTCGTGCGTCCGGTGTCGTTCCTGCGCGTCGAGGGCTCGCCGCCCGGGGAGCGGGCGCTCGATGAGCACGTTTCGCGCGAACTGGTCAGCATGCTCGAGTCGGTGGTCGCGGCCGAGGGCACCGGGAAACTCGCGGCGATCCCCGGCTACCGCGTCTCGGGCAAGACCGGCACGGCGTGGAAGGCCACCGCGGGCGGTTACTCGACCGACCGCTACATGGCAGTGTTCGGCGGCGTCGCACCGGCCAGCGAGCCGCGCCTGGCGGCAGTCGTCGTGATCGATGAGCCGAACGCAGGCGAGCACATGGGCGGCCAGGTGGCAGCGCCGGTGTTCTCCAGAATCGTGGGCGGTGCGCTGCGCCTCCTGGCGGTCGCGCCCGATCAGTCCGTGACCGCGCCCGAGGACCTGCCGGCAGGGCCGGCGCTCGGCAACGTGCGCACGGCGGCGCTGCCATGACAGACGCCGCCAGCTTCCGCCCGCAATTACCCCGCGCGCTCGCCGAGCTTACCGCCGGCTTCATCGCGGTGCCGCGCGACCTCAAGGTGAACGATGTGACTCTCGACAGTCGCGCCGTGACCCCGGGCGCGCTGTTTCTTGCTTGCCGCGGCCGCACGCATCACGGCCTCAAGTTCGCCCCCGAAGCCGTGGCGCGCGGCGCGCGCACGGTGCTTTACGAGCCCGATGACTCAGCCGCGAAGCTTCCCGCGCTTGCGCCCGGCATTTTCGTCGCCGCGCTGCCGCAGCTGACCGCACGAGCCGGCCTCATCGCCGATCGCTTCTTCGGCGCGCCCTCGCAGCGGCTGACGGTTGCCGGCATCACCGGCACGAATGGCAAGACGACCTGCGCGTGGCTGCTCGCGCAGGCACTGCAGCGCTGCCATCGGCCGGCGGCCTACCTCGGCACGCTGGGCGCCGGCTCGCCGCCCAAGCTCACCCCGCTTCGCCACACCACACCGGATGCCGTCACGGTGCATCGCCAGCTGGCGGCCTTCCTGGCCGCCGGCGCCGAGTGCGTGAGCATGGAGGTCTCCTCGCACGCGCTGGATCAGGCACGGGTGAACGGCGTGCGCTTCCATACCGCCGTCTTCACCAATCTCACGCGCGACCACCTTGACTATCACGGCACCATGGAAGCCTACGGTGCCGCCAAGGCGCGCCTGTTCGGCTGGCCAGGACTCGGCTGGCGCATCATCAACGTCGATGACCCACTCGGCGCGGCGCTCGCCGCCACGCCGGGCCCGGCGCGTCTCATCGTCACCTCGCGAGCGAACAACGCCGCCGCGCCCGCGGGTGCGCAGTTCGTGCGCGCGACGCGCGTACGCCCCGAATCGGCCGGGCTCACCATCGAGGTGGAATCCAGCTGGGGCGCGGTGGAACTGACGGTGCGCCTGATGGGGGAGTTCAACGTCGATAACGCCCTCACGGTGTTGGCGGTGCTGTTGGCGTGGGACATCCCACTGCGCGAGGGAGCGCAGGCACTGGCGCAGTGTCGGGCGGCGAGCGGGCGCATGGAGATGTTCGGCGGCCGCGGCCGCAGCCCGCTGGCGATCGTCGACTACGCCCACACACCCGACGCCCTGGCGAAGGCCCTGCGTGCCGCCCGCCTGCACTGCCGCGGACAGCTGCGCGTGGTGTTCGGCTGCGGCGGTGACCGCGACGCCGGCAAGCGCCCGCTCATGGGGCAGCTCGCCGCCGAGCTCGCCGATGACATCGTGCTCACCGACGACAACCCGCGTGGCGAGGATGCGCGCCGCATCGTGGCCGACATCGTCGCTGGCGTGGCGCAAGGCGCACCGCTGACGATCGAGCACGATCGAGCGCTCGCCATCCGCATCGCTCTTGAGCGCTCGGTGCCCGATGATGTGGTGCTGATTGCCGGCAAGGGCCACGAGGACTACCAGATCCACGGCAACGAGCGGCGCGAGTTCCGCGATCAGGCGGTTGTCGTCGCCGAACTGGCGAGGCTGCCGGCATGAAGCGCACGCTCGCCGAATTCGCGCGCGCCTGCGGTGGTCAGCTCGCCGGCAGTGATGCCGCCTACACCGACGTGGTCAGCGACTCGCGCGCGCTGCAGCCGCGCCAGTTGTTCGTGGCGCTGAAGGGTCCGAACTTCAACGGCAACGAATTCGTGGCCGCAGCCCTTGCCGCCGGCGCCGCCGGCGCGCTGGTCGACAGCCTGCAGCCGCTGGCGCTGCCACAGATCGTGGTCGCCGATACCCAGGCGGCGCTCGAGCGCGCAGCGCTGGCCTGGCGCGCCGCGTTCGATGGGCCGCTGGTGGGCGTGGCGGGCAGCAACGGCAAGACGACCGCCAAGGAGATGACGGCGGCGATCCTGGCGAGGGCGGGAAACTGTCTGGCCACCCGCGGCAACCTCAACAACCACATCGGCGTGCCGCTCACGCTGCTGCGCCTGACCCCCGAGCATCGCTTCGCGGTGGTGGAGATGGGTGCCAACCACGCCGGCGAAGTTGCCGCGCTGGTGGGCATCGCGCGTCCCTCGGTCGGCATGATCACCAACGCCGGGGCCGAACACCTCGAAGGCTTCGGAAGCCTGGAGGGTGTGGCGCGCGCGGAAGGAGAGATGGTGGCAGGTCTTGCGCCGGTCGCCACCGCGGTCATCAACGCCGACGATGAGTTCGCGCAGCTGTGGCGCACGCTCACGCCGGCGCGCGTGGTCACCTTCGGTGTGCGGGAGCGTGCGGACTTCAGCGCCCACGAGGTACGCAGCACGAGCGGAGCGGCCGGTTTTCGCACCCATTTCCGCCTGCGCGCTCCGCAAGGCAACACACCGATCGAGCTTGCGGTGGGCGGTGCCCACAACGTCGCCAATGCGCTGGCCGCCGCCGCGGCTGCCAGCAGTGCCGGTGCCACGCTCGAGCAGATCGCCGCGGGTCTTGCCGAGGTGCGCGCCGTATCCGGACGGCTGCAGTTCAAGCAGGCGAAAGGCGGCGCCTGGCTCATCGATGACTCCTACAACGCGAACCCGAGCTCGGTGCGTGCGGCCATCGAGGTGCTCGCCTCGCTCGCGGGCCGCAGGTGGCTGGTGCTTGGCGACATGGCGGAACTTGGCGCCTATGCGCTCGAGGCGCACGCAGACATCGGCGAGTTCGCCCGCGCCCAGGGCATCGAACGGCTGTACGCGACCGGGGCACTCATGGAGCGCGCGGTCGAAAGCTTCGGGGCGGGCGCGCAGTGGTTCACCGATGCGGCAGCCTTGACCGCCGCTCTCACGCGGGCCCTCACCGAGGCGGGTCCCGAGGTGCGCATTCTCGTCAAGGGCTCGCGTTTCAACCGGCTCGAGCGCGTGGTCGATGCCTTGACGGGCGATGCCGGCGCCGGCGCGGGCGGGCACTGAATGCTGTACTGGTTCACACAGCAATTCGCGGGCCGCATCGCCGGCCTGCACGTGTTTTCCTACCTGACGCTGCGGGCGATTCTTGCGACCGCATCCGCTCTCATGCTCTCGCTCATCATCGGCCCAACCATGATCTCGCGGCTGTCGCGCTACCAGATCGGGCAGGTGGTGCGCGACGACGGTCCGGCCAGCCACCTGCCAAAAGCGGGCACGCCGACCATGGGCGGAGCGCTGATCCTGGTCACCACGCTGGTCAGCACGATGCTGTGGGCGGAACTGTCTAACCGCCTGGTATGGACGGTCATCGGAGTCACCTTCGCGTTCGGTTTCATCGGCTTCTACGACGATTACCTGAAACTGGTGGTGCGCAACTCGCGCGGACTTGCTGCGCGTTGGAAATACCTGTGGCAATCGGTCGCGGGGCTCGCGACCGCCGCGACGCTCTACTACACCGCCACCGAGCCTGCGCAGACGACGCTGTTCCTGCCCTTCGTCAAGAACTTCCACGCCCCGCTCACCGCCGTCGGGTTCATCACCATCGCCTATCTGATGATCGTCGGCATGAGCAACGCGGTGAATCTCACCGACGGGCTCGACGGGCTCGCGATCATGCCGGCCGCACTGGTGACTGCAGCGCTCGGGATCTTCGCCTACGCCAGCGGCAATGCGGTGTTCGCGCACTACCTGCAGATCCCGGACATCCGGGGAGCCGGCGAACTGCTCATTTTCTGCGCCTCGCTGGCCGGCGCGGGGCTGGGGTTCCTGTGGTTCAACTCCTACCCCGCCCAGGTTTTCATGGGCGACGTCGGCGCGCTGGCCATCGGGGCCGCCATCGGCGTGCTGGCGGTGATCGTGCGCCAGGAACTGGTGGTGCTGGTGATGGGCGGGGTGTTCGTGCTCGAGACCGCCTCGGTGATTCTGCAGGTCGCCTCGTTCCGGCTCACCGGCCGGCGCATTTTCAGGATGGCACCGATCCATCATCACTTCGAACTCAAGGGCTGGGCGGAGCCGAAGGTGATCGTGCGCTTCTGGATCATCTCGCTGCTGCTGGTGCTGGCAGGTCTTGCGACGTTGAAACTGCGATGAGTAGCGCCCGCCAACAACCGCCGTACGCCGTGATCGTGGGCTTAGGCCGCACCGGCCTCTCGTGCGCGCGCTACCTGCTGGCGCACGGTTGGCGCCTGGCGGTGACTGACACGCGCACCGCCCCCCCGCAGCTGGCGGCCCTCAAGGCGCTCGATGAGCGCATTCCGGTGCGTCTCGGTGCCCTCGACGCCACGCTGCTGAGCGAGGCGGTGTGCGTCGTCGTTTCCCCGGGCGTGCCGCTGAGGGGCGCGTTCTTTGCCGAGGCACGGCGCCGCTCGCTCGAGATCGTGGGGGACATCGAGCTGTTCGCGCGCGCGGTCGCCGCACCGGTCGCCGGAATCACCGGCACCAACGGCAAGAGCACGGTCACCACGCTGCTGGCGCGCATGGCGCAGCGCGCCGGACTGAAGGTGCGCGTCGGCGGCAACCTCGGTGAGCCGGCTCTCGAGCTGCTCGCGAGCGACGCGCAGTTGTATGTGCTGGAGCTGTCGAGCTATCAGCTCGAGACTACGACCAGCCTCAACTGCCGCGCGGCCACCGTGCTGAATGTCAGCGCCGACCACCTCGACCGCTACGGCTCGCTGGACAGTTACGCGGCGGCCAAGGCGCGCATCTTCGCCCGCTGCGACACCGCGGTCATCAACCTTGACGATCCGCTGGTGATGGCGATGCCGCGCGCGGCGCGTCGCTCGCTGAGCTTCTCGTTGCGTGCCAGCATTGGCGCCGACTACGCGCTCGCCGTGCACGAGCGCGAATGGTGGCTGACGCGCGCTGAAGCTCCGCTCATGCCGGTGTCGGCGCTCAAAGTGAAAGGGCTGCACAACGCCGCCAACGCGCTGGCGGCGCTGGCGCTCGGTGAGGCGCTCGCACTGCCTTTGCCGGCCATGCTCGCAGAGCTGGCAGCCTTCGGCGGACTGCCGCACCGCTCGCAATGGATCGCCGACCTCAACGGCGTCACTTACATCGATGACTCCAAGGGCACCAACGTCGGGGCCACGCTCGCCGCGGTGGCCGGCATGCAGGGCCCGGTGGTGCTGATCGCCGGCGGCGACGGCAAGCAACAGGACTTCAGCCCGCTCGCGGCGGCATTTCGCGGCAAGGTGCGGCACAGCGTGCTCATCGGACGGGATGCGCCGCTCATCGCCCGCGCGCTCGAGGGCGTCTGCACGCTCGAGAGCTGCGCGAGCCTGCCGCAGGCGGTGCAGGCGGCCGCGCGTGCGGCACGCCCCGGCGACACGGTATTGCTCTCGCCGGCCTGTGCAAGCCTTGACATGTTCCGCGACTACGCGCACCGCGGCGCGGTGTTCGCCCAGGCGGTCCAGGAGCTGGCAGCATGACGAGCGCCGCCAGCCCCTCGCTGATGAGCTTCGCGCGCGGCAGCGGGCGCGCCGGCGCGCTGCACCTGGATTCGGTCACCATCGCGCTAACCCTCGGCATCGTGCTGCTCGGGCTGGTGATGGTCACCTCCGCCTCGGTGTCCATCGCCAGCCAGGAGAGCGGGCAGCCCTTCTACTACCTCGAGCGCCAGCTGTTGCTGACGCTGATCGGTGTGGCCTGCGCGGCCCTGATGTTCTGCATCCCGACGGAACTGCTCGAGCGCATCTCGGTGCCGCTGCTCGTGGTCGCGGTGGCACTTCTGGTCATCGTGCTGGTGCCCGGTGTCGGGCACGCGGTGAACGGCAGCCGCCGCTGGCTGCGCTTGGGCGGGGTCAACTTCCAGGTGTCTGAGGCGGCCCGCGTGCTGGTGCTGATTTATATCGCAAGCTACGCGGTGCGCCGTGAGGCGCCCTTGCGCGAATCATTTGCCGGCCTCGTGAAGCCGCTCGGGCTTTTATTTGCGGTCTGCATTCTGCTGCTCGCAGAGCCTGACTTCGGAGCGGCGACCGTGCTGTTCGCGACCGGCTTCGGTCTGCTGTTCCTGGCCGGCGCACGGTTGCGCTACGTCATCGCGATGACCGCGCTCGCGGCCGCAGGCTTTGGCGTGCTGGCGGTCACCTCCACTTACCGTCTGCGCCGGCTGACGACCTTTCTTGATCCGTGGGCGGATCCTTACAACAGCGGCTTCCAGCTGACGCAGTCGCTGATCGCCATCGGCCGCGGCCAGTGGCTCGGCGTTGGCCTGGGCGATTCGGTGCAGAAGCTGTTCTATCTTCCGGAAGCCCACACCGATTTTCTGTTCGCGGTGCTGGCCGAGGAGTTGGGACTGGCCGGCGTGGTTGTGACGCTTGCCCTGTTCATGGGGCTCATCTGGCGCAGCTTCCACATCGCACGTCTCGCTTCCGAGGCGGGATTGAAGTTCGCCGCCTACCTTGCCGCAGGTTTTGGACTGTGGGTCGGCATCCAGGCCTTCATCAACATCGGCGTGAACATGGGCGTGCTGCCCACCAAGGGCTTGACGCTGCCGCTCATGAGCTACGGCCGCTCGAGCCTGATCGTCGCTCTCGCCTGGGTCGGTCTGCTGCTGCGCGTCTATCACGAGGCGATGCGCGAGGGGCGCGGCTCGGCCACCGTGCGGGGCGCCACGTGAGCCGCCCCATCCTCATCATGGCGGGCGGCACCGGCGGACATGTGTTCCCGGCACTGGCCCTGGCGCGGCTGCTGCGTGAACAGTCACTCGAGGTACTGTGGCTGGGGACCGCTCGCGGCCTTGAGTCGCGCGTCATCCCGGCGGAGGGCATTCCGATCGAGCGGCTGTCGGTCGGCGGCCTGCGCGGCAAGGGCGTGCTGAGCTGGCTCATCGCGCCGTTTCGCCTGACGCTAGCGCTGCTGCAGGCGCTGTCCGTGATGTGGCGTCATCAGCCGCTGGTGGTGGTGGGCCTGGGGGGCTTCGTGACCGGGCCGGGTGGGGTTGCGGCCTGGCTCACGCGCCACCCGCTCGTCATCCACGAGCAGAACGCCATCGCAGGCTTCACCAATCGCATCCTCGCGCATCTCGCCCGCCAGGTACTGGAAGCCTTTCCCGGCAGCTTCGGCCGCGACGTGCACGCGCGCGTCATCGGCAATCCGGTACGCCGCGACATCAGCGACCTGCCGCCCCCGTCGGTGCGCTTCGCCGGGCGCGTGGGTCCGGTGCGCATACTCGTCATCGGCGGCAGCCAGGGTGCCACGCGCCTCAATGCCGTGGTCCCGTTTGCACTCAAGCGACTGTCGAGCTGGCTTGCCTTCGACGTGCGCCACCAGGCAGGGGAGCGCTGGATCGACGCCGGACGCGCAAGTTACCTGCAGGCTGGCGTACGCGCGGACGTGCGTCCCTTCATCGAAGACATGAGCGAGGCATACGGCTGGGCGGACCTGGTGATTTGCCGCTCCGGTGCGCTCACGGTCTCGGAGCTTGCAGCGGTCGGGGTCGGCGCCATCCTGGTTCCCTATCCCAACGCCGTCGACGATCATCAGGTCCACAACGCCCAGTATCTTGTGCGCGAGGGAGCCGCGGTGCTGATCGCGGACCGGGAGCTCAACGCCGAGCGACTGGCGAGCGAGCTGCAGCGCCTGTGCGCCGGTCGCGGCAAGCTGCTGGTCATGGCCGAGCGGGCGCGCACCCTTGCCAAGCCGCGCGCGGCCGACGAGCTGGCGGCCTCGTGCATGGCGCTGGCGCGGAGCGCCGCATGAGCGCCGAGCGGCGCACACTGCCGGAGCGGGCGCGCGAAGAGCGGCGGATCGCCCCGGAGCGGCGTGATCGCATGCGCCGCATCAACACCATCCATTTCGTCGGCATCGGCGGCATCGGCATGAGCGGCATCGCCGAGGTGCTGCTGAACCTCGGTTACGCGGTGCAGGGAACGGATGCCCGCGCCAGCACGGTGACGCAGTGGCTCACGAGCCTCGGCGCACGCATCAGCATCGGACACGCGGCCGCCAATATCGCCGGCGCCGACGTGGTGGTCGTCTCCGGCGCAGTTCCGCGCGACAACCCGGAAGTCGCGGCGGCGTTGAAGGCGCGCATCCCGCTCGTCACCCGTGCGGAGATGCTGGGCGAGCTGATGCGGTTTCGTTACTCCATTGCGGTGGCCGGCACCCACGGCAAGACCACCACCACCAGTCTGATCGCAAGCCTTCTGTCCGAAGGCGGCGAGGATCCGACCTACGTCATCGGCGGACGCCTCAAGAGCGCGGCCAGCAATGCGCGCCTGGGAGCAGGGCGTTATCTGGTCGCGGAGGCCGACGAGAGCGACGCCTCCTTCACCCACCTGCAGCCGCTCATCGCGATCGTTACCAACATCGACAACGACCACCTGAGCACCCACGGCGGGGATTTCGGGCTCCTGAAGCAGAGCTTCCTCGACTTCCTGCACAACTTGCCGTTCTACGGACTTGCGGTGCTGTGCGCGGATGACGAGCACCTGCGCAGCATCGTGCAGGAAGTGGCGCGGCCCATCTGCACCTACGGCCTGGATGCTGGCGCCGACGTGCGCGCGGTCAACGTTCGCGCGGCGGGGTTGCAGACACGCTTCGACGTGACGCGCCGCGGCGCGGCTTCCCTCACCGTGACGCTTAACCTGCCCGGACTTCACAACGTGCGCAACGCGCTCGCCGCGGTTGCGGTGGCCACCGAGCTGGCAATCGAGGATACGGCGATTCAGCGCGCGCTCAGCGCATTCCAGGGCGTTGACCGCCGGCTGCAGCACATCGCCGAGGTTTCTACCGCCGTCGGAAGCGTCACCATCATCGACGATTACGGCCACCATCCGACCGAGATCGTCGCTACGCTGGAGGCGGTGCGTCAGGGCTACCCCGGCCGGCGCGTTCTTTTGGCGTTCCAGCCGCACCGTTACACGCGTACCCGCGACCTGATCGATGACTTCGGCAAGGCGCTCTCGGGAGCCGATGCCCTGTGCGTGACCGAGGTCTACGCCGCCGGCGAGACCGCGATTGCAGGCGCCGACGGTCGCGCCATCTGCCGCGCCGTGCGCAGCCGCGGCCAGCTCGAGCCCCTGTTCGTCGAGAAAGTGGAGGAGCTGGCGGCAGCCCTCAAGGATGTGATCCAGGACGGCGATGTCATCGTTGCGATGGGCGCGGGCAACATCAGCGCCGTCGCCCACTCCCTGCCGCAGGCCCTCACGACCCTGCTGCCGCCGCAGGTGCCCGCGTGAGCGTCGCCGTCGCCAAGGAATTCAACGCGCGCGTGCGCCGCGACGAGCCGTTGAGCCGCCACACCTCCTGGCACGTCGGTGGACCTGCGGAAGTGTTCTTCAGCCCGCGCGACGCCAAGGACCTGACGGCATTCCTGCGCGCCGTACCCGCCGGCGTTCCCATCCACTGGATCGGGCTCGGCAGCAATCTTCTGGTGCGCGACGGGGGCCTCAGGGGCGTGGTCGTCAGTACCCACGGCACGCTCGATGCGCTTGAGCGACTCAGCGCGACGACCGTGCACGCCGGCGCTGGCGTGGTCTGTGCGCGCATCGCGCGGCAATGCATCAAGTGGGGCTTAGGGCCGGCGGAATTCTTTGCCGGCATTCCCGGCACGCTCGGTGGCGCGCTCGCCATGAATGCCGGGGCCTTTGGCGGGGAGACCTGGCAGCACGTTCACACAGTCGAGACCGTCGATCGCGCCGGAACGCGCCACCTGCGCGCGCGCTCCGAGTACCGCATCGGCTACCGCCAGGTGATCGCACCGGTGCCCGAGGAGTGGTTCATCGCCGCGGACCTGAGCTTCGAGCGCCGTCCGGGCTCCGGCGCCGCCGAGGTGAGGAAACTCCTCGAGCGGCGCAAGGCCTCGCAGCCGATCGGCGAGTGGAGCTGCGGTTCGGTGTTCACCAATCCCCCGGGTGATTTCGCTGCGCGCCTGATCGAGTCCGCCGGCCTCAAGGGCTATCGCATCGGCGATGCGTCGGTGTCGATCAAGCATGCGAACTTCATCATCAATCACGGCAAGGCGAGCGGCAGGGACCTGGAGAGTCTGATCGGGCTGGTGCGCGCAACCGTCGAGCGCGTGCACGGGATTGCACTGCAGCCGGAAGTGCGCATCGTGGGAGAGCCCTCCAGATGCGCCTGAGCTACGACCGCAAACTCCTGCGCCGCGTCAGCGCGCCAGGCGAATTCGGCCGGGTAGCCGTGCTGCTCGGCGGCGACTCGAGCGAGCGGGAAATCTCCCTGCTGTCGGGCAACGCGGTGCTGGAGGCACTCAGGCGTCGCGGCGTGGATGCGCATGGCTTCGATCCGCGCGAGCGCTCGTTGCAGGAGCTTCGCACGCAGCACTTCACGCGGGTCTGGAACGCGCTGCACGGGCCAGGCGGCGAGGACGGCACCGTGCAGGGTGCGCTCGAGTACCTGGGCGTGCCCTACACCGGCAGCGGCGTGATGGGCTCGGCCATCGGCATGGACAAGCTGCGCACCAAGCGCCTGGCACTCGCCGCGGGCGTGCCGACCTGCGAATTCGCACTCCTCGGCGGACCTGAGGATTTCGAGCTCGCGCTCGAGCGACTGAAGCTGCCGCTGATCGTGAAGCCGGCCACGCAGGGCTCGAGTGTCGGCATGACCAAGGTCGAGCGTGCCGAGCAGTTGCCCGCAGCCTACGCCGCCGCCGCCCAGCTCGAAGCGGTGGTGTTCGCCGAACCGTGGCTGCCCGGCAAGGAGTACACGGTCGCGATCCTGCAGGAGCAGGCGCTGCCCTCGATCCGCATCGAGACCCCGCAGACCTTCTACGACTACGAGGCGAAGTACTTCCGTGACGACACGCGTTACTTCTGCCCTTCGGGCCTGAGCTCGGCTGCCGAGTCACACCTGAAGAATCTGTCACTGGCCGCATTCGATGCCACCGGTGCGAGCGGCTGGGGACGCGCCGATTTCATGATGGACGCGAGCGGCCGCCCGCTGCTGCTCGAGATCAACACCATTCCCGGCATGACCAGCCACAGCCTCGTCCCCATGGCCGCGCGTGCCGTGGGCATCGATTTCGAAGAGCTGGTGTGGCGCGTGCTCGAGACCAGCTTCACCCGAGAACCAGCCCATGCTGCGTCGACCTAAGAACCGCCGTAAGCCCTCCGAGCGCCGCTTGCGCCTGCGCCTGCCGGCGATCAACTGGCGCGCACTCGCGCTGCTCGCCGGGGCAGTTGCGGTCCTCGGCTGCGGCGCGCTCGCCGCGGCCTGGGCACTCAATCAGCCCATCCAGTCGGTGGCGGTCGAGGGGCGCTTCCAGCGAGTCGCGCCCGGAGACGTCGAGCGCGTCGTCAAGGCGCAGGTACACGGTGCCGGTCTGCTGTCGGTGGATCTTGCCGCGGTGCGCCGGGCCATCCACGCGCTGCCGTGGGTGGACGCCGTCAGCGTGCAACGGGCCTGGCCGCGCGGGCTCACGGTGCTGGTGATCGAGCAGACCGCCGCGGCGCGCTGGGGTGCGCGCGGACTGCTTAACACGCGCGGCGAGCTGTTCGACTCCGATGAGCGCCACGTTCCGCCGGAACTTGCGCAGTTGCAGGGGCCGGACGGCAAGGAGTCGGTGGTGGCGCAGCGCTACCTCGCCGCCGAGGGACGCCTCATGCAGGCGGGCCTGCGACTCACGGCACTGCGGCTGGATGCACGCGGCGCCTGGGAGTTCGATCTCGCCAACGGAGTCACCGTGCGCTTGGGGCGGCGCCAGGTGGACGAGCGCTTCGAGAAATTCATGAACACCGCGCTGAAGCTCGTCACGCAGCGCGGTGAGGACATCGTCTACGTGGACATGCGGTACACAAACGGGTTTGCCGTCGGCTGGCGCGGCAACGCCGCACACGGTGCGGCTCGCGAGGGTGGTAACGATGCTTAAGCGCGCGGAACGCAATCTGATTGTTGGTCTTGACATCGGCACCTCCAAGGTTGTGTCGCTGGTGGGAGAAATCGGGCTCGACGGCTCGATCGAGCTTCTGGGCCTGGGCTCGCAGCCCTCGCGGGGATTGAAAAAAGGTGTAGTGGTCAACATCGAGTCCACCGTGCAGTCGATTCAGCGAGCGGTGGAGGAAGCCGAGCTGATGGCCGGCTGTGTGATCCACTCGGTGTTCGCCGGCATCGCCGGCAGCCATGTGCGCAGCTTGAACTCGCACGGTGTGGTGGGCGTGCGCGACAAGGAAGTCAGCCACGGCGATGTCGAGCACGTGATCGACGCCGCCAAGGCGGTGGCCATCCCCGCTGACCAGAAGATCCTGCACGTGCTGCCGCAGGAATTCATCGTCGACGGCCAGGAGGGCATCCGCGATCCGATCGGCATGTCGGGCGTGCGGCTCGAGGCCAAAGTGCACATCGTTACCGGTGCCGACAGCGCCGCGCAGAACATCGAGAAATGCATCCAGCGCTGCGGGCTCGAAGTGGACGACGTGGTGCTCGAGCAGCTCGCCTCAAGCTTCGCAGTCCTCACCGAGGATGAGAAAGAACTCGGCGTATGTCTGGTCGACATCGGCGGGGGCACCACGGATCTTGCGGTGTTTGCCAACGGGGCCATCCGCCACACCGCGGTGATACCCATCGCGGGCGATCAGGTGACCAACGACATCGCCGTGTCGATGCGTACCCCGACGCAGTACGCCGAGGACATCAAGATCCGCTACGCCTGCGCGTTGTCGCAGCTCGCCAATCCCGATGAAAGCATCGAGGTGCCGAGCGTCGGGGATCGCCCGGCGCGCCGCCTCGCGCGCCAGACCCTCGCCGAGATCGTCGAGCCGCGCTACGAGGAGCTGTACGCGCTGGTGCGCGAGGAGCTGCGCCGCAGCGGTTTCGAGGAAGTGATCGCCGCGGGCATCGTGCTGACCGGCGGCAGCGCGAAGATGGAAGGCGCCATCGAGCTCGCCGAGGAAGTGTTCCATGTGCCGGTGCGCCTGGGCGTCCCGCAGGCGGTGCGCGGGCTCACCGACGTGGTGCGCAATCCGATTTTTTCAACCGGCGTGGGGCTGTTGCTCTACGCGCGCGATAACGCGCTGCCCGCGCGCCGCGGCGGCTCCCTCGGGAACGCAAAGTCGGCGCTCGACCGCATGCGTTCCTGGTTTCAGGGAAATTTTTGAAGCTGACAGAGCACTTTTGAAGCTGACAGAAAAAGACAGAGCGACGGGTCAACCAACCACTTGTATTCGTGTAGAGGAGCGACAACATGTTTGAACTGATGGACGCGTACAGCCAGAGCGCCGTCATCAAGGTGATCGGCGTGGGTGGCGGCGGCGGCAACGCCGTTGCACACATGATCACGGCCGGCATCGATGGGGTGGAGTTCATGTGCGTCAACACCGACTCACAGGCCCTGAAGCACGCCAAGGTCAAGACGGCGCTGCAGATCGGCTGCAACATCACCAAGGGACTGGGTGCGGGGGCAGACCCCGAGATCGGCCGCCAAGCGGCCATGGAGGACCGTGACCGCATTGTCGAGCTGGTCGAAGGCTGCGACATGTTGTTCATTACCGCCGGCATGGGCGGCGGCACCGGCACCGGGGCTGCCCCGGTAGTCGCGCAGGTGGCCAAGGAACTCGGCATCCTGACCGTTGCGGTCGTGACCAAGCCCTTCGAGATGGAAGGCAACAAGCGCACCTACGTGGCCGATCACGGCATCGCGGAGTTGACCAAGTACTGCGATTCACTCATTACAATTCCTAACCAGAAGCTGTTGACGGTGTTAGGGCCGCAGATCACGCTGCTCGACGCGTTTAAGGCGGCAAATCAGGTGCTGCAGGGCGCGGTGCAGGGAATTGCCGAGCTTATCACCCGTCCCGGCCTCATCAACGTCGACTTCGCGGACGTGCGGACGGTGATGGCGGAAACGGGCATGGCCATGATGGGATCGGGCGCGGCGAGTGGCGAAGGACGTGCGCGCGCGGCGGCCGAGGCTGCCGTTTCCTCACCGTTGCTCGAGGACATCAACCTGGCCGGGGCCCACGGGATCCTGGTGAATGTCACCGCCGGCATGGATCTGTCGATCGGGGAGTTCCAGGAGGTCGGCCAGATCGTGAAGCAGTTTGCCTCCGATGACGCCACCGTCGTTGTGGGCACGGTCATCGATCCGGAGCTCTCCAACCAGGTGCGCGTGACGGTGGTTGCCACCGGTCTTGGACGGCCCGCGGCCTCATCGCGCATGCCCTTGTCCCAGCCGCGCGAGGCTGCCGCACGTGACCGCGACGCGCGCGCTGAGCCTTCGATGCGCGTCGTGCGCCGTCCGATGTCGAACACGGACTACGCCGCGCTCGACAAGCCCACCGTCCAACGGCAGCGGGCCGTCGGGGACGGACTGCGACCGGAGGCGAACCCGGAGGAGCTGCTGGACATACCGGCATTCCTGCGGCGGCAGGCCGATTGATGTGATACGGTAACAGGCTTACGTCAAGCGCCGTGGGAGGGCCCGCCTGGCTTCAGGTGGCCCTCCGCGTGGCGCGAGGGGCCGCGTGTCATCCGCAGCGCGGTGCGCCCGTTACTGAAAAGCAGGACGCATGGTCGGACAACGAACACTCAAGAACTCGATTCGCGCCACCGGTGTCGGGCTGCATACGGGCAAGAAGGTGCTGATGACCCTGCGCCCGGCAGAGCCGGATACCGGGATCGTGTTCCGCCGCACCGATCTTGCGAACCCGGTGGACATTCGTGCGCACGCCGAGAACGTCGGCGATACCATGCTCGGCACCACACTCGGCAAGGGCGAGAGCCGCGTCTCGACCGTCGAGCACCTGCTGTCGGCTTTTGCGGGCTTGGGAATCGACAACGCGATCGTTGAGGTGTCAGCCGCCGAGGTGCCGATCATGGACGGCAGTGCCGGCCCATTCGTGTTCCTTCTGCAGTCGGCGGGGATCGAAGAGCAGCGCGGGCCCAAGCGCTTCATCCGGGTGAAGAAGCGGCTGCGGGTGGAGGACGGCGACAAGTGGGCGCAGTTCGACCCCTTCGATGGCTTCAAGGTCAATTTCGAGATCGAGTTCAATCACCCGATCTTCAAGCGTCGCTCACAGCGTGCCTCGATGGATTTCTCCACCACCTCGTTCCTGAAGGAAGTGAGCCGCGCGCGCACCTTCGGCTTCATGCGGGATCTGGAGACGCTGCGCGCGCGCAATCTGGCGCTCGGCGGTAGCCTGGACAACGCTATCGTGCTCGATGACTTCCGCGTGCTGAACGAGGACGGCCTGCGTTACGAGGACGAGTTCGTCAAACACAAGATCCTCGATGCCATCGGCGATCTGTACCTTCTCGGCCACAGCCTCATCGGCGAGTTCAGCGGCTACAAGTCCGGACACGCGCTCAACAACAAGCTGCTGCGTACGCTGCTCGCCGACGCATCGACCTGGGAAGAGGTCGTGTTCGAGCGCTATACCGACGCTCCGATTTCCTACATCGAGGCCCCGGCGCTGAATCCGCCGCGCAGCTGAAGGGCCGCTCGTCCCAACTTGAGGGTCCGGCAAGCGCGCTCACCGCGAGGGATCTTTAGCGCCTGGGCTTTACCCGTACCACGATCTGCGTGATGGCAGGATCTTGCGCACGGATGTCAGCCTCCAGCTCCAGGATCGCGTAGCGCAGCCGCGCCGACCAAGCCGCGGTATCGCTGTAAATCACCAGCGTTCCTTCGCGCTCGGTCACGGCCGAGATCCGCGCAGGCAATTGCGCCGCCAGACGTAAGGACAGCCATTCGTTCCAGAAGCCCTGGCGCGCCTGCCGATCTGTGACGGGCGTCAGGTTCCCAATGCTGCGTGACAGCAAGTCCTTAACAGAATGAACCCGGGAGGTTCTCGGACCTGCCGTGGTGCGCATTGTGCTTCTGCCGCGCTTGTTTCGGCTCATCTTCTTCGGCATATTGCCCGAAGCTGATTGGGCAAACCCGTCGAAAGGCGGGGACGCAAAGCCACCGGTCTAAAGCGAGGAGCCATGACAGCGGGGTTGCCAGCGGGCTTTATTGGCTTTTTAACCAGAACAAGGGCGACCCACGCCCGAGGCGGGCCCATGCGATCCAGCCCCACGAGGCGCAGGGCATGAACGTCATTTTCCTACCCAGAGGCGAGGGCCGGGCGCGCCAGCTCAACCTCGCGCGCCCGCTTACCTTAAGTCTGCTGGGTGCCCTGGTGCTCGCCGTTCTGGGCAGCGCCTTTGCGGTCGGCCTGCAGCTGGGCCAGGGCCGCCATGAGCGGGCGGCGCTTACCGACACGGTGCGCTTTGGGGCCCTGCTGGGCGAGCAGAAGCAGCAGATCGAGGAACTCGGGCAGCAAATGCAGCTGCGCGTCGACGCCATGGCCATGCGCCTCGGCGAGGTGAACGCGCACGTGATCAGGCTCGATGCCCTCGGCAAGCGGCTCACCGAGATGGCCAGCATCGACAGCCGCGAGTTCAATTTCGACCATGATCCGCCGAGCGGCGGTCCGGAAGGGGACGGCGTGAGCGCCCACATCCCCGACCTCTCCGCGATGCTCGCGCAGCTCGAGCAGCGCGTGGAGCTTCGTGAATCGCAGCTGTCCGCGCTCGAGAACCTCATCCTCGCCCGCGAGCTCAAGGCGCAAATCCACCCGGAGGGCCGCCCGGTTACCGATGGCTTCATCTCCTCCTATTTTGGCGAGCGTACCGACCCGCTCGATGGCCGCGAGGCCTTCCACAAGGGCGTGGACTTTGCCGGCAGCTACGGCTCGAAAGTGGTCGCGGTGGCCGCCGGCATCGTCACTTGGGCGGGTGAGCGATCCGGTTTCGGCAAGCTCGTGGAGATCAATCACGGCGATGGCTACGTCACGCGCTATGGTCACAACGAGCGCACGCTGGTGAGCGTCGGTGAGACGGTGAAACGCGGCCAGCCAGTGGCGCTGATGGGCTCGACCGGCCGCTCCACCGGTCCGCACGTTCATTTCGAAGTCCTGCGCAACGGCCGCCAGGTCGACCCGCTCAGCTTCGTCGGCCGCTGACAGCGGCCGTTTTTCCGATCCGTTCCGGCGCGGGGCGTGCCCTTGAAAGCCCTGCTGACCGAACCAATTGGGCGTAACGGGCGTCTATTGCGTACAATACGCCGCCTTCGAGCGCCGGCCGGTTACTGTAAGTACTTGTCCGGGAACATGTTTATTCCCTAAGCGAGTCAATTTTTGCGTCAACTTCTTACCCGCGTTTTCGGCAGCCGCAATGAGCGGATCGTCCGGGGACAGGGGCGCTACGTCGCCGCCGCCAACCAGTTCGAACCGACGATCAAGGAACTGAGCGACGAGGCGCTTAAGACAAAGACCGAGGAGTTCAGGCAGCGCCTGAAGCAAGGCGCAACGCTCGATGATCTGTTGCCCGAGGCGTTTGCGGTGGTGCGCGAGGCCGCCCGCCGCACCCTGAAAATGCGCCACTTCGATGTGCAGCTGATCGGCGGAATCACGCTGCACAAGGGCATGATCTCCGAGATGCGCACGGGCGAGGGCAAGACGCTGGTGGCGACGCTGCCGGCCTACCTCAACGCCCTGAGCGGCGAGAGCGTGCACATCGTCACGGTGAATGAGTATCTCGCACAGCGCGACGCGGACTGGATGGGCCCGGTCTACCGCTTCCTCGGGCTCACCGTCGGGGTGATCAAGAACTCGCAGACCCCTCAGGAGAAGCGCGCGGCATACGCCTGCGACATCACCTACGGCACCAACAACGAATTCGGATTCGACTACCTGCGCGACAACCTCGCCTACCGCCTGGAAGACCGGGTGCAGCGCAGCTTGAGCTTCGCGGTGATCGACGAGGTCGACTCGATCCTCATCGACGAGGCGCGCACCCCGCTCATCATCTCCGGTCCTGCCGAGGAGAGCACCGAGCTGTACCTACGCATCAATGATCTGGTGGTACCGCGGCTGGAGCGTCAGAAGCAGGAAGAGGGCCCGGGCGACTTCTCGGTGGAGGAGAAGACCAAGCAGGTGCACATCACCGAGGCCGGTCACGAGCACGTCGAGCAGCTCATGCTGCAGACGGGACTGCTCACGCAGGGCGAAAGCCTCTACGACTCCGCCAACATCCGCCTGATGCACCACCTGAACGCGGCGCTGCGCGCGCACGCCCTCTACAAGCGCGACGTCGAGTACATCGTGCGCGGTGGTGAGGTGATCATCGTCGATGAATTCACCGGCCGTACCATGCCCGGCCGGCGCTGGTCGGACGGCCTGCACCAGGCGGTCGAAGCGAAGGAGGGCGTGCGGGTGCGCGAGGAGAACCAGACGGTCGCCTCGATCACCTTCCAGAACTATTTCCGGCTCTACAAGAAGCTCTCGGGCATGACCGGCACTGCCGACACCGAGGCACCGGAGTTCATGCAGATCTACGGGCTCGAGGTGGTGGTGATTCCCACCCACCGCCCGATGATCCGCAAGGACAACGCCGACTACGTGTACCTGACGCAGAGCGACAAGTTCAAGGCCATCATCGAGGACATCCGCGAGTGCGTGACCCGCGAGCAGCCGGTGCTGGTGGGCACGACCTCGATCGAGACCTCCGAGTTCCTGTCGGGCCTGCTCAAGCAGGAAGAGGTCCCCCATCAGGTGCTCAACGCCAAGCAGCATGAGCGCGAGGCGCACATCGTCTCGCAGGCCGGGCGCCCGGGGGCTGTGACCATCGCCACCAACATGGCCGGCCGCGGTACGGATATCGTGCTGGGCGGCAATCTGGAAGCCGAGCTCAACGCGGCGGGTGAGATCAGTGAGGCGGCCCGCGAAGAGCTGCGAGTGGCGTGGCAGGTACGGCACGACAAGGTGTTAAGCGCGGGCGGCCTGCACATCGTCGGCACCGAGCGCCACGAATCGCGCCGTATCGACAACCAGCTGCGCGGGCGTTCCGGCCGCCAGGGGGATCCGGGTTCGAGCCGCTTCTATCTGTCGATGGAAGACAACCTGATGCGCATCTTCGGCGACCCGGTGCGCACGCAGCGGCTCTTGAAGATGGCCGGCATGAAGGAAGGCGAGGTGATCGAGAGCGGCATGCTCACCCGCCAGATCGAAAAGGCGCAACGCAAGGTCGAGTCACACAACTTCGACATTCGCAAAAACCTGCTGACGTTCGACGACGTCCAGAACGATCAGCGCAAGGTCATCTACGCGCAGCGCACCGAGATCATGGGCACCGAGGATCTGTCCGGCGCCATCCGCGGCCTGATGGAGGACTCGGTCGGAACGCTGTTGGATCAGTACATGCCCAAACAGGCCACGGCCGCGGACTGGGATCTGGCCGGGCTTGCTGCGGCCGTGCAGCGCGACTTCAGCACGCGCATCGAGCCGCAGGGCTGGCTGGCGCAGGAGCCCGAGCTCGAGGAGCAGGCGCTGCGCGAGCGCGTGGTGCGCGCCGTGGACGAGGCATACGAGGCCAAGGTGCAGCGCACCGGCGCGCCCATCATGCGCCACGTCGAGAAGGAGATGATGCTGCGCAAGCTCGATCAGCACTGGCGCGAGCATCTTGCCGCGATCGACTACCTGCGCCAGGGTATTCACCTGCGCGGCTACGCGCAGAAGGACTACCGCTTCGAGTTCAAGCGCGAGGCCTTCGAGATGTTTGCCGGCATGCTCGAGCGCATCAAGTTCGAGACCTCCTCGCTGATGGCGACGATTCAGGTGCGCACCCAGGAGGAGCTCGATCGCGAGGAAGAGGAACGCCGCATGCGCCTGATGCGCGTCCTGCAGGCGCAGCATGTCGAAGCGGCATCCGCCCTTAGCGCCGCTTCAGCAGACGATCTGGCGGCGCCTGCCGGACGGCCTGCCGCGCCGGGACAACCGGAACGGCGACCCGCGCCGTCCGCATCTGCGCTGCCGGCGCCTGACTCCAGCGGCACCTTCGTGCGCGTCGAACGCAAGGTGGGGCGCAACGAGCCGTGCCCGTGCGGTTCGGGCAAGAAGTACAAGCACTGTCACGGCGCGCTCTCGAGCGTCGAATAGGTTGCCGTCCCGGCCGCTCATCTTCGTCGTGGCGGCGGCGCTGTACGATGAGCGCGGACAGGTACTGATCGCGCAGCGTCCGGTGGGGCGGCATATGGCCGGTCGCTGGGAGTTCCCGGGCGGCAAGGTGGACGGGGGCGAGACTGAACTCGCCGCCCTGACGCGTGAGCTGCGCGAGGAGCTCGGAATCGAGGTGGCGGCGGCACGGCCGTTCATGCGCCTGAAGCACGCCTACCCGGATCGTAACGTCGAGCTGTCGCTGTGGATCATCGAGCGCTTCGCTGGTACGCCCGGCCCGCGGGACGGCCAGACGCTCAAATGGGTCGCGCCCTTGCGCCTGGCCGATGAAGACCTGCTCGAGGCCGACCGCCCGTTCGTCGAGGCGCTCGGCACGCTGGCGCCGCCGTAACGGCCCGTGCCGCGAGGTGCGGCGTGTACAATTACCGCTGCGGCACCTGAGGCAAATACTCCATGGCAGCGCAGAACGATCTCCCTGAAGTCCAGCTCGATCCGCAAGGACTGTACCGAGAGGATGTGTTCACCGACCGGCACGCCGGTAGCATCAGACGGCTGACGCCGGTGACCGCCGAGGGCGCCGAGGATCCGGCCCGCACGGTACTTTTCTCGGGGCAGACCCAACTGCTCACCCCTGCCGGGGTGCTGCCGCTCGGGTTCGAGATCGAGGCGCAGACGCTTGCCGAAGCACTCCGGAAATTTCCCGAGGGCGTGAAAGCGGCCCTCGAGCAGGCCATCGACGAAGCGCGCGAGCTGCGCCGCGAGGCCGCCTCGCGCATCGTGGTGCCCGAGGTGGGGCCGGGCGCAGGACCGGTTGCCGGGGGCGGCAAGATCAAGTTCCCCTGAGTGCGATCGTGAGGACTCACCGAGCGCCCGCCGCGGCCGCCACCCTGGGCGCCGCCGTGGCAGCGGCGTGCCTGCTCACCGGCTGTACCGGTGCCCAGCTGAGCGGGGGCCCGCAGCCCTTTCCCGGCAGCGGCCCGGGCGGCAAGCCCATGCGCACCGTCACGGAGACCGCGGTCGGCATGCCGCCTGCCTCTGCCGCACCGCTGTATCCGGTGAGCGCGCGGGTGGAGGTCGCCGACAGCTACTTCGGCACCAAGGTTGCCGATCCCTACCGCTGGCTCGAGAACCTCGACTCGCCCGCCGTGACCGACTGGGTGAAGGCGCAGAACGCGCTCTCGCGGCCGCGACTGGCCGAGCTGCCGTGGCGCGCCTGGGTCAAGGCGCGACTCACGCAGCTGTGGAACTACGAGCGCTATGAGGTTCCGGTCAAGCACGGCGGGCACTATTTCTTCCTCCACAACGACGGCAAGCAGAACCAGAGCGTGCTGTTCGTCGCCGACAGCCTGGAGGCTCCCGGACGGGTGCTGTTCGATCCCAACGCGGAACGCGCGGACGCTACCATCGCGCTCGCGGAATTCACGCCAAATGTGCATGGCAGCGTGGTCGCGTACGCGCTCTCCGACGGCGGCACCGACTGGCAGACCTGGCGTTTCAGGCGGGTCGCTGATGGGCGCGATTTCGAGGACACGCTGCGTTTCACCAAGTTCTGGGGCGTGTCATGGGCGCGCGACGACTCGGGCGTGTACTACAGCCGCTACCCGGCCCTGCCCAATGGCAGGGGCGATGATTCAGCTCGCCCCGCGGTGTACTTCCACAAGCTCGGCACGCCGCAGGATCACGACCTACTCGTGTACGAGGTGACCAACCATCCTACCCACGTGCCGATGGCGCGCGTCAGCGACGACGGTCACTACCTCATCGTCACCCTGATCGAGGGCTACGAGAAGAACGGCGTGGACCTCATCGATCTGCAACACCCGGGAGCGGCGGCACGGCCGCTTTTGTCCGCGTGGGATGCGCTCTACACCTTCATTGGCTCACACGGACACGAGTTGTATTTCCACACCACACAGGGCGCGCCGCTCGGACGGGTAATCGCCGTCGATGCGCGCGAGAGCTCGCCGCGGCGCGTGGTGGTCCCCGAAGTCGACAGCGCGCTTGAGGAGGCGACCTACGTCGGTGGCAGGATCATCGCCAAGTACATCGTGGATGCGCACGCCGTCGCGCGCGTGTTCGAGCGCGACGGGCACCCGGTGGGCGACGTGCCGCTGCCCGGGATGGGCCGCATCGAAGGGTTTCAGGGCGAGGACACCCAGAGCGAGACCTTCTTTTCCTATACTGACTACCTGACGCCGAGCCGGATCTATCGCTTCGATGTGGCTGCCGATCGTGCGACGCTGTGGCGCGAGCCGCAGACGCCAGCGATGAGCGCGGCATTCGTCACCGAACAGGTTTTCTACAACAGCAGCGATGGTACGCGCGTGCCGATGTACATCACGCACCGGCGCGGCATGGAGAAGGATGGCAGTCAGCCGCTGCTGCTTTACGGCTACGGCGGTTTCGACGTCTCGCTCACCCCGATCTACCGCCCCTCCGTGCAGGCATGGCTCGAGATGGGTGGCGCGTACGCGGAGGCCAATCTGCGTGGCGGCGGTGAGTACGGCGAGGCCTGGCACAAGGCCGGGACGCTCGAGAACAAGCAACACGTATTCGATGACTTCATCGCCGCGGCGGAATACCTCATCAACCAGCATTACACCCGCAGCGCGCGGCTGGGGATTCACGGCCGCAGCAACGGCGGCCTGCTGATCGGCGCGGTACTCACGCAGCGGCCGGAGCTGTTCGCGGCGGCGCTGCCTGCCGTCGGCGTGCTCGATATGCTGCGCTACCACACCGCCAGCGCCAACGCCAGGCAGTGGGCTTCCGACTACGGGCTGTCCGAGGATCCGCAGCAGTTTCGGGCGCTGTACGCCTACTCACCGGTGCAGAACGTGAAAAAGGGCGTGTGCTATCCCCCGACGCTCATCACCACGGCGGATCACGACGATCGCGTGGTGCCCTGGCACAGTTACAAGTTCGCCGCGGCCCTGCAGGCCGCGCAGATCTGCGGCAACCCGATACTGATTCGCATCGAGACCCGCGCCGGGCACGGCGCGGGCAAGCCCGTGTGGATGCAGATCGATGATTTCGCCGACCAGTGGGCATTTCTGGCGAAGTGGCTGGGCATGGGGGCGCCGCCGGCCGCGCCGTAGCCGCATGCTTTAGGGGTGGCTTTGCAGCACCCCTCCCACTAACATCGCGCCCGAGGTGTCCGGCACGAAGCGCTCCGAGGCGAAGGAGCGCTCCGGCTTGGCCTGCGGCCAGGTCACTCCCATCAGATCCGCCACGGTATAGAAGAAATCGTGGCTGCGGATCTGCTTTGCGGCGTTATCTTTAAGCGCGGCGACTTGTTGTGGATGAGACCTGCGATAGTAATCGTTTACCCACACCAGGGCCGGGATCTGAAATTCCGAAACGTTGTACTGCGCTCCGCCGTGACCTGCGAGCCCCTGATCAAGCGCTGACAGACATTCACCGTGGTCGGGGACGAAAGTCACGGTCACCGGCACGCGCAGTTTGCGCGCAGCCTCGATCACTTGTTCGAGGAACCAATCGGTATACAGCACGCTGTTATCGTAGGAGTCGAGCACGGCCTGGTCCCTGCTCTGCCCGCGCAGACCTATCGACATGGGGGTGAGTTGGGGTGTCTGACCGAAGCGCTGAAAGCTTGGCGGATAGCGCCGATAGTATTCCCAGTGCGAGCCCATGACGTGCATGCCGATGAAACGTGGCGACCCTGCCCGGGTGAGTTCACGACGGTAAGCCCCAAGCAGCTCGCCGTCCGAGACGTTGCGCCCCCACAGGTCCAGCCGCATCTCCGGCGGATACTCGAGGTGATCCGGGGTGATGCCGATGGAGGTCGATACCTTGATGTCCTGATTCACCAGCCAGGAGGTGGTGTAGCCCGCTTCCTTTGCGACATCCAGCAGGTTGCCGTGCAACGCCTGCCCCGCCAGCTCCTGCGGAGCGATTCCGGTCAGGATCATGGGCACGGCGAGTGCCGTGAGATTGGCGTCCGCCGTAACGTGGCGAAGCAGGATCAACTCATCCTTTACACGTTCCAGGTAGGGCGTGGTAGGGCGCTGGTAACCGTAGATCGACCAAGAGCCGCGCCGGGCCGATTCACCGACGATAAGGACGTGAACCTCCTCAGCGGTGACCGGCGTTGCGTGAAACGGCAGCTTTTCGACAAAGGCGCCGCGAAGTTCCGCGCGCGTGCGCGGCAGCTGACCGGCAAAGAACATCACACTGCCGGCCACGGGATTGAGCGCGATGCCGTCGACCAGCTGTACCGTGCTGCTCGCTGCGTACGCCGTGACGGGAAGGGTAAGCACCAGGATCGCGCGCGCCGCGAAGTTGGCTTTGCCGGCAAATATGGGCCACTCCGGCAATCGCCAGGCGAGCCACAGATAGGCCGCAGGGGCTGCGACCAACGGCAGCAGCAGCCACTTGTGCGGCCACAGCATCAGGAGCCCACGAATCTCCTCAGAGGTCGCGCTCAGCAGCACAAGTCCGAGCGTCCGCCCCGGCACGATGCCGTATACGAGGGCATAACCGGCGTACGCGATGCTGACGATGAGCAGCGGGAAGTAAGCGAGGAAGAAGCGGCGCCAGGTACGTGTGCATCCGGCCAGCAGGAGCGAAACGAGAGCGGTGGTGGCGAGCAGTGCGAGCACGCTGCGCGGTTTGCTGCCGTGCCGGGCGCAAAAACACAGCATCGCCACGTAGGGCAGCGCGTACAGCGCAGCCAGCGAATAGAGGCGGTAGCGGGCGGCTGAGGGCATTGCCATATGTTAAACGTGGCGCTGGCGCGCGAGCGTGACGCCAGTACCAGATCGGAACCGGGGGCGCCGTCAGGAGTTCAGTCGACCCTGAGGATCGCGCTGATGCGCAGGGAATTCACATCAAAGACCACCAGCTCCTGCCGGGTGCCACCCCACAGGATCATGGCATTTTTCTGCACGGGAGCCAGACCGAGCGCCGACACGCGCGCCGTGAGGTCCGCCTTTTCCCGCTTGTTCAGGTCGTGCATGTCACCCACTGCCTGGAGTTTCGTGCGCAGCTGCGGCAGTGCCTGGTTCCAGGGTTTGAAGTAGCGCGGCATTTGAATGACGTCATCGCCGCCGAAGAGCGCCCCATTCACGATCTTCGCTTGCTCCTGCGGATCCTCCGGCAACGGCGCCCAGATCCAGCGCGGCCGGCTGTACCAGTGCGGAGCGAGGGCCGGGTTCTGACGTTGCGCCAGCGCGATCTGCTCGGGCTTCAGATCCGATGCCTGCACCATTTCCAGACGATCCACGGAGAAGGTGTAGTAGAGCGGCCGCCCTTGCCACACGGTCATCGCGCCGTAAGCGAGCGCCACGATCTGTACGGCCACGATCGTGCCGATGTCGCGCACGAACAAGCGACGCGGCTTGCGCGGATTGGCGATGATCAGGGTGAGCGTGGGGCCGAGGCACACATCCACGAGTCCCAGGACGACGACCACGCGTGCGACGCCGGACAGATACCAGCCAGGCCCGCGATACCAGCCGAGGTACATACCGCCCAGGATCACGGATAGCGCGCAAGTGCTGCCGGCCAGATGCAGGCCGAACGCCTTGAGTCGGAACCTCATGCCTCTACAACCCTCCTTTCGGTGCTGGATCCTGAGGCTCGCTATCGTTCTCAGCCGAGACGCTGTCACCTGCGATGGCGCGCTGCTCGGAAAGCCACGCGCCCAGATCGATCAGGCGGCAACGCTCGCTGCAGAACGGGCGAAACGGCGCGGTTGCCCAATCCAGATCGCGACGGCAGGTCGGGCATTTGACGCGCACCGGGCTCACCGCAGGACAGTTCAGTGACGCCCTCTCACGGGCAGCAGCTGAGCATGAAGGGCACGTCTTCCTCGGCCTGCTTCGGGCGTGCGGCCAGCCCTTGCCAGGCGAGGAAACGCACGCTGCAGCGATGGTGGCTGCCGCTGATCTCCGGGTACAGGCCGGCGGAGGCCGGCAGCGAGAGGCGCAGCAGCTGCAGGGGATTGTCGCGCTCGAAGGTAATGTGGAAGGTGCCGCCCTTGGCAATCTCCTGGCGGGCGCGGCCATTCTGGCGCGTGAGCCATAGCAGTTCCGCGATCGCATCGCACATGGGGCGCAGCAATCCCAGCCACTGACTGAAGCTGCGCATGCGTGCATCGTCCGGCTGCGTGAGCCAGAAATAGTAATCGGGGAGGTCAAACTCGCAGGTGCCTCCGGGGATCGCACTGCGAAGCTTGATGGCGCTGATGAACTCCGAATCGCGCAGCGGCTGCAGGAATGCCGATCCTGCGCTCATCAGGTCGGAGCGCAGCCGCTGCAGGTTCGAGGTGAGGGTCTTGAGCCGCGCCGCGTCCACGCCGGGGTTGGACTGGAACTCACTCAGGCTGGTGAGCTGGCTCTCCAGCTCCTTCAGCACGTCCGAGCGCACATCCCCGCGGGTGGCGATCGCCAGGATGTCGATCAGGCCCGACATCGCCGCCCGGCTCCCCCAGGGGCTCGCCATCTCGTTGTGATAAAGCGCTTGATTATAAAGGAAATCCAGGCGCAGGAAGGTACGCATCCGCTCGTTGAGCGGTTGCTCGAAGACCAGCACGCCGGTATCGGCTTCGGCTGAGGCAGACCGTCCGGTTTCGGGGGCAGAGGATTGCGTCACGCCGGTATTGTGCTTGGGCATGCGCTGCCCGTAAACGTCGCGCCGATGTGCGGATCAGCCGCGCGCGCCAGCGGCGAACTCGAGGTAGCGGGCGTGCAGGGCCGCGACCTGCTCGCGCACGGCGCTCATGCTCGAATCGTTACGGATCACGTCGTTGGCCGCTTTGAGGCGCGCCGCACGCGTCGCCTGCACGTCGAGAATGGCCTGCGCCTGCTCGGGCGTTGAGCCGTCACGCTCGTGCAGGCGGCGTAGCTGCAGAGCCTCCTCGCAGTCCACCACCAGCACCCGATCCACGTGAGAGCGGAGGTTCTTTTCCACCAGCAGCGGGATGACGAGAATCTGGTAGGGGCCGCCGGCCACCGCGGAGTGAGCCTCCATGGCAGCCCCGATAGCCGGGTGCGTCAGCGCCTCCAGATCCGCGCGGGCTTTGGGGTCCGAGAACACGATGTCACGCAGGGCGGGCCGGTCAAGATGCCCATCGGGGGTCAGAATACTGGGCCCGAAGCGCTCGACCAGGCGCTCGAGCGGGGGCTGTCCGGGTTCGACCACGTCGCGCGCGACCTGGTCGCTGTCGAGGATCGGCACGCCTAAGGCGCCGAAGAACTTCGCCGCCGTCGACTTGCCGCTGGCGATCCCCCCTGTCAGTCCGACCCGGTATACGCGTGCGCTCATCCGCGCCTGCTCACCCGTAGCCGGGAAACAGGCCGGGATAGCCTGTCGCCAGACGCGGTCCGGCCATCAGCGCCAGCCACCCGGAAAGTGCGAGGAACGGGCCGAACGGGATGGGAGTCGCGCGGTTCTGACGCCGCATGGCGATGAGGGCGATTCCGACCAGGGCGCCAGCGGTAGCGGCGATCAGGATGATCGGCAGCAGCATCTGCCAGCCGAGCCACGCGCCCAGCGCGGCAAACAGCTTGAAGTCACCGTACCCCATGCCTTCCTTACCCGTGACCAGCCGGAACAGATGATAGACGCTCCACAGGCTCGCGTAACCGGCTATTGCACCGATCAGACTCGAGCGCACGTCCACCGGAATCGCCACGCCGCCTGGGTGCGTGCCGAACAGACTCAGGAAGAGTCCGCTCCACAACAGCGGCAGCGTGAGATTGTCCGGCAGCAGCTGGTGATCGACATCGATGAAGGCGAGGGCAATGAGGAACCAGGTGAGAACCATCGCTGCCAGCGCCGGCGCTCCGAAACCGAACTGCCAGGCCACGCAAGCGCTGAGCAGCGCGGTGAGCGCCTCTACCGCCGGATAGCGAATCGAGATGGACGTGCGGCAGCATATGCAGCGCCCTCTCAGAACGAGCCAGGACAGCAGCGGAATGTTCCGCCACGCGCCGATGGGGGCTTTGCAGGCCGGGCAGGCCGAGCGCGGCACGACGAGGTTGAAGGGTTCGAGCGCGCTCACCGGCAGCGTCATCGCCGCCGGATCCGGATGCGAGATCTCCGCGCACTGCTCACGCCACTGCCGCTCGAGCATGATCGGCAGACGGTAGATGACCACGTTGAGGAAACTGCCGACCGCAAGGCCGAGGATCACACAGGTGCCAATGAACAGGGCGGGCGAGCCGGCTAGCAGCGCAACTACGGACATGACCGCCCCTGGATTGGCATGACGAGAGCGCCGCGCATGGGGCGCGGCGCCTGGCCGATTAGGCGAAGAACTGAGCGACCCGCGTCACACCACCGAGGCGAGCTTGAATATCGGCAGGTACATCGCGATCACCAGGCCGCCCACGAGCACGCCCAGAACCACCATGATCAGCGGCTCGAGCAGACTCGACATGGCGTCAACCGCGTTGTCGACCTCGGCCTCGTAGAAGCTCGCGACCTTGGCCGACATCTCGTCGAGCGAGCCGGATTCCTCGCCGACCGCGATCATCTGGTTGACCATGTTGGGGAACAGTCCGGTGTTTTCCATCGCGCGCTGCAGACGCTGACCGGTCGCCACCTCGTCCTTCATTTTGAGCACCGCGTTCTCATAGACGATATTGCCGGTCGCACCGGATACCGACTCCAGGGCTTCGACCAGAGGCACGCCGGCGGAGAACATCGTTGACAGGGTGCGCGCGTAGCGTGCAATCGCCGCCTTGCGCATGATGGGACCGATGACGGGGAGTTTGAGCGTCAAGCGGTCGAGGCTCTCGCGCATGGCCCTTGAGCGCTTCCTGAAATAGTTGAAGGTGAATACGGCCGCGACCGCCACGGCAAGCATGTAGAAGCCTTGGTGCTGCACGATTTTTGAAATGCCAATCACGAACAGGGTGAAGGCGGGCAGGTCGGCGCCGAAGCCCTTATACAGGGCCTCGAACTGCGGAATTACAAACACCAGGAGGATGATGGTAACCAGGACCGCCACGGCCAGCACCGCGGCCGGGTAGAACAGCGCCTTCTTCACCTTCTTCTTCAGCGCCTCGGTCTTTTCCTTGTAGGTCGCGACCTTTTCCAGCAAAGACTCCAGCGCACCGGCCTGCTCACCCGCCTCGACCAGGCTCACAAACAGGTCATCGAAATACAGGGGATGTTTGGCGAGCGACTCGTGCAAGGAGGTGCCCCCCTCCACCTCCGCCTTGATGTCGAGGATCAGCTTGCGCATCGCCGGCTTGTCGTTGCCACTGCCGACAATCTCGAACGCCTGCACCATCGGGATGCCCGCGGTCAGCATGGTGGCGAGCTGGCGGGCAAAAACCGCGATATCGCCTGCGTTGACCTTGCCGCCCCTGCTGATCTGACGCTGCTTGCGAATCTTCGAGGGCGCCACGCCCTGGCGGCGCAGTTCCGCGCGCAGGGTCGCCTCGTCGGGCGCCAGGCTCTTGCCGGTGACGCGTGCGCCGCGCTTGTCGCGTCCCTCCCAGGTGAATGCGGTATCGCGCTTGATCGTCCGAACCGTGCCAGTTGCTGCTGCCTGAGCCATGAGTCACTTCCGTTCGCGTCACTCGACCGTGACGCTGTTAACTTCCTCGAGACTGGTCAAGCCGTTCTTCACCTTCTCGAGTCCTGCGCGGCGCAGATCCCAGACGCCGTCCTTGGCGGCCTGCGCTGCGATATCCACAGCGCTGCCCGCGGCAAGAATGATGCGCGCGATCGATTCGGTGATCGGCAGGACCTGATAGATGCCGGTACGCCCCTTGTAACCATCGGTGCAGTTGCTGCACCCCTTGGGGGCAAAAATCTTGAGTCCCTGCGCAACGTCGGCTTCCTCGAAGCCCTCCTTGATCAACGCCTCTTTGGGAATTTCCCGCAGCTGCTTGCACTGGTTGCACAGGCGCCGCGCGAGGCGCTGCGCAATGATGAGGCTGACGGAGGTGGCAATGGCGTAGGGCTTGACCCCCATGTCGATCATGCGCGTGAGTGTTTGCGGCGCGTCATTGGTGTGCAGGGTTGACATCACGAGGTGTCCGGTCTGCGCCGCTTTGATGGCGATCTCGGCCGTCTCGAGGTCGCGGATCTCGCCCACCATGATGACATCGGGGTCCTGCCGCAGGAACGCGCGCATGGCGGCCGCGAAGGTCAGGCCCACCTTGGGATTGACGTTGACCTGGTTGACGCCCGGCAGATTGATTTCCGCCGGATCCTCGGCGGTGGAGATGTTGGTGTCCTCGCGATTGAGGATGTTGAGGCCGGTATACAGCGACACGGTCTTGCCGCTGCCGGTAGGGCCGGTCACCAGGATCATGCCCTGCGGCTTGGCCAGGTATTTGGTGTACAGCTCTCTTTGGAAAGGCTCGTAACCGAGCGAATCGATGCCGAGCGAGGCCTGCGCGGGGTCAAGGATGCGCAGCACGATCTTCTCGCCGAACAGCGTCGGGCAGGTGCTGACGCGAAAGTCGATGGCACGATTCTTCGACAGTTTCATCTTGATGCGGCCGTCCTGCGGAACGCGCCGCTCGGCGATGTCCAGCCGCGACATAACCTTCAGGCGCGCGGACATCTTCGAGGCCAGCTGCACGGGCGGCTGTGCGATCTCCTTCAACACGCCGTCCATTCTCAGGCGCACCCGATACATCTTCTCGAACGGCTCGAAGTGGATGTCCGACGCGCCGCGCCGGATGGCATCGAGCATGACCTTGTTGACGAAGCGCACGATGGGGGCGTCTTCGACATCGTCGCGGCCGACCTTGTCGTCGAGCTCGTCCTCCCCGCCGGTGACCTCGAGCGAATCGAGGTCGACGTCTGAGTCATCGGTGAGGGCCGACATCTGGTTGTCGACCTGCTCGAGCGCCTTGTCGATGGCCGTCTGCAGCTTATCGTCCTCGACGATGATCGCTTCGATGCCGAGGCTGGTCTGAAACTTGACCTCATCGATCGCGTGCAGGTTGGTGGGATCGGCCACCGCGAGAAACAGCCGTTTGCCGCGGCGGAACAGCGGCAGTACCCGATGCTTGGCCAGCAGCTTGTCGCTGACCAGGCGGATGGAATCGAGGTCCACATTTACCGCGTCCAGGTCAAACAGCGGTACACCGTATTCGTTGGACGCGGCGATCGCGATATCGCGCGCGTTCGCCGCCCCGCTCGCGACGAGTTGCGTCACGACGCTCGTTTTGCGCTCGCGGGCGAGGTTGACAGCCTCCAGCATGGCCGCCTCCTCGATCAGCCCGTCCTGCACCAGTCGCTGGGGCAGGCCCCCAAGACCGGTGCGGGCACCGCTGAGCGCCAAAGAAGCGTTGTCATTCATAGGCTTATGGCAAGCAAAGTAAGCCGGACAGTCAGTTTACCTGAGCAGCCGGGCTGCGCAATTGTCATATCTCCTTATGATTCTGAGGGCGAGCCGGCACGGTCGGCGGGGTGCGCGTCACAATTGGTTCAGGACCCCCAAAGAAAAGCCCCGGCCAGGTGGCCGGGGCTCATGGAACGTCAGTTCAGAAGGACTGACGAGTCGTTTTGCTTACTTGCACTGCGTCGGCGCGTACCGCGACAGGACGGAGCCCAGAGCGGGGGTCAACCCTTCGCCGTTGGCGGTGGTATTACCCGTTGAGGTGCACGCCCAGTCGATGGGACCCGACAGGTTGGTCACGAGGGCCGCCTTGCCGATGAACGGGCTCAGGAGGATCGTGCTGCCCGAGATCTGCGGCGTATTGGTGCCGTAGGTCACGGTGATCACACCGCTAGCCGCGCCAATCGTCACGTTCGACACGTACTTGGTGGGCTTCCACTCGGCCAGCCACTGGGCCTGCGCAGCACCCACACCGACGATGTCGTTCGACTGGTAACCGTCGGCGACAGCAACTTCGGCAGAGCCGGCGAGGTTCAAGCCTTCAGTGACCTTCGAACGGACGGTGTAGTCCTGATACGCCGGGATCGCGATCGCGGCGAGAATACCGATGATCGCGACCACGATCATCAGCTCGATGAGGGTAAAACCCTTTTGCAAAGCCTTCATTAGAAATACTCCTGAAAGTTTAGGTAACAAAACCAGTAGCGCAAAAAGGGCGCCCGGCTGAGCAAGGAAGAGCAAGGCGCGTGCCATGAGAACGGCTAATCCATAACTCTTTGATAGTAAAAGCAAAGAAGTCATGTTCGCGCGACTGGTTTAACTTAATGCCTGTCGCAGACTGACGCCAGAAGCTCAGGGGCGCGTCACAAAGTGACCCAAATCGTCACCCTGGCATTCACTCGATCCCGAGCTTCTTGATGCGGTAGCGCAAGGCCCGAAAGCTCATGCCCAGAAGCTTTGCGGCCGCGGTCTTGTTGTAGCGCGTCTTCTCGAGTGCCTTGATGATGGCGTCCCGCTCGATGGTCTCCAGCTGACTGCCGAGCGCCATGTCGCCCGGGGCAGCGCTGGAGACGGCGGCACTGATTTCGGTCTCCGGAGCCGGGGAGCTGGCGCGCAGTCGGATGTGCTCCGGGGTGATCACCCCGCCGGTGCACAGCGTCACGGCCCGTTCCAGCACGTTCTCGAGCTCTCGCACATTGCCCGGGAAGGGGTAGGCGGAAAGCGTCGCCAGGGCTTCTTTCGAGATCTCGGGCGAGGGGCCGCCGGCACGGCGGCTCACGCGCCGCAGGATGGCGGCGGCGATCTGGCCGATGTCGGCGCTGCGCTCGCGCAGCGCCGGGACGCGCAGCTCGATGACGTTGATGCGATAGAACAGGTCCTCCCGGAAGAGCCCCTGGGCGACCAGATCCGGAAGATTCTTGTGCGTGGCGGAGAGGATGCGCACATCGACCGTCTCTTCGCGCGCCTCCCCGACCGGCCGTACGCTCTTCTCCTGCACCACGCGCAGCAGCTTCACCTGCATATGCAGCGGCAGATCGGCCACCTCATCGAGAAACAGCGTGCCGCCTTCCGCTGTCTGAACCAGGCCCTTCTTGTCGGCCACGGCTCCCGTGAAGCTGCCGCGCTTGTGCCCGAACAGCTCGCTCTCCATCAGCTCGGTCGGGATGGCGCCGCAGTTGACGGCTACGAACGGTCCCTCGCGCCGCGCGCCACTCTCATGGATCATGCGCGCGACGAGCTCCTTGCCCGTGCCGGACTCCCCGCAGATGTGCACCGGGGCCTGGCTGCGGGCCACTCGGCTGATCATCTCGCGCAGCTGCTCCATGACCGCCGAGCTGCCGAGCAGGCGCGGGGTGCGCAAAGTCGTGGCGGTCTGCTCATCGATGCCCGAGCGCAGCTTGATCGCGCTGCCGACCAGCTTGCGCAGCACGCCAAGATCCAGTGGCTTCGACACGAAGTCGAAGGCCCCGAGTTTCAGCGCCCGCACGGCGGACTCGACGTTGCCGTGTGCGGTGATGACCGCGACGGGAACCGTGGCACGGTTCTCCTGTATCCACGCCACCAGGTCGAGGCCGTCCCCGTCGGGCAGGCGCATGTCGGTGAGGCACAGATCGAAACGTTCGCTCTTCAGAAGGCGTCGAGCGCTGCCAAGATCGGGCGCCGTGCGCGTCTTCATGCTCATGCGGCTCAGGGTGAGGCTCACCAGCTCGACCAGGTCGGGCTCGTCGTCCACCACGAGCACCACCGGCGCCTCGGTGCGATTGCCCGCGGCTGCTTCGTTCATCACCACTCCCATCGGCGCGGATCCGCAAACACCAGCCTGAAAATGCTGCCGCCCCCTGGCCGCGGCTCGTACAGCAGCGCCGCTCCGTTGGCTTGAGCCAGCTCGCGGGCGAGAAACAGCCCGAGTCCCGTGCCGCGCCCACCGCTGTAGAACGGCTCGAACATGCGGTCGGCGTGCTCGCTCGCCACGCCGGCGCCGCGATCGGCAACTTCCAGGAACGGTCGGTCGCTTCCGGTCATGCGGCCATATCGTATCTCGACACTCTGCTCGGCAGACTCCCCGATCGCGTGCTTGAGGGCATTCTCACACAGATTCCACACGATCTGCCGCAGCTGGTCGGGGTCCACGCGCACCTCGAGCGCAGGGCTTGCGCTGCTCACCTTAAGGCGTGCAGGGGGCCACTGCATCGTCTCGCAGAACTCCTGCCGGAACTCATCGATCCATGCGCCAAGCGGCAGGCGCTCAAGATGCGCTTCCTGCCGACGCGCGAGCCGCTGGACATTATCAATGATGCCGCTCACCCGCTCGGCGTTGCTGCGGATGATCTGGGTGAGACGCTGATCCTCGGCCCTCAGGTGGGGGGATTCGGCGAGCAGCTGGCCGGCGTGGCTCATCGCGCCGACCGGGTTTCGGATCTCGTGCGCGATGCTGGCGCTCAGGCGCCCCAGGGCCGCAAGCTTCGACTGCTGGACCTTCTCCTCGATGACGCTCGTGTCCTCAAGAAAGATGAGCACCGGTCCTGGATTGAGCTCGCCAAGGGGCGCGAAGTGCGGGCGGATGAGGCGAGCCCCATCCGCGCCGACGAAGGTCTGCTCCGCTGACGCGGCGGCTCCCCCGGCCCCGCTCGCCTTGCGCCACGACTCGAGCAGATAAAGGAGTCGGGGCGAAGCCTCACCGATGAGCGCGTCGGGGTAGGCACGCTGATCGCCGAGAATCTGAGCGGCCGATTCGTTGATGAGGCGGATGCGGTCCTGCACGTCGAGCACCAGGATGCTCTCGCGCAGGTGCTGCACGATGTACTGGGACAACTGCGCCATGTTAGCGAGGTCCAGTTCCTGGCGCCGCACCAGCGCTTCGCTCTCGCGCAGACGGTTGGCGACCGGGCGCATGGCCAGGGCCACCACGAACAGCACCATCCCGAAGAAACCGGCGGTGACATAGTCGGTAGTGGGCGCACCGTTTACCGAGCCGGCGAACACCTGTTGCGTGAGAACCGCGAGAGCGGCGACCGCGGCGATCAGGAACGCGTCGCGCGGGCCGGCCAGGACGGTGAGGGCGAGGACCGGCAGCACCAGCAGGATGCCGAGGCCGCTGGCAACGCCGCCGCTCGCATAGAGAATAAGTCCGATAGCGAGCGCATCGACGCTCGCATTGACGAGTGCGACGATGCGCAGACTCGACCAGTGCAGGCGGCGCGCGATGACCAAAAGCACCGCCGCGGTGAAATAGGCAATGCATGAGCCGACGAAGAGCCTGGGGCGCTCGGTCACCAGGCTCCAGTCCGGGCCGGCGAAGGCCTGTATCGCCAAGAGCACCAGCGGCACCAGCAACCGGTACAGGTTCAGCAGCCCGATCACCCGCCAGGCGAAATCGCTCGGCGTCACGGACGGGGCGGCGGCGCTGAGCGACGGTTCAGGCAAGTGGCTGGCAGGGCGTTGGATTGGAGGTTGGCGACTCTAGCATCTCCGCCCGAGGCGGAAACGCGACCCGCATCGCAACGGCGGTGCGGCTGGCCAGCCGCGGGCATTATCGAGCAGAATGCGCGCCTGATGCATGAGCGGCTGTAGCGATGAACCTGCACGAGTACCAGGCCAAGGAGCTGTTCCGAACCTACGGCATCGAGGTCCCGGCCGGCCAGGTGGCCTCGACGGCGCAGGAGGCGCAGGAGGCCGCCCGCGCGATCGGGGGCACGCTATGGGTGGTCAAGGCCCAGGTGCACGCCGGCGGGCGCGGAAAGGCGGGCGGCGTGAAAGTGGTGCGCGACCTTGAGGCGGTCGCTGCCGCAGCCGCGGGACTCATCGGCACTCGCCTGGTGACCGCGCAGACCGGCCCGGAAGGTCTGCCGGTAGAGCACATCTATGTCGAGAGCGGCTCGGACATCGCGCGCGAGATCTATCTGTCGCTCACGCTCAATCGCGAGCGCTCCCGCATTGCCCTCATCGCCTCCGTCGCCGGCGGCATGGACATCGAGCAGGTGGCGCGCGAGACGCCCGAGAAGATCCTCGCGGTCAGCATTCACCCGGCCGCAGGCCTTCTCGCCCACCAGGCGCGCGAGATCGCCTTCGGCCTGAAGCTTGCCGCAACGCTGATCGGGCAGTTCCAGTCGCTCGCGGCAGCGCTGTACCGGCTGTACATCGAGAAGGACTTGAGCCTGCTAGAAGTGAACCCGCTGATCGTGACCCGCGAAGGCGCACTGCTGGCGCTCGATGCCAAGATCAACATCGATCCCAACGCGCTCTACCGTCACCCCGAGTTTGCGCAGCTGCGCGATATGAGCCAGGAAGACCCGATGGAGCGACGCGCCGCCGAGCACGACCTCAACTACGTGTCCCTCGACGGCAACATCGCCTGCATGGTGAACGGCGCAGGTCTTGCGATGGCGACCATGGATCTGATCAAGCTGCACGGCGGGGCGCCTGCCAACTTTCTTGACGTCGGTGGCGGGGCGACCAGCGAGCGCGTCACGGCGGCATTCGAGCTCATCCTGTCCAACTCCAGAGTGCGCGCCGTGCTGGTAAACATCTTCGGCGGCATCGTGCGCTGCGATCTCATCGCCGATGGCATCATCAACGCGGTGAAGAAGGTGGGTGTGAAAGTGCCCGTGGTAGTGCGCCTGGAGGGCACCAATGCGCCCTTGGCGCGCGAGATGCTGGCAAAGAGCGGGCTCACCATCACGGCCGCCGCGGATCTGACCGACGCCGCGCGCAAGGTCGTAGCCTTGGCGGGCAAAAAGAAATGAGCATTCTCGTCAACCGCAACACCCGGGTGATCTGCCAGGGCTTCACCGGCAAGCAGGGCACCTTTCACTCGCAGGCCGCGCTTGATTACGGTACGCGCCTGGTCGGCGGCGTGACGCCCGGCCGCGGCGGCCAGAAGCACCTCGGCCTGCCGGTCTTCGACACGGTCAAGGATGCGGTGCGCGCCACCGCAGCCACGGCCAGCATGATCTACGTGCCGGCCCCGGGGGCTGCGGATTCGATACTCGAGGCGAGCGATGCCGGTATCGAGCTTGCGGTGTGTATCACCGAAGGGGTGCCGGTCAACGACATGGTGCGCGTGAAGGCGGTGCTGGCAGGCGCCGCCACGCGCCTCGTCGGCCCGAACTGCCCCGGCGTCATCACCCCCGAGGAATGCAAGATCGGGATCATGCCCGGCTTCATCCACAAGAAGGGCGCGGTGGGCATCGTGTCGCGCTCCGGCACGCTCACCTACGAGGCCGTATTCCAGACCACCAACGAGGGGCTCGGCCAGAGCACCTGCGTCGGCATCGGCGGCGACCCGGTGCGCGGCATGAACTTTATCGATGTGCTCGAGCTGTTCGAGCGCGACCCGCGCACCGAGGGCATAATCCTGGTCGGTGAAATTGGCGGCAGCGACGAGGAAGCCGCCGCGCGCTATATCCACCGGTTTGTCACCAAGCCGGTGGTGGCCTACATCGCCGGCGTCACCGCGCCGGCGGGCAAACGCATGGGCCACGCCGGCGCCATCGTGGCCGGAGGCAAGGGCACCGCGGCCGACAAATACGCAGCCTTCGAGGCAGCCGGCGTGCGCACGGTGAAGTCACCCGCCGAGCTCGGCTCGGCCATGAGCGAGCTGCTGCGTCCGCGGCGGCGCGCGCGCGCGATGCCGCACCGCCCGCGCCGGGCGCCCGCCAAGCCTGCCAGGCGCGCCAAGGCCGCCGCTACGGGGCCGAAGAAGGCCAAAGCCCCGCGAGGCCCGCCGCGCCGCGCCCGGGCTAAGCGACGCTAAGCTGTGGAACCCTGGCGGTGCGGACCGCCCTCATGAGTGAGTCTCTCAAGATCGCGCTGGCGCAGCTGAACCTGCTGGTCGGGGACGTGCGCGGCAATGCCGCGCGTGTCATCGAAAGCGCGCGCCACGCGCGCGAGAGGGGCGCGGACCTCGTGCTCTATCCGGAGCTCACGCTGTCGGGCTACCCGCCCGAGGATCTGCTGTTTCATCGCGGCTTCCGCCGGCAGATCGAGCAGGGTCTGGCACAGGTAAAAAGTGCAGTGACCGACATCGCGGTCATGGTGGGATTTCCGGAATACACCCGCGCCGGCATCTACAACTCCGCCGCGCTGATCGTGCGCGGCGAGATCGCCGCGATTCACCGCAAGGCCGAGCTGCCCAACTACAAGGTGTTCGACGAGAAGCGTTATTTTCGCGCCGGCGCCCAGCCGAGCGTGGCGCAGGTCGCCGGCTTTCGGATCGGACTTTTGGTCTGCGAGGACATCTGGGTGCCCGAATCCGTGCAGCTCGCGCGCGCGGATGGCGCGCAGCTGCTGGTGGTCATCAATGCCTCGCCCTATGAGATCCACAAGCAGCGCGAGCGCGAGGACATCGCGCGCGAGCGTGCGCGCGATGTCGGCCTGCCGCTCGCCTACGTGAACCTGGTCGGGGGACAGGATGAGCTGGTGTTCGATGGCAACTCATTCATCATGGATGCGCAGGGCGAGGTGGTGATGCGCGCGCCGCCGTTCGAGGCGGGCATCTTCACCGGCGAGTTCGTGCGCGATGCGCGCGGCAAGGTGGTTCCATCCGCCGGCGCCGTCGCCGCCGAGCTCTCAGATGAGGCGAGTGTCTACAGCGCACTCGTGCTCGGGGTACGCGACTACGTCGGCAAGCACGGCTTCCCCGGAGTCGTGATGGGACTGTCCGGTGGCGTCGATTCGGCGCTCACCCTGGCGATTGCGGTGGACGCGCTCGGCAAGGACTGCGTGCACGCCGTGATGATGCCCTCGCGCTACACCTCGCCGATGAGTCTCGCCGACGCCAAGGCGCAGGCGCAGACCCTGGGAGTGAAGTACAGCGTGCTGTCCATCGAGAGCATGTTCGAAGCGACGCTCGCGACGCTCAAGGATGAGTTCGCAGGCGTTGCCGCGGATGCGACCGAGGAGAACATTCAGTCGCGCTGCCGGATGCTCTTGCTCATGGGACTGTCGAACAAGACCGGCCGCATGCTGCTGACCACCGGCAACAAGAGCGAGATGGCGGTGGGCTATGCGACGCTGTACGGCGATATGGCCGGAGGTTTCGCCCCGATCAAGGACTGCAGCAAGCTTTTAGTCTACCGCCTGGCCCGCTACCGCAATTCCCTGGGTGCCGTCATTCCGCAGCGCGTGATCGAGCGCGCGCCATCCGCGGAATTGCGCCACGATCAGAAGGACTCCGACTCGCTGCCGCCCTACGAGGTTCTGGACGCGATACTGGAAGCGTTCATCGAGGAGGACCTGTCGGTCGATGAGATCGAGGCGCGCGGTTTCGACCGCGCCACCACCGCCCGCGTGCTCGATCTGGTGAAGCGCAACGAATACAAGCGGCGGCAGGCGCCGCCGGGGGTGCGCGTCAGCCGCCGCGCCTTCGGACGCGACTGGCGCTATCCCATCACCAGCGGCTACCGCCGCTGAAGCTGCCTTGCGCCCCGCGCGCGCGTTACCACAGCTTCCACCAGGGCTTTTTCACCTCGGCCTCGGAAGTGCGCACCGCGCCGGAGTAGTTCGCCGCATAGACCTGGCGGGCCTGCGTGGCGAGGGGCTCAAGGTTCAGCCGGTCATAGCATTCGATCATGATCTGGAGCGCTTCCTGCACCGCCGGGGCTCCGTCGTACTGCTCGACCGCGTTCTTGGAGCGCTGGGCGGCTGCGATATAGGCGCCGCGCTTGAAGTAGTAGCGCGCCACGTGCACCTCGTAGCTCGCCAGCCGGTCGCGCAGGTACACCATGCGCTGCAGCGAATCGTGCGCGTACTCGCTCTTGGGGTACTGTTCCACAACGGTCTTGAAGGCGGCAAACGCCTTGCGTGCCGTGCTCGGCGGGCGCTTGCTCAGGTCGGCGCGGAACAGATGCTCGATCGCATTGGGCGTGCGCTCGAAGTCGACCAGGCCCTTGATGTACCAGGCGTAGTCGACGCGCGGGTGCGTTGGGTTCTCGCGGATGAAGGTCTCGGCGGCGTCGGTGGCGGACTCGCCCTCGCCGGCGCGGTAGTATGCGTAGATCAGGTCGAGGTGCGCCTGGCGTGCCTCGTCGGTGAATGGAAAGCGCGATACCAGCAGCTCATAGCTCTTGATGGCGCCGTTGAAATCGTAGGAATCGAGACTTTTGTGAGCCTTCTTGTAGAGAATCTCGGGGGTGAGCTTCTTGTCCTCTTTCTCCCGGTGCGAGCGGCACCCGGAAACGGCAAGCAGGACGACACACAACGCGAGCATGCCGCCGCGCACGGGACCGGACCGGAACATCTGGAAAGGGCCTTTCTTTGGCTACGCGCCGTGTGAGTGCGCCGAGTATAACGAATCCTGGACTTCCGACTGCGCACGCGCCCGTGGAGTTCCGCACGCATGCCCTGACCCTGCCGCCGGAGGCCGCAGGCCTGCGCTTCGACCAGGCCCTCGCGAGAGTCCTGCCGCAGTACTCGCGCGCAAGGCTCGCGGCCTGGATTGCCGACGGGGCGGTCCAGGTCGACGGCCGGCCGCTGCGCGGCAAGGACAAGGTGCTGGGGGGCGAACAGGTGCGCCTGAACGCGCAGCTGCCGGCGCACACGCAGGTGCACGCCGAAGCCATGCCGCTGGAAGTGGTGTTCAAGGATCGCTGGCTTTTGGTCATCAACAAGCCTGCCGGACTTGTCGTGCACCCCGGTGCCGGCAACGCCCGCCACACCCTGCAGAATGCGCTGCTGGCGCTCGATCCGAAGCTCGCGCTGGTGCCGCGCGCAGGGCTCGTGCACCGCCTCGACAAGGACACCAGCGGCTTGCTGCTGGTGGCGCGCACGCCCGAAAGCCACACGGCCCTGGTCGCCGCCCTTGCTGAGCGTGCGATCACACGCGAATACCTCGCCGTCTGCAGCGGCGTCATGACCGCCGGCGGCACGGTCGATCAGCCGATCGGGCGGCACCGCACCCAGCGCACCCGCATGACGGTGCGTGCGGACGGCCGCAGCGCGCGCACCCACTACCGCGTCCTCAGGCGTTTCCGTGCCCATACGCTCACGCGCGTCACGCTCGAGAGCGGCCGTACGCACCAGATTCGCGTGCATCTGGCACACATTGGTTTCCCGGTGGTGGGGGATCCGGTGTACGGAGGGCGACGCAGGATCCCTGCCGGCTGCGCGAGCGCGCTGGCCGCGCAGCTGGCAGGCTTCCCGCGCCAGGCCCTGCACGCCGCGCGCCTGGCCCTGAGCCACCCCCTCACCGGCCGCGAGTTGGAATGGCAGGCGCCGCTGCCGGCCGACATGCAGGGGCTCATCGCAGCTCTCGAGGAGAAGGCCGGGTGAGCAGTTTCCCGGCCGCATCAGAGGTTCGGGTGCTCACACCGCAGTGGCCTGCTCCGGCCGGCGTGCAGGCCGCATTCACGCTGCGCGCAGGGGGTGTCAGCCGGGCCCCCTTTGACTCGCTCAACATCGCTGCGCACGTCGGGGATGCCGCGCAGGCCGTCGGCGAGAACCGCCGCCGCCTGTGCGAGCAGCTGCGCCTGCCGGGGCAGCCGGCCTGGGTTGAGCAGGTGCACGGGACCGCGGTCGCCGACCTCGATGCGAGCGGTGCCGCCGCCGCCGCGGGAGTGCCGGCGGATGTCGCCCTGACGCGCCGTCCCGGGACGGTCTGCGCGGTGCAGGTGGCAGACTGTCTGCCGGTGCTGTTCGCCGCGCGGGATGGCTGCGCGGTAGCCGCCGCGCACGCCGGCTGGCGCGGGCTCGCGGCCGGTGTGCTGGAAGCGGCCGTGGCGGCGCTCGCTGTCGCACCCGGTGAGCTCATGGCGTGGCTCGGGCCGTGTATCGGACCGGCTCACTTCGAAGTGGGTGAGGAGGTGCGCAGCGCTTTGCTGGCGAAGGACGGCGGGGCCGCAGGGGCATTCGCGGCCAGTCCGCGCGGCCGCTGGCTGTGCGATCTGGCAGCACTTGCCCGCAGGCGTCTTGAGCGGCTGGGGGTTGCCGCCGTGTTCGGCGCCGCTGCCTGCACCTACACCGACCGGGCGCGCTTTTTTTCCTATCGCCGCGACGGGCAGTGTGGCCGCATGGCGGCGCTCATCTGGCTCGAGTCGTGAGGCTGCCATCGTGCCGCTGCTGCTGAGGATCATGCTGTTCGCCGCGTTCGGCGGCATCGCCAGTGCCGCAGTTGCGGTGCTATTCCTGTGGGTGCCGGATGAGCGCAGCGCGCGCATCCTGCCGCACTTCGTCAGCTTCGCCACCGGCGCGCTCCTGGGCGCCGCGCTTCTCGCGCTGTTACCCGAGGCGATGGAAGGCGCTGCTCCGGGCGGCGCGCATCGCATCGGGCTGACGCTGTTAGCGGGCCTGGGGGTGTTTTTCGTCATTGAGAAGCTGGTGCTGTGGTGGCACGCGCATGCGCACGGACATGAAGGTCGCGACGGTGAGAATGCTCACTCGCGCGAGCGGGCCTCGGGGATCCTGGTGCTGGTTGGCGACAGCGTGCACAACGCACTCGATGGAGTACTGATTGCGGCGGCGTTTCTGAACAGTAGCGCGCTGGGTGTGTTGACCACCTTCGCAGTGGCCGCGCACGAGATCCCACACCGCGTGGGCGACTTCGCCATCCTGGTGCAGGCCGGCCTGTCGCGGCAGCGGGCGGCGCTTTTCAATCTCGCCACCGGCATCGCATCGGTGATCGGGGCGATCGTGGCCTATTTCGCGTTGCGGCGCGCGCTCGGGGTTTTGCCGTACGCGTTGGCGTTTGCCGCCGCGGGGTTTCTCTACATTGCGGTCGCCGGGCTCATCCCCGGGCTGCATCGGCGCGCCGACCCGCGCACCAGCGCCGTCCAGGTGTTGCTGATCAGCGCCGGCGTCGCCGTGGTCGGGCTTGCCGAGCGGTTCACTCACCAATAGCATCCGGGCAAGGCGGCCGCCACGGCCGGCATCGCTTTCCGGGGATAGTGACGTGCGCGGCGTGAATCTTTGGTTGAGTGTGATGATCTTCGCTAAATGGAACCCCTTAACGCACCCGCGGATCGGGTACCATTTCGCAATCGTCTGGAAGGGTTGATCGAGCAATGCCGTTTAAATGGCTGGATGCCCGCGAAGCGACTGCCATTGGCAACGCGCTGGCCGATGACCTCGAGTTGCGGACCGAAGCAGCGGCCGCGGGCAAGCAGCGCAACGATGCCGAAGCCGACCCCTCGGCCAAGGACCTGCGCAGGTTCCTGCCACGATTCTTTCAGCGGGTGGACCGGGAAGCTCTGCCCCTGCGCCTGAACGTCTTTCAGAGAGCCCAGCTCGCCAACACATTCAAGTGGAGGTTGCTCGAAAAGGGCGTCGCCCGGGATCTGGTCGATGAGCTGACTCGGGCGCTGGTGCAGCGACTGACTCCAAGTCCGGCCGCCGCCGTGGAGGCTGGCAAGCCGGCTTCGCCGCGCCAGGCCTCGGGCGAGGTGCAAACTCTTCTTGCCAAGGGTGATGCGTGCATGGCCCGGCGCGCGTGGGCCGAGGCGGCGGACTATTACGAGAATCTGTTGAGCATCGATTCCCGGCACGCCATTGCACGCAACAATCTCGGTGCGGCATTCTGTAGTCTGGGTCGCTACGCGGACGCAGAGGATCAATTCCGTCGCGCCATCGGCATCGACACGCGCAAGCCCGATGCCCATAACAACCTCGGCACGGTGCTTCGATGGCGCGGCCGGGTCATCGAATCCGAGACGCCGCTGCGACGTGCCCTGAAATTGCGGCCGACATATGTAGACGCCCAGGTCAACCTGGCCAGCAGTCTTGTTCTGCTCAACCGCTGGCGTGATGCCAAGGAATTGCTCGAGAAGGCGCTGAGGAGCGCTCCGCGCAACGTGACGGCGCTGGTTGCCCTGGGCCAGATCGCGGGGTCTGAGGGGCGTCTCGATGAAGCCGAGACCCTGTTCAAGCGTGCCGCGGAGATCGATCCCTCATCGCCGAACGCCTGGGCGGCGCTCGCCGGCGTGCGCAAGATGACGCCAGCGGATGCCGGCTGGGCGAAACGCGCCGAGCAGATCGCGGACGGCGACCTGGCACCGCACGATGAGGCCCACATCCGCTACGCGATCGGCAAATATCACGACGATGTCGGGGACTTCGCCCGGGCATTTCGCAGTTACCGGCGCGCCAACGAACTGCAGAAGATGGCTGCCGACCCCTACGATAGACAAGCGCATGAGCGCTTCGTCGATGACATGAAGCGCATCTACACCCGTGAGGCGCTGGCGCAGGCTCACGCCGGCGCTTCGGACTCACACCGTCCGGTGTTCGTGGTGGGCATGCCGCGCTCGGGTACCTCGCTGGTCGAGCAGATCATCGCCTCACACCCGGCCGCGAGGGGCGCAGGGGAGCTGCCGTTCTGGAGCGATGGCATGCGCCGGCACGAAAGCACCATTCGGCGGGGTCTGCCCGATGAGGCGCTGCGGGGGAGGCTGTCGGGGGCCTATCTGCGCCTGCTCACTGAGCATTCCAAGGACGCCGAGCGGATCGTAGACAAGGCGACCTTCAATTCCGAGTATCTGGGCGTCATTCACTCGGTATTTCCCAACGCCCGCTTCATCTACCTGCAGCGCGACCCGATCGATGCCTGCCTGTCGGCCTATTTCCAGCAGCTCTCCCCGGAGATGACTTTCGCGATGGATTTGTCTGACCTCGCGCACTACTACCGTCAGCACCAGCGTCTGGTGACCCATTGGCGCAGCGCGCTGCCGCCGGGAGCGCTGCTTGATGTGCCCTATGCGCAACTCGTTGCCGATCAGGAGCGATGGACGAGAAAGATCGTGGATTTTCTCGGGCTGGACTGGAACGAGCGCTGCCTGGATTTCACCCGCACCGAGCGGGTGGTCATGACTTCCAGCTTCTGGCAGGTGCGGCAGAAGATATACAACACTTCCGTCGGGCGCTGGCACAACTACCAGAAGTTCATCGGTCCCCTGGCGGAACTTCGCGACTAACAACCTCCTTACGACCGCGCGCGCTGATTCCGAGCGCAGCGCGGCCCTGACCCCTGGCGCTCCTCCACGTCAAGCTTCGCAACAGGGACGGCGTCTGCGCTAATCTTGGCCTCGGGTAATGCTTCAGCCCCTTGAAGCGATTGCGGTTTAGCCCCACAAAGACGCCATCCACCGTAAGGTCGAATCCGCATGCGCCAGGACAAACTCACCAGTCGCTTCCAGCAGGCTCTGGCCGACGCCCAGTCGCTCGCGCTCGGGCGCGACCACCAGTTCATCGAGCCCGCTCACGTCCTGCTGGCGCTGCTCGACGCCTCGGGCGGCTCGCTGCGCCCGCTTCTGATGAAAGCCGGGGCGGACGCCAACAAGCTGCGGGCCGGGCTGCTGACGATGCTCGATGGGCTGCCCAAGGTCGAGGGCACCTCCGGTGAAGTCCACGTCTCCAATGACCTCAACCGCATCCTCAATGTTACGGACAAGCTTGCGCAGCAGCGTGGCGACCAGTTCATCTCGAGCGAGCTGTTCGTGCTGGCGGCCTTTGAGGATCGCGCGCTCGCGCGGCTGTTCAAGGAGGCCGGCGTGGTGCGCGGTGCTCTCGAGAAGGCCATCGAGGAGGTGCGCGGCGGGGAGAAGGTCGCCGATGCCAACGCAGAAGACAGCCGCCAGGCGCTCGAGAAGTACACCATCGATCTCACCGCGCGCGCCTCTTCCGGCAAGCTCGATCCGGTGATCGGGCGCGATGATGAGATCCGCCGCACCATCCAGGTTCTGCAGCGCCGCACCAAGAACAACCCGGTGCTGATCGGGGAGCCGGGCGTTGGCAAGACCGCCATCGTCGAGGGCCTCGCCCAGCGCATCATCAATGGCGAGGTGCCGGAAGGGCTCAAAAACAAGCGCATCCTGGCGCTGGACATGGGCTCGCTGATCGCGGGAGCGAAGTTTCGCGGCGAGTTCGAGGAGCGCCTGAAGGCGGTGCTGACGGACCTTGCCAAGCAGGAAGGCCAGATCATTCTCTTCATCGACGAGCTGCATACCATGGTGGGCGCCGGCAAGGCCGAGGGTGCCATGGACGCGGGCAACATGCTCAAGCCCGCGCTTGCGCGCGGGGAGCTGCACTGCGTCGGTGCCACGACGCTCGACGAGTACCGCAAGTACCTCGAGAAGGATGCCGCTCTCGAGCGGCGTTTCCAGAAGGTGCTGGTGGATGAGCCCTCGGTCGAGGACACCATCGCGATCCTGCGCGGCCTGCAGGAGCGCTACGAGGTGCACCACAAGGTCGAGATCACGGACCCTGCGATCGTCGCGGCGGCCACGCTCTCGCATCGCTACATCGCCGACCGCCAGCTCCCCGACAAGGCGATCGACCTCATCGATGAAGCGGCCGCGCGCATCCGCATGGAGATCGACTCCAAGCCTGAGGCACTCGATAAGCTCGAGCGGCGCATCATCCAGCTGAAGATCGAGCAGGAGGCACTCAGGAAGGAGAAGGACGAGGCCTCGCGCAAGCGACTGGCGACGCTGCAGGCGACCCTTGGCACGCTGGAGAAGGAATACGCGGACCTGGACGAGGTCTGGAAGTCTGAGAAGGCAGCCTTGCAGGGCACGGCACACATTCGCGAGGAGCTCGATCGTGCGCGCCTTGAGCTCGAGGCAGCGCGGCGCGCCGGCAATCTCGGGCGCATGGCGGAGCTTCAGTACGGCAAGATCCCCGAACTCGAGAAGCGCCTCAGCACGGCCACCGCGGCCGAGGACAAGGCCCCGACGCTCGTTCGCAACAAGGTCACCGAGGAGGAGATCGCCGAGGTCGTCTCCAAGTGGACCGGTATTCCGGTGTCGAAGATGCTGCAGGGCGAGAAGGAGAAGCTGCTGCACATGGAAGAGGCGCTCGGCAAGCGCGTCGTGGGTCAGGAGGAGGCCCTGCGCATCGTGGCCAATGCCATTCGCCGCTCACGCGCGGGGCTGTCCGATGCGCGCCGCCCGAATGCCTCGTTCCTGTTCCTGGGTCCCACAGGTGTCGGCAAGACCGAGCTGTGCAAGGCGCTCGCCGAGTTTCTGTTCGACACCGAGGACGCCATGATCCGCATCGACATGTCGGAATTCATGGAGAAGCATTCGGTGGCGCGCATGATCGGCGCGCCGCCGGGCTATGTCGGTTACGAGGAGGGCGGTTACCTTACCGAAGCGGTGCGCCGCAGGCCTTACTCGGTCATCCTGCTCGATGAGGTGGAGAAGGCGCACCCGGATGTCTTCAACGTGCTGCTGCAGGTGCTCGATGACGGACGCCTCACCGACGGCCAGGGCCGCACGGTGGATTTTCGCAACACGGTCATCATCATGACCTCGAACCTGGGCTCGCAGGTGATCCAGGAGTACGCCGGCGAGAAGAACTACGCCAGGATGAAGAGCGCGGTCATGGAGATCGTGCAGCAGAGCTTCAGGCCCGAGTTCATCAACCGCATCGACGACATCGTGGTGTTCCACCCGCTCGGCACCAAGCAGATCCGCGCGATCGTGGACATCCAGCTGATCTACCTGCGCAAGCGGCTGGCCGAGCGCAACATGGACCTGAGCCTCGATGACGCCGCGCGCGATCTGCTCGGCGAGGCGGGCTTCGATCCGGTGTACGGCGCACGGCCCCTGAAGCGCGCCATCCAGCAGCAGATCGAAAATCCCCTGGCGCAGAAGATCCTGCAGGGCGAGTTCCTGCCGGGCGACCGCATTCGTGTGACGGTCCACGACGGGGCGCTCAGCTTTGCCAAGCCCGAGGCGCGCCGCAACTGACGCGCAGCCGCGCCGCGCCGCTATACTTAGGCATGCCCTTCTACGAATACGAGTGCCAAGCCTGCAAGTACTACGCCGAGGTGATGCAGAAGATCACGGATGCGCCGCTGGTCAAGTGCCCCTCCTGCGGTAAGCGGCGACTGAAGAAACTGGTTTCGGCACCGGTATTTCGCCTCAAGGGGGGCGGCTGGTACGAGACGGATTTCAAGTCCGACCAGGAAACCAAGCGCAACCTCTCGGGCGCCGACAAGGAGGAATCAAAGCCCGATGCCAAGCCCGAGAGCGCGGATACGAAGGCTGGCGCGAAGGACGCCAAGGAAACGAAGGACAGCAAGGAAACGAAGGACAGCAAGGAACCTAAGGGCGCGAAGGAGGCGAAGGAGGCGAAGGAGGCCAAGGAGACCAAGGGCACCGAGCCGAAGGGGTCAGGCGAGCACACCGCGGCCTCTTCACGCGCGGGCGCTGTGCGCCGCACGACGCGCGCCACGCGTTCCAAGGTGGCGCGCAAGCGCCGGCGCTGAAGCCGTGGACGCCGCCAGCAGCCCGAAAAAGCGCAGTCTGCGGCGTTATCTCGTCGCAGGCGTCCTGGTGTGGCTGCCGATCGTCGCCACCGTGTGGGTGGTCACGACCATACTTCACCTCATGGACCGCACGCTGCTGGTGTTGCCGCCGGCCTACCGGCCCCAGGCGCTGGTGGGCTTCTCGGTGCCGGGACTTGGGTTTGTACTCGCTCTGATCATCGTATTTCTCACCGGGATCCTGGTCACCAACCTGGTCGGCCATCAGCTGGTCATGTGGGCCGAGGAACTGCTCAATCGCATCCCGGTCGTGCGCTCGGTGTACGGTGGGGTCAAGAGTTTTGCCGAGAGCGTCCTGTCGCAGTCCAACTCGTTCCGCAAGGTGGTGATGGTCGAGTACCCGCGCGAGGGAGTCTGGAGCATCGGCTTTCTCACCGCCGAGGACGTGCCGGAGGTCAGCGAGAGGCTCGGCGAACCACACGTCGCGGTCTATATCTCGGTGGCGCTGAATGCCACCGCCGGCTACCTCGCGATCCTGCCGCGCCGTGAAGTCGTGGAATTGGACATGTCAGTGGATGCGGCCATGAGGATGATCATCACCTGCGGAGTGGTGGTGCCGCCGGCCCCCGCCCATCCCGCGCAATCGCTCGCTAAGCCTGCCGCCTGAAGCGCGCGGCTGCGGCTTCGCGAGCTGCGCTGCCGGACCCCAAGTCCTGCGCCGGGCCAAGGTCATGAATTACCTATGAATCGTGAACGCCGCCGCGCGGGGGTAGCCGGGTAGCGCGGGTCCGACCTCACTCGTGGCCGAGTACGCCGCGCAGCAGGTTGTGGCCGACAACGGGTGCCTGCCTGTCGATCGGCGTGTCATCCGCCGATCGGGCGTGTCCTCATGTCGAGCGCTTCGAGCGTGTGGGCGAGCGCACTCAGCGGCCGTGCTGGAAATGTCCCCGGTGCGTCCGTAACATCGCGCGCCTCATGCGCTCACATTATTGCGGACAGGTTGATGCGAAGCTGCTCGGCCAGCAGGTCACGGTGGCCGGCTGGGTGCATCGCCGTCGCGACCACGGCGGGGTCATCTTCGTGGATCTGCGCGATCGGGCGGGCCTGCTGCAGATCGTGTTCGACCCGACCCATGCTGCGGTGTTCGCCGAAGCCGAGCGGCTGCGCAGCGAGTTTGTGGTGAAGGTGACGGGCCGCGTGCGTGCGCGACCCGCCGGCACCGTCAATGCCAACCTCGCCTCGGGCGCGGTGGAACTGCTGGCCGGGCAGATCGAGGTGCTCAACCGCTCCGATCCTTTGCCCTTTCAGCTCGATGAACAGGTGGGCGAGGAGGTGCGTCTCAAGTACCGCTACCTCGACCTGCGGCGCGAGGTCATGAAGGATCGGCTGCTGCTGCGCCATCGCATCACGCGTGCGATGCGCAGCTACCTCGATGGCCACGGCTTCATCGATATTGAGACGCCGATGCTCACCAAGGCAACCCCGGAAGGCGCCCGCGATTATCTGGTGCCCAGTCGCACCCACCCGGGCAAGTTTTTCGCCCTGCCGCAGTCGCCGCAGATCTTCAAGCAGCTCTTGATGATCGCCGGCTTCGATCGCTACTACCAGATCGTGCGCTGCTTCCGCGACGAAGATCTGCGCGCGGACCGCCAGCCGGAGTTCACGCAGCTCGATATCGAGACCTCTTTCCTGTCCCAGGACAAGATCATGGGACTGATGGAGGGTCTGGTGCGGCACTTCTTCAGGGAGGTGCTCGATGTGGCACTGCCCGATCCCTTCCCGCGCATGAGCTATGCGGAGGCGATGCGCCGCTACGGGTCCGACAAGCCGGACCTGCGCATCGCGCTGGAGCTGACCGACGTGGCGGACCTGGTGAAGAACTGCGACTTCAAGGTGTTCGCCGGACCTGCCAGCGATGCCAGTGGGCGTGTCGCGGCTCTTCGGGTGCCGGGCGGCGGCGCGATGCCGCGCTCGCAGATCGATGTGTGCACCGCTTACGTTGCCCGCTACGGCGCCAAGGGGCTCGCCTACATCAAGGTGAACGAGGTGTCCCGCGGCCGCGACGGACTGCAGTCGCCGATCATCAAATTCCTAAGCGATGCGGCGATCGATGGGATCCTCAAGCGCACCGGGGCCACCGACAACGACCTCATTTTCTTCGGCGCCGACAGCGCGAAGGTGGTCGGCGACTCACTCGGTGCGCTGCGGCTCAAGATCGGCCAGGACAAGAAGCTGGTCGTGGGGCTGTGGCAGCCCTTGTGGGTGGTGGATTTCCCCATGTTCGAGTGGGACGCGGGCGAGAAGCGCTGGGTCGCCATGCACCATCCCTTCACTGCGCCGCAGCACCCGGATAGCGCGGCGCTGCGCGCCGCCCCCGGCGAGGCGCTGGCGCAGGCCTATGACATGGTGCTGAACGGAGCGGAGATCGGCGGCGGCTCGGTGCGCATTCACCGCCAGGAGATGCAGTCGACGGTATTCGATCTTCTTGGGATCGCAAGCGACGAGGCGCAGAAGAAATTCGGCTTCCTGCTGGATGCCCTGAGATTCGGCGCGCCGCCGCACGGCGGCATCGCCTTCGGGCTCGACCGCATCGCAACCCTCATGGCCGGCGCCGACAGCATCCGCGAGGTGATCGCCTTCCCGAAGACCCAGAGCGCCGCCGATCCGCTGACCGATGCGCCCACGGAAGTGAGCGAGGCCCAGCTGCGCGAGCTGCACGTGCGAGTGCGCGTGCCACAGCCTTGAAACGGCCGTGGCCCACGTCGTCTATGTGCACGGCCTGTGGATGCCCGGAGACGAGTCGCTGATCCTGCGCCACCGCCTGGCGCACGAGTTTGATCTCACCCTGCACAGTTTCCGCTACTTCGCGGCCGTCTCCACCATGAGCGCCATCACCGAGCGTCTCGGGGCATTCGTGCGCGAACTGAACGCAGCCGAGGTGCACTTTGTCGGCCACAGCCTGGGGGGCCTGGTCATCCACCGCTTTCTTGAGCGCTACCCGGCGCAGCCCCCGGGGCGCGCGGTGTTCCTGGGCACCCCGTGCGTGGGCAGCCGCGCCGCCGAGCGGGCCAGCCGCTTCGCCCCGGTGGCCCACCTCATGGGGCGCTCGGTCGCCGAGGAGCTGCTCAAGCCGCGCGAGCGACGCTGGACGCACCAGCGCGAGCTTGGGATCGTCGCCGGCACCGAGCCGATCGGGGTCGGGCAGCTGATCGCCGGGTTCGATGAAGACAACGACGGCACCATCGCGGTGAGCGAGACGCGCATGCCGGGAGCCTCCGATCACCTGGTGCTGCCGGTGAGTCACTTAGGGCTGCTGCTGTCCGCGCGCGTCGCGCACCAGACCGGTGTGTTCCTGACGCAGGGGCGCTTCGCGCGGGCCTAGAGCAGTCGATGCAGTGCGTAGAGCGCTTCCAGCGCCGCTTTCGGTGACAGCTCGTCCGGGTCGATCGCCCTGAGAGCTGCGCGCAGGGCGTCCGGCGCGACGACGGCGGCCTGGGTGAACAGCGACAGCTGCGGCCGAGCGCTGCCCAACGACGCAGCGCGGTCACGCTGCGACTCCAGCTGCTCAAGGTAGCGACGCGCCTCGCCGATCACGGCGGGGGGGACGCCTGCGAGCTGCGCGACCTGCAGCCCGTAGCTGCGGCTCGCGGGGCCTTCCTTCACGGCGTGCAGGAAGACAATACCGTCGCCGTGTTCGGTCGCGTCCAGGTGCACGTTGGCGCAGCCCTCGACCTCACCGGCGAGCGCGGTCAGTTCAAAGTAATGGGTCGCAAACAGCGTGAAGGCCCGTACCCGCATCGCGATGTCGCGCGCCATTGCCCAGGCGAGCGAGAGCCCGTCGAAGGTGCTGGTGCCGCGGCCGATCTCATCGAGCAGGATGAGGCTGCGCGCGGTGGCGTTGTTGAGGATGTTGGCGGCCTCGGTCATCTCCACCATGAAGGTCGAGCGACCACCTGCCAGGTCATCCGCCGCCCCGATACGCGTGAAGATGCGATCGAGCGGCCCTAACACGCAGCGCTCGGCCGGCACGTAGCTGCCGATGTGGGCCAGCAGCGCGATGAGCGCGGCCTGGCGCATGTAGGTGGACTTGCCACCCATGTTGGGACCTGTGATCACGAGCATGCGGCGTTCGGGCGCAAGATGCAGGTCATTCGGCACGAATGGCGCATCGCTTGCGCGCTCGACCACCGGATGCCGTCCGCCCTCGATGATCAGGCGCGCCTCCTCGGTCAGCTCGGGCGCCGTCCATTCGAGGGCAGCGGCGCGCTCGGCGAGGGCTGCCAGCGCATCGGTTTCGGCGAGCGCGCCGGCGCTGGCCTGCAGTGGCCCTAAGGTGTCGATGAGCTGCGTCAGCACCGCCTCATACAGTTCCCGCTCGCGGGCCAGTGCCTGGCCGCGTGCGCCCAGCACGCGGTCCTCGAAGCCCTTCAGTTCCGCGGTGATGAAGCGCTCGGCGGACTTGACCGTCTGGCGGCGGATGTAGTCCTTCGGCACCGCTTCCGCGTCGCGGCGCGCCACCTCGATGAAAAACCCCTGAACGCGGTTGTAGCCGAGCTTGAGCGAGGAAAGTCCGGTGCGCTCGCGCTCGCGCTTTTCCAGTTCCAGCAGGAATTCATCGGTATGGGTGGCGACGCGCCGAAGTTCATCGAGCTCCTGATCGTAGCCCTCGGCGATCACATCGCCGTCACGCACCATGGGCGCGGGCTCCACGGCGATCGACCTGTCCAGAAGCATGACGGTCGTTTCGTGCTCGCCGATGTTGCCGCGCAGCCGCTTGAGCAGCGGTGAATCGAACGACAGGAGCGCTGCGCGCACGGCGGGCAGAGCCTTGAGCGAGGCCCGCAGCTGGCTCAAGTCCCGCGGTCGCGCGGAACGCAGGCCGACCCGTGCAAGGATCCGCTCGATGTCGCCGATCCCGGAGAAGAGTCGGCGCAGCGCTTCATGCCGGCGGCCATCGATCAGCGCGGCGAGCGCCTGGTAGCGCTCGCGCAGCAGCGCTTGCCGCGTGAGCGGTCGGTTGAGCCAGCGGCGCAGCTCGCGCGAACCCATGGAGGTGACGCAGCTGTCGATGACCGCCAGGAGCGTGGCATCCTCGTTCCCCGAAAGGCTCGCATCGAGTTCCAGATTGCGCCGGGTGGCGGCATCGAGCGCCAGGGCCTCGCCGCGCTCCTCCACGCGAAGCGCCCGGATGTGTGGCACGGCCGACTTCTGCGTGTCGCGCACATACTGAAGCAGCGCGCCTGCGGCGCGGATGGCCAGCGGCAGCTCATCCGCCCCGAAGCCCCTGAGATCGAGCGTTCCCAGCTGATCGGTCAGGAGACGTGAGGCGCTGGCGAGTTCGAAGTGCCAGGGCGGCCTCGTACGCACGGCGGTGCCGGCACGGATCAGATCGATTCCCGCACTGCCTTCGGCGAGCAAAACCTCCGCAGGCTTGAGCCGCTCGAGCTCGGATGCGAGGGCCTGGCGTCCCTCGCCTTCGAGTACGCTGAACCGCCCGGCGGCCAGATCGAGCCAGGCCAGCCCGAAGCGCCCGTCCTGGCACACGAGGGAGGCGAGCAGCGTATCGGTACGCTCATCCAGCAGCGCCGCATCCGTTACCGTGCCGGGGGTGACGATGCGCACCACTTCCCGCTCGAGCGGGCCCTTGGCGTTGGACGGTTCGGTCAGCTGCTCACAGATGGCCACGCTCTCGCCCTTCTTGACCAGACGTGCGAGATAGCTGTCGAGGGCATGAAAGGGCACGCCGGCCATCGGGATGGGCGCGCCTGCCGACTGACCGCGGGCGGTGAGGGTGATGTCCAGGAGCGCTGCCGCGCGGCGGGCGTCCTCGTAAAAGAGCTCATAAAAGTCGCCCATCCGGTAGAGCAGGAGAATGTCCGGGTGGCGGCTCTTGATGCGCAGGTACTGCTGCATCATCGGGGTATGTTCTAACCCCTTGTTTTTGTTTACAGGATTGTCCAACACTCAAAAACCTATCCAATCTCGCTGCGTTTTGAGGCAGAGAAGCTTACCGCGCAGGAGGCGTAAATCCCTCGGTGTTATTGCGAGGCTGGGGCCGTCACGAGCCGCCCTTCGCGCGCGCTCAGGTAGCGAGCGGTCATGGCAGGGGACCCGTGCGCGGCAAGCGCCGTAGGGAGGGTCGGCGGATGAAAGCCTCCACCCGGGCGGCTCGCACGGAGTTGTCGGGCGGGAGCAAGGTGTGAGCGGCCGAGCCGGGTGAGAGCGGTTAAACGAGACTGTCATTCGTGCATTCTGAAGGCCGGGCACTGCCGCGGGTGGACGCGCGCGTATCATTCCCTCATATGCGACTTCAGTCATGCTGAGCGATCCTGAGCTGTATGAGCTCTCAGCTCGTGTGGCCCACAAGTTGCGCGCCGCCGAGCGGCATATCGTGACCGCCGAGTCCTGTACGGGCGGGTGGGTGGCCAAGGCGCTAACGGATCTCCCGGGCAGCTCGCAGTGGTTCGAGCGCGGCTACGTGACCTACTCCAATGCCGCAAAAGTGCGCGACCTGGGGGTGGCGCCGGCGACGCTTGAGAGTTTCGGCGCGGTGAGCGAGCAGACCGTGCGCGAGATGGCGGAAGGGGCGCTGCGGGTCAGCGGTGCGAATGTGTCACTCGCGGTCTCCGGTATTGCGGGCCCGGACGGCGGCTCACCCGGCAAGCCGGTGGGCACGGTGTGGTTCTGCGCCGCGGCGCGCTTCGGAGCGACCGTGGATATCATTGCGGAGGAGAAGCTCTTCGCCGGGGATCGTGAGTTCGTGCGCAGCCGCGCCGTGCAGCACGCCCTGCGGCTCATCCTGCGCCTCGATCTGCCGGTGCGGCTGGAAAAGGAGCCACGCCCGGAGTCTTCTTGAGCGCGGACGCCAGCGAGCCTCTGCAGCGACTGTTCTTCGCGCTGTGGCCCTCCTCGCAGATGCGGCGCGAGTTGAGCCTTGCCACGCAAAAGGCGGTCAGCGACTGTCGCGGACGAGCGGTCCCGTCCCACAACCTGCACGCAACGCTCGCATTCCTCCGTAACGTGCCAAAGAGCCGGGTTGCGGAACTGATGCTGCTGGCACACGGGCAGGCCGCAGCGTTCGCCCAGGGGGCGCTGTCCCTGACGTTCGATACGCTTGAGCACTGGCCCCGTCCAAAGATCCTGTGCGCGCTCGCACATGCATCACCGCAAGCTTCAGCACTCGCCGCAGCGCTCAAGGACTCAAGCGCTGCTGCGGGATTTCATCCTGATCTCAAGCCCTTCCGGGCGCATGTGACGGTGGCGCGCAAGGTTCCCGACGGTCCGCAGCTGCCGCCACTTTCTGCCGTCGTGTGGCGCTTCGAGGCATTCGCTCTGATTGACAGCCGCACCGAAAAGACAGGTCCGGTATACAGTGTCGTCGAGTCCTGGCCACTGGTTAAGATCGAGAAAGCACGCAAATAGCCGTGAAACAGCGCATCCGCTGAGCACCGATCGCGGTGGCTTTGTGTGATAATTGCGGCTCCGATATTTTTTCGCACTAGCCACCAACCTTCGGGAAATCTCGCAGATGGATGAAAACCGCAAGAAGGCGCTCGCCGCCGCTTTGGGCCAGATCGAAAAGCAGTTCGGCAAGGGCTCGGTGATGCGCCTGGGCGATGCAGGGGCGAGCTACGATGTGGAGAGCGTTTCGACGGGCTCACTCGGACTCGACATCGCGCTTGGCATCGGCGGCCTGCCGCGCGGACGCGTAGTGGAAGTCTTCGGGCCGGAAGCTTCCGGCAAGACGACGCTCACGCTGCAGGTCATCGCCGAGATACAGCGCGGCGGCGGCACCGCGGCCTTCGTCGATGCGGAGCATGCGCTCGATCCTGCCTATGCCGAGAAACTCGGCGTCAACATCAACGAACTGCTGGTGTCGCAGCCGGACAACGGCGAGCAGGCGCTGGAAATCACCGACATGCTGGTGCGCTCGAACGCGGTCGAGATCGTCGTGGTGGATTCGGTGGCCGCGTTGACGCCCAAGGCTGAGATCGAAGGGGAGATGGGTGAGATGCAGATCGGGCTGCAGGCGCGCCTCATGTCGCAGGCGCTGCGCAAGCTTGCCGGCAACATCAAGCGCTCGAACACCATCGTGATCTTCATCAACCAGATCCGCATGAAGATCGGCGTGATGTTCGGCAACCCCGAAACCACTACCGGCGGCAATGCGCTGAAGTTTTACGCCTCGGTGCGCCTGGATATCCGGCGGATCGGTGCGATCAAGAACGGCGAGGAAGTCACCGGCAACATGACGCGCGTCAAGGTGGTGAAGAACAAGGTCGCTCCGCCGTTCCGGGAGGCGGAATTCGAGATCATGTACGGTCAGGGCATCTCGCGCGAGGGAGAGATCATCGATCTCGCAAGCTCACTTGGCATCATCGAGAAATCCGGCGCCTGGTACGCCTACAAGGGCAACCGCATCGGCCAGGGCAAGGACAACGCGCGCACGTACCTGCAGTCGAACAAGGACGTCGCGCGCGAGATCGAAGAACAGGTGAGGGCGCGCCTGCTGCCGCCGCGCCCGGAGCGCCACACCGATCAGGCAGTCAAGACGGCCTGAGTACGGGGCGCGGCCGTTAGCCTAGGTGCCAGAGCCAGAGAGGCTCCCCGAGGCTCCCCGAGGCTTACCGATGGCAGCAGGCCAACGATGAATCCATCATCAGAGGCACGTCGCCCAAACCGACTATGTCGGGGAACCGCAGCGCATTTCGAACGATAGCCGGGGCATCAGGTCTTCGATTCGAGGGCCGCCGATTGGAGCGGGCAATCCGTTCGTTGGGGCCACGCGGGAGCGAGGCCGCGGACGCCGGCCGTCGCGCCTGGTGCACGCCGGGATCGAATTCGATATAGAGTGCGCCCCTGCCCATGCCTCGGCGCACACCGCCCCAGCCGATCACCGAGAAGCCGCGCCCCGATGCTAAGGCCGCGCGAACCGCGGCGGTGGCGCTCCTCGCCCGCCGCGATTACGCCAGCGGCGAGCTGCGCGCGAAGCTCCACGCGCAGGCCTTTGACGAAGTCACGCTGGAGGGGCTGATCGCCGATCTCGCGGGCGAAGGGATCCTGAACGACGAGCGCTACGCGCACAACTACGTCGCCTACCACGCGCAGCGGGGCCAGGGACCTGTGCGCATCGGCGAGGACTTGCGCAGGTATGGGCTCTCCGATGGGTTGGTCGCGGCGGCGCTCGCGGGGGGATTTGACTGGCGCGCGCTCGCCCTCAAGGTCCGCACTGCCAGGTTTGGCACCGCGCCGCCGTCGAGTCGGGGCGAACTGGCGCGTCAGGTGCGCTTTTTGCAGTATCGTGGCTTTTCATCGGATCATGTCCGTGCGGCCACCGGGGCCGATTTCGACTGACTTAAGGACTGAGGGGACTTGGCTAAACCGTCTTACATGAGCGCTGCGGACGTACGCAGCAGCTTTCTGCAATTCTTCCGTGCGCAGAGCCACATCATTGTGCCCTCAAGCTCGCTCGTGCCCGCGAACGACCCGACGCTGCTGTTCACCAACTCCGGCATGGTGCAGTTCAAGGACGTATTCCTGGGCAAGGAGCAGCGCGACTACCTGCGTGCCGCCTCCAGCCAGCGCTGTGTGCGCGCCGGCGGCAAGCACAACGATCTCGAGAACGTGGGCTACACCGCCCGACATCACACGTTTTTCGAGATGCTCGGTAACTTCTCCTTCGGGGACTACTTCAAGCGCGAGGCGATCCATCTCGCCTGGGACTACCTCATCTACACCCTGGGGCTGGATCCGGGTCGGCTGTGGTGCACGGTCTACCAGGACGATCGTGAGGCCGCGGACATCTGGCTGAAGGATATCGGCATCAATCCGCAGCGCTTTTCGCGCCTGGGCGAGGCCACCAACTACTGGTCCATGGGTGACACCGGTCCTTGCGGACCGTGCAGTGAGATCTTTTACGATCACGGGCCGGAGGTTCCCGGCGGGCCGCCGGGCTCGCCTGACGAGGACGGCGACCGGTACGTCGAGATCTGGAACCTGGTCTTCATGCAGTTCGAGCGCGCCGCTGACGGCACGATGACCCCGCTGCCGAAACCCTCGGTGGACACCGGGATGGGGCTTGAGCGCATTGCCGCCGTCATGCAGGGCGTGCATTCCAACTACGACATCGATCTGTTCAAGAACCTGACCCGCGCCGCGGGCAAGCTGGCGGGAACCACGGTTCTCACCTCGAGCTCGCTGCGGGTGATTGCCGATCACATCCGCGCCTGTGCCTTCCTGATCGTCGACGGCGTGTCGCCCTCGAACGAGGGGCGCGGCTACGTGCTGCGCCGGATCATCCGCCGCGCCATCCGCCACGGCTACAAGCTAGGCATCCAGGAGCCGTTCTTCTACAAGCTGGTTCCGGTGCTGGAAGCGGAGATGGGAGCGGCGTATCCGGAGCTCACCCGCGGCAAGGCTCACGCCGAGCGGGTGCTTAAACAGGAGGAGCAGCGCTTCGCGGAAACCCTGGCGAATGGCATGGTGCTGCTCGAGGGCGCCATCCGTAACCTGCGCGGTGCCAAGGTGATCGACGGCGACACGGTGTTCAAGCTCTACGACACCTACGGGTTTCCGGTGGATCTCACGGCCGACATCGCCCGCGAGCGGGGCCTGAGCATCGATCAGGCGCGCTTTGATGTGGCCATGGAGGAACAGCGGCGCCGCTCTCAGGAGGCGAGCAAGTTCGGGGTCGATCAGCGCGCGGGCGCCACGCTTGATGCGCGTACCCTGTTTCGCGGCTACGACGGGCTGCACGCTTCCGGTCGCGTACTTGCGCTGCTCAAAAAGGGTGCGCAGGTTGAGGCCCTCGCCGAGGGCGAGGAGGGCGAGGTGGTCCTCGATCGAACGCCCTTCTACGCCGAGGCCGGCGGACAGGTCGGGGATGCCGGCGAACTTACCGCTGCGGGTGTTCGCTTTATGGTCTCGGACACCCAGAGGCGCGGTGCGGCGCATTCGCACATCGGCAAGCTGGCGCAGGGCAAGATCAGTCTCGGTGACACGCTCGAGGCGCAGGTGGATGGCGCGCGGCGCCAGGCCACCGCGCTCAACCACAGCGCTACCCACCTGCTGCACGCAGCCCTGCGCAGCGTGCTTGGCACGCACGTGCTGCAGAAGGGGTCGCTCGTGGCACCCGATCGGCTGCGGTTTGATTTCTCGCACTTCCAGGCAGTCACGCCCGCGGAGCTCAACGAGATCGAGCGGCTGGTGAATGCGCAGATCCGCGCCAATGAGGCGGCGGAGACGCGCGTCATGGACTACGAGGGGGCGGTCGCCGCCGGCGCCATGGCGTTGTTCGGCGAGAAGTACGACAAGGACGTGCGTGTGCTGCGCATGGGCGATTTCTCGATGGAGCTGTGCGGCGGCACGCACGTGCAACGGGCAGGCGACATCGGTCTCTTCAAGATCGTGGGCGAAAGCGGGGTCGCCTCCGGCGTACGGCGCATCGAGGCGCTCACGGGTGCTCTGGCCGTCGACTACGTCGAGGAAGGCGATGCGCTGCTTCGGGACCTGGCGGCGCTGGTGCGGGGCTCGCGCGAGGACGTGAAGGACAAGGTGCGCGAGCAGCTTGAGCGCTCTCGACAGTTGGAGCGCGAAAACCGCACGCTCAAGGACCGACTCGCCTCGGGTAAGGGTATCGACCTGGCCGCAGGCGCCATCGACGTGCAGGGGGTCAAGGTCGTTGCCACCAAGGTGGAGGGTGCCGACGCGGGTGCGCTGCGTGCCGCGGTGGATCAGCTGAAAGAGCGGCTGAAATCCGCGGTCGTGGTTCTGGCGAGCGTTGAGAGCTCCGCCAAGGTCTTGCTGGTCGCCGGCGTCACCGCCGATCAGACCTCGCGCATCAAGGCAGGCGAACTCGCCGGTGCCCTGGCCGCGCTGATGGGCGGCCGGGGCGGCGGCCGGGCGGACTTTGCACAGGCCGGTGGCAGCAAGCCCGAGGCGCTCGACGCTGCGCTCGAGTCGGTGGCGGGCTTCGTGCGCGCCCGCCTCAAAGCGTGAGCGCGACGCGCGCTTTGGCGCGCATTTGGTCTTTTGCGTATCATGGCCGCCCCGCAATGCGGTGCGCGCCATACCAGCGCAGCCCGACTGAACCGGAAGCATTTTCGGCACGCGGAGAGATGGCCGAGTGGTCGAAGGCGCACCCCTGCTAAGGGTGTAAGGGTCAAAAGCCCTTCGAGGGTTCGAATCCCTCTCTCTCCGCCAGTTAGACTCCATTGCCGATTCTTAGGTCGTGGCTCGGGTACCCCGCCCCAGGATCTAGGGACATCCGCGATCACGGATCTCCGCCAAAGGTCCAAAAAATTCAACGACGTGGTACATGCGCGCCCCCACCGGAGCGCAAAAGTCGGAACGCTGGGGCTTTCAGCGGTGCGCCCGTAGCTCAGTTGGATAGAGCGCCTGGCTACGAACCAGGAGCTCGGGAGTTCGAATCTCTCCGGGCGCGTCAAATTCCCTAGGTCTATTCCGATGGCATAGATGCCGTTTTATACCGCCGGAGACATGGCTAACACATGGGGACTGATAAGCCCCAAGTCGGCCACTCTCAGAGCGAGGTGCCTGTCAATTGCCTTTGGGGTTGCTCTGTTGCGATTGACCCCGCTGGTAAGCCGCCTGGGCTTGCTGCTCGGTCTGTTGCAGCTGCTGCGCCGAGCCGCAGACTTTTTGCGCACCGAGCCGTGAGCCAGTCGAATCTTCGCGGCGGCAGAAGACTTTCTCGCCGTTGTGCATCTCCTGCTTGTAGCCCTCGGCCAGGAAATGCTTCTCCAGGACGTCCTCCGGAGAGCCTTGCACCACGACCGTGACTTTGGGGGCCTCGGTAGGTGCCGCTTGGGCAGGCGCCGCGGCGGGCTGCTGAGTCGTACTCGGTGGATCGGCCATGCCGGGCGTCATAGTGCAGATTGCAAGGCAAGCCAGTGTAGCAACTGTGATCCGCATGATTTTCGGCCAAGTGGGGTGCGCGCTAAGGGCGATACTATACTTCAACGCGGGTTCCTAGCAGCCTTGGCAGCGCGTAGAACCGGAACCTCGTTGGCCCCAAGCTAGCGACGCGATTGATGTTCCCAGAGTGTCCGCGGCGTAGGGTAGTCGCCGCGAGTCACTCATTTTAGGAATAGTTCCGATCCGAATCGGACCAGTTCCTCCCTCAGCAAAATTCCTGCCGTATCTCCTCTGGGGGCTGCTTGCCTGTGCGGCGATCGTGCCGGCGAGGGCCACTCGGCACTGTCCCAGCGGCCGGCCGCCGAGGAGCGTCTGACTCTGATCATCGGCAATGGCGGATACGTCCACGTCCCGGCGCCTGGCGTGGCTGAGGACGGCGCTTTCTGGATCCGTTAAGGACTCCAAGGGTAGCGCCGAATACCAGGCGTATTTGCAGCGCTTTCCGCCGGGGTGGCCTGCTATCGATTCCGATGACACCAGCTTCAGCCTGATCTCGTCTGCGGCTCGTAGTCCCAAAGGGCTCAGGTAACCCAATATCGAGTGTCGTCGCCTCGGGTTGTAGAAGCGTTCGATGAATCGAACACGTCGGCCTTGGTCTTGTCCCCGGTTCGATAGACTTTCCGGATCGTCCGCTACGTCTCGCGCGTCGAGAAGAAGTTTCGCTGCTGTACCGGCCACACCGATCCGAGTGATGCAGAAGATCAGCGCTCGCTCGGCGGCTCACGGTGACAAACGGGCCGCCTGCGGCGCATACTTTTTCGGAGAATTTCTGTACGGGAGCATCGCAGGTGAAAGCGACGCCGATCATTGTGCTGTTGGCACTGGCCACAGCTTCTGCCATCGCCGCGGCCCCAGGCCCCGCACCGGAGTTCACGCACACGGGGCCAGACGATTGGATCAATTCCCCGCCGCTGACGCTTGCCGCGCTTCGCGGCAAGGTGGTGCTGATCGAGTTCTGGGCGTTCGATTGCGTGAACTGTCTTAATTCGCGGGCCTGGGTCAAGTCGCTCGAGCGTACCCGGGCTGCCGGCGGACTCGTGATCGTGGGCGTTCACACTCCGGAGCTCAGCGAGGAGAGATCCCCGGCTGCCGTGCGCAAGGCGGTGGTGCGTCTGGGGATGCACGAGCCTGTGATGATTGACGGGGATTCCTCCTACTGGAACGTCCTGCACGCTCAGTACTGGCCGACCTTCTGCCTGATCGGGCGCGACGGACTGCTCTATGCTTGCGTGCCCGGTGAAATGCGCACCGGTGACCAGCGCGCCACCAAGGTCGAGCAAGCGCTCGATCTGCTTGTCAAAGCTCCAACGCCGTAGCGATAACCGTATGATTGCCGGCGGCGTCCAGTGCTTTACACGCTAGCGCACCAGGGGCCGACCTGACGGGTTCGATCTGCACGGCACGGCGCACCCATCAGCCGAACTTGAACTCTGCTCGTGCGCCCACCCAGATCTCCGTCAACAGTACAGTCACTTATCTGGATCAGATGCTGATCCTCGATCTACTCGGGGCTCGGTGCGCCGAGGCTGGGGTGAGTACGCGATCATTTGCACCTCCACGATGCCCGCCTCGCGGATGAGGCCGCTTGTCCCCACCGATCACAAGCGTAAGAATCAGCGTCTCCTCTAAATTGCGACGCTCAGATTTCCGATATGACGAGCTTTTTGAATCTGCGAATCTCCGGCTCGTTTCGCTTATAGAAGGTCCACTTCCTTGTGCGCTTTGACTGCACGAGGCCAGCGGCTACCAAAACGCGCATGTGCTCGCTAAGTGTCGGTTGCGAGATTCCGAGCTTTTCAGCAATCGAGCATGCGCATACCCCGTCCTTTACCAAGTCGCCGTCAACCTGGGGAGGAAAGTGGGATTCGGGATCCTTCAGCCATGCCAGAACTTGCTGACGTCGGTCGTTGGAAAGCGCTTGAAAGACGGACAAGGTTTTCATATCGTCACATCGCGATTTAGAAAATTATATGCCGAAGGCTGGCATCCCGCCATTAGTCATGCGGTTGCCCGACCCCGCATGCGATCTCTGAAGCTCGCTGAACTGGCTGCGTCCCCCGGGTGTCGCTCTCGCGCCCCCGGTGTGACCGACTCGCAGCGCACGATGTAGGGTTTCGTCAACGTTATACCTCCGCAGCGCGATCAATATCCATGCGCATCGCAGCCGCATATCCGGCCGCCCGGAGATCAGTGACTAGGGCCTCGCCCCTTGCATGCTTGCGGGACTTGATCTCTGTCATATTGACACTTGGCAGAGTGACGAAGTAACATTTGCAGTGATCGCCAATGACAAGCGTTGCGTAACCTGGGAGACGCACCTGTGCCTCGAGAAGCCATCTCCAGCAATGCGATTGCGCCGACCGGCGGGCCCTTCTCGGCGGCAGTTCGCGCTGGAGAGTTTGTTTTCCTGAGCGGTCAAGTAGCGCAGCTTCCCACGACGGGCAAGCTCCTCGCAGGAGATGCCTCCGCACAGACCGAGCAGATCTTCAAGAATCTTCACGCGGTGCTGAGCGCGGCGGGAAAAACGCTCGCCGACGTGGTGCGGGTAGCCGTACACCTCACGGACATGAAAGATTTTGAGCAGATGAATGCGGTATACGCGCGGAACTTCGACCCTCCCTATCCGGCGCGTACGACGGTTGCAGTAGCGGCGCTGCCCATGGGTGCGTTGGTCGAAATAGATCTGGTTGCACGATAGCAATGAGCCCCGATAGTCGCCACAGGCGGAGATCGAGACTGAGACGTTGATGGTCGCTGCAACCCTTTGCAAGCCGGAGAGCGTCGATGACCTCTGAGCAGTCTCATCCCTATCGCGTAGTCGATGTGTTCACGGAACGGCCGCTCGAAGGCAATCCTCTCGCGGTGTTTCCCGACGCGTCGGGAATGGATGCGGTGACGATGCAACGAATCGCTCGCGAACTGAACCTTGCCGAGACAACATTCGTTCTGCCGCCTACGCGCGGGGACTGCGCGGCACGGGTGCGGATCTTCACCCCACGGAAGGAGATGCCCTTCGCCGGGCATCCGACCATCGGCACAGCCTTCGTGCTGCTCGATGAAGGTATCGTGCCGGTCAAGACCCGTGACTTACTCCTTGAAGAGAACATCGGGCCGGTCGCGGTGCGTGTCGATGCAGGCGCGCGACCCATGCTCTGGCTGAGCACGCCGACCATCGAAGCAGGGCGACACTATGAGCCGAGACTCTGCGCTAAGGTGCTTGGGCTCAAAGGGAACGACCTGCTTGAGATCCCTCCGCAGCTCTTGAACGCCGGCAATCCGACGGTCTTTGTGGCGTTGCGCGACAAAGACGCCGTCGACCGAGCTTGGATCGATCTTGCGGGCATGAGGCTGTTGAGAAGTGCGGACACGGAACTCATGTGCGTCTTCGTTTTTGCTCCGACAGCGACGGGTGCCTATTCGAGAATGTTCGCCCCCGAATACGGCATCCCTGAAGATCCTGCTACTGGCAGCTCTACCGGACCGTTGGCGGCGTTCATGATGCGCCATGGGCTCGTCTCCAATGCCGACGGCACACGGTTCGTCAGCGAGCAAGGCGCAAAGATGGATCGCCGCAGTTTCTTGCATGTGCAGGTGCGCGGCGAGAACGGCGCCGAGGGCATCGAGGTCGGCGGTCATGTGACACCTCTGTCGACCGCCTCGATGCGCTTTGCTCTCTGAAGGGTGCAGGTCGTGAGACGAATTCGGTCTATGAATATGGCGGCAGGGAGGTTCTCCGCGCCGTGGCGAAGCTTGATAGGCAGTAGAAGCTAAGCGGGCTTGATATTCGCGCTTACGCGGAAGAGGTTCAGCGGGTCAAACTGCCTTTTTAGTGCTGATCCGGTTGTCATTTCCGGAGCGTTCGAACTTCCCCTTCGTCCATCCGTTCGACCCACTGGGCGCGCCAGGTGCTGGCCTCGAACGGATCGGCAAAGTACTGTGTTTCCCGCGCGACCTTGTCGCCGCTGAATTCCATGATGCTCACGGTGTAAGAAGGCTTCCCGTCGTACGTCAGAATATACTCGGTGATCCAAAGATCACCGCTGCCAATGACTCGCCGCACAGTGAAGCGCTTTTTGCTCGGCTGATTGGTGCGCGTAATCTGTATGTTGCGCCGACCGCGGATTCGCTCGCCTGACGGGGGGTATTCCAGCACAGCATCCTCAAGATAGATGTCGTGCTCCGTTTCAAAATCGCTGGCATCGGATGCAGTCCAATGCCGATCCAGTGCCGCACGTATCTCTTGAGCTCTCATATGCCCCTCCGGCGTCACCAGCCGTCGATACTATTCCTCACGCAAGACACCTTCACGGCAGTCACTTTACCTGCAGCCTTTCGCATCAGCGAGCGTTTCGAGCGCTGGCCACGGCCGTCGAGCGCATGGAACGCACGGTTCTTGGGACCGTGTAAAGGCGCTAGTGAGGGCTAACCAGATTTCGTGGAAGCAGGGACATGCCGAGACGACTCATTGACCGCGGGGCAAAGCCGCTCCTGGATATCGCAAGTTATGCCAGACGGGGGGCCAGGTCGACGCGATCACCTGTCGCAAGAGGAGATCGAGCTCATCAGTCGCACGGTTCGCCGGGCTCCGGAAGTGATGGTCAAAGTGCTCAGCCGGGGAGGGCAGGACTACGCCGCTTCCCAGGTCGTGGCTCGGGGCAACGGGTTCCCCACCTTCGGATCCAATGTGGGCACCCCGCGCCACGGATCTTCGCCAAAGGTCCACAAAGTTCAACGATGTGATAGCATGCGCGCCCCCACCGGAGCCCAAAAGTCGGAACGCTGGGGCTTTCAGCGGTGCGCCCGTAGCTCAGTTGGATAGAGCGCCTGGCTACGAACCAGGAGGTCGGGAGTTCGAATCTCTCCGGGCGCGCCAACTTACGCGGGTCCATTCCGGTTGGATAGGTGGCGTTTTATACCGGAGACATGGGTGACAGTTTCGCGGCGAATGGGTTCGCCGCACTCTCGATCCGACAGGTCTCGTGATCAAAGAACCCCAAGTCGTAACGCATAAAGCTTACGAGCCAGATTTTATCCTCGACTTGCTTCACTCCCACCCTCTGGCCGGCGAAGGCCTGGCTGAGATTGATCTTCAACGGTCCCATACAGATCCTGCCACAGCGCGTGACCGTGATGGTGCGATCGTGGAAGGGGTACTCGATATCCGGTAGGCCGTTGTAAGTGCGCGCAGAGCAGCGGTAGAACTCAGCCGGGCAGCGCATGTTGAGAGCCTGGTGAGGCCGCTCCTCGTTGAAGGTACTAACCTCAGCCTTTCACGTTAGCTGGCGCTTCGGCGCCGATTCGACTTGAGACTGGCAGCAGGACAGAGACGAAAACGCCGCCCGAAGGCGGCGCTGTCGTGGGCGCGAGACCAGATCCACGCCAAATTCACTCCCTAATTGGAGGTGTGGGCGGCAGCGGATTTCCGCCGCCTCCGCACGACAAACAGGGGGTGGAGGGAATAGGGTGATTTTCGGTGAACTCAATGTAAGGTTCGTCAAATGAGTAAGGTCCGTTTACCACTGGTCCTACGCCAGTCTGACACGCGCCCAAGGTCAGGTTGTTGGTCTCTGCGGTGTTCCATGGTCCAGGAAAAGAAGATGATGCTGCGACGTCCGCGCTCAGAAGACACACTGGCGGAGCGTTGTTAGATATATTATCTATCCCGAGCTGCACCGTGATCTGGGAACCTGGATTGAATTGTGCTTGTGTCGAATCCAGATCGCCGACGACATTGAACTCCGCGTGGGTCCAAACAGAACCAATATCAAGGACACTCGCGGCGCAAACTGCATTAAACCACTCACCTCCATAATCAAGAAAGACACAGTCGTTAAAGTCAGTACCATTAGTAGGCGATGCCCAACCTTGAAGCATTACGTTGCCAAGGTCTGTAACCGGTATAACGGTTGAGGTTACTATTTCTTGGCTATTCGTGTAGCAATCTACGGTGTCACCGGTAGGGTGCCACCAGTTCGACGGACAGTTGTTGCCCCAGTTGTAGAGCCAATACTGCATGAACAGGTAGGACTCGCCTTGCTGGCTATTGGTCGCATAAATGAACTGCTGCCAAACAGTACAATTGACATGCCCCTCGCATGCGGAGGTGTAGGCTCGGTTCGTATTGATCTGCAAACTGTAGTCGTTCGGACCGGTAATGGCACCTGACGGACTTGAGTTAGTCGTCACATTTGTTTCGGATGTGACGCCACTTAGGAAGAAATGTCCATGTGCTTCGATGATCAACCCTTGCGTCGATCCGGCGATCCAGTCGTTGTTGTCGCCCACATACGCTGGCGCTAGGATCGCTGGTCTTCGGGACGCGTGATGGACGCGCGGCTTAGCTTCCTTGCATTCCACACGCTGCCAGGCGACGTCGGGATACGACACATGAAAGCATCCTCCCCCCGGCACCGGGGTATTCCTAATGACAGCGCGCCACATTTTACGTTGCGCCTTCTCTGGGTCGGACGTCGTTGCTGTATCGGCAGCAGTGCTGGCGCTAATGCTGGGGTTGACTGGAACTTGCGTAAAGCCCTGTGTTTGGGCAAGTAGGCCCGCTGCCAGAGCTGCGGCGGCGATCGTGAATTTATTCATGACGACTCGTCAAGAGGTTTGGTGGATAAACTTCTTGGGAAGTCTCGAAGTTGCCCCGTGGCCTCCCTGGGGCATTAATCTAGGTCGGTCCGCTGCCCTTACCTATTGACTGAAGTCATACCGGCGATGCCGGGTTGGATCAGTGAGCCCTCAAGCGGACGCCATATGACTTTCGTCCTGTCGAATTTCCTGCACGACACGACGGCGGGGCGCTCACCGCCTGCGCCTCATCGGCGCAACCCACCCGCGGGATGGGATCGGGCGGCGTTATACGACAGAATTGGAGATTGGGTCGCCCTAAGTGCACCGTGGGCGGCTAACGCCTTTTTATCGTCTCTCGCAGGGGGCTTTGTGTTCGGTCTTATACTGCCGTTGGTGTCGTTCTACGTTTTTGTCTCGATATTTTCAGATGGCGCCGAGTCGCGTGCGCGGTGGCAGATATTCGTGGTCGCGTTAGTAGCAACATTACTACTAGTTGCTATCGCGAGGAGCACGCCGACACCACTAGGAGCAGGGGAGGCTTGCGCCGCAGCAGCAGCGGTCTCTTATATTGGGTTGATCTTCTGGATCAAGGTGACGAACACCCAGGCTTTGAAGATCATTGGTTCCTACATAGGCTTTGTCGTGATTTACTCGCTTGTTACGGCGCTCATATTTGCCCCTCGCGTCGCCTTGCAGCGGCCGTGACAGCTAACGTCGTGTGCGCCTCATCGGCGTAACCACGGTCGGCGGCGCCTCGACATTGGGTGCGACCGTGCTGTTGGCATCAAACTGCGCCGGGTTGAGAAACATCACGCTGCACTGGCTGCAGGCGCTGAACGGGGTGTCGTACCTGGCGCCCGATTTGCGCAGCACTGTGACGCGGTGGTAACGGTCAAAGCCGCATAGCAGGCAGCGCCACTGCGAGAGCGTCATGGCGGTGGATCGTAGAGAGCTGCGACGGCAGCCGTCTATCCAGTACCGGCGAGTGTTCAGTGCTGTATGGCGATCGCGTTTGGTCCAAGATTCTGCTTGCGCCTGGCAACAGCGCGAAAGGGCTTCCCGTGATGAGCGTCAGAGAGCCATCGGTCGGGTCGATTGAAAACACCTCAACCTGGTTGTCGACATTGTCCAACGCGTAGAGGAAGTTGTCTGGACCATCCAGCGCCAGGGCGATGGCGTGTCCGTTTGTGTAAGACAGTCCAATCTCCGTTAAAGCGCCTGTGCTGCTGTCGACCAGAAAGCAGTCTACGTCGGTGCCGTTCGCAGCACACAGTCGCTGGCCTTGCGGAACAATGACGGGCGAGCGGATTGAGTAGCTGGCGGCGAACGGGCTGCCGGCAATAGGCGTCAGCGAGCCGTTACTGGCATCGATGGAGAAACCGGACACTTCGTTTAGTTGGGATTCGGTGGTGTAGACATGCGTGCCGGTGGGATCGAGGACCAATCCGTTGGGCGACCCTGCCGTGGGAAAGGGACTGCCCACCACGGGCGTAAGAGTGGCGGAACCGGGGCCGCCTTCTGCCCCGGCGCTAGGGACGAAGTTGTAGACGGACACGCTGCGACCGACCGTATTTGCGGCGTATACGTATTGGTTCGTCACGACGATCGCGCTGGGATCCGCTCCAGCGGATTCGGTAGAGGGATTCGCGAGAGTGCCGTACGGAATGAGGCACGGCCCGCATGCACTTTGGGCCTGTCCTTCAATATCGAATGCTGACAAGGTGTTCGCGCTGCCGTTCGCGGTCAGTACAAATCCCCCGCCGGGATCGATAGCGATCGCGGCGGACGGGGCGTTCGTCGCAAACGGATTTCCGTAGACCGGCATCAGAGTCAAGTTCGATGGGACGATTACGTAGCCTCTCACTTCGCCTGAAGTGCTGCTTACGTACAGAAACTGCTTGTACGGATCAATCGCCACGGCTGACGCCGTGGGCCCATCCGGCAGAGGATCGCTGGCGATCGGCGTTGGGACGCCTGTCTTTGTGTCGATCGTAAGCATGTCGATAGTCCCGCTCGCCGCATTTGTGACGCCGAGAAGTGTCGCGGTAGTGGGTTGTGGCACTGGATTACAGGAATTGTTGTACCAGGGGTTGGCGCAGGGTATGCCGTCGCCGTCATTGTCTCCTCCTCCCCCGCCACAGCCGCACCCCATGCTGCAAAGTATTGCGCACAACAGCCCCTGCACGTTTGATCGCGCGTGGCCACCGATTGGCTTGCACGGGTCGTCGAATCGACGTAGTTGTAAGCGTCCGATGTTCATACGCGCTCTCACTTAAACGGCAGCTACCTCACCGCCGAAAATAGTTATGAATCAGCACATATGCGATGAAAAGGTAGGTTCTAATACAGTCACCTCAGTGCCGCCGCGTCCGGGGCCGCAGTCCCAGCAGCGCTCTGATCTGGCGATGCTGGCCGCTCAGGGCATCCCGTGTGCAACCGGTAGGAGTCGGTGATCTCCGGACGCCCAAAAGAAACGTGTGAAGAAAGCTCGAAACTCAAGTCCTCAAGTCGTGACGAGCAGGTCCGGCTGTGGCCAACAATTCCAATACTTCCCGCAAAACTTGGAGATCCGTCACCACGTAGGAGGCGCGCGTGGGTCCGGGACCCACATGCACCGTCCATGCGTTACTTGGTGCTCGCTCGAAAAGATCTTCATCGGTGCGATCGTCACCGGCGGCAAAAATGAAATCAGGACCGGGAAAATCTCTGAGCAGCCGTTCGATGGCTTCGCCTTTGTTGGCCCAGACCGGCTTTACTTCTACGATCTTCTCGCCGCGAAAAGCCCTGAGTTCAGTCTCGGCAAGCATAGCTTCTAACATCGACACCAATTCATTTGCAAGCCACTCTCCGAATTCGGGCTCCGCCATTCGATAGTGCCATACCAGAGCATATTTCTTTTCTTCGACGAAACTGCCGGGTGTGCGATCCACGAAGTGCTCCAGGATCGGCATGACCGTGGGCTTCCAATCAGTTGATGCCTGCGGGTGTAAGGATTCCCACGCGGAGGCGGGCGGAGTTTTGAGCTCCGCGCCATGTTCAGCTACAAGGCGGAGTTGCGGGATCTTTCCGAACCAGCGTTCCAGGTTTTCCGCCGATCTGCCTGAAATCAGAGCCACGCGGTTTTTAGGATCGCTTGCCAGCGCAGTTAGAAGATCCAGTACGGCTTGGGGTGGAACCGCTTGCTGGGGCCGTTTCGCAAACGGGACAAGAGTTCCGTCGTAGTCGAGAACCAACAGACGGCGGGCGGTCTGGAGGTAAGCATCGCGGAATTCGGCCGGTTGCAACTTTTTGGGTTGGGTGTCGATGTAGCGGCCGCGGTTCGAAACAGCATCTTCGAGCGACGCAAGAAACCGCTCTCCCCAATGAAAGACATCGTTCCGGACCACGCGACTATGAAGAGCCGTCATGCGCAGCTTACGCTCTTGCTCATCCATGGCGAGAGCGCGGTCGATCGTGAAGGCCGTTCGCTCCTCGTCATAGGGATTGATCAGGAGCGCTTCACCCATCTCGGCGGCGGCGCCAGCAAACTCGCTCAAGACCAGAACACCATCACCGTCGGGCTTGCAGGCAACGTACTCCTTTGCGACCAAGTTCATTCCATCGCGGAGTGACCCGACCCAAAGGACATCTGCTAGCTTGTACAACGCCACAAGCTCGCTTCGCTCAATCGAGCGGTTAATGTAGACGAGCGGCGTCCAATCGGGCGTTCCCAGTTGGCCGTTGATTTCACCGACTAGCCGATTTACTTCAGTTCGCAATTCTTGGTATGTGTCAATGCCTTCACGGGTGGGAACCGCAATCTGGATCAGAATGACCTTCTCCTTGAGTTCGGAGGCGGAGCGGAGCAAATGCGCATAGGCCCGCAGCCGCTCAGGAACCCCTTTTGTGTAATCCAGTCGGTCGACCGCAAGAAGCACTTTTCGCCCGCGGTAACGCTGTGCCCAATCTGTGTATTGCTTTGCTGTCTTCGCATCCCTGTTCAATAGACCAGTGTATTCCTCGGGCGCAATGCCGATAGGAAGTGCTTCCAAACGCACAGGACGACTTCCAAGCGTTACACCGGCGATCTTGCTTTCCATGCCGAGCACCCGAAGCAGCGCGGCCCGGAATTGCTGCAGATGCGTGTGCGTCTGAAAGGCAAGCAAATCGGCTCCAAGAAGGCCTTCCAGCAGTTCTTCGCGCCGGGGCAAGACCGGGAAGACTTCTGAGGATGGGAAAGGTATGTGCAGAAAGAAACCGACAGCAGCGTCCGGAAGTCTTTCGCGCAACATCTGTGGCAGGAGCATCAAGTGGTAATCGTGAACCCAAATCAGATCGTTCGGTCTGTAGTGATTGGCGACTGCCTCACAGAAGATTCGGTTCGCCTCGACATAGAACTCATAGTGCTTGGGGTCAAATTTCAATCGAGAGGGAAAATTGTGAAACACCGGCCAGAGCGTTTGGTTGGCGTACCCTTCATAGAATCCTGCCGCCACATCTTTCGGCAGATCGACCGCGAAGCAGTGATCCGTTTTCGCCCACTCGGAGAGAATCGCCTGACGCTTCTGACTGTCTTCCCCTCCGCTATCTCCGGCCCAGCCGATCCATTCCCCACCCGTCTTGCCGAGCAGTGGGTTCATAGCGCTTGCTAAGCCTCCGGAACTTCGCGCCGTGTCCCAGCCTTGCTCGGTTTTCCTCAAGGTCAGCGGAAGCCGGTTCGAGACGACAATGATCCGAGTGCCTGCGGCAGGTTTCCTCGCCTTGAAATTGGGGACCTCTGGTAGGCTCATGTTTCTTTCACTCGCGCATACCTAGTGCCCGGGCCGACTTGTTTCGTCACTGCGGCTGCCAGCCCTCACGTCTGCGAATGCTTTGGTGTCACCCGTTCGCGCCAACGCCCCGAGCTCGCGAAGTGAGAGAGCGAACTCTCCTGCATGATCCACCCGACTCCATTGTGCCCCGAGCAGGCTCCGTGCCTGCGGCATCTGGCCCAGGCGTATGTACGCCGCGGCCATGACGGTTGTCAGATACGTGCGATCACTCTGCGATAGCGAGACATGCGGTTCCAGCAACCGCGCGCCGAGTGTCACGATACCGGCAGCGTTCCGAGCGGAGATGGCCGCAAATAGGTCGGCCCACGCTCTGTGCTGGCCGTTGGCGTCGCGATAACAGGGCGTGGACTTGACGCTACTCCAGACGTCGGCGAGCTCGGAGGGATTCAGGTACGATGCAGTCATCGCGCTGATGTTTCGAGCTGCCATCGTCCAGGTATTTTGCGCCCGTTGGTCCGCGCACTGATCCCCGCTCGTACGGATTAATAACAAGGTCGTCGCGCCCAATGCGTCGAGGTCGTCCAATCCACCGCTAGAGAGGGCACGATGAATCGCGAGAGCGCGCCGCACCTGGTCATCGCGGTTGATGGAGCTGTGATGCGACGGCTCCAGGGTCGCGCTGTCCGGTGAATCCGGACGCAGCAGATCCAGAATGGGAACTGATAATGAGGTAAGTCGCGGTAGCTCAAGCGCGTTATTTGACATGAATCGCAGGCGTGGTGCGTTGAGATCGACGAAGGGGAAGAAGTCCGAATTCACCGGGGCTGGCAGAGAGTTGAACAGTGGACCGATGGTACGATTGTCTCCGATGAGTCGCGTTTTCAGGTCGCTGAGCGACTGCACTCCGATCCGGTCGAGCTCGGCGCGCATCCGCGGCCATTGGAAGACCTGCTCGGTCGGAGCCGGAAGTGCCGCTGCGCGCGTCGCGACGATCAAAATGTCTAAATCGTTCAGATTGTAGATCGCGTACGCGCCAAAGTTACGCGACAGCGCCTTGATGACCGAGGCGACGACGCTGATATCGGTCTCGTAGACCTGAATCCACTGCACAAAGAGGCCGTCAGGTCGCAGGTGCTGCACGATACGACCGTAGAACTCGTCGGAAAACAGAGAGGCGACTCCGCTCACCCACGGGTTCGACGGCTCGGACACGATTAAGTCGTAAGGCTCGCGTGAAGCTGCGAAGAATGTCTTCGCATCCTCATAGACGATATGGTTGCGCGGGTCCTCGAACACGTCGTGGATGCGCGGACCAAAGCCCTGGCGCGCCGCCTCGACGATCAGCGGCTCGATCTCGATTGAATCTAGCCGCTGCAGCTGGCGGCTCGTGAGAAGGACGTGGGACGTAAGGCCTGATCCAAAGCCAATATTGGCCACGCGCGCCGCATTCGGCTTCAGGCTCAGCGGAATCGCTGCGACCTGCACTATAGTTAACTCGTCGGGGCTGTGCTCTCCCGTTCCCATCTGGATCGCAGCGTCAGTCTTGCCATTTGTCGCGATAGAAACGAACCCAAGTTGCTTTACCAAAGTGATTGTCGCGGTCTTGCCGTCGCGCAGATAGACGACCGTGGCGTCGGCCGGCAAGGTCGCGAAGCCAAATCGATAAACACCGGAAGCGACCCGCATCGGATCGATCCTGCCGAAGGCGGCGACAAGGCCAAATACGGCGAGGCTCACCGCCATTAGTAGGGCGGACGCGGGTTGCCGCCAACCACGCGGAGCAACGCGCGACAGGCCCAGCGCGATGTGCACGCCCGCGCCCGTCAGAATGACACCTTTGACTCCGATCAACGGCATCAGTACGTGGACTGCGAGTAGCGCACCGGCAATCGCGCCTAAGGTGTTGACCGAATAGATCGTGCCGATCGCTCTTTCGCCTGTTCCCCGGCGCATGAGTGCGTGGGTGAGCACGGGCAGAGTCATGCCGGCGCAAAACGTCGCCGGGAACATGATGAGCATGGCGATGGACTGGCTGACGACATTGAATGCGACATAGCCCCCAGGAGTATGCGTAAAGGTGCCCAGCGACCACGCCATGAAGTCGTACATCAGGTTGCACACAGGAAGCGTCAGTGCGGCAAGCAACCCCATCGCGAGCATTATTCCGCCCAGATACCCGTCCGGGTCGGCGATCCGCTCTATGCGTTTTCGCACGTACAGTCCGCCGAATGCGAGACCGAAGATGAACGCGCTCAACATCAGTTCGAACGAGTGGGTCGAGCTACCCAGCACCAGGCTGAGCATGCGGATCCAGCCCAACTCGTACATGAATGAGGCCGCGCCAGTCAGGAAGGCCGCGATTACGAACCACCTTGCCAGCGCGTCCGTGGTGCCAGACAGGGAAGACGACGCCGGTGTGGCGAGTGGCGGCGCTTCCGTCTGACGGCGAATGACCAGCCAAACTGCGAGGGCGAGTGCCACGTTGAGCAGTCCCGCCGTCAGGGTGGTGCCAGGTAGGCCCACCATGCCGATCAGCACGAACCCGCTGACCAGGACCCCAAGGGCGCCGCCGAGACTGTTGGTGAAATAGAGGGTGGACAGTGTCTCGCCGGCCCGGTCGGGCCATTGGCGGATGATGCCGCCGCTGATCAACGGGAAGGTCATGCCCAGCAGCACCGATTGTGGCAGCACGAGGAGCGCGGCCAGCGACCATTTGTAGGCATTAATCACCCAGCCCGGGGGGAGCGCGGGTATCACCCGAGCGAACGACAGGTCGGTCGTTGTAACGAATGCCCGATGAAAGAAAATGCCGAGGACGCCGATCACGGCCTCGACCAGCAGGTAGCTCCACAGCAACCGGCGCAGCCAAGCACTGTAGCGCGACACCAACCAGGACCCGAGCGCCATCCCCCCCATGAAGATCGCCAGCACAACGGTCTGTGCATAAGCGGCGTGCCCAAGTAACAGCTTCAGGTACTGCGACCAGACGGACTCATAGATGAGCCCGGTGAAGCCGGAGACTACGAATATGGCGAGTAGAAAACGTCGACGGGCAGAATCGAGACTCTGCATCGCGGTACTCCCTGCCGGGGCTGGTAAAAGCGCAACGCGCAGCTTATGTAATCTGGCTGAAGATTGGGCGTGCGTTTGATCACGATTCCTCGCGTATCGTGGTCAGACTTCGGAACTTCCACCAGGTGCCCGACCTCATGGAGTCGATCTGCAAGGTCTCTTGACGGACGTGCCCCGTTTCAGCGGCCCGCGATCTGGCCACATAGTTCACGACTATTCCGACCGTCCAGTGCCCAGATTCATCACCTTTGGCGCGCCAATTACGACATGTCCCTTCCGGTCACATGGGCAACACACTTGCGGTGAAGGGCTTGGGCCCTCGGCTGCCCGTTCGTAGATCCGGCTGACTATTCGGGCCCTCAATGACTGATCGGCTTTTGAATCCAGAATTGGTACATCGCGACAAACGTATCGGGATTGTCGGCCTCGAAGCGCGCCCAGTTGCTCAAATTGATCCCGGCTGGGTCATCGGTAAAGCGCGTGCGGTACTGATGCAGCACACCGGGATCTAGCTCGAAACCGATGAAGTGGAGCCCGGATTCGGAAAGAAATGACTCGATCTGATCTAATGTGAGGCGATGCTCCTGTACGTGAAAGAGCAGGTCGCGACATTCACTGGTCGAATAGAAGTCCGAAATCTTGCTCAACGATTGCAGCTCAGCGCTCTCGTCCCGCCCAGCCAGATCCCGGCGGAAGCGACGAATGTCACCGGGTGTGCTTGCATAACCGCGAGCCGCGATGAATTCACGCGCTTTGACCACGTCCCTGCGCGCAAGTTGGCTGTAAAGGCCCAACCTCATAAACCCGCCGGGCCGCAATCGAGATAGCAAGGTTCGCCATCCCATGAAGGGGTCAGCCAGATGATGCAGCACTCCAACTACTGCGATGATGTCAAACGTACGCGTGATGTGGCCGAGCTGCAGAATGTCGGCCTGCGCATACTCAATGTTCCTGATGCCCAACTCCTGCGTCTTTCGTTTAGCGTAGCTGATGCTGTTCAAGCTAAGGTCTACCGCCAGTACACGAATACCGCGGAATCTTTGGGTGGCAAGAATCGGCTGACTTCCGGTGCCACACCCGGCGATAAGCATCTCCGGCTGGCTGTCATCGTGCATTGGCGTAAACCGCGCGAGCGGTAACGTTCGCCGCAGCTCGTCATTGAAGCGCAGCTCGGGGTCTTGCACCGGCAGTTTTACCCAGCGCGGGTAAGGATTCTGTTCATACTGCTCGCGCACTTTTTCTGAGACACCGTGGGTGATCGAGGTTAAGCATTCTATGCCAGCGCGCAGCGCCTGCTCGTTGAGCGGTTCGCGAACCTGCTGGCGCAGCACCTCGTCAACCGGGCTATGCTGATTTGTAGCAAGAAGCCGACTTGGTTCCGGCAGGGTGTACAGCGGGAAATACGCGGCCACCGCGAGCAAGAGCAATGGCGCAACCACCGCGTTAGCATCCACTAGGGCTAGTAACTTCGTGCGGCAAGCGGCTGCTGCCTTCCGTTCGCTGTCATTACAATCAAAGATGTACTCGTTGATGAAGCATTGCCGGGCGAGTGCCGCATAGAACGGCAGCGCCGCGATGTCCGCCGGGTCGGGCGCTTGCTCGCTGGTTGCGGTTTCGAGTAGGGCGTGGCGCGCGCCAGTTAGGAAACGCTCGAATTCAATCGTGCTCACCGGCGCTGCTTCCAGCAGTGCATGCAGCAAGGGGTCGGCTGCAAGCGCGGTAAGACCGTCCGCGCCGAAGAGCGCCGCTCTCGGCACACGTGCGGGCCACCTTTCATTGGCGAGGCGGACGCAACTCGCAATCCTTGGGTCAAGCATGATTAGACTGAGTGCGGGCCAGCAAAGCTGGTACGGAATAGTCCAAGGTTCGGTGATGGCGGTTGTGAGTGCCGCACGGATCCGTGGCTCGTCGGTCATAAACCTTGTGCGCGCCACGCAATTGGCGAAGGCTGTTTTGATCGTCCACGTCGGCGCGCGCTCGAGGCTGGACAGTGTCAGCTGCACTGCCTCCGGAGACTTGTGGCGTGCCCGAAGAACCATCGCCAACTCGTACAGAATTTCCCCGGAATCGGGCGCGGTAGACAACGCGTGGCGAAGGCTTGCCTCAGCCGCATCGAGGTGCCCGAGGTTGCTTAACACCTTGCCGAGGGCGGCGTGCGCCCCAGTATAGTCAGGCCGTATGCCGATTGCCCTGCGCAGGCTGTCGACGGCCTGTTCATGCCGCCCCGCAGTCATTGCAAGTACACCCAGATTGAGATGGACCTCGGCGTAGCCTGGATTGATGGCTAGCGCGCGCTCGTAGCTCCGTATCGCTTCGGAGGTGCGTCCCAGGGTGTCAAGCGCATTTGCCATCGCCACGAACGCATCTGCAAAGTCAGGCTTGATGGCGATGGCAGCTTGGTAGTCTTGCAAAGCACGCTCGTACTCGCCGACGCGACAGTTGAGGTTTCCCAGGTTGAAGTGGGCTGCCGCATAGTGCGGATCGCAGGCTATGGCCAGTTGGTACGCACTGCGAGCCTCATCGATCTGGGCACCCGCAAGCTGAGCGTTGCCCCGGTTTAGGTGTGCTCTCGCGCATCGCGGGTCCGCCCGGATGGCAGCATCGTAACGCGCCATTGCCTCAGCGATCCGTCCCTGTTCCTCCAGTGCGTTTCCTTCATCGATCAGTGCGACTGCGGAGTCTCTCGAGGGGACTGAGGGGCCGCTGTCAACCGCTGCACCCCGCACCTTCACGCGAGTGCCTTCGAGATCGCTCAACTGTTGTCTTTGCGGGAGTGTCTGGCCCACGGAGCCGTTCGAAATCCGCGCCCGCAGCGCGGCGAAGTCACTGTCCGGCAGGCGCCGTAGCACCTCGCGCAGCAGGTGCTTGCCATGAAAACCGAACACGGTATCGAGACTGTGTGGGTACTGATCCAGGCGTGTTTCCATTGAGAAGCGCGCCGCGAGCTCTGCGGGCGCATAGTTCACTCCCTGGGCGCGCATGTGCTCATAGAGATAGTGGCAGAGCACGAGATCCTCCGAGCGCAGCGGGTAGTCGAGGCGCTCGAAATCGATCTGCCCGGCAAGCCGCATGAGCCGGTGGCTGCGCACGGAGAATCCGCCATTGCCGACGCGGTTGCGGTCCAGCGGCAGCCACCAAGCACCCGGGTTCACCTGCACCTGTTCGGGCCAGGGGGCGCCGATGTAATCGTAGGACAGAAACTCCTCGCGCCACTGTTCCGGGTTCACCACGAAGCCGTCCGCCTGGATCACCAGACAGTGGGCGGTCTCAAAGTGCTTGTGAAGTTCGTTCAGGATGAAGCGGCTGTAGCCGTTGAAATCCATCGGTGCGATCGCCACGTGCTCGATGCCGCGCGGTAATACTGCCGGTCGCTCGGGCGTCAGCAGCCGCACCGCGGCAAAGTCAATCTGTCGCATGCAGACGCTGAGCGCCTGCACCGTGTCTTCTACCGACACGGCCGTTGCGGTCAGAAGCGTGACGTTGGGCAGACGCAGCATTCGCAGGCCTTTGTCGCTACCGCAGCGCCACTTCGGTCTGCTGCCGTCGGCAGCTCAAGGAAATTGATGCGCACGGGTGGCCGACGAGGGCGCCCTTCCCGAGGACGCGCAGCAGCTTGGTCACCCGGGCGCGCGAGTGCCCGATGGCCTTGGCGGCGCGCACGTTGCGCGGCTCGTAGATGGCGTTCGCAGTCATCGAGGAGACCCCTGCGCTTCCCTGGAGGGCTTGGTCGCCCCGGTGGTCACGAACGTTTCCTCGCGCCGGCGCACGCGAGGAGCGCCGCGGGTGGTAACACCCGCATAACGGACGCTCAGTATAGTCAAGACGGCGCTGTCTGTCCGTGAGAGGCTCGAGAGAACGCCGACGGATGCGGGCGTAGTGCGGTTCGGCGACACTGCGGCAATATTGCAGCAGGCCGTCTCGCTTCATCAACTGGGACACCTGGGACAAGCCCAGTCCCTATACGAGCGCATCCTCAATTCGCCTCCCGGAAGGTCCTCACTGATTGCCACCGCGACGAGCCGGCCACATCCGCAGCAGCACACCGTCGCGTCGAACGAAATGGTGCCAGAGCGCGGCCAGGGCATGAATGCCGACGAGCGCGAACAGCACGTAGGCCAAGTAGCCGTGGATATCTTCGGTGGGATGAAAAATTGCGCGGTTCCGCCGCACTCCGAAATCGACCCTGAACAATCCAAAGTCAAACACGCGGCCATGCCAGATGAAAGTCACGATGCCCACCAACGGGATGACGAAAATGAGAGCGTAAAGGAGCAAGTGAACGGGGTAAGACAATCGGCGAGAAAGTTCGCCGGCTTCGGATGGCAGCTCCGGGGGACGATGCCTGCTGCGCCACCAGAACCGCGCAACGATCAAAACCCATACCGACAAGCCGAGGATGGCGTGCAGGTTGATCCAGGAGGATTGGGTTTGCTTAGGCCAGGAATCGTGGAGCAGACCCAGCACACCAACTACGACGATGAGGACCACCATGGTCCAGTGAAACGCCATCGAAGCACCGTGGTACCGGGTAACAGTCACAGCGGATCCGCGCTGTGCCGCTCGCTTGGTCCGGGTTTCCATCGCTCAATTCTGCTCCTGGCAGATGGTTGCAGCGCCCAGTTCGCGTCGCGCGGTTCGCGCACCTAACGCCTGTGATTCCGCCTCAGGACAACGCAGACTCAATGCTGCGTCCCAGTTTGACCTGGAGGCGTTCGTGAGCCCTCTGCTTCGGTGAGCACTACTTTAGCGCATTCTTCGCACGCCAATCTCATCGCCGTGGCAATCGAATTGACTACCTGTTATCCGAGCTGCTGTAACCGATTGTGTTGGGTCGCGGCGAGCGTGGCCTGAAGGCGCGCTGCCAGATCCTCTAACACAGAGGACATGCGCAGCCAGAGGTCTTCGAAGAAAAGTCAGGGGCGCGTGGTGAGCACACCACGCACGAGGTGCTGCTTCGTGGCGTCCGAAACGAAGCGTTCCGACGCGAAGGACTTCTCGGGGACCGCATCGGGCCATGTGATACCCATGAGGTCGGCCACCGTGTAGAACACGTCGTGGCTGCGGATCTCCTTGGACGCGTTGCCTTCAAGCGCCGCCACCTTCTCAGGGTGGGCCTTGCGGTAGGCCGCGTTTACCCAGATGAGAGCGGGGATCTCGAATTCGGCCGGGACGTAATGGGCCGAACCGTGTCCGACCGCTCCCCCGTCGAGGCTCGGGGACGCCTCACCGTGGTCTGGGATGAACGTGACGGTCGCGGGGACCTGCAGCGTGCGCACCTGCTCGATTACCTGCTGCAGGAACCAATCCGTGTAGAGCACAGAATTATCGTAGGCGTCCATCAGATCGGCCACCATCGACCGACTGGTCGTTGCCGACGTCAGCATGGAGAGTCTTTGCGGAGAGCCGAATCGCTGCAGGCTCTTGGGGTAGCGCAGGTAGTACTCCCAGTGCGAACCCATGACGTGCATGCCGATCAGGCGCGCCTGCCCCGTGCGGGCGATCTCGCGCCGGTAGGCTGGCAGCAGAGTCTCATCCAGAGCCCCTCGGCCGAACGGACCTTCGTGCAGGTCGGGCGGGAATTCCAGGTGGTCGGCGGAGATCCCCAACAGGGTTGAAACGCCCACATCCTGGTTGACCAGCCACGATGTGGTGTAGCCGGCTTCCTTGGCCAGGTCGAGGAGAGTTGCGCCGAAGCGCTGCTGCACAGCCAGCTCTTGCGGCCGAATCCCGGTAAGGATCATCGGAACGGCCAAGAACGTCAGATTCGCATCGCTCATTGCGTCGCGCAGAAAGATGGCTTCGCCATCCTTCTTGAGCTGGTCCAGGTAAGGCGTCGTGGCACGGGCGTATCCGTAGGCCGACCAGGAAGCGCGGCGCGCAGATTCACCCACAATCAGTACGTGAACCTCTTCGCCAGTGCCGGTTCGGTGAGCGTGGAAGGGTGTCTTGGTGACCAGCGACCCATTCAGCTCCTCGTGCGCGCGCGGCACCTTCATGCCAAAGAACATCAGGCTGCCGATGACGGGATTGAGCGCAACACCCGCAGTAAGCGCGGGATTCTGCGCGGCGTACACGACCATCGGCACGGTCAGCACCAGAGCTAAACGGATGGCGGCCGTGACCTTGCGTGAAAAAATCGGCCAAACCGGCGAGCTCGCAGAGAGAATCACATAAAGCGCCAAAACTGCCACGATCGGCACTGTCATCCATTTCTGCTGCCACAGGCCGAAGAGTCCCGCGATCTCCTCCCACGAGGCACCCGACAGCAGCAGTGCCACCTCACGCCCGGGGACCTTGCCAGACAGGATCGCGTAGCTTGCGTAAGCTGTCGCGAGGAGCCAGAAGGGGAAGCTCAACAGGAAGAACCGCCGCCAGGTGCGCGCGCACGCCGCCAGCAGCGTGGTAACGACGATTGCCGTGAACCCGAGCATCAGAATGCGGCCCCAAGTCTGGGTGCTGCACGACCAGATCAGGATGGCGAGAAAAGGCGATGCGTACAGCACGGCGAGCGTGCCGCAGCTGACCTGCGCCATTCGCGACTTGCGCGCAGAGGCTGCCTGCGCAGCGTAATCGTCTGCTGGCGTGAGAATTTTCGCGATGGCGAGATGGAGGCTCAAGCGCGCGAGTGTAGGAAGGCGGACATCAATAATCGAGGATATTCGGCGCTCGGCGTGACGCGCTCCTCACACGGCATATCTTAACGATTCCGGGCCGACTGTCCGCGGCCTCAAGAACACGAGCTCTGACAGACTCGCCGCGCCGCCTCATGCTACCGAAAGCAGCGCCGCCTATCCGCGCGCATGATATCGAAGTGCGCTGTCCGGTTGGCTCGATTTTCCTGGCGAGCCGTACTTAGTGCCCGGCGGCCCGGGCAAGCCCCGTGAGCGAGGCCCAGGACTGCGCGCGGATCGGGAGTGCTCAGCGCGCCTTGCGGCGCCGTGCAAACCCAACACCGGCAAAGCCGAGGGCGAGCAGCCAGAGCGTGGCGGGCTCTGCAACTGCCGTCGAGCCGCCGGGTCCCGTAGATCCCGAAACCGATGCGATGACTTGGTTGCCCGACGGAGTCACGTCCTGAGTGGACGGGTCAGCGAAGAATTGTGGAACGACACTTTCGCCTGCCAGGCAGGATCCGAACGAGACGGCACTGCAGAAGTAGGTGGAGCCAACGCCTCCGCCAAACAGCAGCAGGCTGCCCGGGGTGCCAGTGAAGTTGAAAAAGATATCCGAGCTGCTGGCGGTTGCGTTGGCGCCAATGATGATCACGCCGTCAGTGGGCGTCATTACCGCGGCGGACGCGCCGACCCCGTTCAATGTGAGGTTGAAAGAGAGGATGTCGGCGCCGCTCAGTACGCCGGTTGCGCCGTTGGTCTCGATGGTTCCGGTGACCGATCCTGCGCCAATTGTGTCGTCGACCGTGTAAGTGATATCAGCGGCGCCGCAAACAGCGGCGCCGAGCAGCATGGTCAGCGCTGCGGCGAGCTTGGACGTACGCATCGGGTTGGTCATTGGCGGTCCCTTAGTCTGGTTGTGAGTATCCTAAACCTTCCCCACCGATCACGAGCGCATCGCGCCCGGTGCGAATTTCGCAAAGGGATTGACCGGGTCCTGTCAGTGACTCCCGCTGGCTGTGCGCAGGCTGTTAGCCACACGGCAGCAAGCTTGTTATGTAAACAAACCCGGCGCGCAGTCCGCGGCCTCGCAACACCATGAAATATCGGAGGAAAGCGCTTCGCGCCTTAAGCCGATCAGAGCGGCCGATGAGCATCGGCGAGACGATCTTGAGTGGCGTCAGGGCGCCTCGAAAGCCTGTCCCAGCACATCCGGATCGAACCCCGAAACGGCGCTGAAGCCGTTGGCATAGCGAAACAGCGCCACGTGGTAGATGCCGGAGAGCGTCACCTGTACCAGCACCGTCAACGCCACGACGCCGACAAGGATGATCTCCAACAGCACTACCAGGAACGCACCGTCCGTGACGGATCTGGCAAAGCTGATCAGCGCGATGCCACAAAGCGCCTCCACGAGAAAGATAATCGCGAAGACCACCCCGAGGCCCGTCGCGCCCATGACGCCTTCGCCCCAGGTTTTCTTGAAAAGCTCGGCGCTCTCCAGTATGGCTTCGATCGGCCCACACCGTTGTCGGAACACCAGCACCGGCACGACGAGGTAGGTTGCCAGTGTCCAACTCACGCCGATGAGGCCGACCACGAGTCGTTCGACAAAGCCGAGGCGCTCGCGCAGCAGATGCAGTATCAGGCCGACGGTGGCGGCGATCAGCGAATAGACAAATATCGGACCGACCTTCGAGGCGGCGATGCGCAGCCCACCACTGACCGTGGGCGTTTCTCCGTCAAGCTGCATCATGATCGCGCCGATCAGCGCCGCGTTGAAGAAGAACATCACGAAGCACTGGCAGAGGTAGAACAGGACAAACAGTGCTTTCTGGTTGTAGGTCGGTTCTGCTTGTGCGGCGAGCGTGTCCATGCCGCCCATCGGCAGCACGAAGGACGCCAACAGGAGCAGAACCGCCATCGACGACAGCACCGGGAACACCAGCAGCCCCCGGTGTTTGCGCAGGAAGGCCCAGCTCGCCTGCAGTAGCTCGATGCCGCGTTCCAGTCTGTCGAACATCGCACAAGGTTAGCGGGCGCCGCCTACGCCGCGGCTGGAGCAGCGTCACAGAAATCAGACCGGCTGGTCGATCGACTTGGATAGCTGCGTGAAGAGTTTCGGGCCGGCGGAAGTCATGTGCCAGCAGTCCTCCAGGCGGATGCCGAATTCACCGGGAATATACAGCCCCGGCTCATCCGAGAAGCACATTCCCGCCTGCAGCGCAGTGCTGTCGTTGCGCACCAGGTAGGGCGATTCGTGACCGTCCATGCCGATCCCATGTCCGGTGCGGTGTGACAGGCCCGGCAGCTCGTAGTCTTTGCGCCAGCCCTTGTGCTCGTAGTACGCGCGTACTGCCTTATCGATGGCGCCGACCGGGGCGCCGAGCTTCGCCGTTTCGAGCGCGATTTCCTGGCCGCGTTTCACCGTGTCCCAGACTTCCCGCTGCCGGGGCGAGACCTGGCCGTATACCCAGCTTCTGGAGATGTCGGACTGGTAGCCGTGAACCGTGCAGCCAGTGTCGATGAGGATGACGGATCCCTCGCGCACGGCCTGTGGCTTGACGGAGCCATGCGGGAAGGCGCTCGCCTCGTTGAGCAGGACCAGCGAGAACTGATGCGCGCCGCCCAGCTGCTCGGTCGCGGCGATCATGAGGGCTTCAATCTCGGAGGCCTGCATGCCGGCCACGATTCGGCCGTGCACCTGCCGCAGGGCGGCGATGGTCACCTCGTTCGCCGCCTGCATCAGGGCGAGCTCCGCCGCAGACTTGATCATCCGGCATTGCCCGACCAGGGTATCTGCGGGGATGACCTCGGGCTTTCTCGCGCAGGCCTGGGTCAAGCGCTCGACGATGAAGAAGCGCGTGGTCGGCTCGATGGCGAGCGGGCCCGCGGCCTGCTCGCGCAGCGCGCCGGCCAGCACCTCAAATGGGCTCTCGTCTTCCTTCCAGTGGCGCACGTCGACCGGCACCTTGAGGCTCTCACGGATCGAGGGTTCCTCGAAAAACGGCGTGACCACCACTACGCGACCGCTCGCGGGAATCAGCGCCGCGGTGGTCCGTTCAGACCTCCACCAGCGGATGCCCGTGAAATACTCGAGTGCGGATCCCGCCTCGACCAAAACGGCCGCGACCTTGTCCTGCTGCATGAGGGTCTGCAGCTTGGCGAGGCGTGCGCCGTGTTCCTGCGCCGTGATGGGCTGCGCCGCACCCGTGATGGGACTTAAGGGCGCGCTGCCAGCGTCAGCCGCGGCAGCTTTCGCTGCCGCCGCAACTGCAGCCCCCGCGGTGACTGCGCCGAGGAAACCGCGTCTTGAAACCATGTCCGTGACCTGCCTGCTTTTTTGCTACGCGATAGCGATCCGGCGCTGCCGCCGGGAGTGTGACGCCCGTCACTTCCTGCATTTTCTGGTAGTTCCGCGACCTGCGATTCTGAGAGGCCGACACACACGGGAAGCTGGGTTTGCATTTAGCCTAAGCTGGTGAATATACGCTCAAAAGTCATCGCGTTAATCGCTGCAATCTTCGCGATTCTGGTGGTCGCCGAAGTGCTGGTCGAGCGGCAGGTCGTCCTCCCCAGCTTTGCCGATCTCGAGCGCACCAATGCGCGCACCGCGATGCGCCGTATCGACAATGCGCTCAGCATGACGCTGCGCGAGATCGCGGTCTCGGCGACCGACTGGGGCAACTGGGCCGACACGTACCGCTTTGTCCAGGACCACAATCAAGGATTCATCGAAGCCAACATCAGTAACCTCGCGCTGCGTGAGCTGAACGCCAACCTGCTGGTCATCGTCGATCTGGACGGCAGATTTGTGCAGTCGAACGATCTGAATGTCAGAGGCGACGGCCCGCTCGGGGTCGATCTGGCGGCCCTCAAGGCTCTGCCGGCAGAGTTCCCCTGGCGGGCGAATCTGCGCACCGGGACCCCTGCGCACGGCCTGCTGCAGACCAACCGCGGCATCATGATGCTGGCGGCATCGCCGGTGCTCGATGGCAACGGCAACGGGCCCTGGCGCGGCATGGTCATCCTGGGAAGACTGCTGTCGGATTCCGCGGTGCGCGCCGTCGGCGCCCAGGCGCAGGCGGATCTGTCCATGCTTCCCGCCACCACCGCCACCACCGGGCGCGAACAGCTGGTCGAGTCTGACTCAGCCACGCGCGTGTTTCGCACCTACGACGACGTGTACGGCCATCCGATCATGGTTCTGCGCGTCGACGTGCCGCGCGAGATCACCGCCCGCGGCCAGAGCGCTGTGACCTACGCCTCCGCCTGCCTGATCGTGGCGGCGGTTATCGTGCTCGTCCTGCTGGTGATCGTGCTGAACCGCGCGATCCTCAGTCCGCTCGCCGTCGTCACGCGTCACGCGGTGGCGCTCGGCAAGGAGGAGGATCTGACCACCCGTCTCGACTGGAGGCGCAGCGACGAATTCGGCGTGCTCGCGCACGAGTTCGATCGCATGGTCGAACGCGTTGCCGAGTCGCGCACGCAGCTGGTGGACCAGTCCTTCGAGGCCGGGTTCGCCGAACTCGCCAAGGGCGTGCTGCACAATCTCGGCAACGCAATGACGCCGATCGGCGTGCGTCTTGCCAACCTTGCCGACCGGCTGCGGGCGGCCCCCGCGGAGGATGTGGTACAGGCCATCTCGGAGCTGCAGGGCGAGGTGCAGGATCGCGAGCGACATGCGGACCTTGAGCAGTTCCTGCGTCTCGCCGCCAAGGACCTTGCGGTCACGGTGCGAACGGCGCAGGACGACGTCGCCGTCATGACGCGCCAGACCAACCTCGTCCAGTCGACGCTCAGCGAGCAGATGCGCTCGGCGCGCAACGATCACGTGATCGAACCGGTGCGCCTCAGCGAGCTCGTGGCGCAGTCGCTGGAGATCGTGCCCGATGCCTGCCGCCAGCGCCTGGTGATCAATACCGATGAAACGGTGCGCAAGCTTGGCGTGATCCGGGTTGCCCGCACGGTGCTGCGCCTGATTCTGCAGAACGTGATCATCAACGCTGCGGACGCAGTGCGCGATGCGGGCAAGGAGCAGGGGGTATTGCACCTGAGCGCAGAGATCGTGCGCGAGGCGGATCGTCAACAGCTGCACTTGCAGTGCAGGGACGACGGCGTCGGCATCACCGCGCAGAATCTAGCGCGGGTGTTCGAGAAGGGCTTCTCCACCAAATCGCCCGAAACCAACCACGGAATCGGCCTGCACTGGTGCGCCAACGCGATCAACGCACTCGGCGGCCGGATCTGGGCGGCCAGCGACGGCCCCGGAAGCGGTGCCTCGATGCATCTGCTGGTACCAATTGTCGCCCGTGAAACTACTCCGCTCGCCGGAGCTGCCTGAGGTCAATATGGCTGAACCGAACTCCACCACCATCCGCGTACTCGTGGTCGACGACGAGGCGGAGATCCGCGACGCCTACCGTCAGATCCTGCTCGAGAGCGATTCGAATTCGGAAGTGGCCGGGTTCCGCGAGCTGCGCAGCCGGCTGTTCAAGAAAACGACCAGCGAAACCCAGCGCGCCCGCGGCGCCTCGCGCGCCACGGTGTTCGAAACAGTGTTCTGCGACCAGGCTTCGGCGGCGGTTGCGGCGGTGAAGGAGGGTCTGGCCCGCAACGAGCCGTTCGCGATCGTGTTCCTGGACGTGCGCATGCCGCCCGGCCAGGACGGAGTGTGGGCCGCCACGCAGATCCGCGAACTCGATCCGGCCATCGAAATCGTCATCTGCACGGCTTACTCGGATGCGGATCCGGGCGAGATCGGCGGTTTCGTGCCGCCGGAGGACAAGCTTTCCTACCTGCAGAAGCCGTTTCATCCCCACGAAATCCGCCAGATGACCATCGCGCTCGGCAGCAAGTGGCGGGCCGAGCGGCGCATCGTGCGGCTGGCCTACTTCGACACGCTGACCGGCCTTCCCAACCGCGAGCAGTCGCATAACCGCCTGGTCGGTGCCCTACAGGCGGCCAAGGAGAAGGGCGGCCATCTGGCCGTGCTGTATCTCGACCTCGACAATTTCAAGCGCGTCAACGATACCCTCGGCCACGCCGCGGGCGATGAGCTGCTGTGCGTGGTGGCCGACCGGCTGCGCACCTCGCTGCGTTATGGTACCGATTCGTCTCCCGCGGTGGCCGGCAGCGCCCGCCTGGGCGACATCGCGCGTCTGGGAGGCGATGAGTTCATGGTGCTGTTGCCGAGTCTGCGCCACACGCTGGACGCCGGCGGGGTGGCCGAGCGACTGATTCTCGCCCTGCGCGAGCCGATCCAGCTGGCATCGAACTCGCTGGTCGTGACCCCCAGCGTCGGGATCGCGATTTATCCGCAGGATGGCACTGATGCGGCGACCCTGCTGCGCAACGCGGATCTGGCCATGTATTTCGCCAAGCGCCGCAGCGCCGGGACCTTCGCCTTCTTCGACGTCTCGATGAATGCCACGGCGCTGCAGCGCTTCACGATCGAGGAGCAGCTGCGCGGAGCGCTGGACCGCAACGAGTTCTCGCTGCAGTACCAGCCGCAGTTCGATGTGCGCACTGGCACGATCTCCGGTATCGAGGCGCTGCTGCGCTGGACCAACGCCGAGCTTGGTGCCGTGAGTCCCGCGGAATTCGTCTCGGTCGCCGAGGAGACCGGTCTGATCCTGCCCATCGGCAAATGGGCGCTGCGTGCCGCCTGTATGCAGGCGAAGGCGTGGCGCGGCGAGGGACTGCCGGTGCACAGAATGGCGGTCAACGTTTCCGGGCGCGAGTTCGCCCTGGCCGAATATCCGAACGAGGTGGCCGAAATACTCAAGGAGACCGGTCTTGAGCCCTCGGTGCTCGAGCTCGAGATCACCGAGTCGGTGGTTATGTCCGATGAGGTCTGGGCGGAGAAGGCGATCAACCAGCTGAAGAAACTCGGTGTCTCGCTGGCCATCGATGACTTCGGCACCGGCTATTCGAGCTTCGGCCGCCTGCGGCACTTCCCGGTCGATCGCCTGAAGATCGACCGTTCATTCGTGACCAGTATCAACGAGGGCAGCGATGATCGGGCGATCGCGGCGGCCATCATCGCCATGTCGCGCTCGCTGCGTATCAACGTCACCGCCGAGGGCGTTGAGAATTTCCCGCAACTCGCCTTCCTGCAGGAGCAGGATTGCCAGGATGCACAGGGGTTTCTGCTCAGCCGGCCGCTGCAGGCGGATGCTGCCCGGGAGCTGCTGCGGCGTGTGAACGAGGTGAGCGATGCCTCGCGCACGCAGCGCCTGAAGGTGATCACCGGCTAAAGCGCGGCGCACTCGGCGCGCATGATTTGCGCGTAGAATCGCAGACTTCACGACTTCGCACCCGCTCAAGGCTGCTGGAATCGGGAGGTTATGCAGACCGCGCTCGCCGATTTCATCAGGAATACGCCGCAGGGGCGCGAGGCGGACGCCATTCTGCGCAGCTGCGTGCACTGCGGCTTCTGCCTTCCCGCCTGCCCGACGTACCAACTGCTGGGGGATGAGCTCGACAGCCCGCGCGGGCGCATCTACCTCATGAAGCAGCTGCTCGAGGGAGCGCCGGTGACGGCGCACACTCAGCTGCATCTGGATCGCTGTCTCACCTGCCGCGCCTGCGAGAGCGCCTGCCCCTCGGGAGTGCAATACGGAAGGCTGCTCGATATCGGTCGCGAGCTGACCGAGGAGCGCGTGCCGCGCGCGCCTGGGCAGCGCCTGCGGCGGTACCTGCTGCGCAGGGTGCTGCCCCACGCCAAGCTCGTGCGATCGCTGCTGGCCGTCGCCGGCGCGGTCCGGCCCCTGCTGCCAGGCGTGCTCAAGCGCCGCCTGCCGGTCCTGCCCCGCTCGGTGCCCCCGGTGTGGCCGGCCGCGCGCCATGCACGACGGGTCGTTCTCATCGAGGGGTGCGTGCAGCCCGCCCTCGCCGGCGACATCAATCCGGCGGCAGCGCGTCTGCTGGATCGGGTCGGGATCACGGCGCTGCGGGTGAGAGGCGCGGGCTGCTGCGGGGCGCTCAGCCATCATCTCTCCGCACACGAGCAGACCCTCGCGCACGTGCGCGCCAACGTTGATGCACTGTGGCCGCAGGTCGAGGCCGGAGCAGAGGCGGTGGTAGTCACCGCCAGCGCCTGCGCAGCGATGGTCGCTGATTACGGGCGACTGCTCAGGGACGATCCGTCCTACGCCACGCGCGCCGCGCGTATCGCCTCCCTCGCCCGCGACATCAGCCAGGTGCTCGCGCCCGAGGGTGCAGCGCTGCTCGCCGCGCTCAGCCGCGGCGCAGACGGCATGCGGGTGGCCTTCCAGGCGCCGTGCAGCCTGCAGCACGCGCTCAAAGTGGTCGGAGTCGTCGAGCCCCTGCTCATCGGCGCAGGCTTCACCCTCACCCCCGTCGCCGACGGGGGGCGCTGCTGCGGTTCCGCCGGAACCTACTCGATCCTGCAGCCGCAGCTGTCGCAGCAGCTGCTGCACAACAAGGTAAGCGCGCTCGAAGCGGGGGCACCGGATGTCATCGCCACCGCCAACATCGGTTGCCTGGCGCACATCCGCTCTGGCACGTCGGTGCCGGTGCGTCACTGGGTCGAGTTGCTCGCGGCGAGATGTGCGGATGGCTGATCAATGGGGCGAGCGCATGCCGCGCTCGGTGAGCCTCTGGCAAACCATCGCCGTGTCGGTAGGGATCGCCATCGGCAGCGGCATCTTTCGCGTCCCGGCCACCGTCGCGGCGCTACTACAGGCGCCTGGCACGATCCTGGTGTGCTGGGTGCTGGGCGGCGTCATCGCGCTGTGTGGTGCCCTGTCGGTCGCGGAACTGGCCGGCGCGCTGCCACGCTCAGGTGGAATTTTCGTCTACCTGCTCGAGGCCTATGGGCCGCTGCCGGCCTTCCTGTTCGGCTGGACCGAGCTGGTGGTCGTTCGCGCCGCGGCACTCGGGGCAATCGCCACCATTTTTGCCGAATACCTCGGCCACTTTGTGCCGCTCTCCGCGGGCGGGGTGCGTTATACCGCAGCGCTCGGTATCGTCCTCATCGGCGCCATCAACTACCTCGGCGTGCAGCGCGCCGCGGCGATCTTGAGTGCGACGACCGCCGCGAAGTACGCGCTGCTGCTCGCGCTCGGTCTGCTCGCCTTTACCGCCAGCGGCGGAAGCGCCGCGCATTTCACCCCCGCCTGGCCACGGGCGCTGCCGGTGTCGATGCTCGCCAGCGCCCTCATTCCGGTGCTGTGGACCTACGACGGCTGGGCGGACCCGGCCTCGATGGCCGGGGAGATCTCAAATCCGCAGCGCAACCTGCCGCTCGCCCTGATTGCCGGAGCTGCGTGCGTCATGCTGGTCTACCTGGTGGTCAACATCGGCTTCCTGTACGCGCTCGCGCCCGCGCAGATGGCGGGCGCCAAGCTCATCGCGACCAGCGTGGCCGAGCGCATTCCTCTGCTCGGTGGCACCGGCGCTGCGGTGATTGCAGCCGCGGTGGTGATATCGGCTTTCAGCGGCCTGAATGCCTCGATGATGACCGGCTCGCGGATCCTCTACGCCATGGCTGATCGCGGGCTGTTGTTCGGCGTCGTGGCGCGCGTATCGCCGCGCTTTGCCAGCCCGTCGGCGGCCATCTGGCTGGCCACCGTGCTCGGCGTCGCCTACGTGCTTGAGAACGACTTCGCGCAGCTGGCGGACAAATTCATTCTCGGCATCTGGCCCTTCTATGCGCTCGCCGTGGCGGCAGTGTTCGTGTTACGCCGGCGGCGCCCCGATCTGCCGCGTCCTTATCGCGTGTGGGGGTATCCGTTGGTGCCCGCCGTGTTCCTCGTTGCCTCCGCGTTCATGGTGCTGAACGCGCTCTTCACCGATCCGGTGAATACCGGCATCACCTTCGCCATCATTCTGGTCGGCGTGCCGGTATTCTGGCTGCGCGCCCGAGTCAGCGCGCGAGATCGTATAAGATAACGCGCTCCCACGAAGGATCTCATGAGCGCGCGCAAGGCCGGCAACGGCGCATTCGTTTTCCTGTTCATCGCAGTCCTGATCGACTCGATCGGCTTTGGCATCATCCTGCCGGTGCTGCCGCGGCTGATCATGCAGCTCACCGGCGTCACCATCGATCGTGCGGCCGTGTACGGCGGCTGGCTGTCGTTCGTCTATGCGCTGATGCAGTTTTTCTGCGCCCCGGTGCTCGGAAACTTAAGCGATCACTTCGGACGGCGGCCGGTGCTGCTGTTCGCGCTGCTGGCGCTCGGCTGCGACTATCTCATCATGGGGTTTGCGCCGGTGATCAGCTGGCTGTTCGTCGGGCGTGCGATCGCAGGCGTCGCGGGCGCATCTTTCACTCCTGCCTACGCGTACGTCGCCGACATCACCGAGCCTGCCAAGCGCGCGCAGAGCTTCGGCCTGATGGGCGCAGCCTTCGGCATCGGTTTCATCGTCGGTCCGGCGATCGGCGGGCTGCTCGGCGGGCTCGGGCCGCGAGCGCCGTTCTTCACCGCCGGCGCCATCGCGCTGGCCAATGCGACGTTCGGCTACTTCGCGCTGCCCGAGTCGCTGCCGCCCGGGTCGCGGCGGGCCTTCCAGTGGGCGCGCGCCAACCCGCTCGGCACGCTCATGCAGGTGCGCAGGTATCCGGTGGTGATGCTCCTGCTCGGCGCGCTGTTCCTGTGGCAGCTCGGGCACCAGGTGCTGCCGAGCACGTGGGCGTTCTACACCATCTCGAAGTTCCACTGGAGCAGCGCGCAGGTGGGTTATTCGCTCGCCTTCGTGGGAGCGGTGATGGCGATCGCGCAGGGTGTGCTGACCCGCGTGCTCATCCCCTGGCTGGGAGGCGAGCGGCACGCCGCGCTCATGGGCATGGCGTTCGCGGTGCTGGGCTATGTCGGGTATGCCGCGGTGACGGCCGGCTGGGTGATGTACCTCGTGTCGCTCACTAGCTTCATGTTTGCGCTCACCTACCCGTCGATGAACGCCATCGCCTCGCAGCAGATCCCGGCAAACGCCCAGGGCGAACTGCAGGGCGCGGTCGCCTGTCTTTACAGTCTGAGCGCCATCGTCGGTCCCCCGCTAATGACTCAGATTTTCGGGTACTTCTCGGGGCCGCGGGCGATCGTGCATTTCCCGGGCGCTGCCTTTCTCACCGCGGCGCTACTCACCGCCGCATGCGCCGTACTGTTCATCCGCGCGCTGCGCTCGCCCGGCGCAAACGCCGCAGCGCAAATCCCCTCACCGACAGCGGAGGTCTGAAGTGTCCGCGCGATGGTTCCGTGTCTCATTTTGCCTACTGGCACTCAGCGTTGCGGGCAGCGCTGCGGCGGCCGCGCCCCCCGAGAACCCGCTGCCGCCCATCCGTCACGTCTTCGTGCTCATCCTGGAGAATGAGTCCTATCCGGTGACTTTTGGCCGGCACTCACCCGCACCGTATCTTGCGCAGACGCTGCCGGCGCGGGGTGCACTGCTCACTCAGTACTACGCGATCGGCCACGCCAGTCTCGACAACTACATCGCGCTCGTCAGCGGCCAGGCGCCCAACGAGCAGACCCAGCTCGACTGTGCGGTGTTTGCGGATTTCAAGGCGAGTGCGCCCGCGCTCGATGCGCATGGGCAGCTGTTCGGTTCCGGGTGCGTGTATCCCCCGAGCGTGCGGACGCTGCCGGATCAGCTCGAGGCTAAAGGTCTCAGCTGGAAGGCCTACATGGAGGATATGGGCAGCAACCCGGCGCGCGAGTCGGCCACCTGCGGGCACGTGCCGGTCGGTGCGGCCGAGAGCACCTACGTGGCGCAGCCCGGCGATCAATACGCGGCGCGCCACGACCCGTTCGTTTTCTTCCACTCGATCATCGATGATCAGGCGCGCTGCGATGCACACGTGGTGAACCTCGATCATCTGCCGCAGGATCTGGCAAACGCCGCCACCACCGCCAACTACATCTTCATCACGCCGAACCTGTGCAACGACGGTCATGATGCGCACTGCGTCGACGGGCGGCGCGGCGGACTCGCCGCCATTGATCTGTTCCTGAAGCAATGGGTGCCGCTGATCGAGCGCTCGCCGGCGTTCCGCACCGACGGCATGCTCATCGTGACGTTCGATGAGTCTGACAGCGGCGGTGCGGACGGTTCGGCTGCCTGCTGCAACGAGATGCCGTTGCCGGGCAGCAGGTACCAGCCCGGCTTCCGCGGGCCGGGCGGCGGGCGCATCGGGGCGCTGGTGCTCTCTCCGTTCGTGAAGCCCGGGACGGTCTCAGCCGTGCCGTACAACCACTATGCGCTGCTGCGCACGGTGGAGACCATCTTCGGGCTTGCGCCCTTGGGCTACGCGGCGGAACCTGACCTTAAGATGTTCGGGCCGGACGTATTCAGCGCCGCGGGGCCGCATCCACCGGCTCGATGAACCCGCTCACCAGCGCAGAGGCCGCTACAGCGAACTCGGCAACGGCTGCGGCGGCGTGAAGCTGACTTGCCCGTCGAAGTGCCGGGAGGCGCGCAGCGTGAGCGTTAGGCACGGCGGATGGTTCCTCCCCGCGTGGCTGACGTTGATGATGGCGGCGCGCGCGCTGCGCTCGCCTGGTATTGCTCGCGCGGGGCAGTATTTTGACAACCGGGACCTGTCACTGGAAAAATAGCTGCCGAGGCAGTAATATCTGCGGCAGCAATCTCCACGCCAGCACAGGACAGCAGGCCGACCCATGAGCCGCAGAGCCGCCACCGCCATCGCAACCGAGCCGCGTCTTGTCGCACAGCCGCCGCAGGAGGGACTGAGCGTCGGCCATCTCATGGGTCGGGCGCGCGCCTCGCTGCTCGCGAGCCTCGATGCGCAGCTTGAACCCTTCGGACTCAACGGCATGCAGTTCGCCGTCCTCAAACACCTCGGCGAGGGCGCGGCACGCACCGCGGCGGATCTGTGCCGCTTCATGCACTACGACACCGGCGCAATGACGCGCATTGTCGATCGCCTCGAGCAGAAGGGGTTGCTGCGACGTGAGCGGTGCCGCGACGACCGCCGCGTGGTGCTCCTGCGCATCGCCCCGAACGGGCGCGCGCAGCTGCCGCGCCTGCTGGCGGTCGCCGCGCGCGTGCTGGGGGCGCACCTTGCAGGCTTCAGCCACGCCGAGGTTGACGCGCTCAAGCGCTACCTCGGAAGGATGATCGATAACGGTAATGCGAAGGGGGAAAATCAACAGCCGGCCTCGGGCAGCAGATCATGAACATGCGTATTATTCTGATGGCGCCGATGCTCGCCGCAGCCCTCGCCGGCTGCGTCGACCGCGGCGGCTGGCAGCCGGCGCCGCAGCTTCGGCCGCAGAACCTGGCCACCAACACCACCTTTGCACAGGCGAAGGTCGAGTCGGCCGCGTGGCCCCCGGATGCCTGGTGGAAGAGCTACGGGGATCCGCAGCTCGATACCCTCATCGACGAGGCGATCGCCGGCAGCCCCTCGCTCGAGAGCGCGCAAGCGCGTCTGCGCGCCGCCCAGGCGCAGGCAATCACGGCGCGCGGCGCACGGCTGCCCAGCGCATCGCTCGACGCCTCGGTCGTCCGTCAGCGCTTCCCCGAAGACGGCCTGTACCCGCCCCCCTATGGCGGCAGCTACTGGACCCAGGCGCAGGCGCAGCTCGACTTCAGCTACGACATCGATTTCTGGGGGCACAACCGCGCTCTCTCGCAGGCGGCCCGCTCCGGCGTACAGGCGGCCGAGGCTGACCGCGCGGCCGCGCGCCTGGCTCTGGCGGTGGCCGTGGTGCGCGCCTATATCCAGCTCGATCTGTCGTACGAACTGCTGGATGTCGCCAACGACAGCCTGAAGCAACAGATGACGATCCTCGACCTGACGCAGCAGCGAGTCGGCGCGGGGCTCGAGAACACCGCGCGCGTGAAGCAGTCCGAATCCATCGTGGCGCTGACCCGCGCGGGCGTTGCGGCGACCGAAGCCAACATCGAGCTGGCCCGCAACCAGATCGCGGATCTGACTGCCGCAGGTCCTGATCGCGGCGCACAACTCACGCGTCCCAAGCTGCGGGCGCCGGACAGCCTGGCGTTACCCGCGGTGCTGCCGTCTGACCTTCTCGGTCGGCGCCCGGACGTAGTTTCGGCGCGCGTGCAGGTCGAGGCGGCCACTTACGGGGTCAAGGCGGCGGAGGCCGATTTCTACCCGAACGTGAACCTCACGGCGTTCGCCGGCTTCCAGAGCTTAGGTCTCTCACAGCTTTTCAATGCCGGGGATCGGGTGGTTGGCGCGGGACCGGCGTTGTCGCTGCCTGTGTTCAACCGCGACGCGCTGCGCGGGGCCTTGTACGCGCGCCAGGCGCAGGTGGATATGTCGGTGGCCCAGTACAACCAGACGCTTTTGGATGCGGTACGCGAAGTCGCGGACGTGGTGGTGAACTGGCGGGCGCTCGAGCGTGAAACGCAGGAGCAGCAAAGCGCCCTCGATGACGCGCAGCGTTCCTATGATCTGACTACCGAGCGCTATCGCGCCGGGCTCGACAACTACCTGAGCGTGCTGTCCAGCCAGAACCAGGTGATTCTCACCCAGGCACTGCGCGCGGAGCTCGACGCAAGGCGGCTCACCTTCAGCGTGGACCTGGTGCGCGCCCTGGGCGGCGGCTATTCCGCCGCGCCGCCCGCTGGCTGAAGCGCATCCTCATGGACGCCCCCGTCGCAACCGCTGCCGCCCCGACGGCACAGACTCAGCGCCAGCGCCGGCGCACCTGGCTCATTTTTCTCAGCGTGGGACTTGTGGTCATTGCGCTCGTGGTGCTCGTCTGGTGGCTGCTATATGCGCGCTTCTATGAGAGCACCGACGATGCCTATGTCGCGGGCGACCTCGTCAATGTCATGTCACAGCTGAGCGGCACGGTCATCTCCATCGGCGCCGACGAAACCGACCGGGTGCAGGCGGGCCAGGAACTGGTCAGGCTCGATGCGACCGATGCGCGCATCGCGCTGCAGGACGCCGAGCAGCAGCTCGCGCGCACGGTGCGCCAGACCCGCACGGTCTTCGCCAACCGCGACCAGCTGATGGCGGTAGTGAATCAGCGCAGCGCGGACCTTGCGCGGGCGCAGTCGGACTTCAACCGTCGCAAGAACCTCGCCGCGAGCGGAGCTGTGTCGGGGGAGGAGCTCGGCCACGCGCAGGATGCCCTGAACGCCGCGCGCGACGGGCTCACCGCTGCGCAAAAGAACCTGGCCGCCAGCATCGCGCTGGTCGGTCACACCGGGGTGGCCGACAACCCGGACGTGGCGGCGTCGGCGACCCAGGTGGAGCGCGCCTGGCTCAGCGTGGTGCGCACCAGGGTGCTTGCCCCGGTGAGCGGCTATGTCGCCAAGCGCAGCGTGCAGCTCGGCGAGCGCATCTCACCGGGCGCCAATCTGATGGCCATCGTGCCGCTCGAGCGGATGTGGATCGAGGCCAACTTCAAGGAAGTGCAGCTCAAGCACATGCGCATCGGTCAGCCGGTCAAGGTGACCAGCGACCTCTACGGCGGCCACGTCGAGTACCAGGGGCGAGTGCAGGGGCTCGGCATGGGGACCGGGGCGGCCTTCGCGCTGCTGCCGGCCCAGAATGCCACCGGCAACTGGATCAAGGTCGTGCAGCGCGTGCCGGTGCGCGTCACGCTCGATCCGAAGCAGCTTGAGGCGCATCCGCTGCGCATCGGGCTGTCAACCGATGCCACCGTCGATGTGCACGACAGCTCGGGCGAGCAACTCGCGCAGACCGCACCTCAGAAGCCGATTCTCGCCACCAACACCTTCGACATCGACCGCAGCGAAATCAAGTCGCGCATCGAGGAGATCATTCGGCAGAACACGCGCGAGGGGACCGCCCCGTCCGACGCCGGGCCGTGATGCTTCAGTCGAGTTTCAGGTAGCAAAGCGGCAGGGCGGTGGTGGACTTGATGGTCTCCAGCGCGAAGCTGGCGCTCACGTCCTGGAACTCCACCGCCGAGATTAGCCGCTTGTAGACCACGTCGTAGGCGTCGATGTCGGGCACGACGATGCGGATCAGGTAATCGACATCGCCGCTCATGCGGTGGATTTCCGTCACTTCGGGAATGTCCCGCACCGCGCGCACGAACTTCTCGAACCACGCCTCGCTGTGGTTGCCCGTCTTGAGCGTGACGAATACCGTGGTGCCGACGTTCAAGGCGCGCGCATCCAACAGCGCCACGATCTGGCGAATGATGCCGGTGGCTTGCAGCTTCTGGATGCGCCGCCAGCAGGGCGCTTTGGACAGGCCGATGCGATCGGCGATCTCGGCGGCGGTCAGTTCTCCGTTCGCCTGGAGCAGGCCCAGGATTTTAGCATCCAGCTTATCCATGAAACTAAGTTCCTATATTTAGCGTTATGACGCAACATTGTTGCTCAATAGCGCAGGCTTTGCCATACCTTTGCAACCCCGTAGCGCGCTTCTGGGACTAGGATCACTAGGATGAGACCTATCCGCGCCTTCACCGATCATCCGGCCTCCGTCGGTGAGAGCTACGGCGAGCACCTGGTCCGCGCGGTCTGCTTCGGCACCCGGATGGTGTTTGCAGGCCTTGCCTGCCTCATCCACGGCGTGCTGCCGTTCATGTTCGAGCGCACCGGCAGTTCTGCAGTAAAGGTGCTGAACGAGCGCATGGTCCGCAGCCGGGGCGTCAGACTGGATCCGATCGCGAGCGACAAGCGGCTTTCGCTGTAGTGGTTGGGGCGCTGCGCGGGGTCTTCGCTGCCGGCTGGGTCGCGCTGCGCCAGGCCGCCCCTGGCATCGCTCTGGCGGTCGCCCTCGCGGCGCTGGCGCGCGGCATGGCCGAGCAGCTGGCGCACGGCGTCGGCGGCCTGCCGAAATTTCCCTTAAGTCCCGTCATGTGCGCGGTCGTGCTCGGCATGCTGTGGCGGAACACGCTCGGCGTGCCGGCCTGGGCGATCCGGGGACTCAACTGGGCGATGTACCGGCTGCTGCGCGTCGGCATTGCACTGGTGGGGCTGCGTTTGACCCTGGGCGGCGCTACGGCGATTGCCGCCACCGCGCTGCCGGTGGCCTTGAGTTGTTTCACCGTGGCGCTTATCGCCGGGATCGGCATCTCGCGCCTACTCGCCGTGCCGCGGCGTCTCGGGCTGCTGCTGGCCATCGGCACTGCGGTATGCGGCTGCACGGCGGTAGTGGCGATCTCGCCGGTGATCCGTGCCCGTCACGCCGAGACAGCCTTCGCCGTCACCTGCGTGGTGCTGTTCGGCTGCATCGCGATGCTGCTGTATCCGCAGCTGGCGGCGCATTTTCTGGCCGCATCGCCGGTGCACGCCGGCATCTTTCTCGGCACCGCCATTCACGACACCTCGCAGGTCATCGGCGCAGCTCTCATCTATTCGCAGCAAGCGGCAGCCCCGGCAGCTCTCGCGGCGGCAAGCGTCGCCAAGCTGTTGCGCAACCTCTCGATCGCCGTGCTCATTCCGGTCGCGGCGTGGCTGACACAGCGCCACGAGGCGGCCGAGGCGCGCGCCGGTCAGGCGCCTGAACCGGGCGCGCCGCGCGGGGGCGAAGGCGCCAGCGCTGCGCTGGTGCCGATGTTCGTGCTGGCGTTCATCGGCTTCATCGTAGTGCGTACCGCAGGCGATGCGCTGTTTCACTCTGCGCTGTGGCCGGCCTTCATCAACACCGGCTACACGGCTTCGGATTTGTTTCTCACCTGCGGCATGACGGCGGTGGGTCTGTCGGTGTCCTTCACCGACATGTGGCGCATCGGCTGGCGGCCGCTCGCGGCGGGCTTCATCGTCGCGACCCTGGTCGGGGCTGCAAGTCTTGCGCTCACCTTGACCCTGCTGCACTTCGCGCACTAAAGGAAAGCGCCGCGCGTGTTCGCGCGCCGCACGCTACACTTTGCGCCAATCAAGGAGACTCATCCATGGCGAGCGCACGATCGAAGGTTTCACGGCGCGCAGCGGAAGAGGCGGTGCGCACGCTGTTGCGCTGGGCGGGCGATGATCCGCGCCGCGAGGGCCTGCGCGACACCCCGCAGCGCGTGCTGGACGCTTACGGCGACTGGTTTTCGGGGTACCAGATCGACCCGGCCGACTACCTGCGGCGCACCTTCGAGGAAGTCGGCGGTTACGATGAGATGGTGGTGTTGCGCAACATCTCCTTCGAGTCGCATTGCGAGCACCACATGGCGCCGATCATCGGGCGCGTGCACATCGGTTACCTGCCCGCCGACAAGGTGGTCGGCATCAGTAAGCTGGCACGTGTGGTCGATGGCTACGCGCGGCGCTTTCAGGTGCAGGAGAAGCTCACCGCGCAGATTGCCGAGTGCATCACCGAGGTGCTCAAGCCGCGCGGCGCCGGCGTGGTGGTGGATGCGGTGCACGAGTGCATGACCACCCGCGGGGTGCACAAGCGCGGCGTCTCGATGGTCACCAGCCGCATGACCGGCTCGTTCAGGAGCGACGCGCGCACGCGCGGGGAGTTCCTGAGCTTCATCGGCATCAGCGGCGCACAGGAAATCTAGCGCTCGCTACGCGGTGGCGGCGGCGTCGCGGTTGCGCGAGCGCTTGCGGTCCTGTTCCTTGAGGTAGCGCTTGCGGATGCGGATCGAGAGCGGCGTCACCTCGACCAGCTCGTCATCGGCGATGAATTCGACCGCGTACTCCAGCGTCAGCTGGATGGGCGGCGTCAGTATGAGTGCCTCGTCCTTGCCGGCCGCGCGGATGTTGGTGAGCTTTTTGGTCTTGATGGGGTTCACCACCAGGTCGTTATCGCGGCTGTGGATGCCGATGATCATGCCCTCGTAGAGCTTCTCGCCGGGACTGACGAACATGCGGCCGCGCTCCTGCAGGTTAAACAGCGCATAGGCGACTGCCTCGCCGTTCTCATTGCTGATCAGCACGCCGTTGTGGCGATCGGGGATCTCGCCCTTCACCGGCGCAAAACCATCGAAGATATGGCTGATGAGGCCGTTGCCGCGGGTGAGGGTCAGGAACTCACCCTGGAAGCCGATCAGTCCGCGCGCCGGCACGCGATACTCGAGGCGGGCGCGATTGTTGCCGAGGCTCATGTCGGTCAGCTCCGCACGGCGGCTGCCGAGTGCCTCCATCACCGCCCCCTGGTGCTCGTCCTCGATGTCGACGGTGAGGGCTTCGTAGGGCTCGTGCACCTCGCCGTTCACCACCTTGGTGAGCACCTGCGGCCGCGACACCGCAAGTTCGTAGCCCTCGCGACGCATGTTCTCGATCAGGATGGTCAGGTGCAGCTCGCCGCGTCCGGAGACCTTCAGCACGTCCGGCTCCTCGGTGTCCTCCACGCGCAGCGCCACGTTGCTCTGCAGCTCACGCTGCAGCCGCTCGCGAATCTGCCGGCTGGTGACGAACTTGCCCTCACGGCCGGCCAGCGGTGAGGTATTGACCTGGAAGTTCATGGCAAGCGTGGGCTCATCGACGCTGATCGGCGGCAGCCCTTGCGGGTACTGCAGGTCGCAGACGGTGAGTCCGATGTTGACATCCTCGATGCCGGTGATGGCGACGATGTCGCCCGCGAGCGCTTCCTCCACCGGGCGGCGCTCGAGGCCTGTGAAAGTCAGCACCTGAGCAATACGGGCCCGCCCGCGGTCCTCGTTGCCGTAGCGCAGCGCCACGTCCTCGCCGGCGCGCACCACACCGCAGCGGATTCGGCCGATGCCGATGCGACCTACGTAGGAGTTGTAATCGAGGGTGGAGATCTGCAGCTGCAGGGGCAGGTCGGCCTGGGCAGCGGGCGGCGGCACGTAGGTGAGGATGGCCTCGAACAGCGCCGACATGTCGGGGCGGCGCTCGGTGTAGTCGGTGCTGGCCCAGCCCTGCAGCGCGGAGGCGTAGATGACGGGGAAATCCAGCTGCGCATCGTTGGCGCCGAGCTTGTCGAACAGATCGAAGGTGTGGTCGACCACCCAGCCGGGACGGCTGCCGGGCCGGTCGATCTTGTTCACCACCACGATGGCCTTCAGACCCTGCGCGAGCGCCTTGCGCGTAACGAAGCGTGTCTGCGGCATCGGTCCCTCGACCGCGTCCACCAACAGCAGCACGCCATCCACCATGGACAGCACCCGCTCGACCTCGCCGCCGAAATCGGCGTGCCCGGGCGTGTCGACGATGTTGATGCGCGTGCCGCCGTATTCGATGGCGCAGTTCTTGGCGAGGATGGTGATGCCGCGCTCGCGCTCGATGTCGTTGGAGTCCATGATCCGCTCGCCCATGCGCTCGTGCGCGGCGAAGGTGCCGGATTGCTTCAGCAGGCAGTCGACGAGCGTGGTCTTGCCGTGGTCGACGTGCGCGATGATGGCGATATTGCGGATGGGGCGTTGCATGTGCAGCAGCGGCTCACAGGCGGTGAGCCAAAAGGGTGCGCAGGGTAGCAGATCCCCCGCCGTGACGCCTGTCTTTCAGCTGTTGCGGATGCCGATGCGCAAGGCTGCCACCGCGACCCGTACCTCGATGAAAAAGGCGATGAACGCGGCACTCAGGCACACCATCGCGCCGACGAACAAGAGCGCAATCACGATGGCAAGCTCGGAGTGCATGAATGCGTTGGCGAACAGGGTGACCACCACCAGCGCCACCAGCAGGGCTGCGATCGCGCACAGCGAGATGGCGACGTTGATGTAATGGGCGCGCCTGCCCAGTACCAGAAGATCCCCGTGCAGCTGGCCGGACCTGCCGGGATGGCTCTCCAGCTGCGCCTCGAGCGCGCGGGCGCGGTCGACGATGCGCGACAGGCGGTTGGTCAGGACGCTCAAAGTGGCGGCCACGCCGGAGAACAGGAACACCGGCGCGATGGAGGACTGGATGAGGCGGGCGATATCCATGAATACCCTGGCGGGGCTTAAGTACCGGCGCTCTTTGTATCAGGAAAACTATGCAGTTGCGCGCTCCGGGTGTGTTATTGTACGATCGTTCAACAACGTCCGTCATACCAGCCCCGGGTGCTGCCATGAAATCCGCCTCGCTGCAGCGAATCGAAACCGCCGTGCCCGCCGAAAACGACGCACTGAGCCTGCCGGCGTGGCTCTACCACGACGCGGAATTCTTCGCGCGCGAGAAGGAGGCGATCTTTCGCAACAGCTGGCAGCTCGTGTGCCACCTGAGCGACGTGCCGGGCGCGGGCGACTTTCATACCTTCGAGATCTTCGGCGAGTCGGTGGTGGTGGTGCGCGCCGATGACGGCGGCGTGCGCGCATTTCACAATGTCTGCCGGCACCGCGCCGCACGCCTGCTCGACGGCCCGCGCGGGCACTGCGGCGGGCGCATTACCTGCCCCTATCACGCCTGGAGCTATGCGCTCGATGGGCGCCTGGTCGGCGTGAGCCGCGAAGCCTTCAAGGGACTCGACCTGAGCCGCCACGGGCTCGCGCAGGTCGAGCACGAAGTCTACATGGGCTTCATCTTCGTGCGCTTCGCGCCGGGGCTGCCGAGCGTGCGCGAGATGTGCGCCCCCTATGCCCACGAGCTGGCCGCCTACCGCCTGGAGGAACTCGTGCCATTCGGTCGCATCACGATGCGACAGCGCTCGGTCAACTGGAAGAACGTCGCCGACAATTTCTCCGACGGCCTGCACATCCCGGTGGCGCACCCGGGACTGACGCGCCTGTTCGGCCGCGGCTACGGCATCGAGGCGCGGCCGTGGATCGACAAGATGTACGGCACGCTGCGCGATACTCCCTCCAGCAACTGGTCGGAACGGCTCTACCAGCGGCTGCTGCCGAAGGTGGACTACCTGCCGCCCGAGCGGCAGCGGCTGTGGAGCTACTTCAAGCTGTGGCCGAACGTCGCCTTCGACGTCTATCCCGACCAGGTCGACTTCATGCAGTTCCTGCCGGTCTCCCCGACCGAGACGATGGTGCGCGAGATCGCCTACGTGCATCCGGACTCGCGCCGTGAAATGCGGGCCGCGCGCTACCTCAACTGGCGCATCAACCGCCGCGTCAGTCTTGAAGACAAGGTGCTCATCGAGCGCGTGCAGGCCGGCATGGCTTCGAGCAGCTACAGCGCCGGCCCGCTGGGGGAGGGCGAGGTGTGCCTGAAGAGCTTCGCCCGCCACTTACGCAAGCTGATTCCCGAGAGCGCGCTGCCGCAGCCGCCGCCGCGAGGCTGGAGTCATGGCTGACACCACCCGTATGGGTGAGCATTGTGACGCGTTGATCATCGGCGGAGGGCACAACGGGCTGGTGTGCGCCGCCTACCTGGCCGCAGCCGGCCTCACGGTCACCGTGCTCGAGCGGCGCGCGGTGGTCGGGGGCGCTGCAGTCACCGAGGAGTTTCATCCGGGATTTCGCAATTCGGTTGCTGCCTACACCGTTTCGCTGCTGAACCCCAAGATCATCCGCGACCTGGACCTGCCCGGTCACGGTCTGCGCGTCGTCGAGCGGCGCTGCGCGAATTTTCTTCCCACCAGTGACGGGCGCTACCTCTTGACCGGAGCGGGACGCACCGAGGCGGAGGTCGCACGCTTTTCCTCGCGCGACGCCGCGCGCCTGTCCGAGTACAACGAGCGCCTGGAAGCCATCGCGGACGTGCTCAGGGACATGGTGCTGACGACGCCGCCGAATGCACTCGAGGGCAGCTGGCGGGCGGTGCTGCCGGAGCTGGTACGCGCCGCGAAAATCGGTGGGCGACTGCGCCGGCTCGACATGGGGCTGCGGCGCGAGCTGCTCGCGCTGTTCGCCATGTCCGCAGGTGATTACCTGGACAACTGGTTCGAGAGCGACCCGATCAAGGCGGTGTACGGCTTCGATGGCATCGTCGGCAACTATGCCAGCCCCTACACGCCAGGCTCAGCGTACGTGCTGCTGCACCACGTGTTTGGCGAGGTGAACGGCAAGCGCGGCGTGTGGGGCCATGCCATCGGCGGCATGGGCGCCATCACCCAGGCGATGGCGCGGGTCTGCACCGAGCGCGGTGTGACGATCCGCGTGGCGACCCCGGTGGAAGAGGTGCTGGTCGAGGGTGATCGGGCGGTCGGCGTGGTGACCAAAGCGGGCGAGACGCTGCGCGCCACGGCGGTGATCTCCAACCTCAACCCCAAGCTCTTCTACGGCAGCATGTTTGCACCGAACGCACTGCCGCCGGAAGTTCGCGAGCACATGAATCACTGGCGCTGCGGCTCAGGCACGTTCCGCATGAACGTCGCACTGCAGGAGCTGCCGGACTTCACCTGCCTGCCCGGCAAGGCGCCTGCCGATCATCACACCGCGGGCATCATCATCGCGCCCACGCTGGCCTACATGGAACGCGCCTACTTCGATGCGCGCACCACCGGCTGGTCCAAGCAGCCGATCGTGGAGATGGTCATCCCGTCCACGCTCGATGACACCCTGGCACCTGCCGGGCAGCACGTGGCGAGCCTGTTCTGTCAGCACGTCGCCCCGGTGCTGCCGAACGGGCAGTCCTGGGATGCGCACCGTGACAAGGTCGCCGACCTGATGATCGAGACCGTCAACGCCCACGCGCCGAACTTCAAGGCCGCCGTGCTCGGCCGCCAGATCATGAGTCCGCTTGATCTTGAGCGCACCTTCGGGCTGATCGGCGGGGACATCTTCCACGGCGCGCTCAGTCTTGATCAGCTGTTCTCGGCGCGGCCGATGCTCGGCTACGGCAATTATCGCGGCCCGCTGCAGGGGCTTTACATGTGCGGCGCCGGTACCCATCCGGGCGGCGGTGTCACCGGGGCTCCGGGCCACAATGCGGCGCGCGAGATCCTGAACGATTTTCGCCGGGGACGGCTGCGGCGCGTGGCCTGAATGCCGCGCCTCACGCGCCGGCCGCGCTTCGAGCGCCAGCTGCCGCAAGTGCGCCGCCAGGCGCTGATCGCCGCCACCATCGAGTGTCTGAAGCGCTACGGGCATGACGGGCTGTCGATCCGCACCATCAGCGCACAGGCAGGCGTGTCGGTGGGGCTCATCAACCACCACTTTCCCAACAAGGATGAGCTGATCGCCGCCGCCTACCGGCACTTCAACGCCGAGCTCATCGGTGGGATGCAGGCGGCAGTCGCACGGGCCCCCGATTCGCCCCGGGCGCGCATGCGCGCCTTCCTGGAAGCCTCGTTCTCGGCGCCCAACCTCGACGCCGACGTGCTGGCGGTGTGGGTGGTGTTCTGGGGGCTGTACCGCCACTCGCGCCCCATCCAGCGCGTACAGCGCGAGACCAACCACGCCTACGTGCAGCTGGTGCATGGCCTGCTCGCTGAGCTGCTTCAGCAGGAGCCTGTGCCACAGGCGGCGCGCGCTCGGCGCGGCTCGCGCCCCAGCCCGGAGGATTTGCGCCTGGCGGCGATCGGGTTCACCGCGCTCATGGATGGCCTGTGGCTCGCCTGGTGCCTTGAGCCGGGCATCTTCCGCCCGGCCGAGGCGCTGGCGCTGTGCGAGGAGTGGATCGGCAGCCTCAGCCGCCGGCCCTGAGGATCCCGCTCTGGAATAGCCCATAATCGCCCCAACATCTTCGGCGATTCCACGAGATCGGGGGCCTTTGTTGGGTGCGACGCCAGCGCGGATTGTGATTGTCGGTTGCGGCTTCGGTGGCCTTTTCTGCGCGCGGGCGCTGCGCCACACGCCGGCGGACCTTCGGGTCATCGATCGCAACAACTACCACCTGTTTCAGCCGCTGCTGTACCAGGTGGCCTCAGCGGCTCTCGCGCCCTCCGACATTGCGCAGCCGATCCGCACCATCCTGCGCCACCAGCACAACGCGCACGTGATGCTCGCGGAAGTGGACCGCATCGATCTGGCGCAGCGCTGCCTGTATGCCGCCGGTATCCGCGTGCCGTACGACTACCTGGTGCTGGCGCCCGGGGCGGTCGACAACTACTTCGGTCACGAGGAGTGGCGCAAGTTCGCGCCGGGGATGAAGGAGGTGGAGGAGGCGACCTTCATCCGCTCGCGCATGCTGCGCTCGTTCGAGGCGGCGGAAATCGAGACCGATCCGCAGCAACGCGCCGCGCACCTGACCTTCATCATCGTCGGCGCAGGACCCACCGGGGTCGAGCTGGCCGGAGCGATCAAGGAACTGGCGGTCGACGTGATCGCACACGACTACCGGGTCGCCGACACGCGTCTGGCGCGCGTGATCCTCATCGAAGCGGGCGATCGAGTGCTGCCGGCGCTCGCGGCGGATTCCTCCGCGCGCGCCCTGGCGCAGCTGCAGGCCCTTGGCGTGGAAGTGCGGCTCGGTGCGCCGGTGACCGAGGTGTTTGCCGATGGGGTCGTCGTGGCCGGTGAGCGGCTGCGCGGCCACAACCTCATCTGGACCGCCGGCGTGCGCGCAGCGCCGCTCACCGCCTCCCTCGGTGTGCCGCTCGGTCCGGGTGGCCGCGTGGCGGTCGCCCCGGACTGCTCGGTGCCCGGACACAGCGAAGTGTTCGTGATCGGCGATGCGGCCTGGCTCATCGATCAGTCGAGCGGCAAGCCGGTGCCGGGAGTGTCACAGGGGGCTCTGCAGATGGGGCGTTACGTCGCGCGCGTGATCGATGCGGAAGTGCGCGGCGTGGCGAGCGAGCGCGTGCCGGGCTTTCACTATTCCGACAAGGGCTCCATGGCCACCGTCGGCAAATCACGCGCGGTGGTGGAGCTGGGTCGCGTGCATTTCGGCGGCCTGCTGGCATGGCTGGCGTGGATGGCCCTGCACATCAGCGTGCTGATCGGATTTCGCAACCGGGTCGTGGTGCTGGTCTCCTGGATTTACGGCTACCTTTTCTTCAGGCGCGGCTCAAGGCTGATCACCCGCCGCGAGCCGGCCGGCGTGCCACCGCCTCCGCCGACCCGCTAGATGGCAACTCCGGTTCATCCGCCGGGCCAGCTCGGCGCCAGGGTCAGCGGCGGCGGCAAAGAAGCGTTCACGGTACGCGCCTTCTTCGGCGTGTTTCGCTACAGCCGCCGGGCACTGGAGCTGGTGTGGAGCACCAATGCCAGACTCACCGTGGCGCTCGCGCTGCTCACGCTGGTGGCCGGCATCCTGCCGGCCTGCGTCGCCTATGTCGGCGCGCTGATCGTCGATGCGGTGGTCTTTGCCATGCGCAGCGGCGGGCTTGCCGGGCACGTGGTGCAACTGGTCGTGCTGGAGGGCGCGCTGGTCGGCTCGATCGCGGCCGCGCAGCGCGGACTGTCGCTGTGCCAGTCGCTGCTGCGCGCCCAGCTCGGGCAGCGCGTCAACGTCATGATCCTCGAGAAGGCGCTGACGCTTGAGCTGCAGCACTTCGAGGACTCCGAGTTCTACGACAAGCTGACCCGCGCGCGCCGTGAGGCCTCGACCCGCCCCCTGAGTCTCGTCACGCGCACCTTCGGGCTGGTGCAGAACGCCCTCTCGCTGGTCAGCTACGCGGTGCTGCTGGCGCGCTTCTCGCCCTGGGCGGTGGCGGTGCTGTTGCTGGCGGGACTGCCGGCCTTCGTGGCGGAGGCGAAGTTCTCGGGCGATGCCTTCCGCCTGTTCCGCTGGCGCTCGCCTGAAACGCGCATGCAGATCTATCTTGAGACCGTGATTGCCCGCGAGGACCACGCCAAGGAGGTCATGCTGTACGGCTTAGGTCCGCGCCTGCTCGAGCGTTACCGCGACATCTTCCGGCGGCTGTACGCGCAGGATCGCGCGCTCACCATACGTCGCGATGTCTGGGGCTTTGCGCTCGGACTGATCGCCACCGGCGCGCTCTACGCCGCCTATGCCTGGATTGCCATTACCGCGGTGCGCCGCTTCATCACGCTCGGCCAGATGACCATGTACATCGCGCTGTTCCGGCAGGGGCAGTCTGCCGTGTCGGCGATGCTGGCGGCGATCGGCGGGATGTACGAAGACAACCTGTATCTGTCGACGCTGTACGAGTACCTGGAGTCGAACGTGCCGCGGCCGGCCGGGACGGCCGTGCGCGGCCCGCTGCCCGAGGATGGCGTACGATTCGAGGATGTCAGCTTCGCCTATCCCGGGGCAGAAGCGCCGGCTCTCGAGCACATCACGCTGCACCTGACTCCGGGGACGAGTCTTGCGCTGGTGGGCGAGAACGGCTCCGGCAAAACCACCCTGATCAAGCTTCTCACCCGCCTGTATGCGCCAACTTCCGGCCGGATCCTGCTGGATGGCGAGGATCTTGCACTGTGGGACGAGGTCGCGCTGCGTGAGCGCATCGGGGTGATCTTCCAGGACTTCGTGCGCTACCAGATGCTGGTGGGGGAGAACGTCGGCGCTGGCGACGAGCGCTTCTTCGAGGACCAGCAGCGCTGGCGGGAGGCGGCAGAGAAGGGACGCGCGGCCGAATTCATCGCTACCCTGCCGGCGGGCTACCAGACGCAGCTCGGCAAGTGGTTCCGCGACGGGCGCGAGCTGTCCGGGGGCCAGTGGCAGAAGATCGCTCTGTCACGCGCCTTCATGCGCACCCGCGCAGACGTGCTGGTGCTGGATGAGCCGACTGCCGCCATGGACGCGCAGGCGGAGGCCGAGGTGTTCGAGCACTTCCGGCAGCTCGCGCGCGAGCGCATCACCATCCTGATCTCGCACCGCTTCTCCACGGTGCGCATGGCCGATCAGATCGTGGTGCTCAATCAGGGCCGCATTGTCGAGCGCGGCACACACGAGGAGCTCATGAAGCTCGACGGTCGCTACGCGCACCTCTTTACGCTTCAGGCGCGCGGCTACCGCTGATCTACTGCGCGGCCTTCTGCTCCTGTGCGGCGGCCTTCTGCGCCTGTGCCTGCGCGCGCATATCCGCCCTCATGCGCTTGTAGTCGATCGGGCGGATCTCGCTGATGGGGCAGCGCCAGCGGCCGGTGGGGGCGGAATCGACGATGACCGAATCCAGGCCTGAATAGACGGTGCTGCCGGTCGTGGTGAGCCCGATGCGGTTCACGACGAAGCGCAGATCACACGGTGGCCAGACCTTCAGAAGGTAGGCCTGGCTCGGGTTGGTGAAAAGCACCAGCTCATCCTTGCCGAGCGCCTCCCATCCGTCGTAGCGGCCGAGCCAGGTGAAGGACTTGACGGGTGGCCCGGCGTAGGCGGCGTAGCGATCGCGCACCTGCTGTTCGTCCTGGTGGTGCGGAATGCCGCTGGCGCAGGCCGCCAGCAGCGCCACCGACGCTGCTGTCGTCACAAGGCCGGGGGGTGTGCGCCGCATGCGAGCTTCCTCAACGACCGCTGTCGGGATTTTAGTTCAACGTCGCGCCGCCCGTCGCGTTTACCGGAGCCGCAGGCTCAGGCGGTAAGCATGGCAACCGGGAACGCGGCCAGTGCCTCGGCCACCGCTATGCCGAAAATGCTGCCGCGCCGCAGCGGCTGGATGTCCGCCCCGTCCAGGACGTTGCGAAACGAGCGCCGGGAACGCTCCTCGCGGGGCAGCTCGATGAGCGTGTCCTGCCAGACATCGCCGCCCAGGGGCAGCAGCGACGGGTCATCGAGCATGCGCCGGTACAGCCGGGGCGCGATCACGATCAGCGACTGCCCCGCGTGACGACGGGCGAACGCGCATACGTTCTGGGCGCGCTCACCACGTGCGCTCAGCCGGTGGTAGTCGCCGTGACTGAACAGCTGCGCGCGCTCGCGCCGCAGCTGCAGCGCCTGCCAGATGAGAAAAAGTTTGCAGCGGCCATCCTCGAGGCTGCCGAGCAGTTCACGGGCAGCGAGCCTGCCGTCCTGTCGCTGCAGCTCGCCGAGCAGCGCGCGGCGCTGCGGGTAGTCGACCGGCCGGCGGTTGTCCGGATCCACCAGCGAGAAGTCCCACAGCTCGTTGCCCTGGTAGATGTCCGGGACGCCGGGGGCGGTCAGTTTGCACACCGTCTGCGTCAGACTGTTGAGCAGGCCAAAGCGCGCGACCCGGCGCTGGAACTCGCAGAAGTCGGCCAGGAACAGGTTGTTGTCGCGCGGCTCGAGCGCGCTGCGCACGAACTGCAGCAACGCCTCCTCGTAGAGCGGATCCGTTTCGGTCCAGCTGGTGCGCAGCTTTGCCTCGCGCACCGCCTTGATCATGTAAGCCTCGATCCGTTCGCGGTAAGCCACCGCGCCCGCCGGATCCGGAGCCGCCAGTGGCCAGCTGCCGAGCAGACTCTGGTAGAGGTGGTATTCGTCGTTGGCGGAAGGAGCCATGGCGCCGTCGATTTCGCGCTTGCGGCTGCGGTTGATGCGCATCCAGCGCCGCACCGCATCGCGCCACGGGGTGGTCATTTCCGAAAGCACGTTCAAGCGTGCGCGCACGTCCTCCGAGCGCTTGGTGTCGTGAGTGGAGGTGGCCAGCATTTCGTGCGGCCAGTGCCGCACGCGATATTCGGCATCGGCATGGAACGCGCGCACGCCGCCGCCGTAGTTGCCCGGCTCACCGCCCACCTCGTTGAGCGAGATCAGGCGGTTGAAGCGGTACATCGCGGTGTCCTCGATGCCCTTGGCGGTGATGGGAGCCGTGATCTGCTGGAACTTCATCGCGAAGGCGCGCATGGCACGCAGCTGCCCGTCGCTGCTCGCCGGCAGCTCGAGCAGCAGCGCCGCGCGCACGAAGTCGAACACCGAGGCCTCGGTCGCCGCGTGCCGGCGCCGGGCGGCGGCGATCGCCCACTCGATGTAACGGCGATCACTGTCGGCGACAGTGTCGGTGACGTAGGTGCGGTAGACCGGAAAGCAGGCAATCACCTCGGCGAGGGCGTTCCTCAGGTTGTTGAAGGTGAAGTCGCGGCTATTGCGATCGGAGCGGGCGATGCGCACCAGCTGGTTGGCGGCCACGTTGAGCTCGGAGGCCAGCGAGCGGCGCAGTACCAGCTGCTGACACGCATAGGCCACATCGCGCCATTCCTGCGACTCGCCGGTCGCGCCGCGGTAGACGCGGTCCATGCGCGCACGCGTCGCCGAATCGATCAGCATGCGGTTAACGACGTTCGCGAAGTGATAGCCGGTCTCCCCGTGCATCGGCCACTCGGGCAGGTGCTCGAAGGAGGCGGTGATCTTCTCGATCACCAGGTAGAGCGCGGGCATCTCGACGCTGCCGCGCACTTGCGCGATGCGCCGCTGCAGGCGACGCACGTAGCCGGCCGGATCGTACAGTCCGTCCACGTGATCGATGCGCAGGCCGTCGATCTTGCCCTCGCCGATCAGCTGCAGCACCAGCCGGTGGGTGACCTCGAACACCGACTCGTTGTCGACGCGCAGCGCCGCAAGATCGTTGACGTCAAAGAAGCGCCGGTAGTTGATGTCTTCGGCGGCGACGCGCCAGTAGGCGAGGTGGTAGGCCTGCAACTCGATGAGCTCGTGCAGGGTATCGAAGCTGGCAGGCTCGGTGGCCGTGCCGCTGAAGCTGCGCACCGCCGCCTCGATGGCGCTGGCCACCGCGGGGTTATTGTGCGCCAGCAGCGCCAGACGCCGCTTGTGCAGCTCCTTCGCGCGGCTGCGCTCGCTGACCTGCTCGGGCGTGATGGCGCTGCGGTCCGGCAGGGCAGCGAAGGAACGGCGGATGTTCTCCAGTTCCGTATTGGAGACCAGGGCGGGGACGCGGTCGAGGATGCGCGGGTAGGTGCGCGGATCAAGCGGCAGGCGGTGCGAGTGGTAGAACACGGCGAAGGAGCCCGAGGCAGGCTCGAACCGCAGCTCAAGCGCGCCGCGCTCGAGCTCGCTCCCGTAGGGAGCGGCCAGCACCGGCACCAGCACCTTGTGCGCGCGCTCGGCGGTCGAGGGGGTCCAGTCGATGTCGAAGAAGTCGGCGTATGCCGAGGCTTCGCCGTTTTCGAGCACGTCCATCCACCAGTCGTTGTCAGCGCCCAGGATGCCGACATGGTTGGGTACGATGTCGAGGATGTGGCCCATGCCGTGAGCGCGCAGCGCGGCCACGAAGCGCTCGAAGTCATCGCGGTCGCCGATCTCGGGGTTGAAGGAGTTGTGATCGACGACATCGTAGCCGTGCGCGCTGCCGGCGCGGGCGCGGAAATACGGCGAACAGTAGACATGGCTGATCCCAAGCGCCGCAAGGTACGGCACGATCGCCGTGGCGTCGCGGAAGGTGAAGCCAGCGTTTAACTGCAGCCGGTAGGTGGCACGCGGGATGGCCACACCGTGCGTGAGCGCCCCCGCCGCGGCGCGCTCAGCGTTCATTGCTGCGATTCTCGACCAGCCACAGCACGCTCCAGGGCGCGAGCTCGTTGCGCGCAAGGCTCGCGCGCACGCCCGGATGGGTCGCAAACAGCACGCGTCCCGCGGCGCGCACCGGCAGCGGCGCGGGAGTGTCGCCAAGATTGGCGATCAGGTGCAGCACCTGCTCGCGTGCCGCCCAGTCGACGGCGAATGCGCTGCTGCCGGGGGTGCGGGTGCAGCGTCCCGCGCGCAGCTCGGGAATGAGCGGCACGATGTCGCGCCGCCTGACGGTGAGCAGCCGCCGATAGTGGGTCTCGGTGCGCGCGTGCAGGCCCTCGCGCCGCGCGCCCCAGGCGAGCCGCGCCGCCGCAAAGGTTGCCGGGTCGCCCGGGTCCGCGGAACCGGGGAACTCACGTTCGCGGGCCGCGCGCACCTTGGCCAGAAGCTGCGGCTCGAAATCACAGAACCACAGGAACGGCTGATCGGCAGCCCATTCCTCGCCCATGAACAGCAGCGGCGGTGAGGGCGCCAGCAGCACGAGCGCGGTTGCGGCACGCAGCGCCGCCGGGTCGCGGATCAGGCGCGTCACCCGCTCGCCGCCCGCTCGGTTACCGATCTGGTCGTGGTTCTGCAGGAAATTCACGAAGGCGCTCGGTGGCAGGTGCGCGCTCGGCTGCCCGCGCGGCGCGCCGGCGTGCAGCGACGGCTCGCCCTGGTAGGCAAAGCCTTCGGCGAGGGCGCGGCACAGCAGCCGATGCGGGTCATCGCGGTAGTCGCGGTAGTAGTCGTGCGTCTCGCCGGTCAGCAACACCTGCAGGCCGTGGTGCACGTCATCGTTCCACTGTGCATCGCAGGTCGAGGCAGCCTCAGGCTCGCCGAGGAAGCGCGGCGCGTTGTCGAAATTCTCGAGCGTCAGGTAGATCGAGCGGTCGGCGCCGGCGTACTCGCGCGCCGCGTGGGCGAGCTCGTTGACGATGTGCGGCTCGCTGGAGTCGTGAATGGCGTGAACCGCATCCAGCCGCAGGCCGTCGAGGTGGTACTCCTCGAGCCAGTAGAGCGCGTTGTGGATGAAGAAATCGCGCACCGTGCGGCTGTCGGCCGCGTCGAAGTTGATGGCGGGACCCCACGGCGTGGTGTAACGCTCGTTGAAGAACTGCGGTGCATACAGGTGCAGGTAGTTGCCCTCGGGCCCGAAGTGGTTGTAGACGACATCCAGTAGCACGGCCAGACCGTGGCGGTGGGCAGCGTCGATCAGCGCTTTGAGTTCCTGCGGCCGCCCGTAGGAGGCCTGTGGCGCGTAGGCAAGCACCCCGTCGTATCCCCAGCCGCGCGCGCCGGCGAAGGCCGCCACCGGCATGAGTTCGATGGCGGTGACGCCCAGGCGCACCAGATGCGAAAGGCGTGCGGCGACCGCTGCATAGGTGCCGGGGGCGTTGAAGGTGCCGACGTGCAGCTCGTAGATCACCGCGCCATGCCAGGCCGGGGCACGCCAGTGCGCGTCATCCCAGGCGTACGCGCCAGGGTCGATCACCTCGCTCGGCCCGTGCACCCCGTCCGGGTTACAGCGCGAGGCGGGATCGGGCACCTCCTGGGCGCCGTCGATGCGGTAGCGATAACGGCTGCCCTCGCGTGCCGCCGCGGTCGTAAGCTCAAACCAGCCCCCGGGCAGCGCCTGCATCGCTTCGATGTGCCGCGCCTCAGGATCGCACAGCACGAGCTCCACCCGCTGCGCCCCGGGCGCCCACAGCCGGAACCGCACCCCGGCGGCAGTGAGCTGCGCACCGAACGGCATGTGATGCGCACGCCGCATCGCGCTGTCCATCAGACCGCGTGCACGAGGAGCGTGCGCAGGGGCACGCAGACCCACTCGGGACGGGTTGACAGCTCCTGCTGCAGATCGTTGGACGCGGCCTCGAGCTCGAACAGGCGCAGCAGCGGGCGCATCGCCTGGAACGAGGCATACAGGCCCGCCGCGCGGGCGATCTCATCGTAGGTCGAGATGAACACCTCGCGCGTCTGTCTTTGCCAGTCATCGAGCTGCGGCTCCCAGCGACCGCGCTCGTCGGCTGAGATCAGTGAGCACTGCTGCAGCGCCATGTGGCGGGCGTAGGCGAGCGAGCGCAGCATGCAGGCCACGTCGGTGAGCGGTGAGCGTTTGCGGCGCGCCTCGGCGAAACTCTGGCCGGGCGGCCCCTCGAAGTCGGTGATGACGAAGTCGTTGCGCTTCACCAGCACCTGGTGCAGGTTGAAATCCCCATGGCAGCGGATTTTCAGTCCCACCGGTACCTTGCTCAACTCCCCGCTCACGCTGCGCAATAGCCCGGCGCGCCGCCCGAGCAGCTCGGCCGCGTCGGCGGCCACCGCAGGGGCGAGCTGCGCGGCGCGTTCGGCCAGCATCTTGAGCGCGGCAGTCGCTGCGATGCGCGTGGTGTCGCGCCACGCGTTCAGATCCGCCGCGACGATCGGCTCGGGGGTCAGCGCGGGCTCGTCAGTGGCGGACTTGAGGGCCGCGTGAAGCTCCGCCGTTCGGGTGGCGAGCGTCTTCACCAGCGCCAGATACACCCCGTGCACGTCCTTCGGCAGCGCAGTGTGTGTCACCCGCTCCTCGAGGAAGCGCACCAGGTAGTTGACCGTGTAGTCCCAGCTGTCTCCCTGGTTGGTCACCAACGCCTGTAACAGGGCGAGTGTGAATATCGTGCCGTCCGCCTGGCGGTATTCGACGACGCCTGCCAGCGGCACGCTGTTGCGAAAGTGAGCCACCTCGGTGAGATAGCGGCCAATTTCCACGCCGGCGTTGATGCCAGGCTGCAGACGGCGGCAGATCTTGAGGAAGAACGAATCGCCGATCCTGACCGTGGTGTGGGCGCCCTGGGCGCCCGCGAATACGACCGGCAGCTCCGCACTCCTGGCTGCAAACAGCCCCTCGAATGCGCTCGTCGCCGCGCAGCGCAGGTTGCCGGCCTGCATGGGGAACTCGCGCTGTGCACCGATCGCCTCGATGACCGCGCGGCAGAAATCCTCATCGACGGCCGCATCGGCCAGCACGCCGGTCGTGGCGTGCTGGCGCACGCGCGCGAGAGCTGAGGGCAGAAGCCTGCGGTAGCGCGCCTCATCGCTGTCCTCGAACGCTATCGCCAGCGGCACGAAGTAGCGGCCGGCCTGCGCGCCGGTTGCGATCTCGAAGATCGCCGCGAGCCAGCGGTGGCTGGCCTCGGGCAGCACCCAGTCGGACAGCGTCGCCCCGGCCAGTCCCGCACCGCGTGCCGCCGGCACCGCCGTGGCCGCGATCGCGCCCGCGGCCGACCAGCGCTGGGTGGCGAGAAATCCGGGCACCACCCGCCCCTCCAGCTGCGCCCGCAGCGCGGTGGCGAGACTCATCCTCCAGGGGGCCACGCGCTCGGGGAAGAAGCTGCGCCAGCCTTCGATGAGCACCAGCACCGGCAGATCCTCCGGGATGGCGCGCTCATCGTGCCAGGGAGGCGCTGCGGCCTCGCGGCTCAGGCGAAACCAGTAGAAGGCGTAGCCCGGCAGCGTCAGCAGGTAGGGCAGCTCGCCGATCGGTGGGAACGCTGCGCGCCCGAGCAGCTCGATCGGTACGCTGCCCTTGTGTTCGGAAAGGTCGATCTCGACGGGCTGCGCGGAGCGTGCCAGGTTCGCCACGCACAGGATCGTGTCGGTGCCGTACTGGCGCAGGTACACAAGCACCCGGCGGTTGCCAGGGCGGATGAAGCGCAAGCTGCCGCGCCCGAACGCCTGCGAGCTGCGCCGCACCTGCAGCATGTGCTTCATCCAGTTCAGGAGCGAGGAGCGATCGCGGGTCTGTGCCTCGACGTTCACGGCCTGGTAGCCGTACACCGGGTCCATGATCGGCGGCAGGAAAAGCTGTTGCGGATCGGCGCGCGAGAAGCCGGCGTTGCGGTCGGGGCTCCACTGCATCGGCGTGCGCAGACCATTGCGGTCGCCGAGGAAGAAATTGTCGCCCATGCCGATTTCATCGCCGTAGTAGATGATCGGCGAGCCGGGCATCGACAGCAGCAGGCTGTTCATCAGCTTGATGCGCTCAAGATCGTTGTCCAGCAGCGGCGCCAGCCGCCGTCGGATGCCAAGATTCAGCCGCGCACGCGAGTCGGCGGCGAACGCCTGGTACATGTAGTCACGCTCGCGGCTGGTCACCATCTCGAGCGTCAGCTCGTCGTGATTTCGCAGGAACACGGCCCACTGGCAGGTGTCGGGAATGTCCGGCGTCTGCTCCATGATCTCGACGATCGGGTGGCGGTCTTCCTGCGCGATGGCCATGTACATGCGCGGCATCAGCGGGAAGTGATAGGCCATCTGGCATTCGTCGCGCCCGTCGCCGAAGTAATCACGCACGTCCTCCGGCCACTGGTTGGCTTCCGCCAGCAGCATGCGATCGGGGTACTTGCTGCTGATGGCGCGGCGGATGACCTTGATGATCTCGTGGGTCTCGCGCAGGTTCTCGTTGCTGGTGCCCTCGCGCTCCACCAGGTAGGGGATCGCGTCCAGGCGAAACCCGTCGACTCCAAATCCCAGCCAGAACTCCATGATGCGCAGCATCGCCCGCAGCACGTGCGGGTTGTCGAAGTTCAGATCCGGCTGGTGGCTGAAGAAGCGGTGCCAGTAATAGGCCTGCGCCTGCGGGTCCCAGGTCCAGTTGGACGTCTCGGTGTCCCTGAAGATGATGCGGGTGCCCGCGTAGCGCTGCGGCGTATCGCTCCACACGTAGTAATCGCGCTTGGCCGACCGCGGCGCGGCGCGGCGCGCGGCCTGGAACCACGGGTGCGCATCCGAGGTGTGGTTGAGGACCACCTCGGTGATGACCCGCAGGTTGCGGCGGTGGGCCTCGCGCACGAAGGCGCGAAACTCCGCGCGCGTGCCGTACTGCGGATGGATGTTGTGGTAGTCGGCGATGTCGTAGCCGTCATCGCGTCCCGGCGAGGGGTAGAACGGCAGCAGCCAGATGGTGTTGACGCCAAGATCCTGGATGTACTCGAGCTTCTTGGTCAGGCCGGCGAAATCTCCGCAGCCGTCATCGTTGCCATCAAAGAACGCGCGTACGTGCACCTCGTAGATTACGGCGTCCTTGAACCACAAAGGATCGCCGCCCTCGGCGCGCTTGGCCGGCGGCTTTCTGCGCCGGGTCATGCGTCCGGGGTCAGCACCACCACCGCGAGCGGCGGCAGGCGCACGTTGAGCGAATAGCGGCGGCCGTGGGAGCCCTGTTGGGTCGCCTCCACCGCGCCGAGGTTGCCCTGGCCGCTGCCGCCGTAGTCGGC
>DATBYD010000034.1:0-185674 GCA_036513855.1 Steroidobacteraceae bacterium | reverse complement strand
GAAGTGATCGGTGAGCAGCATGGTGACCGCGCCGGCCAGCACCGGCATCACCGCGATCAGGAGGTACGCGGTGATCAGCCAGCTCCACACGAACAGCGGCATGCGCAGCAGCGTCATGCCCGGCGCGCGCATGTTCATGATCGTGACGATGACGTTGATCGCGCCGAGGATGGAGGAGGCGCCCATCAGGTGGATGGAGAACACCAGCATCGGAAACGACGCTCCGGTCTGCAGCACCAGCGGCGGGTACATGGTCCAGCCGCCCGCCGGCGCCCCGCCCGGCACGAAGAACGAGGACAGCAGCAGCGTGAAGGCGAAGGGCAGGATCCAGAAGCTCAGGTTGTTGAGACGCGGCAGCGCCATGTCGGGCGCGCCGACCTGCATCGGGATCATCCAGTTCGCCAGTCCCACCCACGCCGGCATGATCGCGCCGAAGATCATGATGAGGGCGTGCATGGTGGTGAAGGAGTTGAACAGCTGCGGATCGAAGAACTGCAGCCCGGGGTGGAACAGCTCGAGCCTTATCAGCATCGCCAGGAAGCCGCCGACGAAGAACATGGTGCACGCGAAGATCAGGTACATCGTGCCGATGTCCTTGTGATTGGTCGCGTACACCCAGCGCCGCCAGCCGTGCGGCTTGTGGTCGTGGTCGTCGTGCGCGGCGTGTGTCAGGGATTCGGCCATGGCGGTTCTCGCATCTGCTGCGGGTGGCGGGTCTAACCTTAAGAGGCGTGGGTGCCGGCGGGCGGCGCGGGCGCCGCGGCTCCGGTGGCAGGTGCTGCGGCGGGCGGTGCCGCGGCCTGCTTCTGCTCGGCGGCTTTCGCCTTGAGCCAGGCGGCGAAATCCGCCTTGGAGCGCGCATCCACCACGATCGGCATGAAGCCGTGGTCGCGGCCGCACAGCTCCGCGCACTGACCGCGATACAGTCCCGGCTTGTCGGCGTCGATGCGGAACCACGCCTCGTTGACGAAGCCGGGAATGGCGTCCTTCTTCACGCCGAAATCCGGCACCCACCAGGAATGGATGACGTCCGCCCCGGTGATCAGCAGGCGCACCTTGGTGTCGACCGGCACCACGAACGGCTGGTCGACGTTCAGCAGGTAGTGCGGCACGGTGTTGGGATCGAGCGGCGAGAGCAGCTCGCGCGCCGCGTTGCTGCGGCGGTCGAGGTGCGAGAAGTACATGACGCCGTCGTCCAGGTAGTCGTACTGCCAGCCCCACTGGAAGCCGGTCACCTTGATGGTGAGGTCGGTCTTGCTGGTGTCCTCGATCTCCACCAGCGTGCGCGCCGCCGGCACCGCCATGGCGATGAGGATGATCACCGGCACGACAGTCCAGGCGAATTCCACCTTGGTGTTGTGCACCAGGGTGACGTCGGCCACCGCGCCCTGGGATTTGCGGAATTTCACCAGCGACCAGATCATCGCCCCGAACACCACCACGCCGATCGCCACGCACACCCAGAAGATGGTCATGTGCAGGTCGTAGATCTTGCGGCTGATGTCGGTGACGCCGCGGGTCATGTTGAGCTGACTCCAGCCCGAGCCGGGCTCCTCCCCGGCGCGCGCGGCGAGCGGTGCGCCGGCGGCGGCCAGAGTTGCGGCGTAGGAAGCGAGCTTTGCGCGCATCATCATTCGAACCTTACAGCGCCGCACGCGAACCCCGCGGCGGGCAACACCCGTGGAAAGCCAACCCCAAGCGCACCGCCCCCTCAACGCCAGGCGGGCGACTCGTTGACCCGGCCGATGACGCGCTGCAATCGCAGTGCCAGGCCGCACCGTTCCTCCTCCGTGAGGAAGCTGCCCAGCTCGCACTGGCGGCCGGACGACTCGATGGTGAGCCGGCTCGGGTGCAGGCGTGCTGCAGGGCGGCGCAGTTTAACCTGCGCCCAGTGCCGCGGGAACACGACGCACTCGCAGCGGCTGCGTGCGCGCGATTCGACGCTGATCTGCGCCTCGGTGACCGTGATCGTCTGGCGGTGGAAGCGCCGCTCGAGCGAGCTGGTGAGCGCCCACGCCAGCAGCGCCATCTCCAGTCCCGCGAACGGCAGCACCGGCCAGAACCCCTTGTAGGCGAGTACCCCGGCGGTCCCGATGGGCACGACGCACACGGCGGCAAAGAACAGCCGCGCGCCGCGCCCGGTGAGCGAGCAGTTGGGACAGATCTCGATGCGCAGCGGTTCAGGTTCCACGCGCGCACGATGGTAGCGTGCGAGCGCGCTAATTCAAGCCGCCTCAGGTGCTTATCAGCCGCTGCATGAGCCGCGCCAGCGCGTCCTCGAGCACCAGCGAACGCACCGCGGCCGGCGCGTGCGGCACGACCGCGAGCGCCGGCTCACCGAGCAGGCGCTCGAGCGTGCCGAGATTCTCCGCGACGGCGCGCATCTCCGGATCGACGGCGCTCGCCACCCAGCCGGCAAAGCCCACCCCGCGTGCCGCGATGCTCTCGCGTGTGAGCCGCGCGTGGTTCAGGCAGCCGAGCTTGAGGCCCACCACCAGGAGTGCCGGCAACCCGAGCGCGACCGCCAGGTCCTCCATGCTCTCGTGGTCGCTGATCGGAGCGAGCCACCCCCCTGCCCCCTCGACGACGATCCAGTCGGCGGTGGCCGTGAGTCGCCGATAATGTTCCACGATTAGGTCGATATCAATCGTGATCTTGCTGGCTTCTGCGGCGATATGTGGTGAAATTGGTGGTTCGAAGCAATACGGGTTCACATCCGCATAGGCGGCCAGGGTTCGGGAGGCTGCCATGAGGTCGAGGGCATCCTCGTTGCGCAGCCCCGCGGGCATGCGCAGCGCCCCGGAGGCGATCGGCTTCATCACCGTGACCGTGGCACGGCGTGCCAGCAGCGCCCGCACCAGCGCACAGGCGACGATGGTCTTGCCCACGCCGGTGTCCGTGCCGGTGACGAAGAGTCCGTGGACGCTCACCGGCGGCTCCGGCGGATCGATCCGGGCGCGATGTGCGCGATGCCGGAGTGCGCGGGCGCGGCGTGGCGTCCGGCCGCGCCCCAGCTAGCCCCGTAGATTACCTCCCAGGTGGCGGGCAGTCCGGAGGCACGGCGCTCGCGCTCGTACGCCGCCGCCACGCGTGCGAGGCGCCCGCGGCCGGCGAGGTTGCGCGGCCGGCCGGCGGTGACGTTGTGTGCTCCGATCGCTTTCAGATCGCGCATCAGCGCCAGCACGTCCGGGTAGGCGAGCTCGAGCCGGTCGACGTCGAGCACCGGCTCGGTGAGCCCGGCACGCAGCAGCGCATCGCCGACCTCCTGCACTTCGGGAAAGTGATTGACGTGATTGTAGCCGTCGGCCGCGGCCCAGGCGCTGCGCAGCTCGTGCAGCGTCGCGAGCCCGAGGGTGCTGAAGCCGAAGAAGCCGCCCGGTTGCAGTACGCGGCGCACCTCGGCGAGCGCGGCGTCGAGCGGCTGGCACCACTGCAGCATGAGGCTGCTGAAGACCAGGTCGACGCTGCGGTCCCTGAGCGGCAGCCGCAGCGCATCGGCGCACACGCGCGCGAAGCGCCGCCACGGCCGCAGATGCCGCCGGGCCTCGCGCAGCATCGCGTCGGCGATATCGAGCGCCACCACCTGCGCGCGCGGGTAGCGGCGCTTCAGTTCGCGCGTCACGCGCCCGGTGCCGGCACCGAGGTCGAGCACCACGCGCGGCGCGAAGCGAAAGTCGCCGAGGCGCGTGAGCAGCTCGTCCGCCACCTGCACCTGCAGCCGCGCGGCGGCCTCGTAGCCGGCGCTGGCGCGCGCGAACGAGGCGCGCACGCGCGCGCGGTCGAGCTGGAAGGCGGCATCCGGCGCGCTCACGCGAGAAAGCCCTGCAGGTGGTGCAGGAACTGCACCGGGTGCGATAGGAACGGCGCGTGCGCCGCGCCTGCGATCTCGACGTAGCGCGCCTGCGGCAGCGCCCGCGCCAGCTTGCGCGAGGCGACCGCGCGGATGACGCGGTCGCGTTGCCCGGCCATCACCAGGGCCGGCACGCGCACCAGCGGCAGCGCCGCGCGCAGGTCCCCCTCGCGCAGCCGCGCGAGCCCCGCGGCGAGCGCCTCGGGACAGGCTTCGCCGTGCGAACGCAGTGCCGCGCGCAGCTTCGCCAGCACGCGCACCGCGGTGCCCGGCTGGCAGCCGCGCGTCTGCAGCAGCAGGAAATCCTGCACGGCGCGCTCGCCCTCGGCGTGCAGGCGGTGCACCAGGCGCGCCAGCAGCGGGCGCGGCGTGCCGCAGCGCCAGCTGGGTGAAGCGAGGAACTTCGGCGTCGTGGCGATGAGCGCCAGGCGCTCGATCGCCGCCGGCAGCGCCGCGGCGAGATCGAGCGCGAGCTGCCCGCCGAGCGACCAGCCGAGCAGCGCGTAGCGCTCGGTGAGCGGGGCGAGCGTCTCGTGCACGCGCCACGCCTGCGCCGCCGGGGTGGCGGCCTGCGCGTCCCAGCTGCTCGCGCCGTGTCCCGGCAGGTCGACGGCGATGACGCGAAACTGCGGCGCCAGCGCGCGCACCAGGCCGTCCCACACGCGCAGGTTCATGCTCCAGCCGTGCAGCAGCACCAGGTCGCGGCCGCACCCCTCGCCGTGCACCTCGTAGTACAGCGCGCTCACGCGGCCGACTCCGCCGCGGCTCGGGTGCACGCCTCGCCCAGGGCGTCGATCAGCGCGTCGACCTGCGCTTCGCTATGCGCGGCGGACAGCGTCACGCGCAGTCGCGCGCTGCCGGCGGGCACGGTGGGCGGGCGGATGGCGACCACCCACAGCCCCGCCGCCTGCAGCTGCCGCTGCGCGCTGAGCACCGCCGCGGCACTGCCGAGCATCACCGGCTGGATGGGCGTGGTGGACGCGGCGAGCGGCACGCCGGCGGTGAGCGCGCCGGCGCGAAAGCGCGCGGTGAGCGCGTGCACCCGCTCGCGCCGCCAGCCTTCCGCCTGCGCGACCCGCAGCGCCGCGCGCGTGGCCGCCGCGACTCCCTGGGGCAGCGCGGTGGTGTAGATGTAGGGGCGCGCCTTCTGCACCAGCAGCTCGATGAGCGCGGCATCCCCGGCGACGAAGGCGCCGAAGGAGCCGAACGCCTTGCCGAGCGTGCCGATCAGCACCGGCGCCGCCTCGCTATCCAGGCCGAAGTGCTCGAGCACGCCGCGGCCGCTCGCGCCCAGCACGCCCAGGCCGTGCGCATCGTCCACCACCAGCCAGGCCCGCGCGGCCTGCGCGACCGCGGCCAGCGCCGGCAACGGCGCCAGGTCGCCGTCCATGCTGAACACCCCGTCGGTGGCGATGACGCTGGTGGCCTCGGGGTCCTGCGCCAGCAGCCGCTCGGCGGACGCGGCGTCCGCGTGCCCGTAGCGCTTGAGCGTCGCCCCGGCGAGGCGCGCCCCGTCGATGAGCGAGGCGTGGCACAGACGATCGAGCAGTACGCGCTCGTTACGGTCGGCGAGCGAGGCGAGCACCGCGAGATTCGCCATGTAGCCGGTGGAGAACAGCAGCGCCCGCTCGCGCTGCGTGAAGGCGGCCAGCTCCTCCTCGAGGCGCGCATGCTCGCTGCCGTGGCCGCTCACCAGGTGCGAGGCGCCGCTGCCCGCGCCATAGCGCGCGGCGCATTCGCCCTGGGCGGCGGCGGGCAGCGGGTGGCGTGCGAGACCTAAGTAATCGTTGCTGCTGAAGTCGATGAGCTCGCGGCCGCCGGCGATCAGCGAGCGGCCGCCGTGCGCGCCGGGGCCCTCGATCGTGGTGCGGCTGCGCCGCAGCTGCCCCGCGGCGAGCTGCGCCAGCGCCGCCTCAAGCGCCGCGCTGTTCCGTTTCATGGCCCGCGGGCTTCAGCCCAAGCCGCGCCAGCAGTCCGCGGTCGCGCGCCACGTCGGGGTTGCCGGTGGTCAGGAGCCTCTCGCCGTAGAAAATGGAGTTGGCACCGGCGAGGAAGCACAGCGCCTGCAGCTCATCGCTCATCGCCTCGCGGCCGGCCGACAGGCGCACCTGGGCGCGCGGCATCAGCACGCGCGCCACCGCACAGGTGCGCACGAAGTCGAACGGATCGACGTCGGGGGCATCCGCGAGCGGCGTGCCCGGTACGCGCACCAGGCGGTTGATCGGCACGCTCTCCGGGTGGGCCGGCAGGTTGGCGAGCGTGCGCAGCAGCTCGGCGCGGTCGGCGACCGACTCGCCCATGCCGACGATGCCGCCGCAGCAGACCTTCAGTCCCGCCGCGCGCACCGCCGCCAGCGTGTCGAGCCGCTCCTGGTAGGTGCGCGTGGTGATGATCTCGCCGTAGAACTGCGCCGAGGTGTCGAGGTTGTGGTTGTAGTAGTCGAGGCCGGCGTCCTTGAGCGTCACGGCCTGCTCCGCGGTGAGCATGCCGAGGGTCGCGCAGCTCTCCAGTCCCAGCGCGCACACCGCCTGCACCATCTGCGCGATCACTGCCAGATCCTTGGCCTTGGGGGCGCGGTAGGCCGCGCCCATGCAGAAGCGCGTCGCGCCCGCCGCCTTGGCGCGCGCGGCGTGCTCGCGCACCGCCGCCACCTCCATGAGCGCCTCGCGCGACAGCCCGGTGTCGTAGCGCGCGCTCTGCGGGCAGTAGGCGCAGTCCTCGGGGCACGCGCCGGTCTTAATCGACAGCAGCGTGCTCATCTGCACCGTGTTGGCGGCGTGGTGGGCGCGGTGCACGCGCTGCGCGCGCAGCATCAGGTCCATGAACGGCAGCGCGAACAGTGCCCGCACCTCGCCCGCCGACCAGTCATGGCGGATGGGCTGCGCGCCCTCGTCCTCATCGCCGTGTGTCAGCGGCTCATGCATGGTTTGCAGCCTCCCTGGGCGCCAGGCGCCGCCCGCGAACATGCCCGAGGGCTGCCGGCACTGTCAACGCGCCGGCTGTGTTTGAGTCGACAATTGGTCAATTCATGATCAGTTGTACCGCGAGCGCGGCGCCCACCGCGAGCGCGCCGAGCACCGCGACCAGCACCGCCGCGGCGGCGCAGTCCTTGACGATGCGGATCGCGGCACTGTCGTGCGGGTGCAGCGCGTCGGCGAGCTGCTCGATGGCGGTGTTGAGCAGCTCGGCGCTGAGCACCGCGGCGCACGCCGACAACAGCAGCGCCCACCACAGCGGCGCGGGCCGCAGCGCGATGAGCGCCAGCAGCACCGCGACGGCCGCCGCCGCTTGCACCCTGAGGCTCGTCCCGCGGCTCAGGCCGTGGGCGAGGCCGCGCAGCGCGAAGCCGACCCGCAGCAGCAGCGGGCGGTTCTTGTGGGCGCCCACGCCGGCGCGGGCGAGCTCATCGGACATAGGTGAGCTCAGCTGACATAGACGTACTGCAGCAGCAGTCCGGTGAACACCGCGAGTCCCACGTACTGGTTGTTGAGGAAGGCGCGCAGGCAGCCGGCCGGGTCGCGCCTGCGGATCAGCCACTGCTGCCAGGCGAACAGCACCGCGGCGGCCAGCACCCCGCCGCGGTACCACACCCCGTAGTGCATGCTGCGCCCGACGAGCAGCAGCGCATAGAGCATCATGAGCTGCATCACCCCGATCAGCAGCTTGTCCATGTCGGCGAACAGTATGGCGCTCGACTTGACGCCGATCTTCAGGTCGTCCTCGCGGTCGATCATGGCGTAGATGGTGTCGTACATCGCCGCCCAGATGACCGCGGCGATGTACAGCACCCAGGCGACGCGCGGCAGCGCGCCGGTCTGCGCGGCGAACGCCATCGGCACGCTCCAGCCGCCGAAGGAGATGCCGAGATACAGCTGCGGCAGCGGGAAGACGCGCTTGACGAACGGGTAGGAGACGGTCAGCAGCGCGCCGATGCAGGCGAGCTTCACGGTGAGGGCATCGAGGCGCGTCACCAGATAGAGCGCCACCGCGACCAGCAGCGCGAACAGCACCAGCGCTTCCTGCGGCGAGACGCGCCGCGCGGCCAGCGGGCGGTCGCGGGTACGGCGCACGTACGGGTCGATGTCGCGGTCGGCGAAGTCGTTGATGACGCAGCCCGCGGCGCGCATCACGACGACGCCGAGCACGAACACGATCAGCACCCGCGGCGTCGGCCGGCCGGCGCCGGCGATCCACAGCGCCCACAGCGCCGGCCACAACAGCAGCCAGGTGCCCACCGGGCGGTCGAGCCGCATGAGACGGGCGTAGTCGGTCGCGCGACGCGACAGGCGCTGCAGCAGCGGGGCGTCGGCGTATTCCGGCGGCTCGAGTTCGGGGGAGACTGCGGCCATCGGGTGCGTATCATACGCGCCCGCCGCGCAGCGCCCTGCAGCGCGGCTCAGTGCGCGCTGTCGGGCAGCGTCCCCGCTGCGCGCGCACCGTCCCGCCCGCTCACGCTGCTGTCCCGAGCAGCGCCTGCACCTCCGCGGCCGCCGGCATGGCGGAGAAGGCGCCGTGGCGCGTGGTCGCGAGCGCACCGCACGCCGCCGCGTAGCGCAGTGCCTGCTCGAGCTGGCGCGGGGGCGTGAGCCACTCGCGCAGCGTGTCGCGGCGCGCACCCGCTGCGATCAGCGCCTGCAGCCAGCCGCCAACGAAGGCATCACCGGCCGCCGTGGTATCCACCGCGCTCACCGCGAAGGTGCGCAGCGTGCCGCCGGTGGTGCCGCCGCCGGCAGCGCCGCGCGCCAGCCAGCGAAACGGCGCGGCGCCCGCTGTGATCACCACCAGCTGCGCCTGCGCGGCGAACAGCCGCGCGAGCGCTGCCTGCGCCCCGCCGCTGCTGCGCGCGAGAAAGTCGAGCTCCGCCTCGTCGAGCTTCACCAGGTCCGCTTCCACGAGCAGCTGCCACACGCGCAGCGCCGGGTCGACCGCGGCGCCCCACAGCGAGGGCCGCAGGTTCACGTCCACGCTGATGAGGGCGCCCGCGGCGCGCGCCGCGCGCACCCCGGCGAGTGTCGCCGCCGCGATCGGGGCCTCGGTGAGACTGTTGGAGCAGACGTGCAGCACCGCCGCGTCCGCGAAGGCACGCGGCGCAAAGTCCTCGGCGCGAAATAACAGGTCCGCCGCCGGCGGGCGGTAGAAGCTGAAGCTGCGCTCGCCGTGCGCATCGAGCGCCACGAAGGCGAGCGCGGTCTTCGCCTGGCTGGTGCGGCGCGTGCACGAGATATCGACACCGGCACGCTGCAGCTCACCCGCGAGCAGCTCGCCGAACAGGTCCTCGCCCAGCATGCCGACGAAGCGCGCGGCGCCGCCGAGCCGCGCCACGGCGACCGCGACGTTGGCGGGGGCGCCGCCGGCGTAGGCGGTGAAGGTGGGCGGTGTGGCGGGACTGGCGGGCGCTCGCGCCAGCAGGTCTACGAGCGCCTCGCCGAAGCACACGACCGTGGCGGGCGCCACCGCGCTCACGAGGTGGCGGTCACCGCCTGCGCGAGCGGCGCGACCGGCCGCGAGCCGTGCAGCGCGTACCAGGCGATGTACGCGTAGCACAGCACCGGCAGTAAGAACGCCCGCTGCACGCCGAAGTGATCGGCGAGCACGCCCTGCAGGTAGGGGATGAGCGCGCCGCCGACGATCGCCATCACCAGCAGGCTCGAGCCGCGGCTGGTCATGGGACCGAGTCCCTCGATGCCGAGCGTGAAAATGGTGGGGAACATGATGGAGTTGAACAGCCCGATGGCGATGATGCTCCACATGGCGAGGTGGCCGCTGCTGCTGATGGTGGTCGCGAGCAGCGCGAGCACTGCCAGCGCGAACAGGCACAGCAGCCGCCGCGGGTCGATCAGCCGCAGCAGCAGCGAGCCGACAAAGCGGCCGACCATGGCGCCACCCCAGTAGAGGGCGACGTAGCGCGTGGCCGCGGCGGGGGCGATGTCGCCGATACGCGGGTCGGAGATGTAGCTGATGAGGAAGCTGCCGATCGCGACCTCCCCGCCGACGTAGACGAAGATCGCGAGCGCGCCCAGGCGCACGTGGCGGTACCTGAGCACCTCGGCGAAGCGGTGCGGGTGGGGGTCGGCCTGTTCGGTGGCCTCGCTTTGCGCCGGCAGATGGAACATCCACACGAAGCCGGCCAGCAGCAACAGCGCCACCGCGATGGCGAGGTACGGGCTCTGCACCGAGTGCGCCTGCGCGATGCGGTAGGCCTCTTGCTGCGCGGGCGGCAGCTGCCCGAGCGCATCGGGCCCGAGCACCGCCACCGCGAGGATCACTGGCCCGATGAGCCACGGCGCCAGCGTCGTTCCGAGGGAGTTGAGCGCCTGCGCGAGGGTGAGGCGGGCCGAGGCGCGGCGCGGATCCCCGAGCAGGCTGATGTAGGGGTTGGCTGCGACCTGCAGCAGCGTGATGCCGCTCGCCAGCACGAACAGCGCCACGAGAAACAGCAGGTAGGAGGGTACGCCGGCCGCCGGGTAGAAGAGCAGCGCGCCGCCGGCCGCTACCAGCAGACCGATGATGATGCCCTGCTTGTAGCCGGCGTGCGCCACCACGCGCCCGGCGGGGATCGACATGATGAAGTAGGTGCCGAAGAAGGTGAACTGGATCAGCATCGTCTGGGCGTAGTTCATGGCGAACACGGCCTTCAGATGCGGGATCAGCACGTCGTTGAGGCAGGTGAGCGCGCCCCAGGTGAAGAAGATGATCGACAGCACGGCGATGGCCGCCGGGGTGGACAGCGTGCGCCCGTTCATGCTGCTGCAACTCTCTTTCAGGCGGCTTTGGCGCCGGTGCGCGCCGGTGCGGTGGCGCGGTTGCGGCACAATAGCCGATCTTGGGCGGCGTCAGAAATTCGCGAAGGGTCGCCCGCGGCGCGGCGGACGAACACCCTTGGCCGTCTGAGCCTCAGGTGAGCGGAACGAACAGGCGGTGCCAGCGCGGCATGAAGTAATGCTCTGGATCGAATGAGACCACGACGCGGGTGGCGCGACCGACGATGGCGCGCCGCGGCACGAACCCGATGTAACGGGAGTCGGCGCTGTTATCACGGTTGTCGCCGAGCATGAAGTAGCTGCCCTCGGGCACCGTGACGGGCCCGAAGATGCGCTGCGACGTGCGCGCCGGAAGGATCAGGATCTCGTGGGCGATCCCGGCCAGTTCCTCGCTCAGCACGGCCGGTCGCTGCGCCGCCGTTTTCGCCAGCAGCTGCCTTATATGAGTGAGATCTCCGCGGCGATACCTGGCCGGCTGTCCGTTGACGATGAGCTGCTCGCCGTCGAGCTCGAGCGTATCGCCGGGAACGGCGGCCACGCGTTTGACCAGGGATTGGCCGCTGGCCGGGGAGTCGAACACGACGATGTCACCGCGCGCCGGATCGGCACCGCTGCTGATGTGAATGAGGGTGAACGGGATGCGCAGCCCGAACACGTGCTTGTCGACGAGTAGGCGATCACCCTCGAGAATGGTCGGGTTCATCGAGCCGGTGGGCACGGTCACCCAGTCGGCCCAGGCGGACCTGAAGGCGAACATCAGCACCAGGAAGAGCGCGAGGCCGCGATACTCGCGCCACAGGCGCCTCTTTTTCTCGTTGGATGACATAGCAGACCTGCCCACTAACGGCATTCGACCGCCCGACCGGTAGACCGGTTCCCAGCGACCGCGTGCGGCGCTTCAGCCCACCCGCCCATAGCGCTCGTCCGCGCCGATCCAGCGCGCGGCGAGCGCGGCCACCTGCGCGGGCGCGCGCAGCAACAGCCGCTCGGCGCACTGCTGCACCCGTGGCAGCAGATCCGCATCGCGCATGAGATCGGCGACCCGCAGCTGCGCAAGTCCGGTCTGGCGCGTGCCGAGCAGCTCGCCGGGGCCGCGCAGCTCCAGATCCCGGCGCGCGATCTCGAAGCCGTCGCTGCTCGCGCGGATCACCTTGAGGCGCTCGCGCGCCAGCGGCGCGAGCGGCGCGCGGTACAGCAGCACGCAGGTGCTGGCGGCGCTGCCGCGGCCGACCCGCCCGCGCAGCTGGTGCAGCTGCGCCAGTCCCATGCGCTCGGCATTCTCGATCACCATCAGCGTGGCGTTGGGCACGTCCACGCCGACCTCGATCACGGTGGTGGCGACCAGCAGGTGCAGCTTGCCGGCCTTGAAGGCGAGCATCGCCGCATCGCGCGCGGCGGCGGGCATCCTGCCGTGCACCAGCCCGACGCGCACGCCCGGCAGCGCGGCGGTGAGGCGCGCGGCGGTATCCTCCGCGGCCTGCGCGCGCAGCTCGTCCGACTCGTCGATGAGCGGGCAGACCCAGTACGCCTGCCGCCCGGCGCGGCAGGCCTCGACGATGCGCGCCACCACCTCGCTGCGGCGCTCTTCGGGCACCACCACGGTCGTCACCGGCGTGCGGCCCGGCGGCAGCTCGTCGATCACCGAGATGTCGAGATCGGCGTACGCGGTCATCGCCAGGGTGCGCGGGATGGGGGTGGCGGTCATGATGAGCTGGTGCGGCAGGCGGCCGGCGTGGCGGCCTTTCTCGGCAAGCTTGAGACGCTGCTGCACGCCGAAGCGGTGCTGCTCGTCGACGATGACCAGCGCGAGTCCTGCGAACTCGATGCCTTCCTGGAAAAGCGCCTGGGTGCCCACGACCACGCGCACCTCGCCGGCGGCGATCGCCGCGAGCGCGCTGCGGCGTGTGCGCGCCGGCACGCTGCCGGACAGCAGCGCCACCGTCTCGCCAAGCGGGGCGAACCACGTCTGGAAGTTGCGCCAGTGCTGCTCGGCCAGCAGCTCGGTGGGCGCCATGAGCGCGGCCTGCAGGCCGCTGCCGGCCGCCGTCGCCGCCGCCGCGGCGGCCACCACCGTCTTGCCGCAGCCGACATCCCCCTGCAGCAGGCGGATCATCGGCACGCGGCCGGCGAGATCGCGCCGCGCTTCCTCCAGCGCGCGCGCCTGTGCGCGCGTCAGCGCGAAGGGCAGCGACTCGAGGAAACGCAGCGCGAGGCCGCTCGCATCGGCCAGCGGCGGCGCGGGATCGGTCTGCAGCGCCCGCCGCCGCAGCTTCAGCGCCAGGTGATGCGCCAGCAGCTCCTCGAAGGCGAGGCGCCGCTGTGCGGGGTGCCGTCCGCTCGCCAGCTCCGCGAGCCGCGCCGCGCGCGGCGGCGCGTGCACGTAGGCGAGCGCCTGCGACAGCGACGGCAATCCGGCCGGCAGTCCCACCGACGGCGGCAGCAGGTCGGGCAGTTGCGCGCCGTTCGCCTCGGACAGCGCCGCGCGTACCAGGGCGCGCAGCCGCCCCTGCGGTACGCCCTCGGTGGCCGGATAGACGGGCGTGAGGGTGTCTTCGAGCACGGGCGCCTCACCCTCGAGGCGGCGGTATTCCGGGTGCACCATCTCGAGGCCGAGCGGCCCGCGGCGCACTTCACCAAAGCAGCGCAGCCGCGTGCCGCGCGCGAGCTGCTGCTGCTGGCTGGTGGAAAAATAGAAGAAGCGCAGCGTCAGCAGGCCGGTGCCGTCGGAGAGGCGCGTCAGCAGCTGGCGCCGCCCGCGGTACGCGATCTCGGTGAGCTGGATCTCCCCTTCGATCGCCGCGCGCGTGCCGGCGGTGAGCGTGCCGATCCGCTGCAGGCGCGTGCGGTCCTCGTAGCGCAGCGGCAGCAGGAACAGCAGGTCCGCCACGTGCGTCACGCCGAGCTTCGCCAGCCGCGCGGCCAGTGCCGCGCCCACCCCGCGCAGCGCCGTCACCGGCCGCCCGGCCGCGCCGCCCGGCGCCGGAGTTGCGAGGGCGCCCGCGGGGCTCGCCACCCGGCCAGCCTCAGCGGCTCCCGATGCGGCGGCGCGCCGCGGCCCCCTCAGCCGAGGTGCAGGATGCACTCGATCTCCACCTGCGCGCCGCGCGGCAGTTGCGCGACGCCGATCGTGGAGCGCGCCGGGTAGGGCTTGGCGCAGTACAGCGCCATGATCTCGTTGACCTTGGCGAAGTTGGCGAGATCGATGAGAAAGATGGTGAATTTCACCGCCTGCGCGAGCGAGCCGCCGGCGGCCTCGGCGACCGCCTTGAGGTTCTCGAACACGCGCCGTACCTGCGCCTCGAAGTCTGCGCTCACCAGCTGCATGGTGGCCGGATCGAACGGCACCTGGCCGGAGAGATAGACGGTATCCCCGGCGCGCACCGCCTGCGAGTAGGTACCGATCGCCTGCGGCGCGCGCTCGGTATGAATGGTCTGTGAGCTCATCCGCTTGCCTCCTCCTGAAAAATCTGTCTCAGCGCTCACCATCGTCGTCGCCCTGCTGGGACTCGCCTTCGGCATCATCGTCGGCTTCCGCGTCGGCCTCGGCGTCGCTGCCCGGGGCGTGCGTATGGCGCGCGTGCGCGGCGAGGGTGCGCGTCACGCGCGTCACGTCCGCCATGCGGCGGATGATGCGCACCAGGTGCGCCAGGTGTCGCCGGTCGCGCACCCGCAGCTCGAAGGTCAGCACCGCGGTGTCGCTGTCCTGCTCGTCGATGGAGACGTGGTCGATGTTGGTTTCGGCGCTGGCGATCGCCGCCGCCACCGCCGCCAGCACGCCGGTGCGGTTGACCACGTACACGCGGATCTCGGTGGCGAACAGCCGGTCGGGCGCGGTCTGCCAGCTGACCGGCAGCCAGTTCTCCGGATGCTTGCGATAGTCCTCGACGTTGACGCAGTTCTCGCGGTGGATCACCACGCCGCGGCCGGCGGACAGGAAGGCGAAGATCGGATCGTAGGGGACCGGGAAGCAGCAGCGCGCGTAGGTGACCAGCAGCCCCTCGGTGCCGGCGATCGCCAGCGGCGCAAGTCCGGCGGGCCCGCTGGCGGTGGGCCCGGCGGGCAGCAGCCGTCGCGCGACCAGCGGCGCCAGGCGCTCGCCGAGCCCGATCTTCTCGTAGAGCTCGTCGAGATCCTTCATGCCGAGCTCGCCGAGCGCGGCGCGGCGCACCTCCTCGGAGACGTCCTCGAATGACAGCGAGAATTCCCCGAGCGCCTGCGCGAGCAGCTTCGCGCCGAGCGCGATCGCCTCGGTGCGCCGCAGGCTCTTCAGGTAGTGGCGGATGGCGCTGCGCGCCTTGGCGGTGACCACGAAGTTGACCCACGAGGGATTGGGGGTCGCGCCCTTGGCGGTGATGATCTCGACTGTCTGGCCGTTGCGCAGCACGGTGCGCAGCGGTATCAGGCGCCGGTCGACCTTGGCCGCCACGCAGCGGTTGCCGACGTCGGTGTGCACGGCGTACGCGAAGTCCACCACCGTGGCGGCGGAGGGCAGGCGCAGGATCTGCCCCTTGGGCGTGAACACGTAGACCTTGTCGGGGAACAGGTCGACCTTGACGCTCTCGAGGAACTCTTCCGAGCTGCCCGCCTCCTGCAGCGACACCAGGCCCGAGAGCCATTCGCGCGTGCGCTCCTGCTGGGTGGAGTCGGTGGCGCCGCCGGTCTTGTACTTCCAGTGCGCGGCGATGCCGGCCTCGGCCACGCGGTGCATGTCGGTGGTGCGGATCTGCACCTCGATGGGCACGCCGTTCGGACCGAACAGCGTGGTGTGCAGCGATTGGTAGCCGTTGACGCGCGGGATGGCGATGTAGTCCTTGAAGCGCCCGGGCATGGGCTTGAACACCGAGTGCACCGCGCCGAGCGCGCGGTAGCAGATGTCGGGGCCGTCGACCACAATGCGGATGCCGTAGACGTCGACGATCTCGTTGAGGATGGCGCGCTTGCGGCGCATCTTGCGGTACACACTGTAGAGGTGCTTCTCGCGCGTTTCGACGTGCGCGGGAATGCCGCTCTTCAACAGCGCCGCGTTCAGCTGCTGCTCGATCTTCTTGAGGAACTCCTTCTGGTTGCCGCGCGTGCGGCGCAGCGCGCGCTCCAGCACGTGGTAGCGGCGCGGATAGAGCGCCTTGAAGCCGAGGTCCTCGAGCTCGAGCTTCATGTTGTAGAGCCCGAGCCGCTCGGCGATCGGCGCGTAGATCTCCAGCGTTTCGCGTGCGATCGCGCGGCGGCGCGCCGGCGCCATCGCCTCGATGGTGCGCATGTTGTGGGTGCGGTCGGCGAGCTTCACCAGGATGACGCGCAGGTCGCGCACCATGGCGAGCAGCATCTTGCGGAAGGACTCCGCCTGCGCCTCCTCGCGGCTCTTGAACTTGATCTGGTCGAGCTTGGTGACGCCGTCGACGATCTCGGCCACGTCGGCGCCGAAGCGTGCCGCGAGCTGATCCTTCGGGGTCGGGGTGTCCTCGATGACGTCGTGCAGGATCGCCGCCACGATGGTGTCGGCGTCGAGGCGCAGGTCGGCGAGGATGGCGGCGGCGGCGACCGGGTGGGCGATGAACGGCTCACCCGACAGGCGCTTCTGCCCCTGGTGGACCGAGGTGCCGAACTCGGCGGCCTCACGGATGCGGCCCACCTGGTCGGCCGGCAGATAATCGCCGACCGCGCCCAGCAGCTCCTTCAACCCCGGTGTGCGTCTTCCGCCGGGCAGCAATCCCAGGAGCGAAGACGCATAGTCCATGGGGGCTGTCTAAGCCGTCAGTCTCCGAGACCGAACTGCGGTGCGCGGAAGCTGGACTGGTTGTCGGCTTCGGCTGCCAGCGGCTCGGGCGCGGGCTCGGGCTCGCGCAGCATTTCCGCGGTCACGTTGCCGGCGGCGATCTCGCGCAGCGCCAGCACGGTCGGCTTGTCGTTCTCGAGCGGCAGCGTCGCCTCGGCGCCGTTCGCCAGGCGGCGCGCGCGCTGCGCGGCGAGCAGCACCAGCTGGAAGAGGTTATCGACGTTCTGCAGGCAGTCTTCTACGGTAATACGGGCCATGGGGTCGCTTAAGAGTTAAAGGGCACCGGAAGAGTGGTGCACGGCCTTTAACTATAAGCGAAAACCCGCGCGGGAGCACCCGCGCGGGTCTTTTCGGATCGCGTACGCTGCGCGCCGGCTGACGAGCAGCGCGGCTCGCTTCAGGCGCGCCGGCGGCGGCGCTGCGCCGCTAGACCCGTGGCGCTCAGGCCCAGCAGCAGCAGCGCGCAGCTGGCCGGCTCGGGCACGCCGGTGGGGGGCGTGGTGCTGGTCGTCGACAGCGTGCCGCAGGCGACGGCCGCCGCAGGACTTTCCGGACAGCCACCCCAGGTGTCCTGCACGCCACCGAAGAACAGACCGATCGTGGCAATCTCGCCGCCGGTGTAACCGATGAGACTCGGGATAGTCGGCTTCACGTCCAGGCCGATGTTGATCAGCCAGTTCGAGCTGCAATCCGCAGACGCACACGCCTCGATGTCGAAGAGGTGCGAGGCCGTCGGGCCCGGTGAGGTTTCAGGGCCGAGCACCGTCAGCGCCGGAACTGACGCCGGCGGAATGAGGGGTGAGCCGAAGATGAGATCGACGCCGTCGATGCTGCCGGTCGCGGTGTTGATGGTCAGCGTTCCGCTCAGCGCATCGCTGGTGTCCGGCGGCCCGTTGCCGGTGATGTTGATCGTGCCGCTGACGTTGAACACGGTATCGCTCGCCACGGCGAGCGAGCACGTTGCGGCGGCGGCGAGTGCGGTGAGCGTGCAGAGAATTTTCATGGGCTTGCCCGTCCCTTTGGCAGGTCTTGTTTGTGCCATTAGGTACTCCTCGCCGAACTTGGCGTCAATTATGGCTGGTGCGTCAATGGCTGGTGCGGCGCAATATGTTAAAGCGGAGCCGCGGCAGTTCGATGCCCGTATGGTCTTGCGCTAGCGGCGCGGGGGTTGCGGCGGCGGCGGTGCATTCGGCTCGACGAAGCCTGCGGCCTTCATTCGCAGCGATGTCTGCGCGTGTGCGGGGCCGAGCAACGTCTCCGTCTCCTCATCAGGCGCATGGCGCAGCTGCCCTAGTTCGGCGCGCGTGACGGTGGGGGAGAAGTCGGCGAACTCCTCCGCCAGGTTGACCATCTGGGCGCCCTGGAGCCACTGCCGCTCGAGCGCCGCCTGGATCCGCTCGATCTCGCTGCTGACCTGCGCCGGACCCAGGTGCGAGGGGTCGGCGTCGGTGAGGTTGTAGCGTTGCGCCTCCACCAGCACGAGGGCCGCCTGATAGCCGTTTTCCCATTCCCGGTTGAGCGCGTTGTACAGGTCGTTGTACCCCTCGATCTCCTCGCGCGGCATCAGCGCGATCACCCCGCTCTCGCGGGCGGCATCCCACACCGCGGTCGAGAAGGCGAGCTCACTGACGTTCCAGAGCAGGACCCCGGGCAGTTTCTCCTGCGGCGTGCCGGGGTGCTGTTGCAGATACTGGAATACCAGCAGGTTGTTTTGCAGCTCGGCCACGGTCCTGTGCCAGGCGCGGGTCTGGGTGGCGAAGGTGCGGCGATTCTCGGCGCGCTCCTGCAGCAGCGCGCGGCGGGTTTCCGCGACCTGATGGCGGTGATGCAGGTACTCCACGGTCTGTTGCAGGCTGATGGCCAGGCCCAGGCCGATGAAGACGATGACGATGTGGATGAAGAAATCCCGCCAACCGGAAATGGTTGCGTGAGCCGGATGTACGTCGAGCATGGGTGCGGGGCGCTCCTGCGAGTGCGGGGCGGGTTGATCGGCGTGAGGCTTACGGTCTGGCGCGGCCGCGGGCGCTGCAGCCGGGCTGTTGATCGCTCCAGGAAGCGGCGGCTCGGGCGCGCTCTCGGTCATGGGCTGAGAATCTTCTAAGGTGTGGCCAACAGGTCTGCGACCAGCGGCGCGAGCGCCGCGCGGTCGCTGCGCAGCCCCTCGCCGTGGCCGGCGATGATGCGCTCGAGCTCGGCCACCGCCTGCTCGAAGTCGTCGTTCACCACCACATAGTCGAACTCGCCGTAGTGCGACATGTCGGCCGCGGCATCGGCAAGGCGTCGCGCGATGACCTCGGCGGAATCGGTGGCGCGGCGCGCCAGGCGCTGGGCGAGCGCGTCGCGCGCCGGCGGCAGCACGAACACGCTCACGCACTGCGGCATGGCCGAGCGCACCTGCCGCGCACCCTGCCAGTCGATCTCCAGCAGCACGTCGTGACCGGCTGCCAGCTGCTGCTCCACGTAGGCGCGCGAGGTGCCGTAGAAGTTGTCGAACACGCGCGCGTGCTCGAGGAACTCTCCCTGCGCGACCAGCCGTTCGAACTCGGGCGCGCTCACGAACTGGTACTCGCGCCCCTCCGCTTCGGTGGGGCGGCGCTTGCGCGTGGTGTGCGACACCGACAGCCGCAGGTCCGGCCGGCGCGCGAGCAGCGCCTTCACCAGCGAGGTCTTGCCGGCGCCCGAGGGCGCGGAGATGACGATCAGCCTGCCGCGCTTCATGGGGCGCGAATATAGCCCGACGTCCCGAGCATCGCGACGAGCGCGCGCAGCGCCTGGCCGCGGTGGCTCGCGGCGTTCTTCGCCGCGGCGGGCAGCTGCGCTGCGGTGCACGGCTCGCCTTCGGGGACGAACACCGGGTCGTAGCCGAAGCCGCCGTGCCCGCGTGGTGCCCGGGCGATGTGCCCGCGCCAGCTGCCGCGGGCCACGAGCGGGGCGGGATCCGCGCCGTCGCGCACGAACACGATGACGCACTGGTAGCACGCCTGGCGCTGTCCGGGCGGCACGCCCTGCAGCTCGGCGAGCAGGCGCTGCAGGTTCTGCGCATCGCTGGCGCCTTCGCCCGCGAAGCGCGCCGAGCGCACGCCGGGGCGGCCGCCGAGCGCTACGACCTCCAGGCCCGAGTCATCGGCGAGCGCCGGCAGCTGCGCGCGCCCCGACGCGTGGCGCGCCTTGAGCAGGGCATTCTCCAGGAAGGTGGCGCCGGTCTCGGGCGGGGACTCGATGCCGAGCTCGGCCTGCGGGATGAGCTCGAGTGACAGCGGGGCGACAAGCGCGCGGAGCTCGCGCAGCTTGCCAGGGTTGGCGCTGGCGAGGACCGTGCGCCTCACGGCGCCGCGAGCGTCTGCGCCTGCAGCGCGAACAGCTCGCCGATGCCGGCGGCGGCGAGGTTCAGCAGCGCATCGAGCTCGTGGCGGCGGAACGCGTGTCCCTCCGCGGTGCCCTGTACCTCGACGAAGCCGCCGCCGTTGTTCATCACCACGTTCATGTCGGTCTCGGCCTGCGAATCCTCGGCGTAATCGAGGTCGAGCACCGCCGCGCCGCCGACGATGCCCACCGAGATCGCCGCCACCTGCCCGTGCAGCGGGCTGGCGGCGATCAGGCGCCGCCGCACCAGCTGCTCGCACGCCTGCGACAGCGCCACGAAGCCGCCGGTGATGGCGGCGGTGCGCGTGCCGCCGTCGGCCTGCAGCACGTCGCAGTCGAGCGTGATGGTGCGCTCGCCAAGGGCCTTGAGATCCGCGACCGCGCGCAGCGAGCGGCCGATGAGGCGCTGGATCTCGAGCGTGCGCCCGCTCTGGCGCCCGCGTGTGGCCTCGCGCGCGGAGCGCGTGTGCGTGGCGCGCGGCAGCATGCCGTACTCGGCGGTGATCCAGCCCTGCCCCTTGCCGCGCAGAAAGTGCGGCACCGAATCCTCGACGCTCGCGGTGCACAGCACCTGCGTATCGCCGAACTCGACCAGCACCGAGCCTTCCGCGTGCTTGGCATGGCGGCGCTCGAAGCTCACGCGGCGCAGCTCATCGGGCGCGCGTCCGGAGGGTCTGGCCATGTGTGCCCTACTCTCCCAGCCAGCGCAGCGCCGCCGCCGAGGTGTTGTCGCTGCCGGCGCCGGCGCGCTTCACCGCGCGCTCGCCGAGCGTGAGCAGCTTCTCGCGCAGTACCCCGGGGGTGCCGAGGGCGCCGGCGATCTCGCTATCCTTCAAGCCGCCCCACAGCCCGTCGCTGCAGACCAGCAGCACGTCGTTCGTCTTCAGCGGGCGGCGCCGGCTGATCGACATGTCGGGCAGGATCGGATCGCCGCCGAGGCAGCATTCGACGAAGTTGCGCATGGGGTGATTGTGCGCCTGCTCCGCGTTGATGAGCCCCTCGCGCAGCAAGAGCTCGACGTGACTGTGGTCGCGGCTGCGCAGGAGCAGGGCGCCCTGGCGCACGTGGTACAGACGGCTGTCGCCGACGTGAGCCCACCAGCTGGCGCGCTGCTGGATCAGACACACCGCGCAGGTGGCGCGTGGCCGTTGCTCGAGTGGCAGCTGCGCACCGAGCTTGACGACCTCAGCGTGCGCGCGGCCGAGCGTCAGATGCAGGAATCCCATCGGATCGAACAGCGGCTGCGGGGCTTGCCAGAAGGCATCCACGATCACCTGCTGAGTGACCTGCGCGGCGCGGGCGCCGTGGGCGTGGCCGCCCATGCCGTCGACCACCACCAGCAGGGCTGCGTGCTCAGCGACCGCAGCGGTAACGCGGTCCTGGTTTTCCTCACGCCCGCCCAGCAGGCTGATGTCCGCGTACTCGACCCGCAAGGCAATTCCCTGTGTCTGTTAGAATCTGCCGACGCTTTATATCACCAGTACCGGGTGCGAGCATGATCGCGAGCATGACCGGCTTTGCGCGCCGTGAGACCACCGGATCGTGGGGGACTCTGGTGTGCGAGCTGCGCAGCGTCAACCATCGTTTCCTGGAAGCCGGGTTTCGCCTGCCGGACGAGTTGCGCTCCGCGGAGAGCGAGCTGCGCACGCGACTCGCGCGGCAGCTGCGCCGCGGCAAGGTCGACTGCACTCTGAGTTATCGGCGGCCGCAGGGCGCCGGCGGAGCCTTGGAAGTGGATGGCGTGGCGCTCGAGCGGTTGCTCGCGGCGGTGAGCGTGGTGATGGGCTCGCAGCGCGAAGCGTTCACGGTGAATGCGCTCGACGTGTTGCGCTGGCCGGGTGTGCTGCGCGAGGACACCGCCAGCGGCGAGCAACTGCTGGCGGTGGCGTATGCGGTGTTCGGCGCCACGCTCGAGGAGCTGGTCGCGGCGCGCGCGCGCGAAGGGGCACGGCTGCGCGAACTGCTGGAGCAGCGCTGCGCGGCACTTGAGGCCCTGGTGGCGGGCGTGCGCGCGCGCCGGCCGGAAGTGCAGGCCCGCGTGCGCGTCCGTCTCGATGAGCGCGTGGCGGAACTGCGCGCCGCCGTCGAGCGCGAGCGACTGGAGCAGGAGCTCGCGCTGCTGCTGCAGCGCCTGGACATCGACGAGGAGCTCGAGCGGCTCGACGGCCACATCAGCGAAGTGCGACGCGTGATCGGCGGCAGTGAGCCGGCCGGCCGGCGGCTCGATTTCCTCATGCAGGAACTTAACCGCGAGGCCAATACCCTGTCCTCCAAGTCGCAGGATCTTGAGACCACAAGGAGCGCGGTGGACATGAAAGTCCTGATTGAGCAGATGCGCGAGCAGGTGCAGAACGCAGAATGATCTGCAGGCAGGACCGGTACCTGCGGCTGTGGAATCAGCCCGTATTGGATGCCGGGATTGTTTCCGGAGAAACAGGTTAGCGAAACCTGGGACGCGACGGGATCGCGCTCAAGGTGCCCCGCCGCAAACCCGCGGGGACTCTTTAAGTCGGGCGCGGGGTGGACTTTGAGCAGCCCGGTTTGCACCCCATTCGGTAGGTATTTATCCGCAACAGTGGTGTAGCCACTGGGATCCCTGTAATGATCTTTGGCGATTCGGCCCGATACGACGCCCGCCCGCCAGACCCCATGTCCGCCCTCACCCTGCCGCCGCTCGCCCTGTACGTGCACTTCCCCTGGTGCGTGCGCAAGTGCCCGTACTGCGACTTCAACTCCTACACGCTGCAGGGGCCGCTCGCGCAGGAGCCCTACCTCGCGCGGCTCACGCGCGATCTTGAGGCGCAGGCTCCCCAGGTGGCCGGGCGCGAGCTGACAAGCGTGTTCTTCGGCGGCGGCACGCCGAGCCTGTTCCCGCCCGAGGCCATCGGGCGGGTGCTGCAGGCGGCCCGGCGCGTACTGCTCTTCGCCCCGGACGCGGAGGTGACGCTCGAAGCCAATCCCGGCACCATCGAGCGCGGGGCGTTCCGCGACTACCGTGCTCAAGGGGTCACCCGCGTGTCACTCGGCGCGCAGAGCTTCGATGAGCGCACGCTCGGGACGCTCGGGCGGATCCATTCGCCCGACGAGACCCGCATCGCGGCCGCGGAGCTGCACCAGGCGGGACTTGGCAACTTCAACCTCGATCTCATGTACGCACTGCCCGGGCAGGCGCTCGCCGCGGCGCTGCGCGACGTGGAGGAGGCGCTCGCGCTCTGCCCCGCCCACCTGTCCCACTACCAGCTCACCCTCGAGCCCGGGACGCTGTTTGCCGCGCATCCGCCGCCGCTGCCCGATGAGGATCTCGCCGCGGGCATGCTGGCGGCGTGCGCTGAGCGGCTCGCTGCGGCCGGCTTCGCCCGTTATGAGGTGTCCGCGTACGCGCGCGAAGGTGCGCGCTGCCGCCACAATCTCAACTACTGGAGCTTCGGTGACTACCTGGGCGTGGGCGCCGGCGCGCACGGCAAGCTCACCTTCCCGGCGCAAGGAAAGATCGTGCGCACGACCCAGCTGCGCGAGCCGCGGCGCTATCTGGCCGCCGCCGATGCCGAACTTGCCCGGCGCGTCGTTGCGGCGCACGAGCTGCCCTTCGAATTCATGCTGAATGCGCTGCGCCTGGTGGCAGGATTCGACGAGGCGACGTTCCGCGCGCGCACCGGGCTTGAGGGCGCCGTCATTGCCGCCACGCTGCACGCCGCGGCCGCCCGCGGTCTTGTGGTACAGGCTGCCGGCGGCTGGCGGCCGAGCGAGCGCGGCCTGCAGTTTCTCAACGATCTGCTCATCGAATTTCTGCCGGAAACTGCGGGAAAAGCTGAGCTTTCCGCGTTGTCAATGAGCGCGTCCGGGGCTCGTGCAGGCAACTGAAGGACCTTTATTCACAGCCCGCCGGGGGTGCGTCGGAGAATGAGCGAATTACACGCCATACCGCCCAAGCTGCTGGACAAGATGCTCGTAACCTACTGACCTTGCAGGTGAAAATTGCCTGGTCATTTTTTGACCAAGGTAACAAATATGCAATCTTGCTGCGAAACCGTACCCCTGGCGGGCGTGCCGTCCACAGAGTTATCCACAGCTTCTGTGGATAAGGAACGGCGGGCGGCTTGAGGCGGCGGGACACTGCCGCTACACTCCCGCGCCCTTTAACTATCGCGCCTGCCGCCCCATTTAGCCGGCAAGCCTTCAATACAACGCCAGTGATGCCGCCATGAAAGCCGCGATCCACCCCGAGTACAAAGAGATCAACGTCACCTGCACCTGCGGGAATGCGTTCAAGACCAGTTCGACCTTAGGGCACGATCTGCAGGTCGAGGTGTGTTCGAACTGCCATCCCTTCTATACGGGCAAGCAGAAGATCGTGGACACGGCCGGCCGCGTGGACAAGTTCCGCAAGAAGTACGCGACCGCAGCGAGCGTCAAGTAACCTCAAGCGGCGCGGCTTGCCGGCCGCGACGCGCCTGCGACTGCACAGCTTCACTGCCGGCCCGGGAAAGCCCGGCGCCTCTGCATTTACCCGCGAGTAGACATGCGCGCGCCTTGATTCGGCGCACGGACCATGTAAACCTCGTTTTTCGCGCGCCGACCGGCGCAGTGGTCGTGGTCCCCACGGAAAAAAGCGCCTGTGTAAATGAGCGACAAGAGCGGCAAGACCTTCGAGCTGACCGACCCGGCAAGCGGGCGCAGCGCGCAGCTTCCGGTGCGTGCCGGCACCATCGGGCCGGCCGCGCTCGACATCGCAGAGCTACACAAAGACCTCGACGTCTTCACTTACGACCCGGGTTTCGGCATGACCGCCGCGACCGACAGCCGCATCACCTATATCGACGGGGATGCGGGGCTGCTCCTGTACCGCGGCTACCCCATCGAGCAGCTGGCCGAGAAGAGCTCGTTCATGGAGGTCGCCTACCTGCTGCTGATCGGGGAGCTGCCCACGGCGGGTCAACTGACCGAATTCACCGGCAACATCCGTTATCACACGATGATCAACGAGACGTTGCTGCGCTTCTTCAACGGTTTTCATCACAACGCGCACCCGATGGCGATGGTGTCCGCGGTGGTCGCCTCGATGTCGGCGTTCTATCACGACACGATGGACATCCATAACCCGCGCCAGCGGGAGATCTTTGCGCACCGCATCATCGCCAAGATCCCCACTATCGCCGCGGCCGCGCACAAGCACTCGCTCGGCCAGCCCTTCATCTACCCGCGCAACGATCTGGACTACGCCGGCAACGTGCTGCACATGCTGTTCGCCGTGCCGTGCGAGCCCTACAAGCTCGACCCGATCGCAGCCGAGGCCCTCGACCTGTTGTTCATCCTGCACGCCGATCACGAGCAGAACGCCAGCACCTCGACGGTGCGGCTCGCCGGCAGCACCGGTGCCAATCCGTACGCGGCAATCTCGGCGGGCGTCTCGGCGCTGTGGGGGCCGGCGCACGGAGGTGCCAACGAGGCGGTGATGGCGATGCTCGAGCAGATCGGCTCGGTGGACAACATTCCCAAGTACCTGGCGATGGCCAAGGACAAGTCGAGTCATTTTCGCCTCATGGGCTTCGGCCATCGCGTCTACAAGAACCTCGACCCGCGCGCCAAGATCATCCGCGAGATGTGCCACAAGGTGCTGGCACAGCTCGGCCGCTCCGACAACCCGCTGTTCGAGCTGGCGCTGCGCCTGGAGGAGATCGCGCTCAAGGACGAGTATTTCGTCGAGCGCAAGCTGTACCCGAACGTAGACTTCTACTCGGGGGTGATCTACAGCGCGATAGGCATTCCGCGCCCGATGTTCACGGTGATGTTCGCGATCGCGCGCACGGTGGGCTGGGTGGCGCACTGGCAGGAGATGATCTCCGATCCCAACATGCGCATCGGGCGGCCGCGGCAGCTGTACACGGGACCGAAGCGCCGCGATTACGTCGAGGTCGGCAAGCGCCGCGCGTGAGTTTCCTTAAGGCAGCGCCGTTCACGGCTGCTGCAGCAGGGCCTCCACCTCGAGGGCGTTGGCGCGCCGCATCGGCCGTCCGTCCACCGGACTCACCGGCGCCTGGCGGATCCCGTCGGTCGGGAACACGGTGGCCTCTATCGGCTGCTCCTCCATCTCGAAGCGCACGCCGGGAAAGGCGCGCACGCTTTCGGTATTGAAGCGGACGCGCTTTTCGGTCACCTCGTGCGGGATGCGCTGATCGAGGAGCTTGAGCATCACCGACTCGGCGCGCTCGGTGAAAAGGTGCAGCTGCACCTCTGAGTGCCGGGTGGCCGTGCCGGACAGCACCGCGCCCACCAGGCGCGGCTCGAACTCGCGCAGGTAGCGCATCGCGGACAAGGCGGCGCGGCGCTGCGCGAGCAGCGCCGTCAGGTGGGACTGCCCGCCGAACAGGCGCTGGTATTCGGCGAGCGCAGTCTCGATCTCGCTGTTCTTCGGCAGCAGTGCCGCGCCGTCATCCACTCCCAGGCGCTCGGCCGCCTTGCGCTTGGCGATGCCGAAGTCGCGGATGCCGTGCTCGGCCATGATGCGCGCGGCCTGCTGCGCCAGCGCGCGGCGCAGGTTGTCGCCCCCGCGCGTGGGATGTCGCTTCACTCTCATCGGCCGCTCTAGAAGATCGGTTCGCTGTTCGGCTGGCTTTCCGGACCCTGCACGACGTTGCCCGCCTCGTTGGCTGCCGGCAAGTGATCCACCAGGAACAGCTCCGGGACGCCGTCCGGGTTCTCGGCGCTGACGAGCGTGCCGGTCTCCGGGGAGATCCGCAAGGTGACGATACCCTCGGGCATGGTGCGCGGCTGCTCCGGCACGCCCTGCAGCGCCTCGCGCATGAACTGGATCCAGATCGGCAGTGCGGTGCGCGCGCCCTCTTCGGCCTCCCCGAGCGGGCGTTCCTGGTCGAAGCCGACCCACACGGTGGCGACGAGATTCTTCGTGAAGCCGTTGAACCAGGTGTCCTTGGCCTCATTGGTGGTGCCGGTCTTGCCGGCGATGTCGCTGCGGTTGAGCGAGAGCGCGCGCCGGCCGGTGCCGCGCTTGATCACATCCGCCATCATGTCGGCCATCACGTAGGCGTTCTGTGCGCTGATGACCCGGGGCGCCGCCTGCGCGGCCGGCAGCGGCGCGGGCTCGACGCGGGTGGTATCGGCCTGCGCGGGCTGCGCCTGCACCGGATTGGAGATGCGCAGCGTCGCGCCGGGGGGAGCAGGCGGACTGCCCTCGTCGCATTGCGTGCAGACCATGCGCGGCTCGGCGCGCCACACGACTTTGCCGGTCGCGTCCTCGATGCGGTCGATGAAGTACGGTGGCACCCGATAGCCGCCGTTGGCGAACACCGCGTAACCGGCGGCGACCTCGAGCGGCGTCGCCTCGAGCGTGCCGAGTGCGAGCGTGAGGTCGTGCGGCATGGTGCGCGGATCGAAGCCGAATCGGCTCAGATAGTCGATGGCGGCCGGGATGCCGACCTCCTTGAGCACCCGGATCGACACCAGGTTGCGCGAGTGCACCAGCGCCTCGCGCAGGCGCGTGGGTCCGCCGAACTCGCGGGTCGAGTTCTCCGGACGCCATGAGTCCTCGCTGCCGTTGCCTTCCAGCACGATGGGCGCATCGAGCAGCACGCTCGCCGGCGTCAGACCGTGCTCGAGAGCGGCGGAATAAAGGAAGGGCTTGAAACCTGAGCCCGGCAGTCGCCGCGCCTGCGTCACGCGGTTGTACTTGTTGGTGAAATAGTCGAAGCCGCCCACCAAAGCGACGATGCTGCCGTCGTTCGGATCGAGCGCCACGAGTGCGCTTTGCGCCTCGGGGATCTGCCCGAGTTGCGCATGCCCCGCGTTATCGGCCACCACGTACACCACATCGCCCTTGGCCAGCACCTGGCTTGCCTCCTTCGGCGCAGGTCCCAGGGCATCGCTGCGCAGTTCCTTGCGCGCCCACGACAGCCCGTCCCAGTCGATCTCGACCGGTCCCAGCGACTTCACGTAAGCACGCGCGCTCTTGTCGGACACGGCCGTCACGACCGCCGGCGACAGATTGCCGATCGCGGCGTACTCATCGACCAGGGCATCGTAGTCCGGCTCACCGTGCGCGGGCAGGTCGACATGCCCGGCAGGTCCGCGCCAGCCGTGACGGCGGTCGTACTCGATGAGCCCGACGCGCACCGCGCGATTCGCGGCCGTCTGCAGGCGTCCGTCGATGGTGGTGTAGACCTTGTAGCCGGTGCTCTCCACGTTCGGCCCGAAGCGCTGGCGCAATTCCAGGCGCGCCATCTCGGCCACGTAGGGCGCTTCCACATCGTAGAGCGGTGCGTGCGCGCGCGCCTGCATCGGTTCCTTGTTGGCAGCTTCCGCGGTGGCAGTGTCGATGAATCCCAGCTCGCGCATGCGGCGCAGCACGTAGGCGCGGCGCGTGGTGGCGCGCTCCGGATCGACGATCGGGTTGTAGCGCGAGGGTGCCTTGGGGACGCCGGCGATGGTGGCAGCTTCGGCGACGTCGAGCTTGTCGAGCGACTTGCCGAAGAACGCCTCGGCGGCTGCTGCGACGCCGTAAGAGCGCTGGCCGAAGAAGATGACGTTCAGGTAAAGGCCGAAGATCTCGGGCTTCGTGAACTCGTGCTCCATGCGGTAGGTGACGAAGGTTTCCTGGAGCTTGCGCCGGTAGGTCTTGTCGAGCGTGAGGAACATGTTGCGGGCGGCCTGCATGGTGATGGTGCTGGCACCCTGGCTCTTGTCGCCGGAGATGAAGTCGATGGCCACCGCGCGCGCGACGCCGAAGTAATCGATGCCGTGGTGCTCGAAGAAACGCTCATCCTCGGCGGCGAGAAAGGCGTGTTTGACGAGTTCGGGTATCTGGTCGTAAGTGACCGGGATGCGCCGCTGTTCACCGATCTGGGCGATCAGCGCGCCGCTGCGGGTGTAGACGCGCAGTGGCACCTGCATCTCGACGTTGCGCATCGACTCGATGGAGGGAAGTGTTGGCACCAAGTACACATAACTACAGGCCAACGCGTACGCGCCCATAAGTGTGATGAACATCACACTGCCGGCGATAACTGTCAGGAAGCGAAAGTAATTCCATTTCACGAAAAACACTGACCTCTGCTTGCGCTCCCTGCGAGGGCTATGCATAGTACGCGCCGATTCTTAGGCAAACTCACCGAAAGGTGGGGACGCAAAGCCTCCGGTCTACGGGACGTATGTGCCTACGACAGCGGGGTTGCCGGTTCGAACGTTAACGCACTCCGATCGCCTGGGTCACGCGCCCTGCCGGGAGTGAGGGTTCGACCGACCGATCTCGTGCGGCGCCTGCCCGTCCCACCGGCTTTGCCCATCCCCATGGAGACTTGGACAGGACGAAACTGCATTCGTTGATTCCGGCTGCGGTTCGCTGCGCTCGTGACGCGCTCGGCACTTCGCGCGGGGCGTTCCGGATTAGCATGCGGTTCCGTGAGGGGTCTCACGTTCAATTTGACTTTGCGCTGATATATAGTGTCTGCAACAATCATACAGGGAGGTCATTTTCAGGCGTAATGTCCTGAAAAGGAAATAAAAATGTTCCTTCTCCAGCGCAAATACCGCCCTATTTTGGGACTTGACATAACGACCTCGTCGGTCAAGCTCATCGAGCTGGCCATGGCAGGGGGCCAGTACCGGGTCGAGGCCTACGCAGCCGAGCCCACCCCGCAGAACGCCATCAACGAGAAAGCCATCGTGGATGCCGAGGCGGTCGGTGAGGCCATTCGCCGCGCGGTAAAGCGCGCCGGCGCCAAGAGCAGCGAGGTCGCGGTCGCGATCTCCGGTGATGCCGCCATCACCAAGGTGATCCAGATGCCGCGCACCTTGCGCAGCGGCGACCTTGAGGCGCAGGTCGAGATGCAGGCCGACCAGTACATTCCCTTCCCGATGGACGAGGTCAGCTACGATTTCGAAGTGCTGGGGCCGAACGAAAAGGATCCCGAGAGTAACGACGTGCTGCTGGTGGCCACACGCACCGAAAACGTCGAGCAGCGCCAGGCAGCCGTCAAGGCCGCAGGCCTCGGCGCGCGGATCGTGGACGTCGAGGCCTTCGCGCTCGAAAATGCCTGCAAGCTCATGACCCATCAGATGCCCGACGGTGGCATCGATCGCACCATCGCGGTGGTCGACTTCGGCGCCAGCAGCACAACCTTCAGCGTGCTGCGCAACCTGAAGGTGGTGTACACACGAGATTTCGCCTTCGGCGGGCAGCAGCTCACCGAAGAGATCATGCGTACCTACGGGCTGGCGATGGAGGAGGCGGGGCGCGCCAAGAAGGAAGGCGGCCTGCCCGGCAACTACCAGTCGGAAGTACTCGATCCGTTCATCGACGACATGACCCAGCAGGTCAGTCGCTCGCTGCAGTTCTATCTCGCCTCCGGTTCCGGGCGCGAGCAACCCGAGAAGATCCTGGTGTGCGGCGGCTGCGCCAACATCCCGGGAGTGGCGGAAGTGATTTCCAGCCGCGTGGGCATCTCCGCCGAGAAGGGCGACCCGCTTGGCCAGATGAAGCTGTCCTCGCGCGCCAAGGCGCAGGCGGTGCAACGTGATGCCACGGCGCTGCTGACGGCGTGCGGCCTAGCACTGCGGAGTTTTGACTGATATGCCGCGCATAAATCTACTTCCCCACCGGGAAAGTAAACGCAAGGAGCGCAAGCTCAAATTCATGGTGGCGCTGGTGGTGGCCGCCGGTGCCGGCATCGTCACCGCGTTTGCCGCCTACCTCATGTACGGCTCGATGATCGATGGCCAGCAGCACCGTAACGATGAGCTGCGCGCCCAGATCAAGACCCTCGACAAGCAGATCGAGGAGATCAACGATCTTGAGAGCGCGAAACAGAAATTCATCGCGCGCATGGAGATCATCGAGAAGCTGCAGCGCTCGCGGCCGGAAATCGTGCACGTGTTCGACGAGATCGTGCGTACCCTGCCCGAGGGTGTGTATCTCACCGCCGTGCAGCAGACCGACAAGAAGCTGAAGTTCGAGGGCGTGGCGCAGTCGAGCACCCGCGTCTCCACTTTCATGCGCAACCTCGACGGTTCGCAATGGCTGCGCAACCCGGAGCTGCTGGTCGTGGAGAGCGCCAAGGCAGGTCCCGGCTCAAGTTTCACCCTCACCGCCGATCAGGTGACGACGGCGGGCGACGATAACGCAGGCAACAGAAAGATGCGCAAGGCCAGTCTGAGTGGCGCGGGGGCACGTCAATGAACCTGCTCGAAGAGCTGCGGTCACTCGATCCGCGCGATCCGGGGCGCTGGCCGCTGCCGGTTCTCGGCGGTGCGGTGGCGCTGGCATTCCTGGTCGTATCGCTGATCGGAATTTATTTTTTCGTCTGGAACGGGCAGCGCCCGGAGCTGCAGCGGCGCGAGGACGAGGAGCAGAAGCTGCGCTTGGAGTTCCACGACAAGCACGCCAAGGCTGTGAACCTCGAGATCTACAAGCAGCAGCTGAAGGACATCGAACGCTCGTTCGGTGCACTGCTGCGCCAGTTGCCCGGTAAGACCGAGGTGCCGAGCCTGCTGGTGGACATCTCGCAGACCGGACTGGCCGCCGGGCTGAGCGAGAAGCTGTTTCAGCCCCAGCCGGAGGTGAAGAAGGACTTCTACGCGGAGCTGCCCATCAAGATCCGCCTGAGTGGCAGTTATCACCAGTTCGGCGAGTTCGTGAGCGGGATTGCAGCCCTGCCGCGCATCGTCACCTTGCACGACATCGACATCAAGCCGGACAGCAAGGACGCCTACGACCAGTTGTCCCTGGAACTGACCGCGAAGACTTACCGCTACCTGGATGAGGAAGAGATCTCCTCGGCAGCCGAAGCCGACAAGAAGAAGGATGTCGCTCACCGTCCGGGGAGCTGATGGCAATGAACATGAATGCACCGATCTACCGACGCGGCTCGCGGCTGCTGTGCCTGGTTCTCGCCTGCGGCTATGCCGCACTGACCGGCTGCTCGAGCGCGGACAACGAGCTGACGCGCTTCATCGAAGACACCAAGAAAGAGCCCGGCGGCCGGGTCGAGCCGCTGCCGGAGATCAAGCCGTACGAGACCTTCATCTACGCCGCTTCGGACCTGCGCTCGCCGTTTCTGCCGAGCAGCCCCGGTTCGGGCGCCGGCCTTGCCGGCGTGCGCCCGGACCAGAAGCGCAACCGCGAATTCCTCGAGCAGTACTCGCTCGACACGCTGAAGATGGTCGGCACGTTGCGCCTCGGCGGCCAGATGTATGGTCTGGTGGAAACCAAGGATGGACTGGTGCATCGCGTCACGACTGGCAACCACATCGGCCAGGCCGAAGGCAAGATCACCGATATCACCCCATCAAAAATCAGTCTCGTTGAAATCGTTCCGGACAGCCTCGGCGGGTATATGGAACGCCCCGCCGCGCTTGCCCTTAACGAGTAAGGTCAGCAGGGAGTCTCACGATGCACGCCTCTAGCCTGATGAATCGTCTCCTCGGCGCCGCCGCCTGGCTGGTGCTCGCAGGAGCACTCGGGATGCTCCCAGCAGCGCCGGCGCGCGCCGCGGATCAACCCGCACTGCAATCCATCGACGTGCAGCCCCTGCAGGGACAGCAGCTGCAGCTGACCCTGCACTTGTCCGGACCCGCGCCAACGCCGTTGTCGTTCACCATCGACAACCCGGCACGCATCTCCTTTGACCTGCCGAACACGACGCTGGCGCTGCCCTCGCGGCGGATCGACGTGCATACCGCCGGCCTCGATACGATCCTGGCGGCGGAGACCAAGGACCGCACCCGCCTGGTGCTCAACCTCGACAAGCTGGTGCCCTACGACACCCGCGTCGCCGGCAACGATGTCATCGTCATGCTCGGCGCCACCGGTGCCGCCGCCGCCGCGGCTCCCGCGGCCGCGAGCGCCACTGGCAGCGCGGCCGCCGGCAGCGGCGTGCGCGAGCTGCGCGCGATCGACTTCCGGCGCAGCGCCGATGGCGCCGGACGCGTGATCGTGAAGCTCTCCGATCCGCATATCCACATCAACCTGCACCAGGTTGGCAACCAGGTGGTCGTCGATTTCAGCGACGCCGCCGTCCCCGCCAACCTCGTGCGCCGCTACGATGCGACCGATTACGGCACCCCGGTCAACAGCTTCGACGTAACCCGGGTGGGCCCCGGGTCCCGCATCGCGATCACTGCCAATGGCGACTTCGATCAGCTCGCCTACCAGTCGGACGACCAGTACGTCGTGGAAGTGTCGCCCAAGCACAAGGGCGCGACCGCCCAGGACGAGAAGCCGGTGTACACCGGCGAGCGGCTCACGCTGAACTTCCAGGACATCGAGACACGCGCGGTGCTGCAGCTGCTGGCCGATGCCAGCGGGCAGAACATCGTGGTGAGCGACTCGGTTACCGGCAACGTCACGCTGCGCCTGCAGAACGTGCCGTGGGACCAGGCGCTCGACATCGTGCTGCGCACCAAGGGCCTCGACAAGCGCCGCGACGACAACGTGATCATCGTGGCTCCCCAGGCCGAGCTCGCCGCGCGCGAGAAGGCCGATCTCGCCGCCAAGAAGGACGTGCAGGAGCTGGCGCCGCTGCGCTCGGAGTACCTGCAGGTGAACTATGCCAAGGCGGCCGATATGGCGGCGCTCATCAAGACGCAGACGAACTCGCTCCTGTCGGCGCGCGGTAGCGTCGCGGTCGATGAGCGCACCAACACCCTGCTGCTGCAGGACACCTCCGAGCGGCTGGTGGATATTCGCCGCCTGGTGGCGACGCTCGACATCCCGGTGCGCCAGGTGCTGATCGAGGCGCGCATCGTCATCGTCAACAACGACTTCGACAGGCAGCTCGGCGCGGTCTTCGGCGTCACCAACGTCCAGAAGAACGGAACGAGCGGTATCGTGACCACCACCGGCAGCGCCGCGGGTACCGACCAGATCATCGGTTCGGCCCTTACCAACTCGCAGACCAACGCCAACGGCTCGCCGTTCCCGGTCTCGATACCGACCGGCACGACTGCTGCCAACCGCTACAACGTCAACCTGCCGCTGGCAACCCCTGCCGGCTCGTGGGCACTCGGCATTCTCGGCAACAACTTCATCGTCGACCTCGAGCTGCAGGCGGCGCAGGCGGAGACCGAGGCGAACATCATCGCCTCGCCGCGCTTGCTGACCGCGAACCAGAAGAAGGCGACGATCGAGCAGGGTGTCGAAATCCCTTACCAGCAGTCGGCTTCCAGCGGCGCGACCACCATTCAGTTCAAGAAGGCAGTGCTGTCGCTTGATGTGACGCCGCAGATCACGCCCGACAATCGCATCATCCTCGATCTGGATGTCCGGGACGACGCGGTTGGCACCATCGTGGTGTCCTCGGGCGGCGTGAACGTTCCCTCGATCACGACGCGCGAGATCGCGACCCAGGTGCTGGTGAATGACGGGCAGACCGTGGTGCTCGGCGGCATCCTCACCACGACGCAGCGCGAGGATGACACCAAGGTGCCTTACCTGGGCGACATCCCCATCATCGGGCACCTGTTCAAGACCACTGACCATGAGGACGACAAGGACGAGCTCATGATCTTCATTACGCCGAAGATCGTGCGCGAGGGCGTGAACGTCTATAACTGACGTTCCCGCCGACCGATGAAGAGGACTGCGGCCGCCCTCGGGCGGCCGTGCTCTTTTTGACTATCCTGTCAGCAGGCATGCTCGCTAAGACCAGCTTATTCCTGATCGGCCCGATGGGCTCGGGCAAGACGGCCGTCGGCCGCCACCTCGCGCGCGCGCTGGGATTTCCGTTTCACGATTGCGACGCCGAGGTTGAGCGGCGCACCGGGGTCGATATTCCCTTCATCTTCGAGAAGGAGGGTGAAGTGGGATTCCGTCAGCGTGAGCGCGAGGCTCTCGAGGCCCTCACCGCGCTCGAGGGGATCGTGCTCGCCACCGGCGGGGGCGCGGTGCTGTTGCCGGAGAACCGCCGCCGTCTGGCAGAACGCGGCTGCGTCGTCTACCTCAAGACGTCCGTGGCGCAGCAGGCCGACCGCGTTCGCCATGGCAGGAATCGCCCGCTGCTAGCCGCGGGTGAGGGTGACGCGGATTCAAGGCTCAGCCAGCTCATGGACGTGCGCGCCCCGTTGTACGCCGAGATCGCCGACATCATCATCCCGACCGACGGCAAGCGGGTGAGCAGCGTGGCCGAACACATCCTGCGCGAGCTGCAGACGGCACGTCGTTCGCGCTGAGGGATGCCGGCCCGAAGCTCTCACGTATACTGAGGGCCCGCGGTGGGTCTTGCGCCCTCGCGCTGCCGCGCCTCGTACGTGGACACGCTTAACGTCGAACTCGGAATCCGTAGCTATCCGATCCTGATCGGTGCCGGCCTGCTCGGCCGTCCGGACCTATGGCGGCAGCACCTGCAGGCGCAGGATCTGCTGATCGTCAGCAACACCGTTGTTGCGCCGCTGTATCTGCCGGCGCTCGCCGCCGGCCTGGCTGCGCGGCGCACGGTGGAGGTGATCCTGCCGGACGGAGAAGCGCACAAGACGCTCGCCAACGCCGCGCGGGTCCTGGATGTGCTGGTTGCCAACCGTTTTGGCCGCGACTGCGCCGTACTTGCCCTGGGGGGCGGGGTGGTCGGCGATCTGGCGGGCTTTGCCGCAGCCTGTTACCAGCGCGGCGTCGCCTTTGTGCAGGTGCCGACGACGCTGCTCGCACAGGTGGACTCGGCGGTGGGCGGCAAGACCGGCGTCAACCATCCCGGCGGCAAGAACCTGATCGGGGCATTTCACCAGCCGGTGCTGGTCGTCACCGATAGCGGCACGCTGGCCACCCTGCCGCCGCGTGAGCTGCGTGCCGGGCTCGCCGAGGTTATCAAGTACGGGCTGATCTGCGATGCGGCACTGTTTGACTGGCTCGAGGCGCACCTGGACGAGCTGCTGGCGGGTGATCCCACCGGGCTGGCGTACGTCATCCGCCGCTCGTGCGAGATCAAGGCAGCGGTGGTCGGCCGGGACGAGCGCGAGCAGGGCGAGCGGGCGCTGCTCAATCTCGGTCACACCTTCGGGCATGCAGCCGAATCGGCCACCTCGTACAAGGAATGGCTGCACGGGGAGGCGGTGGGTGCCGGGCTGGTGATGGCCGCCTCCGCGTCTGTGGAATGCGGGCTGCTGGCTCAGCGCGAGGCCGAGCGCGTGCACCGCTTGGTCGAGCGTGCCGGTCTGCCCACTCGCATCGCCTCAGTGCCGCCCGAGGTGGCACTCGAACACATGCGGATCGACAAAAAAGTACTGGGAGGGCGGTTGCGTCTGGTGCTCCTGCGCAGGATCGGGGAGGCGGTGCTCAGCGCGGACTATCCGGCTGCCGCTCTGACGCGCACGCTGGCGGCGCACTTCGGATGAGCGCGCTCGCCCCTTATGCTGCGAATGATGCGCAGTCGCGCGGCCGGCGTTACCCGGAACCCAAGCCGGAGTTTCGCGGTGAGTTCCAGCGCGACCGCGATCGGATTATCCATTCCAACGCGTTCCGGCGGCTGGTCTACAAGACGCAAGTATTCGTCAACCACGAAGGGGATCTGTATCGCACGCGCGTGACGCATTCCATCGAGGTGGCCCAGATCGCGCGTTCGGTTGCACTGGCCCTGGGCCTGAACGAGGCGCTGACGGAGGCGATCTGCCTTGCCCATGACCTTGGCCACACCCCATTCGGACACGCAGGCCAGGACGCGCTCAACGAGTGCATGCGCGAGTACGGCGGGTTCGAGCACAACCTGCAGTCGCTGCGCGTGGTGGATGAACTCGAGGAACGTTACGCGGACTTTAATGGCCTGAATCTGACTTTTGAATGCCGTGAGGGAATTCTCAAGCATTGCTCACTGAGCAACGCACGCGAACTGGGCGAACTCGGCGAGCGCTTCATCAAGCGTCAACAGCCCGGCCTCGAGGCACAGATCTCCAATCTCGCCGACGAAATCGCGTACAACAACCACGATGTGGATGACGGCATCCGTGCCCAGTTACTGGACGTGTCCGCCCTGCGCGACGTGCGGATGTTCCGGCGCCAGCACGACGTGGTCGTGACGCGCTACCCGACGTTGAACGAGCGGCGCCTGGTTCACGAGGTTATCCGCCGCATGGTAAACCACCTCGTCGTGAATTTTATCCGGGCCACTCAGGAGCAGCTCGCCCGGGTACAGCCGCGCTCCATCGATGAAGTGCGTGCGCACCCCAAACCGCTGGCGATGCTGAGCGACGAATGTCGCGAGGAGCACCTTGAGCTCAAGGCGTTCCTGCGCGAGCACGTTTACCGGCATTACAAGGTGGTACGCATGACCTCCAAAGCGCACCGCACGTTGCAACAACTGTTCGAGGCATTCCTGAAGGACGTGAGTCTCATGCCCACGGAACACCGCGATCTGGCCATGCAGGCGGAGGGTGCTCACGGCGCTCTCGGCCGGGCCCGCGCGGTCGCCGATTACATCGCCGGCATGACTGATCGCTACGCGATTCTCGAGCACCGACGCCTGTTCGAGCCTGGTGAGAGGACCTGACACGCTTGTATGGCCCGTGAATCAGGAGACTCCGTGCAGAGTTCTGAGACTCAGTCTAATTACCAACGTGGGTCCTTTGCGCAACAAAGCACCACGACGCCAAATCATCCAATGCGGACCGTCAATGCTGCGTCGCAAGAAAACGCCAAATTACATTGAAATTACAGGGGAGAAGGCAAGAATCGACTTGTCATAACCCCAAGAAAAAGCGCATTATGTGATGTGTCTCTCAATTACAAAAGCGAACAAACGGACGCATCCCACTCAGCTGGTGTAAGGGCCCTTGCCGACACCCTGCAGACGTTGGTGCACCCGCTCGCGCGAATGCTCGTGCGCCGCGGGATAGGGGCGCGGACCACAACTGAGATCGCTAAGCGGGCGTACGTGGCGGCCACGATGGATGTCCTTCGCGAGGAGAACCTACCGATTACTCCGGCGCGAATTAGCGTATTCAGTGGTTTGACCCAGAGGGAAGTCGAGCACGCCAAGTCGTCGCTGGACGGTTTCAACGAGTCGCAAGGCACCAGCGTCACCGAACTCGCGGGGCTTTTAACTGCCTGGCACGAGGACTCACGCTACTCGATTGCTTTCACGGGTACGCCCGCTGAGCTCGATTTTGATGCCGCAGGCGATCGGCCGAGTTTTGCGGGCTTGGTGAGTGAATGCGCACCGGGCCATTCTCCCAAGGATCTCCTCGCGCTTTTGGTCAGCACAGGAGCCGCTCGAATCAACGAAGAGACCGGGCGTGTTCAGGCCGTTTCACGTGCGTTTATCAGCGAACCCTATTCGGAAGCCGCGGGCAAACGTTTTGAACGGATGATTCGCAATCTTATCGAGACTTTTTATTCCAATTTCGAAACCGCCGATGCCGCCAAGCGCAGATTCAACCGCAACGCGATTGCCGACTTCTCACTCCATCCAGATGCTGAAGAAGGTTTTCGGCAGCATGTGCAGGCTGAAGGTCAGCGGTTTCTAGAGTCCCTAGATAAGTGGCTGCAAGGCCAACAGCAGGGATCGGACAACGGCCGACGCGTTGGAGTCGCTCTCTTTCATTTCGTTGAACAACGTGAGCACGGTGAGGGCGAAGCAGAATCACGAGTGCCTGCGCCGCATGCTCCGCAAACCAACTTCCCGCGTTCTCGAGACGCTGATCTCGAAGAAGAAGCTAAAGACGTCATTGATGTTCTCAATTATCAGGGACCAAAATCATGAAATTCCGCTCTCCCGTGGCCATTGCAACGGCGCTGCTGGGCGCAACCCTAATTTCAGGTGGCGTAGCACAAGCCGGCATTGAGGGCAACGGCTCGGCCGCGCACAGCCCGGTGGCGAACGGCATCGAGGGCAACGGCTCGGCCGTGCACAGCCCGGTGGCGAACGGCATCGAGGGTAACGGGTCAGTGGCTCACGCCGGTTCGTCAGCGACTCCTGGCGGTCGGAACGCGGCATCAGCGTGCGGCGGGGCGATGGACGACGCCGATTGTGCTCTGTCGTTCTTAGGCGATCGTTAGACTTAAACTGTAAACTTTCTCTACCTATCACCTATCCAGCGCCGGCGGCATTTGTCGCCGGCGCTTTGGTCTCTGAGGCCGTCCGTCGGCATACATCCAACGACAGACGAGAGGCGGCACACGCGGTTTTGGAACGACACCATAGGATGGGTGCGTTTCTATATGAACGCGTTTCAAATTCAACTGTATTTTTCCGTAGCTACGGCAAGATGATTGGACCTTTAGGCATCTTGTTTACGGGCGGCTTAACCCCGGGAGAGTTCGTACGCAGTTGCCACCCGGGAGACTAAAGCGTCGCCAGATGGCTACCGTCCAATCGCCCCGCAAACCAAAGACCGAAAAGTCTAGCCGACCGCAGATTCGGGGAGCTGCGGGATTGCAGGACCTGCTTACAGAGCTCGCGTCCGTTCTCCTACCTCGCGGAATGACTCCCAAGCGGTTCAGCGAGTTGGCACGATCTGCATTTGTGCAGGCGGCGGCTGATTTGTCCAGACTTCGCAACGGTCGGGTGAATCACTCAAGAGTGGCGGCCCAGACCGGCCTGACACGAGCAGACGTTAAGCGCCTACTTTGGCAAAATGTCTTTGACACGGACACGGCTGGTCGCGATAAAACACCGGTAGAGAGCGTCATAGAAGGTTGGCGCGCGGATCGCGCGTTTGTGACACGCCCAGGTCATCCTCGGCGCCTCCGGATTTCTGGTTCAAATGCATCCTTCGCTCGTCTTGTCAGAAAATACGGCGGCGACGTGCCGCATCGGGCTGTCCTGGATGAACTTCGCCGCATCGGTGCTGTGAGCGACGCGAATGGCAGCGTCCTGCTTCGAGCTTCGCCGCATCTGAGCCGACGTCACAATTACGCCTTTTTGTCACCGATTTTGCCGGCCCTGATCGATGGGCTGAGAATCGCTTCCAAAAAGCCCGGACCAAACGTCTCTTCCTCGATCTATCGACTCAGTCTTGCGGCAGAAACGGAAGTTGACTTAGCAATCGTGCGTGATCGGTGCACCTCAAGTGCACAATCGATGCTTGATGGGCTCGCAAATTCGCTAGGTTCGCAGGTGACGGTGCCGCGCAGACGACGCTCGCCTGCATATTCGCTCGCAGTCACAATCTTGCTCGCGGAGAGGCGTAAGAAGAAAGCCCAACGCAGCAGGTAAGGCTTGTGAGACATTTGGGATAGAGGGCTCAGCATGACCAGCAGGTTGTCGAAGGGGCTTGAAGTCGACTACTCCAACGCACTCGTTGCGATATTCGAACTCATGCTGAGAAGTGGCATTCGAGCAAAGGAACTCCTGCCGGCTTGTACTCGCTCCTTGAAACGTGCCGAGGATAGGTCCCACTCGCGACTGGGGGACGACGGTAATGGTCTCGCAAGCGTGGCTCTCGTCCTTGACACTTGGCACCGTGATCGCCGGTATCTGACGGCGGGGGGAACGCCAAAGCCGGTGCGTCTGCTTGGGCCGGCTCCGAGCGTAGAAGCTCTGGTTCGACTTCAACAGGTCAAACTGCCCGCCTCCGACGTCGCGCGGCGTCTGAAGGCCATTCAGCTGATCGTTCCTAGCGGGAGCAGGGGGCTTTACACGCCGGCGAGCGACGTCGCAGTGATTTCTACACGCGATCCATTGATCCTTCAGCATGCGGTGCGAGCGCTGTCCACCCTCCTTGAAACTGTGACGCAAAATGTATTTCGTACTCGTAACCTTGCACCGTTGATAGAGCGCTTCGCCGAGGTCCCCGATCTACCACGTAGGCACATCAGGGAGTTCCAGTCGTTTACTCACGCGCAGGGGACGACGTTTGTCAGGACAGTCAACGATTGGCTCGAATCACGGCGGGTGCGCTCTCCAAGAAAAGGGCTTAAGGGAACAGTACGCGCTGGCGTGCATACCTACGCTTACGTGGTGCCGAAGCAGCGTCGAAGCTCAGGACGGGTAGGCCGTGGCGCTAGGACTTGAGGCGCTAGGAGTTGATCAGTTCCTCCCTCAAGGTCCTCCTCAATATCTTGCCCACATTGCTTTTCGGTAGATCATTTCTGAAGTAGACATGTTTCGGAATCTTGTAACCCGCCAGCGATTGCCGGCAACAGTCGATGACGTCCTTTTCGGTGAGCGCAGGGTTCTTGCGCACCACGAATAGCGCGACCACTTCGCCCGAGTGTTCATCCGGCTGTGCGACAGCGGCGGCCTCCAGGATTCCGGGACACGTGACGGCAGCCGCTTCGACCTCGTTTGGATACACGTTGAAGCCCGATACGAGGATCATGTCCTTCTTGCGGTCCTCGATGTAAACAAACCCCCTCTGATCCATGCGACCGACATCACCGGTGCGCAGCCAACCGCCCGGCAGCATGACCTTCGCCGTCTCGTCTTCGCGATTCCAGTAACCGCGCATCACCTGCGGTCCGCGAACACAGATTTCGCCGATCTGGTCGAGTTCAAGATCATTGCCTGCGTCGTCCTTGATCGCGATCTGTGTTGAAGAGATTGGCAGGCCGATCGAGCCGTTGAATTCCTCGTTCGCCGGGTTGATGGTGGCAGCGGGCGAGGTCTCCGTCAGACCCCAGGCCTGTGTCAGTACACAGCCGGTCGCTTCCTTCCAGCGCTGAGCCACGGTCGCCTGCACGGCCATGCCGCCGCCGAGAGTAATCTTCAGGTGCCTGAAATCGATCCGATCGAATCCCGGTGCATTCAACATCGCGTTGAACAGCGTATTGACGCCGCTCAGGAAGTTGCACGAGTACTTGCGCATGTCCGCGATCAGTGAGGCTTGGTCGCGCGGATTGATGATCAGCACGTTCTTCCAGCCTAGACGCGCAAACAGCATGCAGTTACACGACAGCGCGAAGATGTGGTACAGCGGAATGGCGGTGATCAATACACCTTTGTTCTCCTCGAAGGCCTTGCCGATCCACGCCTGCGCCTGCAGGACATTGGTGCATACGTTACCGTGCGACAGCATGGCGCCCTTGGCCACCCCGGTGGTACCGCCCGTATATTGAAGGAATGCGAGGTCCTCCGGACCCAGGTCGACGGGCGCCAGCGGTAGTTTCTGTCCGTCGGCCACAGCGGCTTTGAATGATAGCGCCCCGGGGATGCTCCACGGCGACACCTGTTTGCGCACGTGGCGCACGACGAAGTTGACGATTAGTGACTTCGGGAAATTCAGGAAATCTCCGGCGGCAGTCACCAGCACCTGCTTCACGCTGGTGTCGGGTAACACTTTTTGCAGCACGTGCGCGAAGTTCTCGAGCACCAGAATCGCCGTGGCGCCCGAGTCCTTGAGTTGGTGCTCGAGTTCTGGCGCGGTGTACAGCGGATTGGTGTTGACGACGATCAGACCCGCACGCAGCGCGCCGAACATCGCGACGGGATACTGCAGCGTGTTGGGCAGCATGATCGCCATGCGATCGCCCTTGCTGAATCCGGCGTGCTGCAGCCATGCGGCGAAGGCGCGGCTGAGCTCATCGAGCCGGCGGTAGGTGATACCGGTGCCCATCTGGACAAAGGCGACCCGATCGGCGTGTTTAGCGCAGGCCTGCTCCAGCAGCTGCCTGAGCGAGAGCAACTGCGACGGATCTATTTCCGCCGGCACGTCGCGCGGATAGGCCTTCAGCCATATTCTGTCCATCTGCGTTCCCCCGCTGCCGCCGTTTATTTCTTCAAAAGTGGTTTCAGGTACGGCCAGACTGTATCCAGAATGGGTGGCTCGCCTGAGGCATTGGGGTGCAAGCCGTCCGGTTGCATGCGCGCCGGATCCAGGGCCACTGTCTCCAACAGGAAGGGTACGAGCGGCAGGTGGTATTGATCGGCGAGGGTGGGGTACATGCGTGCGAACTCCTCCGTGTAGCGCGCTCCGTAGTTTGGCGGGATGCGAATGCCCACCAAGAGCACGCGCGCCCCGGCCGCCTGCGACAGCCGCACCATCTGTGCAAGGTTCTCGCGGGTGGCGCTCACCGGCAGCCCCCGCAAACCATCGTTGGCGCCGAGCTCCAGGATCACAAGCTCGGGCTGCTGCAGCTGCAATGTGCGGGGCAGGCGCTCCAGTCCGCCACTGCTGGTTTCCCCGCTGACGCTGGCGTTGATGACCTGGTACCCGTACGCTTGGGCCTGAAGGCGCTGCGTGAGCAGCGCAACCCAACCCTGCTCCGGTCGGATTCCATGGGCGGCGCTCAGGCTGTCGCCGAAGACAAGGATCGTACGGGAGGAGGCCACCGCGTTCTGGAGCGCGATGAACACCAAGCCGAACCCCAGCGCCCAGGCGCCGATGGACCGAAACCACGTTCTCAAAGCTGAAAACCTCTCCAAGCAGGTTAGCAGTCCTGAAGGTTTGCTGACCATTGTCGATGCGGTTTCACTCACCATTCTCGCCGGGGAATCCGTGGCGGTGACCGGGCCCTCGGGAGCCGGTAAGTCGACCCTGCTGGCGCTGCTGGCGGGCCTCGACGTTCCGACCCGCGGGCGCGTGCTGCTGGATGGCCAGGATCTGACGCAGCTCGATGAGGATGGCCGTGCACGCCTTCGGGCGCAGCGCGTCGGCTTCGTCTTCCAGGCGTTTCACCTGATTCCGGCGCTCACCGCGCTCGAGAACGTGATGTTGCCGCTCGAGTTGGCGGGACGCGCGGATGCGCGCCGCACGGCCGCGGAGACCCTCGCCGGGGTAGGCCTGAAGGAGCGCACGGGACACTACCCGCGACAGCTCTCCGGCGGTGAACAGCAGCGCGTGGCGATCGCGCGTGCCTTTGTGACGCGGCCGGCGGTGCTGTTCGCCGATGAGCCCACCGGCAATCTCGACACGGTGACCGGAGCGCGGGTGGGGGAGCTGCTGTTTGAACTCAACGCCAATGCTCACACCACCCTGGTCCTGGTCACCCACGACCGTGATCTGGCCGCACGCTGCGCCAGAATCGTGAGAATGGAAGCCGGGCGCGCGCTGTGAAGGCGTTACGGCTTGGGCTCAGGATGCTGGCACGCGAATGGCGCTCCGGAGAGCTCGGAGTGCTGCTGCTCGCGTTGACCGTGGCGGTTGCCGCGCTCACCGGCGTGGGCTTTCTGGTCAGCCGCATCAGCGCCGCCGTCGCGCTGCAGGCGAGCGAAGTGTTGGCCGCGGACATCCGACTCGGCTCACCGCAAGCGCTGGACGATGAGTACTTCAAGCAAGCCGAGCGGCGCGGCCTGGGCTCCGCGCGCAGCACCAACCTGCTGTCGGTGGTGTTCAACGGGGATGCGAGCCAGCTCACCAACATCGCGGCAGTTACGGCCGGCTATCCGCTGCGCGGCCGGCTGCTGGTGGGCGCCGAGCCGTTTGCGAAGGGGCTGCCGGCCGCAGGCATCCCTGCCCCGGGGGAGGTGTGGCCCGATTCCAAGCTGCTCGCTGCGGTTGGCGCGCAGGTCGGCTCGCAGCTGTCGATCGGCGATGGCAACTTTCGTGTGAGCCGCGTACTCATTTCACAGCCGGACCAGGGCGGCATGTTCGCACAGCTGGCGCCGGCTCTGATCATGAACGCAGCCGACCTGGCAGCGACGCACCTGATCCTGCCCGGCAGCCGTGCCAGCTACAACGGACTGTTCGCCGGCGAGCGTGCGCGCGTCGAGGAGTTCAAGGCGTGGCTGATCGGGCACAAGCGCCCGGGCGAGCGCTTGCGCGATATCGCCGATGCCAGCCCGCAACTGCGTAACGCCGTGGACCGCGCCGGGCGCTTCTTAAGTCTCGCGAGCCTGGTCAGCGTGCTGCTGTGCGCGATCGCCGTGGCCATGGCGGCACGGCGTTACGTCAACCGGCATCTGGATACGATGGCGCTCCTGAAGACACTCGGTGCGACGCGCGCCTTCACCTTCGCACTATCGGTGCTGCAGTTACTGGTACTCGCATTCCTGGCGGCCGCGGCCGGTGCGGCACTCGGATTTCTCGCCCAGGAGTGGCTGCTGCGCACCATCCGCGGCCTCCTCACGCTGACACAGCTGCCGCCGGCGAGTCTCACGCCGCTCGCCATCGGCTTCGTGACGGCGATTGCAGTGCTGGCCGGATTTGCGCTGCCACCGCTGCTGCAGCTCTCGCGCGTGCCGGCACTGCGGGTTCTGCGCCGTGACGTCGGGCCGCCACAGCCGCTGGTGCTGCTCGCCTTCGGCCCGGCAATCGCGGTGGTTTTGCTGCTCATTTACTGGGTGCTGCCCGAGCGGCGGATGTTCCTGTATTTCACGGCCGGACTAGCCGCCTTCGTAGTGGCTCTGACGCTGGCCGGTCTTGCGCTCGTGGCGCTGGCAGGGCGCCTGCGCGGCCGCGTGGGAGTCGCCTGGCGCTTCGGCGTGGCGAACCTGAGCCGGCGGCGCGCCGAGAGCGTCGTGCAGCTGGTGGCCTTCGGCACCGGAATCATGGTGCTGTTGCTGCTGTCGATCCTGCGCGGCGATCTGAATGGCGACTGGCAGCGCACTCTGCCGCCGAATCTGCCCAACTACTTCTTCGTCAACATCCCCTCACAGTCGCGCGACGAGTTCGTGCAGGCTCTGCAGGCGCAGGGCGCACGCACTACCCGTTTGTTGCCGATGATGCGCGGGCGTCTGACCGCTATCAACGGGCACGCGGTTGAAGAAACCCACCATGCCCACCACGACGAGGAGAACTTCGCCACCCGCGAGCAGAACCTCACTTGGACCACCGAACTGGGCGCCGACAACCGCATCATCGCCGGCCGCTGGTGGACGGCTGCGGACCAGGGTAAGCCCTTGGTATCGCTTGCGAGCGAGTTTCAGGAGGCGCTCGGAGTGAAGCTCGGCGATCGGCTCACCTTCGACATCGCCGGCGAGGCGCGCGAGGTCACCGTCGCCAGCATCCGCAAGGTCAAGTGGGACTCCTTCAAGCCCAACTTCTTCATCGTTTTCGCGCCCGGACTGCTGGACGGTACCGCCGGCACCTACCTGACGAGCGCCTACTTCACGCCCGGCTCCGCCCGCTCGCTGGCGCAGCTCGCGCACCGCTTTACCAGCGTGTCGATATTCGACATCGATGAGCTGCTCACCCAGGTGCGCTCGGTACTCGACAAGGCCGCTCTCGCCGTGCAGAGCGTGTTCGTGTTCACGCTGTTTGCCGGGCTCACCGTGTTGCTTGCCGCCGTGCAGTCGAGCCGTGACGAGCGCCGCTACGAGAGCGCGATGCTGCGCACCCTCGGCGCGAGCCGCGGCACCGTCGTGCAGGGTGTGCTCTCGGAATTCATCACCCTGGGAAGTCTCTCCGGGCTGCTGGCCGCGATGGGCGCCTCGATAGCGGCGTACTTCCTCACCACTCACTGGCTCGAGCTGCGCTATGCGTTCGAGATCCTGCCATGGGTCGAGGGAGTGTTGGGGGGCGCGCTGCTGGTGGGTGCCGGCGGGTGGCTGGCCACGCGCAGCGTCGTGAATCAGCCGCCGCTGACCACGCTTCGGGCGTGACACAGATTCAGCTTGACCGTGCGTTCGGTCAGCGCGTGATTCCGATCGTGACCCATGAGTCGGGCTGAGGCTCACCGCGCCAGTCGAGGCCCTCGAGGGTGAGCTGGTAATTGCCGGGACCGAGCGCTGAGCTGTTCAGCGCAATGCGCAGGTGCCCGTTGGAATCCTTCGCCAGGTTGCTGATGACTGCCACCCGACCCTGGTCGATGCGGTCGATGGTGACGCGGAAGGCGTGATAGGGCGAGCGTGACTCGTCGATCCTGAAATCCGCGAGCTGTGCGCCCGCGCCGACCCCGCCGATGGTGATCGACGGGGAGTTGGAGGCGGCCGAGCGGCTGGGCATCAGGCGGATCTCGCGCGTGCTGGTGGCCGGATCGAGCACGCGATCGTGGGATTCCTTTTCAAGCTCGGTGATGCGATGGCTCTTGCTGGCGCTGCCGACGCTTACGAGAGCCAGCGCCACCAGCAGCACTCCTGCGGCCGCAGCGAGACCGATGGTGACCTGCGGTTTCTGCCACGCCGGTCGCGCGGCTTCTTGCCAGGGCTCCGGCTTGCCGCTCGCCTCGAGCAGACGCAGGCCCGCGTTGACGCGCTCCGGCAATCCGATCTCGTCCAGAAGCTCCGGATGCTCGGCGCAGAAGCGCTCGAAATCGGTGGCGCCCTTGACCGGCAGACGGCCCGACAGGTAGCGCTCGACCACCTGATTGCGTGCCACGAAATCGCGATCCATGGGCGGTGACGGCATCGTCTGCCCGGGCGCGGCGGATGCAGCAGCGGCAGCAGTGGCCTTGGCCGGCGCACTGCGCGCGGCCGCGGCCGGATTCGGTGCGCTCGGGGCTGGCGCGATCTTGGGTGCAGGCGATGCGGCGCGGGGCGTTTCGGCCGTGGCCGCGGGCTTGGGTTGGATAACCGGTCGAAGCGGTACGGCGGGCTTTGCAGCGGGGGCCGCTTTGAGTGCCGCCGCAGCGGGAGGCGCGGTGCGCAGTGTCGGGGCGGGCGTTGCGCCGGAGGCCACCTTCGCGGCGGGGCGCAGGTTAGCGGCGCTGGCGGCGGCGAGCTTGGTGGCCGCTACGGCAAGGGACGGGGTCTTCGCAATCGGCACACGTGCCGCCGCCCGCGCGGCCGCCGCGCTCGCGGCGGATTCGATGGAGGAAGGTTTGGATGCGGAGGCGGTCGCTGCGGGCGGCTCGCGCGCCGGGGCGGCCGCAGGCTTCACCGGCGCGGGTGTCTCCAGCATGACATCGACCACTGGATCCTCGAGCAACTCAAGTCCTGAGTCCGAGGCCGGCGGTGGCGCTGTCACGGCCTGGGTCGCCGAAGGCTTCTCGTCCGAGCCGAGGAACATCTCAGGGTCGACGAAATTCAGACCGGTCTGCTCAGGGTCCCTGGAGGGCGCTGCAGACTTGACGGGCGCGGCAGCCGAGGCAGCAGTCCGCGGCGCGGACGGGGGCTCCCTGCGCGCCGAGGCGCCGTCTGCGGGCTCTTCGACCGGCAGATCGGGCAGCAGCTCAAGCGGGGGGCGAGACGCGGCTTCCATATGCAGACATATCTAAGGCATGTGGGCGCGCGCGGCTCCGCGATGGCTCACAAATCACGACAGGGTCTCTCGGTTCGTGACGCAGGTCACAAATTACCGCACCGGATGCGCCCGGCGCGAACTGGATCAACGCCTTTCAGCTCGTCGACCCGCTGAGGAAATACTCGACCTTGTCGCGATAGGTGCGCGAGAGCTTCAGTTCATGACCGCCCTCGAGGGTGAGGAAGTACTCACCGTTCATGTGGGCGCGCAGGCTCTTGACCAGGCGCAGGTTGACGATGGTTGAACGGTGCACGCGCTGGAACAGCTTCGGATCCAGTATCTCCTCGAGCTCCTTCATCGTGCCACGCAGGATGTGAGTGTCGCCGCCAGCGTGGATGCACATGTAGTCCCCGGCCGCGTCGATCCACTGGATCGAGGCGACCTGCACACGCAGGGTCTCGCGTCCCTGGCGGATCGGCAATACTTCCGGGCGCCGTCCCTCGATGGCGCTGCGGCCGTGCGCAAGCAGCTCATCGAGCGCAAGCTCCCCGCAGCCGGTGATCTCGGCAATGATCTGCAGGAGCCGGTCGCGCTGGTCAGCGGCGCTTCTGGCGCGCACGTGCTCGCGCACGCGCGCAAGGGCGGCGGTGAAGCGCGCTTCGTCGATCGGTTTGAGGAGGTAGTCGATGGCGCGTGCTTCGAAGGCCTGGATGGCGTACTGATCGTAGGCAGTAATAAACACCACTACCGGCAGTGACTCCTGCGGCAGGTGTGCCAGCACCTCGAACCCGGACAATCCAGGCATCTGAATGTCGAGGAAGACAAGGTCGGGCTTGTACTGCTGGATGGCGCCGAGGGCCTCGCGCCCGTTGGCGCATTGCGCGACGATCTCGAAATCGCTCTCGGTGCGCAGGCGGATCTCCACCCCGCGCCGCGACAGCACCTCGTCATCGACGATGAGCGTGCGGATCTTCACGCGTGGACCCCGCCGGAAACTCGCGAGGCAGCGGACGGGGCTGCCGGGACCACGCTGGCTTCGGGCGCGGTCTCGAGCGGCAGTGCCATCTCGACACGCAGCCCCGGGTTCGAATTCAACACCGCGAAGCGGCAGCGCTCGCCGTACAGCACCGCGAGCCGCTCTCGGATGTTCGACAGCCCGACCCCGCGGCGCTCCCCGGGCAGCGCGCCTTCGCGCAGCCCCGGACCGTCGTCGATCACCGCAAGCTCGAGCAGTCCCTCGCGGGTGCGACCCTCGATGCGTACCATGCCGCCGCTCTCGCGGGCCGAGACGGCGTACTTCAGCGAGTTCTCCAGCAGGGGCTGCAACAGAAGACTCGGCACCAGAGCATCGAGCGCCGGCTCCTCGATCGCGTACTCCAGGCGCAGCCGCTCGCCGAAGCGCAGCCGCTCGGTGCCGAGGTACAGATTCAGTGCCTCGATCTCCTGGCGCAGCGTGACCTTCTTCATCGGGTCCTGGTCGAGCGTATAGCGCAGGAATTCAGACAGCCGCGTCACCGCATGATTCGCGTTGCGGTTCTGGTTGTCGAGGATCAGCGTGGAGATGGCGTTGAGGGTGTTGAACAGGAAGTGCGGGTTCAGCTGGTAGCGCAGCATCTTCAGCTGCGCTTCCTGCGCCAGTGCGACGGCTTTGAACATCGCCTCCTCCTGCGTGCGCTGTGCCTCGTAGAGCTTGATGCCGAAATACAGGACGCTCCAGCACACCAGCAGATAGGTGGTGGACAGGGTGCCGCCGGACAGCTCGAACACGGTGCTGGGATGCCACTCCGGGTCGATGAACTTAATAAAGGACAGATTGATGAGGATGCGCAGCGGGAGCGCCGTGAGGTAGCAGGTGGCGAGCACCCCCACGATCCGCTCGAGCGGCGGACGGTTCCACAGCCGCCGGTAGATGAAGCGCATCGGCGCCGACAGCACGAAGCCTGCCAGCGATGAGACCGCGAATATCCGCGCATAGCCGGAGGAGTTCTCGTACAGCAGCGCCCCGAAGTACTGCGAGAGGCCGTATCCGGCCCAGCCGGCGGCGTGCAGGCTCCAGAACAGCACATTGCGGCTGGAGCGGAGTCGGTCGAGTGTGGGCATCTTCATGAGCGGGCGTACCCGACTGAAGCTTAGGCCATCCGGCGTGGTCCCGGCCGGGCCGATGAGCGCGCCACGGGCTCGCTTCGTCGCAGCTTGCGAGTGCCCGGGGCACCGCGCTTGGCATGCCGCCCTGGCAGCCTGCCAAGTCGTTGATTTGTAATATTTTAGACCGGCTGCAGGCGCATCGGCAGCTGCAGGGCGCTAGGGCGGGCTGAGGATGGATTCAAGCGTCTGGATCCCGCCGAGGGCGGTGCCCTGAGCGAAATCGCAGCCGATCGCGGTCAGCCACTGCAGCGCGGCCTGCGATTCGACCTTCTTTGCCGAGCAGTGGATGCCCATCACCTTCGCCGCCTGCACCGTAGCGACGACCAGCGCCTGGGACAGCTTGTCCTTCAGTGCCGAGGAGGTGAACTTCGCATCGATCTTCACCAGTCGCACGGCCTTGGAGCGCAGCAGCGGCAGCACCTGGGCGTCAAAGGAGAAGTCATCGATCACGACCCACGCGCCGATCTTCTCGCACTGCGCGATGAAGCGTTCAACCTGGGCGCGACGCTGCGTGCACAGTGCCTCGGCGATCTCGAAGCCGAGGGTCTCCGCGCCGATGCCATGGGAGTTCAGCGCGGCAGCGATCTTGTGCGCGAAGCGCTCGTCCTCGAGCGTCGCGATCGACAGATTGACCGTAAAGCCGGTGTGCTGCGAGCTCCAGGCCGAGCGATGGGCGGCGAGCCAGGTCATCAGCCGCTGCAGCACCAGCGCATCCAATGCGGCGGGGTCACGCTGACCGGGCATCAGCCGCGCGAGGATCTGGAAACGACGGGTCTGGCCGCCAGCCCGCAGCTTCACGAACCGCAGTACTTCCAGCAGCAGGTTCGAATCGCTCGCCGGCGTCACCGCGGGGGCGGACGCCAGAGGCGCGACATATGTGGACGCCACAGCGGGGGTTGCCGGGACGGCCACCGGCGCGGGTGGTGCCACAACCCGGGCTGGTGCGACGAGCGACGCCCGCGCGAAAACCGGCTCGAGCAAGGCAGGTGCCGCCACCGGGACCGCCGCCGCCGGGGGAGCTGCGGCCACCGGGTTGGGCCTGGGTGCAGCCGCTGTCGAGACCGCGACCCTGGCCGACGCTGCGACGGCGGGCGGCGGCGGCGCTGGTGCGTCGTTAACGGCCGCCGGATTGCCCTTCACCGGTGCTGGCGCAGAGTGGGCGGCACGCGGGGTTTCGGGCATGAACTCGAGCGTCATCATTGGCGCGGCATTCGCGGCCTGTTGCGCGGCTGGGGGGCTCTTGTGGCCCGTCACCGTCACCGGCGTTTCATCGAGCAGCTCGAGCTCGAGTATGTTGTTCACCTGCGCAGGCGTGATCGCGACCGGCGCAGAACCCGCTGCAGGGGCAAGTTCGAGGGCCACCGCTGGGGTGGGGGCCTTGGAGGGCGCCTCGCCCGAGGGCTTCAGCAGCACCGCGAGGCGCAGCATGATGGCGCGCACCGGCGCGGCTGCCATTCGCTCGAGAGTATCGTCCCCCACTGATTTGCCGTCCGCGAGGATCATGGCGATGCCGACGATATCCGCAGTCGGAGCGCGTACCGCGAGGAACAGCGCGATGCGGCCGTCCTCCAGACCCAGTTCGTGACTGGCCAGCGAGGTATCGGTGGTGAACACGTCGAGCGCGACGGCGACCAGGCTGTGCTCATCAGGGCCAAGTGCGCCTTCGCTCAGCCACAGTACGTTGGCGTCGTGATCGTAAAGAGAAACCGAGTGCAGACGGCGGGCCGGCAGAACATCGCGCAACTGCCGACCGAGAGACTCGATGGTCGCCGGCCCGGTGTCGGCGACCGCACTGACGCTCGGTGTACTCGCGGCCGCCTTGGGGGCATGCGAACGCGCGGCCGTGGCTTTGTGTGGCAAGAGACGGTTCCCCGGACTATAGGACATTTAGTAGGCAAGACAGGGTGGCAGGGCGCCACCCGCGCCGCCGTGATTTCGCTCGCGTTCTGTTCGCAAAAGGCGACAGTTACCGGCCGCCATTTGTCATATGTTCTACCCGGCGCGCGCGCCGTCGATGAAGTCGCCCTTGCCGAGGTCCACGCCGTTGTGACGCAGGATGTTGTACGCGGTAGTGACGTGGAAGAACACGTTGGGGATCGCCCAGCGCTGCAGATAATCCAGGCCTTTGAACTCGAGCGTGCGCTCGCCCGCGGGCACCTTGATGTCGCGCGTTTCGGATCCCTCGAGTGCGCTCACCGGCACGCTCTTCAGAAAATCTATCGTGCGCGCGATGCGTGCGCGCAGTTGATCGATCGAGGTCTCGGTGTCTTCGAAGCGCGGCGGCTCCTGAGCGGCAAGTCGCGCCACGGAATTTTTCGCAAGGTCGCAGGCGATCTGGACCTGGCGCGTGAGCGGAAACATATCCGGTGCGAGGCGGGATGCGAGCAGCACGCCCGGCTCGATCTTGCGGTTCGCAGCGCTCTTCGCCGCCTTCTCGAGAAGGAACGACAGATTCCCCAGGGTGTTCGCGAAAACGTCCACCGAGAGCGCGTGCATTGAGATTTTCATGGGTTCTTCCTTGGGCGGGCCAGTGCGGGGCGCCGATTCTAGTCCCTCAGCCTCTGGCGCGCCTGCCTCTCGGGTGAAACAATACGCTCAACCTGAAGAAGGATTGACCCCGCAATGAATCTGATCTGGACGCCTGCACAGCTGGCCATGCTCGCCAAAGTGGTCGACCTCAACGGCTTTTCGGCTGCCGCCCGGGCGCTCGGCGTACCGAAGGCTGCGGTCAGTCGCGCCGTCGCGGACCTGGAAAAAACCCTCGGCGTGCGCGTGCTGGAGCGCACCACGCGCCGCGTTTCGCTGACCTCCGCCGGGCGGCTGCTGTATCCGCACGCCAGGCGCGTCGGTGATGAATCCGATGCGGCGCGCGGGGCGATCGCGAAGCTGCAGTCGCCCGAGGCAAGGCCGCTGCGGGTCGTGGCCGATCCGACCTACGGGCGGGTGCTGCTCTCTCCGCTGGTGCCGCGCTTTCTGGAAGCATTCGCGCACGTGCCGCTGGAAGTGGCGCTCGATGCGCAGCAGCTCGCCGCCGGCGCCTGGGACGTCGCGATCCGCACCCGGCCGCCGCAGGACGACGCCGTTACGCGGCGTCTGCTCGGCGCACCTCCGGCGCTGCTGTGCGCAACACCTGCGTACCTGCAGCGGCGTGGAATGCCGATGCGCCCGGACGAGCTGCGCACGCACGACCTGCTGACACCGGATGCCGCGGACCTGCCGGAGTTTCGCCTGCAGCTGGCGCGCGGGGCACAGCGCGCCGAAGTGCCGCTCGCGCCGAAGCTCGCAGTGGATGACCCGGCGGTCCTGCACGCGGCCACCGCAGCCGGGCTCGGGATCGGGCTGCTGCCGGAGTTTCTGTGTCGGCAGGGTCTTGCCACCGGGCGCCTTAAGGCGGTGCTGCCCGACTGGGCGGTGCCTCCCGCGGCGGCACTGTACGCGCTCTACCCGAGCACGCTTGAGTCCGACCCGCGGGCTCAGCAGTTCGTGGATTTCCTCGCGGCGAACATCGTGCCGGCGCTGGCGCTGCCGGGTTCTGCTCGCGCGGCGGGGGCGCTCCACAGCAGGGCGGGCGAGGCCGCCGGCCACTGAGCGCGCGCAGCCGGCGCTAAACTAGGCCTCAGTTACAGAAGAGCGACCATGTACCGTGCCCCCCTGCGTGATGTGCGTTTCGTGCTCGAGGAACTGCTCGGCGTGCAGCAACTCGCCTCGGCGCCAGAGCTTGCCGAGTACTCCGATGAGCTCGCGCAGGCGGTGCTCGAGGAAGCCGCGCGCTTTGCCGAGAACGTGCTCGATCCCCTGAATCAGAGTGGCGACGCACAGGGCGCGCGCTGGACCCCGCAAGGGGTGGTGACGGCGCCCGGGTTTCGCGAGGCCTACCGGCAGTTCGTCGAGGGTGGCTGGCCGGCACTGGGTGCGTCGCCTCAGTTCGGCGGGCAGCGCGCCCCGCGCGTGCTGTTCAGCGCAGTGGGCGAGTTCTGGGGTTCTTCCAACCTCGCCTTCAAGCTCGGACCCATGCTCACGCACGGTGCGGTGCACGCGCTGGAGATGTGCGGCTCCGAGCAGCAGAAGGAGCGCTACCTGCACAAGATGGTGAGCGGGGAGTGGACCGGCACCATGGTGCTGACCGAGTCCCAGGCCGGCTCGGATCTGGGCGAGGTGCGCACCCGGGCGGTGCCGGACGGCGCCGACTACCGTCTGTTCGGCCAGAAGATCTTCATTACCTGGGGTGATCACGATCTGACCGAGAACACCATCCACATGGTGATCGGGCGCATCGAGGGAGCCCCTGCCGGGGTCAGGGGAATCTCGCTGTTCATCGTGCCGAAGTTCCTCGTGAATCCCGATGGTTCGATCGGGGCGCGCAACGAGGTGCGCTGTCTGTCGATCGAGCACAAGCTCGGCATTCACGCCAGCCCCACCTGCGTGCTCGCCTTCGGCGAGAAGAATGGCGCCGTGGCGCACCTGGTCGGCGAGCCCGGTCGCGGGCTGGAATACATGTTCATCATGATGAACAGCGCACGCCTGTCGGTGGGGAGCGAAGGCTACGCGGTTGGTGAGCGCGCTTTCCAGCGCGCGGTGCAATGGGCGCGCACGCGCGTGCAGGGCAGGCCGCCGGTGCCGCAGCCCAAAGGCCCCGCGCCGATCATCAACCACCCGGACGTGAAGCGCATGCTGCTGATGATGAAGTCGCAGACCGAGGCTTCGCGGGCGCTGACCCTCTACACCGCCTTCCAGCTGGACCTTGCCGAGTACGGCGAGCCGGCGCTGCGCGCAGCCTGCCGCTCACGGGCCGAGCTGCTGACGCCGATCGTGAAGGGATGGTGCACGGAGGTCGGCAACGAAGTCAGCGCGATCGGCGTGCAGGTGCACGGCGGCATGGGCTTCATAGAGGAGACCGGCGCGGCTCAGTACGTGCGCGACGTGCGCATCACCACCATCTACGAGGGCACCACCGGCATCCAGTCGAACGATCTCATCGGCCGCAAGCTCGCCCGCGACGGCGGAGGTGCGATGAACGCGCTGCTGTCAGACATGGAGCGGGAGCTGCAGCGGCCAGGTGTGGGCGATGCGAGCGTGGAGGCGATCCGCACGGCGACGCTGGAAGCGGTGGAACTGCTGAAGAACGCCACCCGCTCGCTGCTGAAGGCTCTTGCAATGCACCCTGATGCGGCTCTTGCGGTGTCGGTGCCGTACCTGAAGCTGTGTGGCTACGTGACCGGCGGCTGGCTGCTGGCGAAATCGGCGGCCATCGCCGCGGGCAAGACCGGCGGCGACGACGGCGAGTTCTATGCCGCCAAGATCCGCACCGTGGCGTTTTACGCAGCCCAGGTGCTGCCGAGTGCAGCCGCACTGGCCCGCATCGTCGAGGCGGGCAGCGTGAGTGTCATCGAGACCGACGCTGCGCTCATCTGAAAGTGCGCCAAGCGGATCGACGGCGCGTGGTGCGGCCATGGAGAATGAACCGACGTGAGTTCCTGGCAGGAGGAATCAATGTCATGACCACCGCTGCACTGTCTTGCGGCACGGCCGCCGCGAATCCGGCCGCCGCACCGATCCTGCGCAAGATCCCCTCGAGCGGCGAGGAGCTTCCCGTCATCGGGCTTGGCACCTCGGGTCCCTTCGAAGTCGGTGATTCGGCCACCGAGCGCGCGCCGCTCCAGGAGGTGCTCGCGGAGTTCTTCGCCTCCGGCGGCCGGCTCATCGACACCTCGCCCATGTACTCCACCGCCGAGCGCGTGCTCGGGGAACTTTTGACTCCGGACATGCACCAGCGGGCGTTTCTTGCCACTAAGGTATGGACGCGCGGGGAGGCGGCGGGCGTTACGCAGATGACTCACTCGGAGCAGCTCATGAAGAGCAAGCGCCTGGATCTGATCCAGGTGCACAACCTGCTCGATCTGGATACGCAGCTGAAGACCCTGTACGCCTGGAAAGCGGCGCAGCGCGTGCGCTACGTCGGCATCACCCACTACAGCGTGAGCGCCTACGCGGATCTGCTGCGCGTGCTCGCGCGCGCACAGCTCGACTTCGTGCAGTTCAACTACTCCCCGTTGACGCGCGTCGCCGAACAGCGCCTGCTGCCGCTGGCCGCCGAGCGCGGCGTCGCGGTACTGGTGAACCGGCCGTTCGAGGACGGTGCGCTGTTTCAGGCGGTGCAGGGAAGGCCGCTGCCCGAGTGGGCTGCGGATGTTGATGCGACGAGCTGGGGGCAGCTCGCCCTGAAGTTCATCGCCTCGCATCCGGCCGTGACCTGCATCATTCCCGCGACCGGAAAGGTTGCGCACCTGAAGGACAATCTCGGCGGCGGTCGTGGCAGGCTGCCGGATGCGCGCCAGCGCGAGGCCATCGCACAGGCGTTCGCGCAGGCCTGAGCGGCAAGCACGAGCGGGGTTGTTTGCTTCGGATCAGAAGCCGTTCGGGCGGCACTAACGATGCTCAGAGCTAAGTGATAGCCGCGCGCCGAGGTTTTCTGTTTTTGCTGTCTACGATGTCTGTAGACGGTTAGGCGAACTACTCAGCAGGCTCACCCTTCCACTCACACATCACAAGTAGCACTGTGAGCATCCCGAAAAAAAGGGCGAGGCTCTGCAAAGGATGTTGCAGCGAGCGCATGAACGGAAAGCAGGCGAGCCACACTGTGAGCCAGACTGCGTATGCCAGCCACCCTTGCCGGTTCAGCGGTTGCCGGGGCCCCCAACCATATTGCCTTGGGCCGAACCAGTACCGAGGCATATCGTCCATGCAGTGCTCCGCGTTGCGATCCAACGAGTCAATTCTGTCGCATAACTTTCCTCGCGCCCACCCCGACAAGGCGACGGCATCCCAATAATGTGATGGAGCACAGGATATCCGCAGCGGTCTAGGTGCCACCTGCCGACTCCGAGAAGCGCCGCGCCCTTGCGAGCCTGTGAGGAGTGACGCTCATGATGAAGTGATCAAAGTGATGCTGATAGTCGCGGCGACGGGGGCCATCCTTTCGTTTGTCTGCGCGCCTCACGACCCGCTCCAACGAGGGTTGGGTGGCCTACCGAACGAGCCGGACGGGTTACGCACGTTTGCGCACAAAAACGTGAGCCGCACGTTCGCCCGCGACGTACCTGGCGCATTCATAGCCCAGAGCATTCATATCGATGTCGTTCAAGAGCTGCTCTCCGGAACCAAGCAACACAGGTCGGATTGCGAGATGCAGCTCGTCAATCAAGCCGGCGCGTAGATACTCCCGAACCGTGGATACGCCGCCACCCAGCCGGACGTCGCGGCCGTTTGCTGCGGCAGTCGCCTGCTCCAAGGCGGCGTGAATGCCTTCGGTGACAAAGCGAAACTCCGTACCTCCCGTCATCCTGAGCGGTGCCCGCGGGTGATGCGTCAGCACGAACACCGGCGTATGGTATGGCGGTTCCTCGCCCCACCAGCCCTTCCAGCTGCCGTCCGGCCATGGCCCTCGGACAGGACCGAACATGTTGCGCCCAAGAATCCAGGCACCGATTCCGGCAAAGCCGTGCTCCGCGATCGTGTTATCGACTCCCGTCTCTCCGTCATCAAGGCCGTGCATCTTCCGCCATGCACGTGTGTGGAAGAACCACTCCATCAGTTCCGTGCCTCTGACTCCGAGCGGATTGTGGAGATCTTGGTTGGATCCAGCACCGAAGCCGTCGATGGAAATCGCGAAGCTCTTGACACGTAGTTTCGACACAACGTTCCTCGCTGTTTTGGTTGGTAGCAGAGTGCCGCTTTGCACTTATGTCAGACATAGACGCCTATCGTGAGCCCGAGAAATAAGCCCCTGACGTGGCTTCATGGAGAGCTTAAGACTGCTCCGTTGAGCAAGGAAGCGCGGCTCGAGGCTGGGTTTCTGCGGTGTCGTCTCGAGCGACGCACACGACGTTAACTGTCACGGGCCGCCCCAAGGGTTGGAGCGCAACCCCGCTTTCGCATGTTTGTCACGGTGGTGCTCCCAGCGCTCTGGTGACCAATTCAGTGTCCAAATACTCTGTGAGTTCCTTCAGCCGGCCATCAGCCATGCGGCACACATAGCAGTATGTGTTGTTGTAGGGCTCACCGGACGTGGTCGTGACGCGCCCCCGGCACTCAACAACGACGAAATCGTCTTCGGCAATGAAGCGAGTCGCCTCGTTCGTGTACTGTGTGGAGAATTTCGCGAACAGCGGCGCCATAAGATCCTTGCGGACTGAGTCCTTGCCACGGTAGGTCCTAGACCAGGCCGTGGTGCCGATGATGGTCCAACAGAAATCATCTGCCCATAAGTCCACGAAGGGCTTGCCGTTGCCTCTGGAGAGTTCCTCAAACGCGATCTGCAACGCCTTCTTATTACGAGCTGCGTTCATGCCCATGTCCTTGCATTGCGCTCTAACTGCACTAGGTGACACAACCGTCGCCCCCCAATTCTGTCGGATAACGGGCTGCCATCCCACCTCGGCGAGCGCGATGAGGCGCCGGGGGTCCGCAACTGCAATGAATCAGCGGCGCCTGCGGCGCGCAGCCGGCACCCGCAGCCTAAGGTGGGGCGGCTCGTTGAGGTTCTGCAGAAACAGCCGCCGCGCGTCGGGAGTGAGGGCTGCCCAGTCCACTTTCTGTGCGTGAGTGTGGCGCAGCGCCCGATCGCTTACCTCGGTGCAGGCGCGGCTGGCGCTCACCCAGCTGTGCGGCAGGCGTCTGGTCGAACCTCGCCTGATGAAGTCCACCACCGCCGCGGCGACCGAGGGGTCGCGCGTCAGCTCGCTGTGTGCCACGCGCGCATAGGCGCAGCGGGCGCCGGCAAGCTCCGCGCTGCTGAGCGGCACGGTGCCATCGCCGTGACGCGTGAGCGTATAGACGAAGTCATCGCGGCGGCGCGCGATGGCCGTGACCGTCTCCACGCCGGCTCCGGCGATGAACGCGAAGCGCTCATCCGCGCTCGCCAGCTCAGTGCGGGCAGCGAGCGCGGCCTGCAGCAGTGCGGGGCGCGGCCTGGGACCTGAGGCCGGCCAGCTGCGCTCGTCGAACAGATCCGCCTTGCCGGCGCAGGCATCGAACGGCAGCATGTCGTAGAGACTGGGAAAGGTGCTGAAAATGTCCGCGGCCAGGGATTCCGCCGATTCCTTCTCCGCTATGCGCGCAACCTTGCGCACCACCGCGTAGCTGCCGCGCAGGGCCTGCACGGCTGCGAATGAACCGTTGTTGGGTGTGCCCATGAGCACCACGCGTTCGACGTGCTGCGTGTCGGGCAGACTGAGCGCGGCACGGCTCACGAGTCCGCCCATGCTGTGCGCGACGATCGCCACGCGTGCGGGCCTTGCGGCGCGCAGGCGCTCGGCCAGCACGCGCCCAGACTCGCGCACACTCAGACGCCAATCGTAGTCGTGAAACTCGACCGCAAAGCCCTGCGCGCGCAGGTACAACTTCAGGCGCAGGTACGAAAACAGCACCACACCCATGGCAACGATCGGCGCCGCCCCGGGCAGGCGCAGCGCCGCCAGCCGGCCGTGCTGGATGTCGAGGGGGTCGAGCCACAGGATGTCGTGCGGCAGCGGAGCCGCGCGCAGCAATCCGAGCTGCGAGCCCATGATGCCCGGCACGAGAATCACGCGTAAGGCGGTATCGGTCACGCGCGCGGCCCTGGCGCGGCGCGCGAGCGCCGCAAGTGCGCGGTATTCGCCTGCGCCGAAGTAAGCACTCAGCTCATGCGGGTGCGCGCCGCTCGCCAGCCACTGCTCGACCTGCGTGTCGGTCCACGCGAACCGGTCGTAGGGCGTGACGTGATCGAGCGGTGAATCGGTGGAGGTCACGCGAGGCATGTCGCGCCCGGGAGCCACATCAGAGCTGGCTCACTCCCGGTCGAGCGCGCGCACGTGCGCGTTCACGCTGATCTGGCCGCCGCCTTCCAGCAACAACACCAGCGGCACCTCGTCATCGGGAGCGAAGTTGCGCTTGAGCTGGGTCAGCATGATGTGCAGTCCCTCGGGCGCGAGCCGCACCGTCTCCCCGACGCCGATGCGCAGTCGCTCGTGCGGGCGCATGGTGGACTGCCCGTTCCTGATGGCCGTCTCGTGAATCATGGCCTGGCCGGCGGCCGGTGAGCTGACACCGATCACGACGACCGGTTGCGTGCCGCCGTTGTGCAGCGTCAGGTACGCGGCGGCCACGTCCGCACCGGGCGTGAAGCGAATCCACGCATCCTGCGCGCTCAAGGCGGGCGCCTGGGCATACGCGCAGGTGCCGCCGAGTATGGCGAGGCAGACGGCAGCAAGCAGAGCAAGGATTTTCAAGCGAGTGTCCTCTGCAGCGTGAAGCCTCAGGGCGCGCTTGGGATTATGCCAGACTAACGCCCATGCCAGATCGCGCGCAAGCCTCCGAGGTTCCCGCATTGCTAGCGCTGTTTGCCGGCGCGCTGGCGATCGGCAGCTCCGGCATCTTCGTACGCCTGTCGCAGACCGGACCGACCGCCACCGCCTTCTGGCGCGGTGCGCTGGCACTGCCGCTGTTGGCTTTGTGGGCGCTGCTCGAGCGCCGCGGCGCGCTCAGGGGCGAGGGGCCGCCCGGCAGCTGGCGCGATCCGATGTTCCTTTGGGCCGGGGTGTTCTTCGCCGGGGACCTTGCGCTGTGGCACTCCTCTTTGCTGCTGATTCCGATTGCCGTCTCCACGCTGGAAGCCAACTGCGCGCCCATATTCGTGACGATCCTCGCCTGGGCGCTGTGGAAGCAGCGCCCGCGGCTGCCGTTTCTGCTCGCGCTGTGCCTCGCCTTCGGCGGCATGCTGCTGATCCTGGCGCCGAAAATCTCCGGCGGCCGCCACGCGCTGCTGGGTGATGCGCTGGGACTTGGCACGGCCTGCTTCTACGCGGCTTACATCCTGGCGGTGGCGCGCCTGCGCGCCCGCCACGGCACCGGCATTGTCATGTTCGCTTCCACGCTGGTGTTCGTGGTGCTGCTGCTGCCGATCGCGCTCACGCAGAAGTTCTTGCCCGACGACGCGCACGGCTGGTGGCTGCTCGCAGGCTGTGCACTGTCGGCCCAGGTGCTTGGCCAGAGCCTGATCGCCTACGCGCTCGCGCACCTGCCGGCGACCTTCAGCGCCGTGGGTCTGTATGTGCAGGTCATCGCCGCGGCAGGCTATGCGTGGCTGCTGCTCGGTGAGCGGCTGACGCCGCTGCAGATGACCGGCGGGGTGGTAGTGCTGGCGGCGATCGCGCTGGCGCGGCGCACGCGCGGCGTTGCCCTGCCCGCTGCAGCCGGTGCGCTTCGCGCTCAGGCGCCGCGCGCGTCGATCCAGTCGAGCGCACCACGCCACAGCGAGTCGCGGTGACGCTCGGAGAAGAAGCCGTGATGGCCGATGTGGCGTGTCGCGACATCGGCAGGGCGGCTCCAGCGTCGCTCGATCTGCGCGTTTGGGTAGGACCCCAGCAGCGCCTCGACCGCCGCGTTCGTGGCGATCGGGTCATCGCTGAAGCCCCAGGACAGTAGCGGCGCGCGCACCGCCTCGAACCGGCTGTCGCGCATATCTTGGTCGAAGGCCGGGCCGAGCGGCGCCGCATCGAGGCACCACTTGCGCCACTGCAGGAAAACCCCGCGCGGCAGCGGCTCTCCCTGCCAGCCCCATCCGCGCGGCACGCAGCCGTGGCGGCGCAGCATCAAGGGTCCGTACACCTTCCAGAACAGCAGCGCCTGGTAGCGAAACGGCACGCGCTGGCGGCGCCAGTAGCCGGTCGAGGTTGCGATCATCACGTGGGCGCGGGCGAGCGCCTGGTTGTACATGCAGCCGATCAGCTGTCCGCCGACGCTGTGGCCGAGGGTGAACAGCGGCAGTCGGGCGAAGCGCTGCGCGAGAGAATCAAGTGCGGCAGGCATGTCGAGCCGTCCCCAATCGCCCATGCGCGCGCGGTCGGTGTGCAGCGGTGCCGCCGCTGAGGCGCCGATGCCGCGATAGTCATACACCAGCGCGTGATAGCCGCGCTCGGCACAGTAAGCGGCGAACTTAAGATAGAACTCGCGCAGGAAGCCGGTGGCGCCATTGATGCTGATGGCGCCGCGCGGTCGGGAAGACTCGAGCAGAAGACCCGCGAGCCTGCGGCCGTCGCGCGCCAGCAGGGTGAGCGGCCGTGGCGGCTCGCTCACAGCGCGTGTTCGGCGATCAGATCGCACAAGGCATCGATCACGGCGCGCCGTGCGCTCGTCTTGCGCCACAGTGCGCCGATCTGCCGCACCGGGGCGGGTCTTGCGAACGGGCGCAGTGCGACGCCCTTGGCACTGCGGTAGGCGCCGCGACCGGCAAGCTCGGGCAGCAGCGTCACGCCGGCGCCGGTGGCGACCATCTGTCGCAGGGTCTCAAGACTGGTGGCGCGAAAATCCTGCTGATCGCGCACCGCCACCCGGCTGCAGACCTCCAGGGCCTGGTCGCGCAGGCAATGGCCCTCCTCGAGCAGCAGCAGCGTCTCGTCCTTCAGGTCCGCCAACCGCACCGTGTCCTGCGCGGCGAGTGCGTGTCGCTCGGGCACGGCGAGCAGGAACGGCTCGCGGTACAGCTCGCGCGATTCGAGCCCGGCAAGCTCCACCGGCAGGGCGAGGATGCCCACATCCAGCTCCCCGCCGTGCAGCTTCTCGAGCATCGGCGCGGTCTGATATTCATAGAGGCGCAGCTGCACACGCGGCAGGCTCTTGCGGATGAGGGGCGCCACGCGCGGCAGCAGGTACGGCCCGATGGTCGGCAGCAGCGCCACGCGCAGCCGCCCGGCGAACGGGTCGCGGTGGCTGTGAGCGAGCGTGACCATCTCATCGCTCGCCTCGAGGATGCGCCGCGCACGCGCCACGACCTCCGCTCCCGCCGGAGTGAGGCTGACGTTGTGCGGCGCGCGTTCGATGAGCTGCACACCGAGCGATAGCTCGAGCTTCTTCAGCTGGGCCGACAGCGTCGGCTGGCTGACGAAGCAGCGCGCCGCGGCGCGGCCGAAGTGGCGCTCATCCGCCACGGCCACGAGGTAGCGCAGATCCTTGAGCTTCAGTTCCATGGGTTGCTAAGATACATAGAATCTATCGATATGATCAAATCAATTGATTGGAATGATAGCAGCGCGACCCGCATGATGCCCGGGACGGTTAAGGGGCGCCCGCCGCCCCGCCGCGTCAAGGAGTCGATCGTATGTCAGGCATTGGCCAGCGTTTTCCCCAGTTCGCGCTCACCGGCGTCGTATCCAGCGACAGCAAGAGCGCCTTCCAGCCCTTCACCCACGACAGCTTCCCGGGCAAATGGAAGATCGTGTTCTTCTGGCCCAAGGACTTCACCTTTGTGTGCCCCACCGAGATCGCCGCCTTCGGCAAGCTCGACAAGGAATTCCGCGCGCGCGATGCGCAGCTTTTGGGCGCCAGCATCGACAGTGAATACGTGCACCTCGCCTGGCGGCGCGACAAGGAGGAACTGCGCGCGCTGCCCTTCCCGATGCTGGCGGACGTGAAGCGCGAGCTCGCCGGAGCCCTGGGGATCCTCGATCCGCAGGCCGGCGTCGCCCAGCGTGCCACCTTCATCGTTGATCCGCAGGGAGTGATCCGCTTCGTGTACGTCACCGACCTGAACGTCGGCCGCAGCCCCGAGGAAGTCCTGCGCGTGCTCGATGCGCTGCAGACCGACGAGCTGTGCCCCTGCAACTGGCAAAAGGGTGAAGACACCCTCAAGGCAGCCTGACATGACTACGCTTGAGGGCCTGCGCGAGGCACTGCCCGGCTACGCCCGCGACCTGCAGCTGAACCTTGGCTCGGTGCTGACGGCGGCCGGCGCGCCGGGTCTGGACGAACGGCAGATCTGGGCGGTGGCGCTGGCCTCGGCGAGCGCCTCGCGCAACGCCGCCTTCACCCGCGACCTGCAGGCGCTCGCCGCCCGGCACCTGGACGCCACGCACGTGAGCGCCGCACACGCGGCGGCCGCGATCATGACGATGAACAACGTGTACTACCGCTTCCTGCACCTGGTGGAGGACGAGGAATACGCCAAGCTTCCGGTGAGGCTGCGCATGAATGTCATCGGCAACCCCGGCATTCCCAAGGCGGACTTCGAGCTGCTGGCGCTGGCGGTGTCGGCGATCAACGGCTGTGGCACCTGCGTGGCTTCGCACGAGCGGCAGCTGCGCCAGCACGGCCTCACGCGTGAGGCGGTCCAGAGCGCGGTGCGCATCGCCGCCACCGTGCACGCGGTGGCGCGGGTGCTCGAGAGCGCAGCCGGAGAGCAGGTGGGTCGGGCGGCTGCCGCGTAAGCGCTCGATCCTTGCGCCTGAAAGTGGGCGAGTGCGTGTGGGCGCTGCCAACATCGCCCGACGACACGGTATATATTGACTCGTGCCATGGCCGATCCCGCCTCCATCAAAGCTGCGCTCACCGCCCTCGCGGAGCATCTCTCGACACGGCGCAACGCGATCCTGCACGCCTGGCAGCGCTCGGTGGAGCAGGACCCGGAACTGAGCACCTCCTCGAGCCTGTCGCGGTCGCAGTTCAACGATCACATCCCGCAGGTACTGGATGCCTTCGAGCGACGGCTGGCGGCGCAGGATCCGGTGGAAAAGGAAGTCGCCTTCGAGGAGCAGAAGATCAGCGCCGCCGAGCATGGGCTGCATCGCTGGCAGCAGGGTTACTACCAGCGTGAGACGATCCGCGAATGGGGGCACCTGCACTACCGGGTGCTCAACGAGCTGGAAGACTATGGCAGCGTCTACCCCGAGCTGCAGGCGCAGGTCATGCCGATCGCACGGCGTGCGCTGGTGCGCCTGTGCGGGGAAGGAGTCTGCGAGAGCGCGGCAAGCTACGAGCGGCTGCAGCGAACCGAGGCCTCAAGCCGCGTGCGCGAGCTGGAGAGTGCCCTGCATCAGCTGCAGGATCTCGGCCGGCAGCGCGCCGAGACCTGGCGCGAGGCGGCGCATGACCTGCGCGGTACGGTGGGCGTGATCAGCAACGCCTCGACGATTCTCGCCCTCGAGGCCAAACATGATCCGAGCCGGGCCAACACGTCGCGCCTGCTGGAGCGATCGGTCGATTCGCTGCGCGCGCTGCTGAGCGACCTGATCGATCTCGGGCGCCTGGAGGCGGGCGAAGAAGAGCGGCGCATCGCACCGTTCGATGCCGCCGCGATCCTGCGCGAATACTGCGAGAGCGTCAGACCGGTGGCGGCGCAGCGTGACCTGTTCCTCAAGGCCGAAGGGCCGCAGACGCTTCAGGTGGAGGGCGATGCGGTCAAGGTGCGGCGCATCGCCCAGAACCTGATCCTGAACGCGATCGGCGTCACCGACCGCGGCGGCGTGCGGGTGCTGTGGGAAGAGCGCGATGCGCCGGGCGCCAAGCAGTGGCTGCTGTGCGTACAGGACACCGGGCCGGGCTTCCAGCAACAATCGGCCGCGGCCCCGCTGGAAGATGCCCTGCGCAAGGCGACCGAGGAGGGCCATCAGGCCGACGCCAGCGAAAGCGCTCCCGCGCCGATGCTCACATCGCAGTCCGCTCCCGCGGCTTGCGCCAGCCACGGGGAAGGCATCGGGCTTTCGATCGTGAAGCGCCTGTGTGAGCTGCTCAATGCGAGTCTTGAACTCGAGACCGCGGCGGGCGCCGGCACGACGTTCCGCGTGGTCTTTCCGCGCGCGTACCAGTAGCGAGATCCGCGCCTGAGCGATCAGCCGATCGCGTACAGCTGGCCGTCCCAGCTGCCGAAGTAGAGCGTATCGCCCTCGACCACCGGCGAGGACAGCACGGCCCCGACACTCATCATGCGGTCGACCCCGACGATCACATCGTCGTAGAAGAAATCGTGGAAAGCCGCCTCGTAGTTGGGCGAGCCGTCGGGCTTGGTGAGCGCCGCAGCGTTCCTCTGTGCGCCGTCGGTCTGGAACGTCCAGGCGATGTTGTGCGACTTGAGGTCGAGCGCCATGACCTTGCCGGCGTGCGAGCCGATGTACAGAAAGGCGCCGGCCAGCGCGGGGGATGAGAAGAACGGCCAGTGGCTGAAGCTCAAGGACAGCTGCGGGGCGCCGGTTTTTGCATCCAGCCCCAGCAGCAGGCCGCTGTCGGAGGTCGCAAAGTACACCGTGCCGTTGCGCACGGCCGGGGAGCTGATGACCCACGAGCCCTTGGTGGGGAATGACCAGCGTGGCTGGCCGCTCGCCGCATCGAGTGCGTACAGGTGCGAGTCGCGGCAGCCGAAATACACCATGCCATCCGCCACCGCGGCGGAGGACTGGATGCCCACCTGGTTGTTGATGGCAGGATCCTCGCCGGTCTTGAAACGCCAGCGTTGCTGGCCGGTTGCCGCGTCCAGGGCATAGAAGTAGCTGTCCCAGCTGCCCACGTAGACGGTGCCATCCGCCACCGCGGGCGAGGCGTGCACGACGTTGCCGGTCGCAAATTTCCAGCGCAGCGTGCCGCTGCCGGCATCGAGCGCATACACATTGCCATCGCCGCTGCCGAAGTAGACGAGCCCGGCTGCGACGGCCGGAGAGGAGAGGAAGAAGTCGAAGGGGTCGGGCATCACCTCCGCGGCCGGTTCCGCGCCGTGCAGATGCCGGCCGCTGAAGCGCCGCTCGCCAGCCGTTGCGAACTTCCAGGCGAGCGCACCACTTTTGGTATCGAGTGCGTAGAAGGTGCTGTCGTAGCTGCCGAAGTACACGCGCCCGTCGGCCACCGCGGCCGAGGAGGTGATGCGACCATGGGTCGCGAACTTCCAGCGCTGCGTGCCGCTGGCGACATCGACGGCGTAGAAGGTGTGATCGCTGCTGCCGAAATAGGCCGTGCCCGCGCTCACCGCCGGGCTGGCAATCACCGCGGCCCCGGTCCTGAATTTCCATTTCACGCCGTGCAGCACCGGCACGCCGGCGCCCGGGTAGCTGCCCGCGTGCCGTGCGTCGGCGCGGAACTGCGCGGGTTCTGCGGCCAGCGCGCCCGCAAGACAGCCGAGAATCAAGGCAGACCACCGCATGCGTGTCCCCCAGCTCTTCACTGACGAGCGCGTCAGGGCCCGGGAGGATCATAGGGGAGCCGCCGCACGCATCGCCTTCGGCCTGCCGCCGCGATATAACGCGTGGGCGTGTTCGGGACGCGATCTTAGGAAAGTCACCAAGGTGTTGTTCAGCAGATTCCCGGGCGTCAAGCTGCTGGCGCTCGCCGTGGCATTCAGCGTGCCGCTGATCGCAAGCCCGGCCGGGGCCGGCGCAGCGCTCCGCACCGTGGTCGACGATCTTGGCCGCGAGGTCAGCGTGGGGCCTGCGCCGCTGCGCATCGTGAGCCTCTCTCCTGGCGCGACGGAGATGCTGTTTGCCGCCGGCGCGGGTGGGCAGCTCGCAGCGACGGTCGAGTATTCCGATGAGCCGCAGGCGGCGCGCGCCATCACCCGCATCGGGGATGTGGCCACCATCGACATGGAACGGCTGGTGCAGCTGCGCCCGGACGTGGTGGTCGCCTGGCCCCAGGGTGGCAACCCCGCGCAGCGCCAGAAGATCGCCGCCCTGGGCATCCCGGTCTATCAGCAGCAGGCGGTGAAGCTCACCGAGCTCGCCCCCTCACTGCGCCGGCTCGGTACCCTCGCCGGCACCGAGGCCGAGGCGCAGCGCGCGGCCGCGGCCCTCGATGCACGACTCTCCGCGCTCGAGCGCACCTACGGCTCCGGAACCCGGCACCCGAGCGTGCTGCTGCAGGTGTGGAACCGGCCCATCTATACCGTGGGCGGCCACCAGCTGATGAGCGATGCGCTCTCGATCTGCGGCGCGCGCAACGTCTTTGCCGATCTGCCCGAGGCCGCTCCGCTGGTGGACACCGAAGCGGTCATCGCCCGAAACCCCGACATCATCGTGGCGGCCTCCCCGCCGGGCGAAGGCGCAGCCTGGGTCGACGACTGGAAACGCTTCGGCAGCCTTGCGGCTGTGCGGCAGGGGCGCGTGGTGGCGTTCGAGGATCAGGGGCTCAGCCGCCTGGGCCCCAGCCTCATCGACTCCACCGAGAATCTGTGCCGGACGATCGCGCGGCTCAGTCGCGGAAGTTATTGAACTGCAGCGGCACCTCGAGCTTCGCGCCGCGCAGCAGCGCGATGGCGGACTGCAGCTCGTCACGCTGCTTACCGCTGATGCGCACCTTGTCGCCCTGCAGGCTCGCCTGCACCTTGAGCTTCGAGTCCTTGACCAGGCGCTGGATCTTCTTGCCCGTTTCCGCATCGACGCCCTGCCTGAGCAGCACCTCCTGGCTCGCCGAGGACAGCGTCGTGTGCGGATCCTTCACCTCGAGGCACAGAAGATCGATGCCGCGCTTGGAAAGCCGCAGCTTCAGGATCTCCAGCATCTGCTTGAGCTGAAAATCCACCTGCGCCTGCAGGGTGACGGTGAAATCCTTCTGCTCGAAGCGCGCCCCGGTGTCCTTGAAGTCAAAACGCTGCGACAGCTCGCGGTTCGCCTGGTCGATCGCGTTGGCGACCTCATGAGCGTTCAGTTCGGAGACGACATCGAACGAGGGCATGGCGGGCCTTCAGGCGCGTGAGCGCGGCTTTTTCTTCTGCCGGCCGGCCTTGCGTACCACGGCGACCGGGCGCTGGCCCGCGGCTTCGAGCCGGCGCCCGTGTTCGCGGGCGAGCGCCATGAAGCGCGGCGTCGGCCCGACATCCTCGTAGAGCGGATCGCCCTGCTCGTCGTTGGAAATCACCCGCTTGCCGGCCACGTACGGCATCGCGGTGGCCAGTTCCCTGAGCGCCACTGCCAGCAGCTCGGTGATGATCTGCTCGGGCGTGCGTCCGGGAAACATGTCCGCCAGGGCCGCCAGCCGCGCCGCGTCATCGACCGGCAGCCGCACGGCGTAGCTCTTCGCGGTGCGCGGTGCGGCCGCGCTCTCGCGCCAGCTTTCGAGCAGGGACTTGAAGCTCACCGAAGGGTCACTCCGACTAAAAGCGTGCGACGCCGGCGCGCATTCTAGCCGAAGGCTGCAGCTGCGGTTGCCGGGGTTCGCCGGCAGCTTCCGATCGGTCGGCGCACGAGCACCTGTGTCAGGAGGGGTGGGCCAAGGCCGGTCCGCTTGACGGTGCGAGCTGCACGCGGCCATACTCGTTTGCAATGTCGCAGCCTCTCGTCAGCAATTCGTGGTGGTGGCGCACTTCATAAAGGAGTGGGCTGACGGTTAGGTGTTTCTCGCGATTTAGAGCTTTTTGGGACGGTACCTGAAACCCATCTCCGGATGACCCCGGGATGGGTTTTTTGTTGTGTTTGATGAATGGGGGCGCTCGAGTGTTGCAATCGGCCTTCGACATCACCGGTGACCTGGACACGCCGGTGTCGGCTTTCATGAAGCTCGGCGCGTTCGCGCCGCGCTTCCTGCTCGAGAGCGTGGAGGGCGGCGAGCGGCTGGCGCGTTATTCGTTCATCGGCTTCGGCGCCGGATTCGAGGTGCGGCTCGATGAGACCGGGCTGTTCATCGACGGCAAGCGCCAGGGGCTGCCTGCCAGCGGCGCTGCACTGCTGGGGCAGCTGCGCGCCGCGCTGGCGCAGGCACCCCGGCCGCAGCCGGAGATCGCAGGCGTCCCGCTCGCCGGGGGTCTGGTGGGCTACGCTGCCTATGACGTGGTGCGTTACTTCGAGCGGCTGCCGGCGGCGGCCGGGCGATCGAGCGGTGTGCCGGCGCTGCACTACGTCGCGCCGCGCTCGGTGCTGGTGTTCGATCACCTGACGCGCGGCATCGCGCTGCTGCATGCCGGCTCTGAACAGGAGCGCCGCTCGCTGCGCGGCGAGCTCGTGCGCGCCCTGCGCGGTGCGCTGCCCAATCCCCGCCGTCCTGGCCGCTATGCCCCGCCGCTTGCCGCCTACGCGCGTGAGGACTACCTGGCGGGTGTGCGGCGCACGCAGGAGTACATCGCCGCGGGCGATGTCTACCAGCTGGTGCTCGCCAGCCGCTTCTCGGGCCGGCACGAGCTCGATCCGTTCCAGGCCTACCGCGCACTGCGGCTCATCAATCCCTCGCCCTACATGTATTACTGCGCGCTCGGGGATGTCACGGTGGTGGGTTCATCGCCCGAGGCGCTGGTCAAGCTCAACGCCAGCGGCGCCCAGCTACGCCCGATCGCCGGCACGCGGGCCCGCGCGCCGGATGCCGAGCTCGACCGGGCACGCGAGGCGGAGCTTCTGGCCGATCCGAAGGAGAATGCCGAACACGTCATGCTGGTCGATCTGGCGCGCAACGATCTCGGACGGGTGGCACGCGCCGGCAGCGTGCGGGTCGACCCGTACCGCAGCATCGAGCGCTACAGTCACGTCATGCACATGGTGAGCGGCGTACACGGCGAGCTGGCCGAGGGTCGCGATGCGTTCGACCTGTTCGCGGCGGCCTTCCCGGCCGGCACGCTGGTGGGGGCGCCCAAGGTGCGCGCGATGCAGATCATCGACGAACTCGAACCGGTGAGTCGCGGCCTGTACGGCGGCACGGTCGGCTATTTCGGCGTGCGCGGCGACATGGATCACGCCATCACCATCCGCACGCTGGTGTTCAGCGGCGATGAATACAGCTACCAGGCCGGTGCCGGCATCGTCGCCGACAGCGTACCGCAGAACGAGCATGACGAGGTGCTGGCGAAGAGCGCGGCCATGGCGCGGGCGCTCGAACTCGCGGAGGAGGGGTTGTGATGCCGCGCCTGCTCCTGATCGACAACTACGACTCCTTCACCTACAACCTGGTGCAGGCCTTTCTGGTGCTCGGCGCGCAGGTAGATGTCTACCGCAATGACGCGTTGACGCCCGAGGCGGCGCGCGCGCTCGAGCCCTCGCACCTGTGCATCTCTCCGGGCCCCGGCACGCCCCACGACGCCGGCGTATCGATGGACATGATCCGCGCATTTGCCGGGCGCATCCCGGTACTGGGCGTGTGTCTCGGACACCAGTCGATCGTGGAGGTGTTTGGTGGCAAGGTCGTGCGGGCCGACCGCCTGATGCACGGCAAGACTTCTCTGGTGCGCCACGATGAACGCACCTTGTTCGCAGGCCTGCCGCAGCCGTGCGAGGTCGGGCGCTATCACTCGCTGATCGCCGCGCCCGCAAGTCTGCCGCCGCAACTCGAGGTGAGCGCAAGCACTGCACAGGGCGAGATCATGGCGGTGCGGCACCGCACGCTGCAGGTCGAGGGCGTGCAGTTTCATCCGGAGAGCATCCTGACGCCGGATGGCCCAAGATTACTCGGCAACTTCCTGCAGGTCAGCGCAGGTGAGCGCAGTGTCGAAGGCGGAGCTGGTCATGTCAGCGCCGCGTGAGCTGCTGCAGCAGCTGCTCGAGCGTCGCGACCTGACGCAGGCGCAGGCGCAAGACCTGCTCGCACAGCTTGCCGACCGCGACACGCCCCCGGCACTCGCGGGTGCCCTGCTGGCCGCTCTGGCGGCCAAGGGTGTGGTGGCCGAGGAGCTGCGCGGACTTGCGCAGGCCATGCGTCGCCTGGCGCGCCGGCCCGCTCTGCCCGCCGGCCTGCGCGCGATCGACATCGTCGGCACGGGCGGGGACCTGTCGGCGAGCCTCAACATTTCCACCGGCAGCGCATTGCTCACCGCGGCCTGCGGTGTGCCCGTCGTCAAGCACGGCAACCGCTCGGTCTCGAGCCGCAGTGGCAGCGCGGACGTGCTGGAAGCCTTAGGGCTTGCCATTCCGCTCGATGCCGAGGCTGCCGGGGCGTGTTTCGCCGCCACGCGCTTCACGTTTCTGTTCGCGCCTCACTATCATCCGGCGACCGGGGCGATCGCCCCGATTCGCGCCGCGCTCGGTGTGCGTACCGTGTTCAACATCCTCGGTCCGCTCGTCAACCCCGCGCAGCCGCCGCTGCATCTGGTCGGCGCGTTCAGCCTCGATGTCGCGCGCCTGATGGCCGACACCTTCAGCGGACTGCCCATCGAGCGAACCTTCGTCATCCACGGCGCCGCCGGCTGGGACGAGCCGACTCCCATCGGCCCGTTCACGGTCTACGATGTGCGCCCGGGCAGCGTCGAGGTGGGCGTGCGAACGCCCGCCGACTACGGGCTCAGCGCCTGCACCGCGGCGGATCTGGCCGGCGGAGACGCGCAGCACAACGCCAGAGCGCTGCGCGCCGTGCTGTACGGCGAGCAGCGCGGCGCGCACCGCGACTGCCTGCTGCTGGGAGCCGCGCTCGCACTCGAGCTGGCAGGCGTCACGGCCGACCCGCGTGAGGGCATGTTGCGCGCGGCCGCCGCCATCGATGGGGGCGCGGCGCGGCGCCTGCTCGAGGCACTGCCGGGAGTGGCTCGGTGAGGGGCGCGTTCCTCAGGCAGATGGCGAGCAGCAGCCAGCAGCGCGTGCGCGCCGCCAAACGCTCGCGTTCGGAAGCCGTGCTGGCCGAACTTGCCCGCTCGAGCGCGCCAGCGCCGCCGCTGCGGCTTGATCCAAGCGGCTTCGACCTCATCGCGGAACTCAAGCTGCGCTCACCGGCCGCAGGCCAGCTGGGCGCACGCGATACCGACATCGCACAGCGTGTTTGCCAGTATGCCGCTGCGGGGGCGGCCGTGGTCTCGGTTCTCACCGAGCCGGCGCGATTCGACGGCTCGCTCGGCCACCTCAGCGAGGCTGCGCAGGCACTCGCGCCGCTGGCGGTGCCGGCGATGCGCAAGGATTTTCTCGTCGACCCCTACCAGGTGCTCGAGGCGCGTGTTGCCGGTGCGGGCGGAGTCCTGATCATTCTGCGCTTGTTGTCGCGCGCGGAGATCGATGCGCTCATGGCCTGCGCCCGCGCGTACGGAATGTTCGTGCTGCTGGAGGCGTTCGATGCGCAGGACCTCGAACTCATGCACGAGTTCATCGGCGCACCCGAAAGACCCGACGTGCTGCTGGTGGGCGTCAACTGCCGCGATCTCACCACGCTCGAGGTCGTGCCACAGCGCCTGGCGGAACTCGCCCCCCTGCTGCCCGCGAACGTGCCGCGGGTCGCCGAGAGCGGCGTGACGACGGCTGCCGATGCACGGGCGGTGGCGGCGGCAGGTTATGAACTGGCGCTGGTGGGCAGCGCGCTCATGCGCGGCAGCGATCCGGCTCCGCTGGTCAAGGCGCTGCTGGCCGCCGGACGCGCCGCGCACGGGACGGGTTAGATGTGGATCAAGATCTGCGGCATGACGAGTGCGCAGGCCGTGAGCGCAGCCCTCGCAGCCTGCGTCGATGCGATCGGTTTCGTGTTTGCGAGCTCCGTGCGGCGCATCAGCCCGCAGCAGGCGGCCACTCTCGCGCGCAGCGTGCGCGGGCGCCTGCCCTGCGTGGCGGTGATGCGCCATCCCACGCAGGCCGAGCTGGACGAGGTGGTGCGGGTGTTCAGTCCTGACCTGCTGCAGACCGACAGCGTCGATTTCGGCACGCTGCGCCTGCCGGTCGGGCTGGGGCGGCTGCCGGTCGTGAGGCAGGCCGAGCCACTGCCGGGAACGCTGCCCGCACGCGTGCTGTTCGAAGGCCCCGCGAGCGGCAGCGGCGAGCGGTGCGACTGGGGTAGCGCCAAGGTCCTGGCGCGCCGCACCGAGCTCGTGCTGGCCGGCGGACTGAACGCCGCTAACGTTGCGGCCGCGCTGGCCGCGGTGCAGCCCTTCGGTGTGGATGTCTCGAGCGGGGTGGAGGAGCGGCCCGGTGTGAAGAGTGCCGAGGCGATCATCAAGTTCGTAGCGGCCGTACGAGCGGCCAGCGGGGGAGTGCCATGAGTGCAGATTCAGTATCGACCGAAGCGGCCGGCTTGCTTGCCGAGGTGATGGCGGGGCGCTTTCCCGATGCCCGCGGCCGCTTCGGCCCGTTCGGCGGGCGCTACGTCCCCGAGACGCTGATCCCCGCGCTCGAGCGGCTCGAGCGCGGGGTGCGCGAGCACCTGCACGCGCAGGATTTCTCGGCGCAGCTCACCGATGAGCTCAAGAGCTGGGTGGGCCGGCCCACGGCGCTGACCTTTGCAGGCAGGCTGTCGGCGCGCTGGGGCGCCAAGGTGTGGCTCAAGCGCGAGGACCTTGCGCACACCGGCGCCCACAAGATCAACAATGCCATCGGCCAGGGGCTGCTGGCGAAGCGCCTGGGAGCCAAGCGCATCGTCGCCGAGACCGGCGCCGGACAACACGGGGTCGCAAGCGCCGCTGCCTGCGCGCGGCTCGGACTTCCCTGCACCGTCTACATGGGCTCGATCGACATGGAGCGCCAGGCGCCCAACGTCGGGCGCATGCGCCTGCTCGGGGCCAAGGTCGTGCCGGTGACCGCGGGCGATCAAACCCTGCGCGCGGCCATCGACGAGGCGCTGCGCGACTGGGTGTCCGACCCGCTCGACACTTATTATCTGCTGGGCTCGGCCGTCGGACCCCATCCCTATCCCTACCTGGTGCGCGAGCTGCAAGCGGTCATCGGCCGTGAGGCGCGCGCGCAGATGCTCGCCGGCAGCGGCCGCCTGCCGGACGCCCTCATCGCCTGCGTCGGCGGTGGCTCCAATTCCATCGGCGCCTTTCATGCCTTTGTCCCGGATGCCTCGGTCGAGATCATCGGTGTCGAGGCCGGCGGCCGGGGCGCAGGCCTGGGCGATAACGCCGCGACGGTTGCCTTCGGCCGGCCAGGCGTGCTGCACGGCGCCTACTCCATGCTGCTGCAGAACGAGGACGGGCAGATCCAGGAAACACATTCGGTATCCGCAGGACTCGACTACCCGGGTGTCGGGCCCGAGCACGCGCTGCTCGCAGCCGTCGGGCGCGTGCGCTACGAGACCGCGAGCGATACCGAGGCGCTCGAGGCTGTGCGGCAGTTGAGCGAATGCGAAGGCATACTGCCCGCGCTCGAGAGCGCGCACGCACTCGCGGCAGGGGCACGCTGGGCCCGCTCCAATCCGGGACGCAGCGTACTCATCTGCCTGTCAGGGCGCGGAGACAAGGATATGCTGACCCTGCAGCAGACACTGCTGGCGCCGGAGCGCGCGTGAGCCCGCGCGAGCGCATCAGTGCGGCGCTGCGCACGGCGGGTGCGCAGGGTGAACCCGCACTGATCGCCTACCTCACGGCCGGTTTCCCCAGCCGGGCCGCCTTCGGCGCGCAGGTGCGAGCGCTCGCGAGCGCCGCCGATGTCGTCGAGATCGGCGTGCCATTCACCGATCCGATGGCGGACGGCGTCACCATCCAGCGCGCAAGCCACGCAGCGCTCGCGGCCGGGGTCAACCTCAGGTGGATACTCGAGGAGCTCGGCGCGCTGCAGGGACTGCCTCAACCCCTGGTGCTGATGAGCTACCTGAACCCGCTGCTGGCTTTCGGCCTGGACCGGCTCGCCGCCAGCGCGGCACGCGCCGGCGTGGCGGGGTTCATCGTGCCCGACCTGCCGCTTGATGAGAGCGGTACGCTTTCCGCGGCACTGGAGGGCGGGCAGCTTGCGCTGGTGCAGATGGTCACGCCGGTCACCGAGGCGGCGCGCCTGCAGCGAGTGTGCGCGGGCAGCCAGGGCTTCGTGTATGCCGTGACCATGACCGGCACGACCGGCAGCAATGTGGCCGTGCCGCAGGATGTACTCGGCTACCTCGATCGCGTGCGCGCGGCTTCGCGCCTGCCGGTGTGCGCCGGCTTTGGCATCCGCGGCCGCGAACAGGTGCTGCGCCTGCGCGGACACGTCGACGGGGTCGTCGTCGGGTCGGCGCTGGTGGAGGTGCTGGAACGCGGTGAGGACCCGGCCGCGTGGCTGCGCTCACTGCGCGGGATCTGAAGTCATGAAAACCCTCAGCATCGATGAGCGCTTCTGCGGGCCGCCGGCTTCCTCGAACGGCGGTTATTTCGCCGGCCTCATCGCAACGCTCGTGTCGCGGACCCTGAGCGTGAGGCTGCTGAAGCCGCCGCCGCTCAACACCGAGCTCAGTGTCGCGGAGCTTCCCGAAGGCACCTTGCAGGTGTGGCACGGCGAGGAGCTCATTGGCGAGGCGCGCCCGGCGCTGCTCACTCTCGAGGCGCACCCGGCGCCCGACTACATCGCGGCGGTCGAAGCCTCACGCCACTACGCGGGATTCCGGCACCACCGTTTTCCGACCTGCTTCGTGTGCGGTACGCAGCGCGTGCGCGGCGACGGGCTGCGCATCTTCGCCGGTCCCGTGCCGGAGCGCGTCATGGTTGCAGCGCCCTGGGTACCCGACGCATCGCTCGATGGTGGCGATGGCAAGGTTTGCGCGCAGTTCATGTCGGCGGCTCTGGACTGTCCGGGTTACTACGCCGTGGCTCCCGATGATCGGATGATGCTGCTTGCCGAGTTCACCGCGCACGTCGATCGGCGGGTACACATCGGGGAATCCTGCACGCTCATCGGCTGGCAGATCGGCGCCAGCGGCCGCAAGCACGAAGCCGGCACGGCGATTTTCGACGGCACGGGACAGCTGTGCGGCAAGGCGCGCGCGCTTTGGATCGAGCCGCGCAGCGTCGCCGGGTGAGGCGGCTTTAGGCGCGCATCATCCGCATCATCCCTTCCGAGTAGCGTTCGCCGGCGCTGACGCCGACCGGGAACACCGCATCGATCGCGGCCAGTTCATCCGCGCTCAGGCTCACCTTCAGCGCCCCGAGATTCTCATCGAGATTGCGGATGCGGCGTGTGCCCGGGATCGGCACGATGCATTGCCATTGCGCGAGCACCCAGGCCAGTGCGAGCTGAGCCGGCGTGCAGCCCTTGTCCGCGGCGAGCGCCTTCACCTTCTCGACCAGCGCAAGGTTGCGCGTGAAGTTCTCGCCCTGGAAGCGCGGATTCTCGCGCCGGTAGTCATCGGGGGCGAAATCGTCGGGACTCTTCAGGGCCCCGGTGAGAAAGCCGCGGCCGAGCGGGCTGTAAGGCACCAATCCCACCTCCAGGCGCCGGCAGGCGTCCAGCACACCGTCCTCGGGATCGCGCGTCCACAGCGAGTACTCGCTCTGCAGCGCCGTGATGCGGTGCACGCGCTGGGCCCGCTCGAGAGTCTGCGGTGAAACCTCGGAGAGCCCCAGGTGGCGCACCTTGCCCTCGCGCACCAACTCGGCCATCGCCCCGACGGTATCCTCCACCGCGACCTTGGGGTCCACCCGGTGCAGGTAATACAGATCCACATACTCCACATTCAGGCGGCGCAGCGACGCCTCGCACGCGCGCCGTACGTACTGCGGCCGCCCGTCGAGCGCCCGGGCGCCAGGATCCTTCGCATCCCGCACGAATCCGAACTTGGTGGCGAGGAAGGCCTGCCCGCGCCGCCCGCGCAGGGCACGGCCGACGAGTTCCTCGTTGGTATAGGGGCCGTAGGCGTCGGCGGTATCGAGGAAGTTCACACCGACATCGAGCGCATGGTGCAGCGTGGCGATCGATTCGGCGTCGTCGTGCGCGCCGTAGAACTCGCTCATGCCCATGCAACCGAGGCCGAGCGCCGAGACGGTGGGGCCGTTACGGCCGAGTGTGCGTGTCTGCATGCCGCATTGTGTACTAAGGCGGCGCGAGGACGGAATAGCTATTAAGGGCGAGAACACCGCCGCGGCGCTCAGGGCGCAGCTGGCGCACCCTTCATGTGGGCACTGCGCCAGCCCCCGTACTTGTAATACAACAGCGCGAGGAACGCCGAGAGCACCGAAGACACTGGAAAACTCCACCAGATCGCATCGACCTGGTAGCGCCCGAGGAACACTTCCGCCAGCGGAAAGCGCACCACCAGCAGCGAGAGGGTGAGGATGAGCAGCGGCGCCATCACCGCCCCGGTGGCCCGCACCACGCCGAACAGCGTCACCGATATGCCGAAGAAGATGAACGAGCCGGTGACGATGTGGTTCATGTGCGCGGCGATGTCGAGCGCGCCGGATCCGCTCGGCAGGAACAGACCGAATACCTGGCGGTTGAGCAGCTCGATGAGCGCCGCGACCGAGCCGGTCAGCAGCACGTTGTAGAGCACCCCGGTGCGGGCGATGCTCGGGACGCGGTGCCACTTGCCGGCGCCGACGTTCTGCGCGGTCATGGCCGAGACCGCCATCCCGACGGCGAAGGCCGGCATCTGGATGTAGTTCCAGATCTGAAGGGCTGCGCCGAAGGCGGCCGTGGTGTCGACGCCGAAGCGGTTGACCAGCGTGATCATGAGCACGCCGCTCAGTGACATCACCAGCATCTGCGCGCTCATTGGAATGCCCTTCCTCACGAGCGTGCCGACCACCGACCAGTCCAGTCTCAAGAGCCTGAGCTCCTCGCGATGCAGGCACAGGATGTGATGGCGGCGGTAGAGATGACGGATCAGGGCGTAAAGGCTCACCACCTGGGCGACGAAGGTCGCCAGCGCCGAGCCGGCGATTCCCATGCGCGGGATGGGGCCGATACCGAAGATGAACACCGGGTTGAGAACGATGTCGATTCCTACCGACAGCAGCATGAAGTAGAACGGCGTCTTCGAGTCGCCCGCGCCGCGCAGCACCGCCATCACGAAGGCGTACAGGTAAAGAAATGGCAGCGCGAGGAAGATCACACGCATGTAAGCCACCGCGAGCGGCAGCGAGTCGGCCGGGGTGCCCATGGCGATCAGCAGCGGCCGGCACAGGATGAGGCCGGCGATCGCCATGGCGAGCGAGATGCCGGCAAAGAACGTGGCGCTGGTGCCGATCACCCGCTTGGTTTCCGCGATGTCGTTGGCGCCGATGCACTGGCCGATGAGGATGGTCGCCGCGAGCGCCACGCCGAAGGCCGCACCAATGAGCAGGAACATCACGGTGTTGGCGTTGGAGGTCGCCGTGAGGGCCGCCTCGCCCAGGTAACGGCCCACCCAGATGGAGTTCACCGAGCCGTTGAGCGACTGCAGGATGTTCGCGAACAGGATCGGCACGGCAAACCTGAACAGCCCGACGCGGATCGAGCCTTCCGTGAGCGAGCGCTGCACTAGTTCAGCGCCATAGCCCGTACGCGATTTTGGCCAGCGCCGCCGCGAGCAGCGCCCATCCCAGCCAGGCAGGTTCACGGGCCAGCGCCAGCCACACCAGGCCGCCCAGCAGCAGTACCGAGCCGAGCGTCACGGCGTCGCGCCGTCGCCCGGCGACGCGCAGCTCCTCGCGCAGTTCCTGCAGCTCGGCCGGGGGCGCCGGCGGTGCAGGTCCGGCCTGCGCCCGATGCAGCAGCGCATTCATGAGCGAGGGCAGCCCGCGCGCGGCCTGGAGCAGCTCGGGAACGTATCCGCGCAGGCCCTGCAGCAAGCTTTTCAGCGACGCACGCTCGCGCATCCACTCGCGCAGTATCGGACTTGCGGTGTTCCAGATGTCCAGCTCCGGATAAAGGTCGCGGCCGAGACCTTCGACATTGAGCAGCGTCTTCTGCAGCAGGATGAGCTGCGGCTGGATCTGCATGTTGAAGCGCCGCGAGATCTCGAACAGGCGCAACAGGATGCGCCCGAAGGAGATGTCCTTGAGCGGGCGGTCGAAGATCGGTTCGCACACGGTGCGCACCGCGGACTCCATCTCGTCCAGGCGCGTGCCGGGCGGCACCCAGCCTGATTCGAGGTGCAGCTGCGCGACGCGCCGGTAGTCGCGATCGAATACCGCCAGGAAGTTGTGCGCGAGGTAGTACTGATCGCTCGGGTCGAGCGTGCCCATGATGCCGAAATCCACCGCCGCGTAGCGCGGCCGCTTCGGATCCTCGATCAGCACGAAGATGTTGCCGGGATGCATGTCAGCGTGGAAGAAGTTGTGCCGGAACACCTGCGTGAAGAAAATGCGCACGCCGTTCTCGGCGAGCTGCGCGATGTCGGTGCCGGCGGCCTTCAGGCGGGCAAGATCGCTGATCGGCACGCCGCGGATGCGCTCCATCACCATGACGTCGGTTCGGCAGAACTCCCAGTACACCTCCGGCACGTACAGCAGCTGCGAGCCGGCGAAGTTTCGCTTCAGCTGCGAGGCATTCGCCGCCTCGCGCATGAGGTCGAGCTCATCGAGCACGGTGGTCTGGTATTCGTCCACGATCTCGCGCGGCCGCAGCCGCCGGCCCTCGCTCCAGTAGCGATGCGCCAGATCCGCCAGCGCGTGCAGGACCTCCAGGTCGCGCTCGATCATGGCGCGCATGCCCGGCCGCAGCACCTTGACGACTACCTCCTCACCGTGCGGCAGGCGCGCGGCATGCACCTGGGCAATGGAGGCCGCCGCGAGCGCTGCTTCGTCGAACTCGGCAAACACCTCGCCGAGGGGTTTGCCGTATACCAGCTCGATCTGGGCACGCGCGAGCTCGCCGGGAAACGGCGGCACGCGGTCCTGCAGCTTGGCGAGCTCATCGGCGATGTCCGGCGGCAACAGGTCGCGGCGGGTCGAGACCGCCTGGCCGAACTTCACGAAGATCGGCCCGAGCTCTTGCAGTGCAAGGCGCAGCCGCTCGCCGCGCGCGGCGTTGCGCCTGCGCTCGAACCAAACACCCGGTGAGATGAAGAACAGGAAGCGCAGCGGCCGGTACAGGTGCGTTGCGCGCACGTAGTCATCGAGTCCGTGCCGCAGCAGCACGCGCTGGATCTCGAGCAGCCGCAGCACGACGCGCAGCTTCACGGCGCCCGGCTCCGCATCACGAGGCGCCGCGCCGCCGCGCCAGCGCATCCAGGCGCGCCTGCAGCCGGTCGACGCCCTCGCGCACGGCATCGACCCCGCGCAGGAACTGCTCGCCCTCGCTCCTGGGTACCAGATCGGCACGCTCGTGGCCGAGGTACTCGGCGAGGTTCGTAAGCGTCGTGTCCGCGGCTCTTGCGGCGAAGCGGCCGCCGGCCCGTGCCACGCGCGCCAGCTGATGCGCCGCGACGTCACCGAAAAGGTGCGACAGCTCCTCCTCGAAGTCCGGCTGCAGAAGCTGCGCGAGCTCTTGGAACTGCTGGGCAGTCTCGGCATCGCCCGTGATCGTGACCTCGCCGCGTTGCAGGACTGCCTGGGCCGACGGGCCACTCAGGGCCAGCAGTCCGAGCGGGCCACCCTCGAGGGTGGCATCCGCGGCGGTGTCCTCGCGACTCAGGCTGAGCGTTGCGCCGTTTGACGTCACCCGCACCCGTGCGATGTCGCGGATGAGCACCGCCAGGCTCTTGCCGCTCAACTGCGCGCACAGCTGCCGTGCGCGCGGGGAGCGCGGCAGGCCGCGGTTCAGCAGTTTCTCGAGCGTCGTCGTCAGCACTTGTAACCGCGGTGCACGGCGACGATGCCGCCGGAGAGGTTGTGATAGCGGCAGGCTTCCAGTCCCGCCTCCTCGAGCATCTTCAGCAGCGTGTCCGCGTCCGGGTGCATGCGGATCGATTCGGCGAGGTAACGATAGCTCGACTCATCGTGGGCCACGAGCTTGCCGAGCCACGGCAGCACCCGGAACGAGTAGGCGTCGTACAGGGACTTCACCAGCGGCAGGCGCGGATGCGAGAACTCGAGCACCAAGAGCTGGCCGCCCGGCCGCAAAGCGCGGGTCATGGCGGCAAGCGCTGCGGCCTTGTCGGTGACGTTGCGCAGGCCGAAGCCGATGGTGATGCAGTCGAAGGTGCCGTCGGCAAACGGCAGCCGCTCGGCGTTGGCCTGCACGATGCCGACGTTGCCGACGAAGCCCTCGTTGATCAGCCGGTCGCGACCGCGCGCCAGCATGGCCGCGTTGATGTCGCTCAGCACGATCAGGCCGCCCGCGCCGACCTGCCGGGCCAGGCCCGCGGCAAGATCGCCGCTGCCGCCGGCCAGGTCCAGCGCCCGCTGCCCGGGGCGCAGGTTAGCCAGCGCCAGCGTGAAGCGCTTCCACAGGCGGTGCGTGCCTCCCGACATCAAGTCGTTCATCAGGTCGTAGCTGTCGGCGACCGAGTCGAACACCGAGCGCACGCGACGCGCCTTGTCCTCGCGGGGCACGCGCTGGAAGCCGAAGTCGGTGGAGCGCTGGTCGGTCACGGCGGCACGCATTCTACTTGAGCGTCGCCGGGAGCCGACGGGGGCCCTGCGGCGAGCGCGGCGGCCGGCCGAGCCTGAAGAATTCTCGTGATCATGGTTGCAATTTGTTGCAAGCGGTGCGCAGAATCGTCCCCGTACTGGGGGTCTTGCGTAAAGCGGGTCGGGCAGCGATGCCCGATCCGCTTTTGCTTTGTGCGGAGTTCAGTTTAACGGCCGCCGCCCCCGGCAGGTGCGGCCTGCGCGCGGCGCGCAAGATAGCGCGCCCACTTCTGCGTGCGCTCGCGGCCGAGTTCGTACAGGTACTTCCAGGTATACAGCCCCGTGTCGTGTCCATCATCGAATACGAGCTTCACCGCGTACTGCCCCACCGGCTCGATGGCCGCGATGCCCACCTTCTCCTTGCCGAGCACCAGGACTTCCTGCCCCGGACCGCCGTGCCCTTTGACCTCGGCGGACGGGGAATGCACGCGCAGGTACTCGAACGGCAATTCGAAGCGGCTGCCGTCGGCGAAGCTCACCTCGAGCACGCGCGTGGCGCGGCGCAGGCGGATCTCGGTTGCCAGGGGTTCGGACATAAGTCGTAGACGCAGTATAGGCATGGCGCCGGGCCGGGCGGGCTGCATTGCTGCGGCGCAATATATTACCGCGGGAACGATCTGGCGATCGGCTGCCCGCCTTATACTCACGCTCCTCCTAAGCCGCCGAGGGCTTCAGGTCTAAAAGCACCTGAGCATTGATATTGGAACCGACCGATACCTCCCGCCCGGACTACTACCATCGAGTTGTGGATTGCCAGTGGGCCTGCCCGGCCCACACCGATGTTCCCGAATACATCCGACTGATCGCGCAGGGCCGCTTCACCGATGCCTACATGGTGAACCGGCACTCGAATGTCTTCCCCGGCATTCTCGGCCGCGTATGCGACCGGCCGTGCGAGCCGGCCTGCCGCCGCGGCCGCATCGAGGCGAAACCGGTCGCGATCTGCCGCCTGAAGCGCGTCGCCGCCGACCTGCGCGACGATGTGACCGCCCGGCTGCCCAAGATCCCGAAGATCAAGAACGGCAGCCGCATCGCCTGTATCGGTGCGGGCTGCGCCTCCCTCACCGTGGCGAACGATCTGATGCCGCTCGGCTACGAGGTGACGATCTTCGAGCAGTTTGGCGAGCCCGGCGGCCTCATGCGCACCAATATCCCCTCCTTCCGCCTGCCCCACACGGTGATGAACGAGGAGATCGCGATGATCACCGGGATGGGGGTGGACTTGAGGCTGAATACCCCGGTGAAGAGCATGCGCGAGCTGCTCGAGGAGGGCGGCTTCGATGCGGTGTTCGTAGGTTCCGGGGCGCCCAAGGGCAAGGAGCTCACGCTGCCGGGGCGCGAGGCGGGGGCGTCCAACATTCATATCGGCATCGCCTGGCTCGAGTCGGTGGCGTTCGGTCACATCGACAAGGTCGGCAAGCGCGTGCTGATCATCGGTGTGGGCAACACCGCGATGGACTGCTGCCGCACCAGCCTTCGGCTCGGGGCGCAGACCGTGAAGGTGATGGCGAGAAAGCCGCGCGGTTTTTTCAAGGCCTCCGAATGGGAGCTGGAGGATGCCGAGGAAGAAAGCGTGCAGATCGTCGTCAACCGCTCACCGAAGGCGTTCGTCATCGAGAACGGCCGGCTGACAGGCATGCAGTTCGACAAGATGGAGTACGAGCTCGATGCACAGGGGCGCATCAGCGCCGAGCGCATCCTCGGTGAGGAATTCCTGCCCGCCGACGATGTGATCCTCGCCATCGGCCAGGAGAACGCCTTTCCCTGGATCGAGCGCGATCTTGGCATCCAGTTCGACAAGTGGGACGTGCCGCTGGTCGACCAGCGCACCTTCCAGTCGACGCACCCGCGGGTGTTCTTCGGCGGCGATGCGGCGTTTGGGCCGAAGAACATCATCTGGGCGGTCGAGCACGGCCACCAGGCCGCCATTTCCATCCATCGCCTGGCGCAGGGTGAGGCGGTGAGCGAGCGGCTGACGCCCGGCATGAACCTGCAGAGCCGCAAGATGGGCATGCACGAGTGGTCCTATGCCAACGACTACACGCCCGTCGAGCGACGCCTGATGCCGCACGTGTCGCTGAAGGAGCGTTTCAAGAAGCTCAACATCGAGGTCGAGCTCGGCTTCACCGCCGCCCAGGTGGAGCAGGAGGTGCAGCGCTGCCTCAACTGCGACGTACAGACCGTGTTCAGCGCGAAACTGTGCATCGAATGTGACGCCTGCCTCGACATCTGCCCGGTCGACTGCCTCACCATCACGCATAACGGCGAGGAGGCGGATCTGCGCACGCGCCTGAAGGCGCCGGCGAAGAACCTGACGCAGCCCCTGTACGTCTCCGCGGGCCTGCCGCAGACCGGGCGCGTCATGGTGAAGGACGAGGACCTGTGCGTGCATTGCGGACTTTGCGCCGAGCGCTGCCCCACCGCGGCCTGGGACATGCAGAAGTCCGAGCTGCACTGGCCGTACGCGGTCGATGAGGTCCGCACGCTCGAAGCCAAGAAACCCAAGATTGCCTGATATGCATATGCCTGCCACGAGCGCCCCGCAAGTCAACGACTTCACCATCAAGATCGCCACGGTGAATGGCACCGGTTCGGCGAGCGCCAACACGCTGCTCATGAAGTCGATCTTCAGGAGCGGCATCCCGGTGATGGGCAAGAACTACTTCCCGTCCAACATCCAGGGGCTGCCGACCTGGTACGAGATCCGCGTCACCCGCGACGGCTACGTTGCCCGCTCCGGGCGCGTCGACATCATGGTCGCGATGAACGCGGAGACTTACGCGCGCGATGCCAAGGAAGTGGCCCCGGGCGGCTACCTGGTGTACGACTCCACCTGGCCGCGCCCGGCGCTGCTTAAGCGCGAGGACATCACGGTACTCGGCGTGCCGCTGGCGCGGCTGTGCAACGAGAACTTCAACGGCGTGCGCACGCGCATCCTGATGAAGAACATCTGCTATGCCGGGGTGCTGGCGGCGCTGCTCGATCTTGACGTGGCCCGCATCCGCGAACTGCTCGCCGAGACCTACGCCAAGAAGCCGCAGCTGGTCGACAGCAACATGAAGGCCATCCAGCTCGGCTACGACTACGCGCGCGCCAACTTCAGCTGCCCGCTGCCGCTGCACGTGGCCAAGCTCGAACAGACCGCCGGCAACGTGATGATCGACGGCAACACGGCCGCGGCTCTCGGCTGTCTGTTCGCCGGCGCAACGGTTGCAGCCTGGTATCCGATCACGCCATCCACCTCGCTCATGGACGCCTTCAAGATGTTCGCCGATCGCATGCGCGTGGATGCGGTGAGCGGACGGCGCAATTTCGCCTTCATCCAGGCGGAGGACGAGCTGGCGGCGATCGGCATGGTGATCGGCGCCATGTGGAACGGCGCGCGCGCTTTCACCGCAACCTCCGGCCCCGGCATCTCGCTGATGAACGAGTTCCTCGGGCTTGCCTACTACGCCGAGGTGCCGGCGGTGATCTTCGACATCCAGCGCGTCGGTCCCTCGACCGGGATGCCGACGCGCACCCAGCAGTGCGATCTCATGGAGTGCGCCTATGCCTCGCACGGCGACACCCGCCACATCTGCCTGTATCCGGCTAACCCGGAGGAGTGCTTCTACATGTCGGTGCAGGCCTTCGACCTGGCCGAGCGCCTGCAGACCCCGGTGATGATTCTGTCCGACATCGACATCGGCATGAACGACTGGATGTGCAAGGACCTGAAGTGGGACGACAGCTACCGCCCGGACCGCGGCAAGATGCTCAGCAAGGAAGAGGTGCTGAAGCTTGAGAAATTCCATCGCTTCGTCGATCGCGACGGCGATGGCATCACCTATCGCACGCTGCCGGGCGTGCACCCCAAGGCCGCCTACTTCACGCGCGGCTCGGGGCACACGCAGTTCGGCACCTACACCGAGGACTCGGCCGAATATCAGCTGGTGCTCGATCGGCTGCTGAAGAAGTGGGCGACCGCCAAGAAGCTCGTGCCGCGCGCCGTCATCGATGCGACCGCAGGCGCCAGGGTGGGCATCGTGTCGATCGGCAGCTGTGACGGGGCGATCCACGAGGCGATCGACCTGCTCAAGGCGCGCGGGGTCGGCCTGAATTACATGCGCGTGCGCTCCTTCCCCTTCAGCGAGGACGTGGAGAGATTCCTCGCCGCGCACGAGCTGCTGTTCGTGGTGGAGCAGAACCGCGATGGCCAGTTGCGCTCACTGCTGACGCTCGAGACGGCGGTCGAGAAGTCCAAGCTGCGCTCGCTTTTGCACTACGACGGGCTGCCGATCTCCTCTGCGTTCATCGTCGAGGGGGTGCTCGCGGAGCTGCAGCCGCGCGGGCAGGCGCAGCCCAAGGGGGCCGCCCATGGTTAAGAGCGCGTGCCGGAGGCTGACATGACCTTCCTTGCCAAACCGAAGGTGGCGCACCCGTCGCTGCCGAAGAATGCCCTGGGGTTCACGCGCCGCGACTACGAGGGAGCACTGTCGACGCTGTGCGCCGGCTGCGGCCACGACTCGATCACCGCTGCGATCGTGGAAGCCAGCTGGGGGCTTGCGATCGAGCCGCAGAACATGGTGAAACTCTCGGGAATCGGCTGCTCGTCCAAGACCACCGCGTATTTCGTGAGCGGCGGCCACGGCTTCAACTCGGTGCACGGCCGCATGCCCTCGATCGCGATGGGCGCCAACGCCGCCAACCGCAAGCTCTCCTACATTGGCGTCTCGGGCGATGGCGACACGCTTTCCATCGGCCTCGGCCAGTTCTGTCATGCGATCCGCCGCAACCTCAACATGCTCTACATCATCGAGAACAACGGGGTGTACGGGCTCACCAAGGGGCAGTTCTCCGCCTCGGCCGATATCGGCAGCAAGGCGAAGAAGGGCGAGACCAACTTCCAGCCGCCCATCGATCCGGTGCTTTTGGCGATGACGCTCGGCGCCACCTTCGTGGCGCGCAGCTTCTCCGGCGACAAGCAGCAGCTGGTGCCGCTGATCCAGGCGGGGCTCAGGCACGAGGGCTTTGCCCTCATCGACGTGCTCTCCCCGTGCGTGACCTTCAACGACCACGAGGGTTCGACCAAGAGCTACGCCTATACGCGCGAGCACTACGAGCCGGCCGTGCATGCCGACTTCGTGCCGCTCGAGCGCGAGATCACGGCCGACTACCAGGAGGGTGAGACGCTTCCCCTGGTGATGCACGACGGCAGCCGCATCGTGCTGCGCAAGCTCGACTCGGCCTACGATCCGACCAACCGCACCGCGGCCGCCGCGCAGATCCACGAGCGCATGAAGGTCGGTGAGTACCTGACCGGGCTTCTGTTCGTGGAGCGCTCGCAGAACGAGTTCCACGAGATCAACGCCACCCCCGATGCGCCGCTCAACAGCATCCCTTACGAGGCACTGTCGCCCGGATCGAAGGGGCTCGCCAAGGCGCTCGCGCGCTACCGGTAGGCGGTCGACGGGCTGTCACGGATCGTCGAGCCGAACGCGTAGCGGATCGCCAGCTGTAGCTGCGTCTCAGTCAAAAGCGGCGGACCGCCGAACAATTCTTCGCGACTGGCGCTGCTGCTCACCACCTGCAGCCACTCGAGAGTGAAGCGCCAGTGCGCATCGGCATTGAAGATGTAGGCCGCCGTCCAGGCGTGCCCGCTCTGCGCGCCGTAGCCGTCCGCGCCGATGGAGTCGACGCTGAACCTGTCGTAGCGCGCACTGAAGGTGTGGCGTCCGAAGCGCTTCGACAACAGCGCATATTCGGCGCGGAACGGCCAGCTCGAAAGACCCCCCGGCACATCGTCCGAGCCAGTGGTGGTCTCACCATCGAGCCACTGCGCGATCGCGGTCCAGCCGTGATCGCCCTCGATGCGCACGCCGGCGCTGTTGAAGCGGGTGTTCTGCGAGTAGTTCGCGTCCGAGGCCTCATCGAGCTCAGGGTTGGCGCGGTTGTCGTAGCGCAGCGCACGCAGCACCACGCGATCGAGGTAGCGCACTTCGATCCCGCCATAAACGCCCTCGCGATGATCGAACTGCAGGAACGGCTCTGCGCCCCCCAGGGGAGCATCGCCCGGTTGCCCGACACGGCCGAACAGCGCAGTCTGCCGGTCGGTGAGCGAGAAGCCGTTGTTCGCGAGCACCACTCCGGTTCCCTGGTTCCAGCCGAATACGCCGCCGGTGACGCCCAGGTCGAAGGCATGACCGCTGCGCGTGCCCAGCCAGTCGAGCGTTCCTTCCAGTCCGACGGTGCGCACCTCGACGGCGAGCCAGCTGTCGATGGCCGAGTAGGACAGCGTGTAGGGGGACTCCCAGCCGGAGGCGCGGTTCTCGAGCGAGATGGGCGGATAGAAGCCGCCCGCCTTGAGGCGAAAACGGTAGCCCGCGCGCGGATAGGGGCGCCACAGCAGGTAGGCCTCGGTCAGCCCCACCGGGCTTTTGTCCTTGTCATCGAACATCGAGGCGTCGAGGTGGGCACTCCACACTTCCCCGATCGACTGGGTGAGTGCGAAGCGGGCGCGTCCCAGTTGCACACCTGATTCGTCCTGTCCGAAGCGCACCGTGCCGAGGCCGCCTTGCATGAAGGAGGGATTCGCATCCGAGCTCACCAGCCGTCCATCGAGGCTTGCCTCCCAGTCGGTGCTGGCGCGGCCGCTGTCGGCGCGCGCGAGCAGCAGCAACGTGAATGCAAGGGTGAGCGCAGGGCGGGCGCGGTCAGCGGCAACTTTTCTCACGCACACCATAAACGAGGCGCCTCAGTAATCCCAGGAATGCGGCCGATCCGTCAGCGGCGCGGGCTGCAGCGGCTTCGACAGGCCCAGTGTCAGCTCGGCGCGCTCACCCTCGGCGACCGTGAGCTCACGCGCCAGGTTCGCATCGTTCTCGCGCAGGCGCGGGTGCCAGAGCGCCACGCGGTAGCGACCGTGCGGCAGCTCGCTCGTCCAGGTACCGGTAGCGTCGGTGCGACCGTACCAGGGAGCATCCGTCACCACCAGATACGCGAGCATGAAGTCGTGGATGTTGCAGCCGAGCGTGACCACGCCGGGCTGATCGAAGTGCACCGGCGGGTAGGGCTTGCCGCGGTACAGCGGCAGCTGGAAGCGCTTGGTGGGAGAGAACGAATAGATCTGGTGGCTGACGGAGTCGCTGTTGGGAAACTCCACCGTCGAGCCGACCGGGATGATCAAGAGGTCGGGCGCGAACGCGCGGTCGATCTGGTCGACCACCGCGCGCAGCGGCGCCACATGGCGCACCTGGCCATCGAGCGGCCGCACCGTCACGACCGCGCCCGGCAGCGCATGACCATCGGCCGTGCGCACGTTGACGAGGAGCGTCGCCGCAACGGCGGCCCCGCCGCCAGGCAGCGCGCACAGCAGCACGGCGAGCACGGCAAACCGTACCGCGGCTGATCTGGAAGAACGGGCTCGTGCCGGAGGTCTCATTCCCGCACTCGAATCCTCGCGGGAGCCCGGTCGGGCTCTTAAGCTGTTGCAACATATTCGGGCGCTTTCATGGGTAGTTTCCGCAAACGACTTCTCGTGCTGATCATCGGCCTGGTGATCGTCACTCAAACTGTGACGCTTGCCGCAGTCCTCGTGAGCACCCGACGCACCGTCGAGGCGCGCGCCGCCCTTGAGCTGCGTTCCGGGGGAACGCTGGCCGAGCACCTGATCGACTTTCGCGCCGGGCAGCTGGCGAACGGGGTCGGCGTGCTGGCGGCGGATTTCGGCTTTCGCGAGGCGGTGGCGAGCGGGCACATGCCCACCATCCTTTCGGCCGCCAGGAACAATGCACAGCGCATCGGTGCCGACGTAGTGCTGGTGCTCGACACACACGGCCGGGTCCTTGCATCAACCGTTCCGGCCGACAGCGGGGCGGGCGCACTGCTGGACCTGCTCGATGAGGGCGCCGGCGCGCGCGAGGAGCCGAACTTTCGGGTGTTCGGGGCGCACGCCTATCAGTTGTTCATTGCCCCGGTACGCACCCCGGAGACGATCGCCTGGGTCGCGATGGGCTTCGTGGTCGATGATTCCCTCGCCGTACGCATTCGCGATCTGGTCGGCTCGCAGGTCGCCATCGTCACGCACGGTTCCGGTGGTCTGACACGGGTTGCCGCAACGCCTGCCGCGGCGGCGGCCGGCAGCGCTGCGCTGCTGGCCGTCCCGGAGGCCGGCGACACCCCTCACATCACGCACCTGGCCGCGTCCGACTACCTGAGTTTCGCGCGGCGCCTGCCGGGGCGCGGCGATTCGGTGGACGTGATCCTGCTGAAGCCGCTGCAGGAGGTGCTGGCGCCTTACCTCGACCTGCGCAAGGCGATGCTCGTGATCGACGGAGTCGCACTGCTGGTTGCTGCGGTGATAGGCGCGTTACTCGGCCGCAGCGCCAGCCGCCCGATCGGTGAGCTGGTGCGTGCCGCGCAACGTATCCAGCGCGGACACTACGAGACGGCGGTCGATGTCTCGGGCGGGGATGAGTTCCGCAGCCTCGCGGCGACCTTCAACGCCATGCAGAGCAACATCGCCGCGCGCGAAGCGGACATCACCTATCACGCTCAGCATGATCCGCTGACCCAGCTGCCGAACCGCGCGCTGCTCAAGGAGAGACTCGACAGCCTGATCAGTGCCGCGCAGGCCGAGCCCGGTTCGAGCGCGGCGCTGCTGCTCATCGACATCTCGAACCTGCGCGACATCAACGCCTCGCTCGGACTGCAGGTCGGCGACGAGGTGCTGCGCGAAGCCGCGCGCCGCCTGCAGCAGGCGGTGGTCGCCGAGCACACGCTGGCACGCCTCGGCGAGACGCAATTCCTGGTGCTGGTGCCCGGCTGCACGGCCGAGCGTGCGCTGCTCTACGCCGAGCAGCTCGCCGCGGTGATTCGCAGTGGCTTCCACCTTGCCGGGGTGAGCCTGGATCTGCGCCTGGCATGCGCGGTGTGCCTGTTCCCGGCGCATGGGGGCAGCAGCGATGAGCTGTTGCAGCGGGTGCAGGTCGCACTCGAGGACGCCAATGAGACGCGCGCGCGCGTGGCCCTGTACCGTCCCGGCCAGGACGAGCAGCATCGGCGCCGGCTCGCCCTGGTCACCGATCTGCGCCGCGCCATCGACCAGGATCAACTGAGTCTGGTGTATCAGCCGAAGGTTGAGATGGCGAGCCGCTCGGTCAGGAGCCTCGAGGCGCTGGCGCGCTGGAGGCATCCGCAGCTCGGACCGGTCTCGCCGGGGGAGTTCGTACCGCTCGCCGAGCGCACCGGCGGCTCGCGCCATCTCACCAACTGGGTGCTGGCCGCCGCCATCCGCCAGATGGGCGAGTGGCGCCGCCTCGGCCTGGAACTGGAGCTGGCGGTGAACATCTCGGCAGCCGATATTCTCGACCCGGACCTGTGCGAGGAGATCCTGAAGCTGCTGCGGCAATACCGCGTGGAATCCACATCGCTGCTGCTGGAGATCACCGAGAGCGCGGTCATGCGCGATCCGCACACCGCGGCGCGTAACATGCAGCTGCTGCGCATCGCAGGCGTCCGCTTCGCCATCGATGACTTCGGCACCGGCCATTCCTCGCTGTCACAGCTGAGAGTGCTGCCGGTGGATGAGCTGAAGATCGACCGCTCGTTCCTCTCGCCCGCGGGCACCGACGTGGCCATCGTCACCTCCACCATCGAGCTGGGGCACAGCATGGGGCTGAAGGTGGTCGGCGAGGGGGTCGAGGAAGCGGCCGCCTGGAACCTGCTGCGCAGTCTCGGCTGCGACTTCGCGCAGGGCTACCTGATCAGCCCCCCGCTGCCCGCCGCGGAAGTCCCCGCCTTCGTGCAGCAGGCCAACCGGCTGCTGCCCGACTCGGACTCGACGCTCAGCCAGATGCGGGCGCTCGACCAGCTGGCGGGTCGATCCGGCAGCTGAAGGCAGCCTCGCCCGAGGCTTATGTCAGCCCGCAAATGCGGGAATTCCCGGCTTGTGCGGTGCCGGGCGCTTAGGGTATCTTGCCGGCCGGTTCGTGACCTTTCCCTTTCCTGCCGCCTGCCGCCCGCCTTTGTAATTGCGAGTTGGCTTCCGAGTCTGAAAAGCCGAATCGTTCTCGACCAGGTGGCAGTGTGCTGGCCGGCAATCTTCGCAAGATTTCGGCATGCGCTCCTGCTAGTACGTTTTGATCCAGGAGTTTGATTGCATGACGAAGATCTATGTTGGCAACCTGCCATTTTCCGCCACTGACGCCGAGATCCGCGAGCTGTTCTCAGCGCACGGCACTGTCGAGTCGGTGAGCATCATCACCGATCGCGACACCGGCCGCCCGCGCGGTTTCGGCTTCGTGGAAATGTCGCGAGCCGATGCCTCGAAGGCCATCCAGAGTCTCAATGGCAAGGAGCTGGGCGGACGCCCGCTGCGCGTCAACGAGGCCCAGGAGCGTACCGGTGGCGGTGGCGGCGGCGGTGGCAACCGCGGCGGCGGCGCACCGAAGCGCTGGTAAGAAGCCAAGGCTGCAAGGGCCGCTCGTCAGTGCCTCCACGGCATCGGCGAGCGGCCCTTTTCATTGGATGAGCGAATCGGAGTTGTTTGTTATGGGTAAAGGCGATCACAGAACACGCCGCGGCAAGATCTACCAGGGATCTTTCGGCAAGTCGCGTCCGAAGGATCCGGCCAAGAGGAAGAAGAAGGCCGCCGCGGCCGCCAAGCGCTGAGAGTCTGCGGGCGTCTCGAGTCTGCGGGCGTCCGCGTGCTACGTTCCTGCGAACGGCTCGGCCGCTGGAGCTGCCGGCTGCAGCTTGCGTTGCAGCAGCTCGCGCAGGATCTCAAGCGCGGGCTTATCGTTCGGCGGCAGGGCGATGTCGGTCGTGCCGAGCGGCGCGATGCGGCTGCCCCAGCGCAGCAGGTGCGCACAGTAAGTCAAGCCGCCGCCGAAACCCGGTAACAACAGCAGCGCTCCGGGGCGCACGCGCCCTTCTTCCAGCGCCTCGCACAGGGCAACCGCCACCGTGGCAGCCGACATGTTGCCGTAGCGGGAGATGTTGAGGAACACGCGCTCCATCGGCACCTGTGCACGCTTGGCGACCGCCTCGATGATGCGCAGGTTCGCCTGGTGCGGCACCAGCAGGTCCACGTCCCTGGGCGAGAAGCCCATGCGCGAGAGCGTGTGCTCGCAGGCGCCGCTCATGCCCTGCACCGCGCGCTTGAAGATCTCCTGGCCCTCGAACTGCCAGCGCGTCACGCCATAGAGCACGCCGCGGTTGGCGTAGCGTCCGCCCATGCCCTGCACGCGAAGCGTCTCGCGCGCGTCGGCATAACAGCCGAGCTTCTCGGCGAGCAGGCCTTCCTCGAGCGTGCTGGCCTCGAGCACCACGGCGGCAGCTCCATCGCCGAACAGCACCGCCACATCCCGGTCGCTCCAGTCCATGAACGGCGAGATGAGCTCAGCTCCGATCACCAGCGCGTTGCGCACGACCCCGGTGCGGATCAGCGCCGTGGCGGTGGACAGCCCGTACAGGAAGCTGGTGCAGGCGGTATTGATGTCGAACGCCGCCGCCGCCTGCGCGCCGATGCGCAACTGGATGCCGGAGGCCATGTTCGGCACCTGGTCATCGTGGCTGCAGGTGCCGAACACGATCAGCTCGATATCGCGGCCGTCGAGCGCGGCAGCGGCGAGTGCGCGCGCTGCCGCCACATAGCCGAGTTCCTCGAGGCCGACGTGGGAGATACGCCGCTCGCGGATGCCGGTTCGGCTGACGATCCACTCGTCGCTGGTGTCGAGCAGAGTCGACAGATCGTGGTTGGTGAGCACCGCCGGTGGCAGACACTTGCCCCAGCCGGTAATCGCGGCGTGGGTCACTTTGGCGCTGGCGCTCATGACGGCTTCGTAAGAATAGCAGGCGGACGGTACAATCTGCTCGTGCCACCCCCTGCGATGCCCGCGCGGCTGCTGCGACAGGACAAGTTCCTCGCGGTCGGCATTGCCACCGCGCTGGCGTTCTTTCTCGGCGGCCCCCGGCTGCTCGGCGATCTGTCGCAGCCGCTGTGGCTGCTGTTCGTATTCGCGTGGCTGTTCCTCGCCATCCTGGGATCGGCGCTGGCGGTGGTGCGTCATGCCGATCACCTGGCGCAGCGCCTCGGCGAGCCCTACGGCACGCTCATCCTCACCCTGTCCGTGACCGCCATCGAAGCGGTCGCCATCTCATCGGTGATGGTGCACAGCGGGCATCAACCGACCCTGGTGCGCGATACGCTGTTCGCCGTCATCATGCTGCTGCTGAACGGCCTGGTCGGCGTATCACTGCTGGTGGGAGGCTGGCGCCACCGCGAGCAGTCCTACAACCTGCAGGGGGCCAACGCCTACCTCGGCGTCATCATCCCGATTGCGATGATGAGCCTGATCCTGCCTGACTTTACCCAGACCACCCCGGGTCCCACCTTGTCGGTGACCCAGGAGTCGGTGCTCGCGCTGATGTCGCTCGGTCTGTACGGCGCGTTCCTGGCGATACAGACCGGGCGGCACCGTGGCTTCTTCACCTTTGAGAATGACGATGCGGCGGGGGCGAAGGCGGCGGCGGGCGATGCCGGCTCGCCCTGGTACCACGCGCTGCTGCTGATCGCGTACATGGTGCCGATCGTGTATCTGGCGGAGCTGCTGGCGGATCCGCTCGACTACATGACGAGCTCCTGGGGTGCGCCGGCGGCGATCGGTGGCGTGCTCATTGCGATACTGGTGGCAACGCCGGAGGCCATCGGCGCCATCCGGGCCGCGGCCGCTAATCACCTGCAGCGTTCGGTGAACATACTGCTGGGATCGGTGCTCTCGACCATCGGCCTCACCATCCCCGTCATGCTGGTGGTGAGCCAGGTCAGCGGCCGGCGGATCGTGCTGGGCGTCGAGCACGCCAATTTCGTGATGCTGCTGCTGACGTTGTTCCTGAGCGTCGTCACCTTCGGCAGCGGACGCACCAACGTGCTGCAGGGGTTCGTGCACCTGCTCCTGTTCGTGAGCTACTTCCTGCTCATCTTCCAGGGCTAAGCCCGGCGCTGCGCCGAATCCGGCGCGTAGTCGAACGAGTCGAAATACAGCCGTCCGGGCGGCAGCCCGTGGCGCGGAAAGCCCGCGCGGATCGCCTCGATCATCGCCGGCGGACCTGCGGCGTAGACCTCGAAGGAGGCAAGGTCCGCATGATCGGCGAGCACCGCCTCGTGCACCCAGCCGACCCGGGTGTGGGCGGCCTCCGCCGCACTCGCCTGCGACAGGACCGCGCTGAAGGACAGCCGCGGAAACCTTCCCAGCCACTCGATGATGCGCGCGTGCTCGTAGATGTCATGCGCGTGACGGCCGCCCCAGTAGAGGTGGATGTCGCGCTGGATGCCGGTCTCGAGCACGTGCCGCAGCATCGACTTGAGCGGTGCGAAGCCGGTGCCGCCGGCAATCATGAGCACCGGTCCCGCGCCCTCCCGGTAGCTGAACTGTCCCAGCGGCCCTTCGATGCGCAGCAGCGAGCCGGGCGCGAGCGGTGCGGCCTCGCTCAGGGTGCGCTCCGGGAACAGCCGCTCCGTGAAGCCGCCGCCGCTCACCCGGCGCACGTGCAGCTCGATGAGCTCGCTGTCATGCGGGGGACTGGCGATGGAGAAGCTGCGACGGCGGCCGCCCTCCAGCAGCACGTCGAGGTACTGGCCGGCGTGAAAGGGCAGGCGCTCGACCGCCGGCAGCCGCAGCAGCACCTGCATCACATCGTCCGTCAGCGGTGTCAGGCTTGCGATGCGGCACGGCAGCGTCTTGATCTCCACATCCGCGACGCTGGCGATCAGTCGCGCCTCGACCTTGAGGTCCGACTGCGCGCGGGCCTGGCACAGAAGGATATGGCCGCTGTCCTGCTCCTCGGCCGTGATCCCGAGCGGGCGACCTTGCGGGTAGCGGATCTGCCCTGCCAGCAGCCGCGCGCGGCACGAGCCGCAGTGGCCGGACTTGCAGCTGTGCGGCAGGTTGAGCCCCGCGGCCAGTGCCGCGTCCAGTAACGGCTGGCCGGCTGTCACGCGCAGCGTGCGTGCGTGCGGCTCGATGCGTACGCTGTACTCGTCGTGACTCAAGGGAGGGTGTCCGGTTTGCGGCCCAAAGCGAGCGTGCCGCTGGTGCGGATAGACTAGACGCCCGCGACACCCCGAGGAAGGGTACATGTTCACGAATCCGCCGGCGGAGCAGATCGAACTGCTGCGCGCGGCGCGCATCATCGCCATCGCCGGCTTATCGGCCGCCCCCGCCCATCCGAGCCATGAGGGGGCAAGACAGCTGCAGGGCTTCGGCTATCGGATCATCCGCGTGACTGCGTCCCCAGCGGCGATCCGCGGCGAGCGAGCGGTGGCCGCCCTCGCTCGGCGAGGTGTTGGGGCGCGATGAGCAGGTCGCCGGCATCCTCGCGCGTTGCGGCTGCCGGCGCTGTGGCTGCACAAAGGCGTCATCGACCAGGCGGCCGCCGAGCGCGCCGTGGCGGCGGCCGGTATCTTCACGGTCATGGACCGCTGCCTGTTCAGAGCGTGCGAGGCGCTCGGTCAGCCCGCAAGGCGTGAACGGCCGCTTACCGTTTCGGCTATGCTTCGCGCTGATGCGCATCGATTTCACGAAGATGCACGGGGTCGGCAACGATTTCGTGGTGTTCGATGCGCCGGCCGACGCTTCTGTCTTGAGACCCGAGCGGCTGCGCGCCCTCGCGGATCGCCGTACCGGCATCGGCTTTGACCAGGCCCTGGTGCTCGAGGCGCCGCGGCGCGGCGGAAGCGCGGTGTTTTACCGGGTTTTCAACTCCGATGGCGATGAGGTCGAGCAGTGCGGCAACGGCGCGCGTTGTATCGCAGCGCTGCTGCACCAGCGGGGTCTTGCCCCGCAGGGCACCATCACCCTCGACAGCCCCGCCGGCCCGATCGCGGCTCGCATCGATGCCAAGGAGTGCGTGTCGGTCGACATGGGCGTGCCCGATTTCGATCCCCGCTCGCTGCCCTTTGAGGCGCCGCGCGAAGCGCACAGCTATCCGCTCGAGGTGCTCGGCCAGACGCTGCAGATCGCGGCCGTATCGCTCGGCAACCCGCACGCGGTGCTCACCGTTGCGTCGGTGGACGAGGCGCCGGTGGCGCAGCTGGGGCCTGCGATTGAGCGCCATGCGCGCTTCCCCAGGCGGGTGAACGCCGGCTTCCTTCAGATCGTGGCACGCGGCGAGGTGCGGTTGCGCGTGTACGAGCGAGGCGCCGGCGAAACCCGCAGCTGCGGCACGGGCGCCTGCGCAGCCGTGGCGGTGGGCCGCCGGCGCGGCCTGCTCGATGCGCAGGTGCGCGTGGGCGTGCGCGGCGGTGAGTTGCGCGTAAACTGGGCAGGTCCGGGCGAGCACATCTGGCTGAGCGGACCTGCACAAGTATCGTTCCAGGGTCACTTCGAGGTCTAGATCACTATGACGACACGAGAGGCTCGTGGTGTGGCTGCGGTGGACACCGAAGAGGAGTCCGTCGCGAGCTACCTGCAGCGTAATCCGGAGTTCTTCGAGCGCCATCAGGCCGTGCTGGCGCGACTGAGGCTGCCGCACGCGCGCGGCGACTCGACCATTTCGCTGGTCGAGCGCCAGATCGAGGTACTGCGCGAGAAGCAGGCGGCGCTCGAGGGCAAGCTTGCCGAGCTGGTGCGCGTAGCGCGCGCCAACGATGCCATCTCCGAGCGCCTGCACCGCTTCACGCGCCGCCTGTTGAGCGCCGTGCCGCGCCAGGAGGCCATCGCGCGCATCGAGGCGGGACTGCGCGAGGACTTCGATGCCTTCCACGCCGCCCTGGTGCTGATCGGAGACGAGCCCGATCCCAGCGCACCGCGCTTCGTGCGCACCGTGCCGGCGGATGATCCGAACCTCAAGTCCTTCGAATCGCTGTTTGCCAGCGGCAAGCCGCGGTGCGGCCAGGCGCGCGACTCGCAGCGCGAGTACCTGTTCGGCCCGGAGGGCCTGGAGATGGGTTCGGTTGCACTGGTGCCGCTCGGGGAAAAGGGCGCGGTGGGGTTGCTCGCGCTCGGCAGCGCCGACCGCGAGAGATTCCACCCCGGCATGAGCACCGAGTTTCTGGCGCGCATGGCGGAGTTGATCGGCGACTCGCTGGCCAGCACGCCGGCGCGCTGAGCGCGCGGATCGGGCGGGCGATGACTCCCGCAGCGCTTGAGTGGGTGGCTCGCTTCCGGCGCTACATGGGCAGCGAGCGGCGCCTGTCCGCGCACACCGATGCGAGCTACGCGCGCGATCTTGCCGCACTGGTGAAGTTCTGCGATCGCAGCGGCGTCAAGGAATGGCGCGGGCTCGATGAGCAGCACCTGCGAGTGTTCGCCGCACATTCGCACGCAGCCGGTCTCGCCCCGCGCAGCATCCAGCGCCGCCTCTCGGCGGTGCGCAGCTTCTATACGTTCCTGCTGCGCGAGGGGCACTCAACGGCAGCAAGGGCTGCGCGCGTCACGAGAAATCCCGCCCAGGGCGTTCGCGCGCCCAAGGCCGCACGCCGCCTGCCGCAGACGCTCGATGCCGACCAGATGGCGCGGCTGCTTCAGATCGCACCGGGCGATACGCTCACCACACGCGACCGGGCGATCATGGAGCTGCTGTACTCCTCCGGACTCAGGCTGGCTGAGCTGGTGGCCCTGCAGATGACGAGCATCGATCTGAAGGAGCGTGTGGTACACGTCATCGGCAAGGGCAACAAGGCGCGCATCGTTCCGGTCGGGCGCGTCGCGGTGCAGGCGCTGCAGTCGTGGCTCAAGGAACGCTCCGCACTGGCACGCCAGGGTGAGGCGGCGCTGTTCGTGGGACGCAACGGCAGCCGCTTGGGTGCGCGCGCCGTCCAGTCGCGGGTCAAGTTCTGGGCGAAGCGCCAGGGGCTCGGCATGCACGTGCACCCGCACCTGTTCCGGCACTCCTTTGCCTCGCACCTGCTCGAATCGGGTGGCGAGCTGCGCGGGGTGCAGGAACTGCTCGGTCATGCCGATATCTCGACCACCCAGATTTACACCCATCTTGACTTCCAGCACCTAGCCCGCATTTACGACGCTACCCACCCGCGCGCGCGCCGCAAGGCTTGAGCTGCGCGCAGCGCTGCGGGGGCAGTCACGGCATGGGGTTACGGATACGGGTATGAGCGAAACAGCAGGCTTTAATCCCCACGGTACGACCATCCTGGGCGTACGGCGCAACGGCGCGATTGCGCTCGGCGGCGACGGACAGGTCACCCTCGGCAGCACCGTCATGAAGGGCAACGCGCGCAAGGTGCGACGGCTGGCCAACGACAAGGTGCTGGCGGGCTTTGCCGGCGGCACCGCGGACGCCTTCACGCTGTTCGAGCGCTTCGAAGGCAAGCTCGAGAAATACGGCAATCTCACCCGCGCCGCGATCGAGCTGGCCAAGGACTGGCGCTCGGACCGTTACCTGCGGCGCCTGGAGGCGCTGCTCTTGGTCGGGGATACCGAGAAGCTGTTCGTGATCTCCGGCAACGGCGACGTGATCGAACCGGACTACGACGTTGCCGCGATCGGCTCGGGCGGACAGTACGCGCTGGCGGCCGCGCGGGCGCTGCTCGAGGGCTCGCAGCTGGATGCGCGCGGTATCGTGGAGCGCGCGCTGAACATTGCGGCCGATATCTGCATCTATACCAACCGCAACGTGATCATCGAGGAACTGAATGCCGCGAAAGGCGTACGGGTCTGATCATCATGTCAGCCCTCACGCCCAGGCAGATCGTCCAGGAGCTCGACAAGCACATCATCGGCCAGGACGCCGCCAAGCGCGCCGTGGCCATCGCGCTGCGCAACCGCTGGCGCCGCATGCAGGTGGACGAGCCGCTGCGCCAGGAAATCACGCCCAAGAACATTCTCATGATCGGGCCGACCGGTGTCGGCAAGACCGAGATCGCGCGACGCCTGGCAAAACTTGCCAACGCGCCGTTCGTGAAGGTCGAGGCCACCAAGTTCACCGAGGTGGGTTACGTCGGTCGCGACGTCGACTCCATCGTCAAGGAACTGGCGGATGTTGCGGTCAAGATGACGCGCGAGCAGGAAATGGCCAAGGTGCGCGAGCGGGCACTCGATGCCGCCGAGGACCGCGTGCTCGATACGCTGCTGCCGAAGCCGCGCATGATGGGCTTCTCCACCGACGAGCCGGCGCACGCGCGCGACAGCGAGACGCGCCAGAAATTCCGCAAGATGCTGCGCGAGCGCGAACTGGACGACCGCGAGGTCGAGATCGAGCTGCGCGGCATGCCGGCGGGAGTTGAGATCATGGCACCGCCGGGCATGGAGGAGATGCAGCAGCAGCTGCAGTCGATGTTCCAGAACCTGGGCGGCAACCGCACCCGCACCCGCAAGGTGAAGGTGAGCGAGGCGCTCAAGCTCCTCACCGACGAGGAAGCCGGCAAGCTCATCAACGAGGATGAGCTGAAGATCCAGGCGCTGGCGAATGCCGAGCAGAACGGCATCGTGTTCATCGACGAGATCGACAAGGTCACGCGCCGCCAGGAGACCCTCGGCGCCGACGTGTCGCGCGAGGGCGTGCAGCGCGACCTCTTGCCGCTGGTGGAAGGCTCAACCGTTGCGACCAAGTACGGGCCGGTAAAGACCGATCACGTGCTGTTCATCGCCTCCGGCGCCTTCAGCCTGTCCAAGCCCTCGGACCTGATCCCCGAGCTGCAGGGGCGCTTACCGATCCGCGTCGAGCTCGACTCACTCAAGGTCGGCGACTTCGTGCGCATCCTCACCGAGCCGGATGCCTCGCTCACCGCCCAGTACACGGCGCTGATGGCCACCGAGGGCGTGCAGGTCGAATTCGCGGAGGACGGCGTCGGCCGCATCGCCGAGATCGCCTTCCAGGTCAACGAGCGCACCGAGAACATCGGCGCGCGGCGGCTGCATACCGTGATGGAGCGCCTCCTGGAGACGGTGTCGTACGAGGCCGCCGACAAGGACCAGGCTGAGACGACACACGTACTGATCGACGCGAAGTACGTCGACGATCACTTAGGCAAGCTGGTCCAGGACGAGGACCTCAGCCGCTACATCCTCTAATCTGCAACCCCCTGCGCCCGCGGCGCGGTCAGAACCTGTACCCGAGGTCGATGCCCCCGGTGATGGGCTGATTGACCAGGTAGCGGACATAAGCGTTCAGCTGCAGGTCGATCTGCGGCTGCGGATCGAGGATCGTAATCTTGTTCGTGAGGTTGTTGACGAACAGCATCGCGAACCAGGACGCACCGTTCGGTGTAGTCCCGCTCACTCCGAGGCGCAGGTTGACGAGCCCATACGAGGGCAGATGGATCAGATAATTGCTGATGTAAGAGGGCGCCGTCGGATAGATCGTGATCGACTCGCCGTACGGGGCATCCGTGCGCGTGCCGACATAATCGCCCTCGAGCGTTCCGGTCACGCTGAGCCTATCGGTGACCGGATGCTTCCAGCGCAGTGTGGCCGAAGCCGTGAAGTCGGGGATGTCGGGCACCGAGTACCCTTCCGGGTATCCGGTGATCGCGCTCGACTCGGTGAACTTCGCGTTCGTGTAGCCGGAGTTGATTCCGAGCGTCCACTCGGGTGTGAGCAACGCCTGGAATTCCGCCTCGAGGCCATAGATGCGCGCATTACCCCCGTTGGCCGTGATGCCGTACCCGTTGAGATTGGTCGCGATCTGCGGATTGGACCAGCGCTCGTAGTAGGCCGAGACGTTGGCGATCACCCGGCGGTCGAGCCAGGCGGATTTCTCGCCGATCTCGTAATTCCACACCGAGTCCGAGTCGAAGGTCTTGGGCGCGGCCACATACACCGCGGGATTGCAACTGTTGAGAATCTTTGCCTGCAGGGCGACCTCGTTGCCCTGCAGCGGGCCTTGCGGCGCAGCGCAGCTGACGGGTGGTTGCGTCGGAATCGGCTGGTTCGCGCCACCCAGGCGAAAGCCCTTGGCGGCCGTGGTATAGACCATGAAGTCCTTGTCGATCTGGTAGCTCAGATCGAACTTCGGCGTTGTGCCGCTCGCAGTGTTTGCAGCGCTCGTGTAGTAGGGCGTGTTGGGCAAATTGACAGTCCCAGGAGCCCCATTCACCGTGAACACACCGTATTCCTCGTTATTCTGGCTGAAACTGTAGTGGTAGTGCCGCAGTCCCACCGTGCCCTTGAGCTCCGGTGTGAACTGCCAGGAAAGCTCGCCGAACTCTGCGTTCTGCGTGATGACCTGCGGCTGGTAGTCAACGTACAGGTTGGTGGTGGCCGGGTACCCGGGGATGGCGGCGGAAAGTGCCGGTGCGGCCTGCGGAGCGATGGCCCACTCATCCCATTCGGAATACAGGTCCTGGTAGAAGTAGCCGAGGATCCACTGGAAGGGACCGCTGCCCGTCGAGGTCGCCCGCAGCTCCTCGCTGTACTGCCGCGTATAGTCTTTCTCAGTCACCGACGGGCCGTTGGGCGCCGGACCCGATGGCCCGACGCCAAATGGGCCGCCGCCTGCCCCGACACCGGCATCGTAATTCGGGAAGCCGAAGGCGTCGTTGTTCTCCTCGGTGCTGTCCTGCGACACGAGCGTGTTGCGATTCCAGTCGGCCGTCGCCGAAGTGATCTGGAAGCCGGGAAGGTCCCATTCGATCTTGAGACTTCCGAGCGTGAAACGATCGCGCTGCGGCTCGGCCGAATCGAAGGGCTCCCAGTGAGCCAGCACGTCCGGCGTGCTGGGGTGGGTCGGATTGCCATTCACGTCCACGGCATTGGGTGCACCCTGCTGGGTCAGCTGGTACATCACCATCGGCGTGATCGTCAGGGTGTCGATTGGCTTCCACAACAGGATCGCCCGCGCGGAGGTGAGCTGCGTGGTGTTCGCGCCGTCGATCGTCTCGGCCACCGGGTAGGTGTAGAAGTTGGCCGGCCGCGCATTGGTCCCGAGGGCAAAGCTTCCCGTGTCGACGGGCGCCCCGTCCGCGAGAACGATGCGCTTGATCCAGCCGCTGTCGTAGCTCTCCGAGGCGACGAAGCGTATCGCCGCGGTATCGCCGAGCGGCAGGTTCAACATGCCGTTGACCTTCTGGTTGATGCTGCCGCCCGAGCCCGTATAGGAGGTCTGCGACTCGCCCGAGGCCGCGACTGCGCCCGAATCCGGCATGTTGGGGACCAGCTTGACGGTGCCGCCCATAGAGCTCGAGCCGTACAGCGTCCCCTGCGGACCTCGCAGCACCTCGACCCTGTTCAGGTCGTAGAGCGTCGGGTCGATCTCTTCCTTGCCGAGCTGCGACGAGGCCGGCGACGACAGCGGCGTCTCGTCGAAGTAGAAGCCGACCTGCGAGGTGTTGCCCCCGGCGGAGTTGAGGCCCCGCATCTCGAATTCCGTCTGGCCAGGACCGGAGGTGCGCATGGAGATGCCGGCCACCGACTGGGCGAGGGAATTGAAGTCGACGATGCCACGATCCGTGATGTCCTGCGCCGACACGGCGGTGATGCTTGCGGCAGTCGTCTGAATGTTCTCGGCGCGCTTTTCCGCCGTGACGACCACCTCGGTGAGCTGATCTCCGGAATCGCTGGCTGCGGCGTCGGCGGCGTAGGCGCCCTCGGCGAGCGCCAGCGCCACTGCCATCGCGATCGCCGGCGCGATCATTCTTGTTCTCAAGATCATGGTGTCGCTCCCCTTTTTTTGACTGTCGCCTGAATGAGTACGGCTCACCAGCGCCCTGATGTTATTACGTTATTATATATACGGATGCAAGTCGCAGAACGGCGGGCGCGGTTGTTGCTAATTCGCCATACTGCACTCAAATGGCCCGCATCGGGCAGCGCCGGGGGAGTCTCGTTGATGGCCGATCGCATCAAGCTGTCGCGTCCTGCCGATCGTAAAGGCGCGCCGGCTTTGAAATCCCGAATCCTTCGGCTGATTGGCCCGTGCGCGCTGGCCCTGGCGCTGGTCTCTCTTGTATCCGCGCGACAGCCTGCGACAACTTCGACCGCCGCGATGGATCGGGACCTGATCGAGGTCACCATCCCGCAGTTGCACCAGTATTACGCCGAGCACAAGTACACCGTAGCGCGGGTGGTCGACTGGTATCTCGAGCGGATCGCCCGCTACAACGGCATTTACCGCCCCATCGAACAGGTGTTCGACGCCGACGCGCGGGCGCTGGCGGCGCGCGAGGACGCCGCGGCAGGTGCGGCCCACGGCCCCTTGTGGGGAGTGCCGATCGTCATCAAGGCCAACACCAGCATCCAGGGCAAGGTGACCACGGACGGCTGGGAGGGTTATACCGTGCCGGGTCACGAGCTCGTAGCTCCTCGCGACGCCACGATCGTGGCGCGCCTGCGCGCTGCCGGAGCGATCATCATCGGTCACACCAATATGCCGGACTTCGCGAACTCCGACACCAACCGCAGCAGCTCGTTCGGCCGCACCGGCAATGCCTACGACGTGCGCTTCTCTCCCGGCGGCTCCTCCGGAGGGACGGTCACGGCGGTCACGGCCAATCTGGCCGTGCTCGGAAACGGCACCGACACCGGCAATTCGATCCGCATGCCGTCCGCGACCAGCGCGGTGATCGGTGTGTTCCCGACCCGCGGACTGGTCAGCATCGCCGGGATCGCCCCGCTCGACTGGTTGCTCGATAACACCGGGCCCATCGCCCGTACCGTGTCGGACGCTGCGATCGCGCTTGCGGTGATGGCGGGCGAGGACCCGCTCGATCCGCTCACCCAGGGCTCCGCCGCGAAGGCACAGCGCGGGCCCTACCTGCCCTATCTCAAGAGCGACGCGCTGCGCGGCAAGCGTTTCGGTGTACCGGCCTTTGTGCTCGAGGGGATCGGGATTCCTTTTCGCGGGACGCCGGCGGTGGTACCGGACGTCGCGGCCGAGAAGCAGGCCGCCGACCAGGCGGTGGCGCTTGATCCGCGCACCCGCGCGGCCTTCATGAAAGCGATCGAGGAACTGCGCGCGCTCGGTGCCACGGTCGTCATGGATGACTCGGTGCTGCCGGCGAGCTTCGCCCGCACCGCGGCCCGGGTGAGTACCTACCCGTATGTGCGCGAAGGCACCGACCTGTTTCTGAAGGAATTCGGCCCGGCAGAGTACCGCTCAAGCGCCGACTACGAGCGAGTCATGGGCGCGCCGCTCGGTGCGCCCGTCATCGGCAGCGAGCCGATCAATGCGGAATTCGAATCCGGCGACATCAAGATCACACAGCGCGTCCTGGAAACAGACCCGGACGCGGAGCGCAACTACAAAGGTCCGCGCCGGCGTGCCCTGCAGGACTACCTTGAAACCATGGATCGGCTGCAGCTCGACGGCTACGTTTATCCGGCCATCCAAATGCCACCGGTCGATGAGACGATGCCGCAGGACGGTCGGGTCAGCGAGGGGCCGCATTCAGCCACCAGCTGGGTGAATATGCTGGGAGTTCCCGCGGTGGTCGTGGTCGGCGGCTTCTATGAGAACGGACTACCGTTCGGTATGGAGTTCTCGGCACGCCCTTTCCGCGACGGCGACCTGCTCGGCTATGCCTATGCATGGGAGCAGGGGACCCATCACCGCCATCCTCCGGTGCTCGTGGACAAGGGGCTTCTGCCGAGCGGGCGCTGAGCCGCGCTCGCGGCGGTGCATGCGGCGGTCCGGACGCGGGCGATCAGATACGGAAGCGCTCCTTCAGTTCCCCCGCCATGCGGCGGCTCACGGGCAACGGCGCCGCGCAGCCGCGCAGGCGCACGAAGTACTGACCTTCGGAGTTGCGTTCGATGCGCTCGAGGTGCTTGACGCCGACCAGCGCATTGCGATGGATGCGCACGAAGGCCGAGCCGAACTCGCGCTCCAGGAGTCGCAGCGAATCCTCGATCAGGTCCTCGCCGTTGAGGTGCGCGACGGTGGTGTACTTCTGGTCGGCGAGCAGGTACTGCACTTCCTCGATCGGGATGAGCTTGAGTCCGTCGCGGCGACGCGCGGCGATATGCGTGCGGCGGCCCTCGCCGGCGGCGAGCTTCTGCAGCTGGGCACGCGTCAGGCGGCCGGCACGCACCAGGGATGCGGCCAGCTGTTCCTTGCGGACCGGCTTGAGCAGGTAGCCGACCGCGTGCGCCTGGAAAGCCTCGACCGCATACTCATCGAACGCGGTGGTGAAGATGACCGCCGGTGGCTCTTCCAGCACGTTCAGATGGCGCGCGGCCTCCAGGCCATCCATGCCCGGCATGCGCACGTCCAGCAGCACCACGTCCGGCACCAGCTCCTGGGTGCGGCTCAGCGCCTCATGGCCGTTCACCGCCTCACCCGCCACTTCCACATCCACGATCTCGGCCAGGAGACTGCGCAGCCGCTCGCGCGCCGGCGCCTCGTCATCGACGATCAGCACCTTGAGTTTGGCAGGCTCCGCCATGCGCTCAGCCGGGCTGCGGCTTCAGCGTGCCGGCGGATTTTTCCACCAGCGGGAAGCGCAGCGTCACGATGTATTCCGCGTCGAAGCGGCCGGATTTCATCAGCGCGCGTTCGCCATAGGTAAGGCTCAGGCGCTCGCGGATGTTGGCCAGCGCCAGGCGGTTGCCCTCGCGCTCGCCGGGCCCCGGATCGAGCGGATTGCGCACCACGATGGTCACGAGCTGGCCTGAGACCTCGCCGGTAATGGTGATCGTGCCGCCTTCCGCGCGCGGCTCGATACCGTGGTAGATCGCGTTCTCGAGCAGCGGCTGGATCATGAGCCCGGGCACCAGGGCATGCGCCGGCAGCGAGTCGGTCTTCCACTCGACCTTGAGTCGCTCGCCGAGTCGCAGCTGCTCCATGCGCTGGTAGGTGCGTGCGACTTCGATCTCCTCGGCAAGCGTGATGGTGTCGCGCTTCTCGCTCAGGGCGGCGCGGAACAGGTCGGCGAGATCCTGTACCGCAGCTTCCGCACGCGGCGGGTCGCTGCGCGTCAGGGCGGCGATGGTGTTCATGCTGTTGAACAGGAAGTGCGGCCGGATGCGCGCCTGCAGCGCGTGCACCCGCGCCGCGGCGCGCAGCTCGATGCTGCGCCGCCATTCGTGCGAAACGTAGAAATACCTCAGCGCCAGGCCCGACACGATCAATCCGATCCAGATGTTGCGCACCACGAAACTGAGCGGCTCGGGCGGGAACAGGGTTGCACCGCTGGAATCGAGCACCAGCCGCGTGCGTCCGATCAGGTAAACGCAAACCGACACCGCGGCCACCGCCGCGGTGATGGTTGCCAGCATCGCCGCAGAGCCTACCGCGATGGTCATTCGTCCCAGCCGCGGGCGCAGCAGGCACAGCAGCCCCGCCCCGGCAAGCCCGATCCACAAGAGAAAGAGCGACGTACGCACCAGATCGGTCCAGAAATCGACCACCATGCTCTGGCGTGCCAGGGTCAGGATGAGCGCGGTGAGCTCGACGATCAGCACGATGGCGAGCGTCGCGCGCGCGTTGCAGAAGTCCGGCAGGTACAGGGCGTTCCTGCCGCCGGACTCGCCGTTCATGCGTCGCCGCGGGACGGTCCGCCCATGATGTTGGTGCGCTCGAACAGCTCGGCCTTCAGGCGGAAAGTGGCGGAGATGTCCTCCTCGCCGTAGCCGCGCGCCACGAGCTCGGCATACTCGCCAAGCATGCGCTCGACCAGCGGCAGCGTGACGCCGAAACGTGCCGCCATGTCGTGGCAGATGCGCAGGTCCTTGGCGTGCAGGCGCACGCGAAAGCCCGCCGGGTAGGCGCCGCGCGCCATGTTGGGTGCGCGATGCACGAAGTACCAGCTCGAGCCTGCGCCCTTGCCGAGGGTCTCGATCAGCTTATCGAGCGGCAGCCCCTGGGCGCGGGCGAAGGCCATGGCCTCGGCGACCGCCTCGATGATGCCCGCGCACATGATCTGGTTGGTGGCCTTGGCCGCCTGTCCGCTGCCGGTGGGCCCGAACAGCGTGATGGTCTTGCCGAGCGCCTGCAGGATCGGCTGCGCACGCTCGAAAGCCTGCGGCGACCCGCCGACCATGATGGCCAGCGTCGCATCGCGCGCGCCTTCCACCCCGCCGCTCACCGGGCAGTCGAGAAACCCGACACCGGCTGCGCTCAGCAGCTCCTGCGCCCGTCGCGCCGTCTCAGCGGCCACGGTCGAGCAGTCGAGCACCAGCGCCCCGCTTTTCAGGCCTGCGGCGAGCGCCTGGGTCACTTCGAGTACATCGGTGTCCGCCGAAACGCACACCACTACGGCGTCCACGTCTGCGGCGAGATCCTTGAGGGTGGCGTACGCCGTGACCTGAAGCTCGCCGGCGAGCTGGACGGCCTTCTCGGCAGTACGGTTGAAGACACCGGCGAGCAGGCCCGCGCGGTGCAGGTTGCGCGCCATGTTCTGGCCCATGGCGCCGAGTCCGACAAAACCTGTGCGCATCGTACCGGTCCAGGCGGCACGGCCTGTTTCGGCCGCGGGCGTCACTATAGGGCTTTGGGCGTGAGGCCGCGACGCGTGCAGCGCAGGCGCTGACTAGGGCGAGGTCGCGTCCGCCGGGTTGACCTTCGGCTCGGGGATGGGCTTGGGCTCAGGAATCGGCTGCGGCTCGGGGATTGGCGCATTGGGATCGAATTGCGGGACGCTGCCGCAGTTGTCCTGCACCGTCTTGCGCAAGGAGTCCCGGTACGCGTCGGCATCCTGGTCCGACATGTAGCTGCGCTCACCGTCCTTGTCATCCTTGTAGATGCGGCGCGCCGTGATCGCCCTCATGTAGGCGTCCTTGGCGGTCTTGCAGACCGCTTCGCGCCGCTTGTTAACGTCTTCCTGGACCGCGCGGGCGTTGTCCGTGTCGTTCAGCTGCGCAGATACTTTGGTGTTGGCTGCGGCGAGATTCTTCTGGTCGGACGAGCGCACGGCGGCGCCAGCGCCTGGCGGGCGCGCCTTGTCCGTCTTGATGACTTCCGCGCCCGGGAACCACTGATCGCTGTAGTGGGGCTCGCCCTTGTCATCGACCCAGCGATAGACGTCCGCCCGAGCGCCGCTCAGCGCTCCGGCAAGGATCAGGGCAGTCAGGGCTACACGTCGCAGCATAAATGGCCTCCGGGCGGGGCAGTATGAGCGTTCGCGGCGGGAGCGGGCCTAGAACTCCGTCACACACCTCGCCCTGTGGCCCCCGCCACAGGCTCACCATACCAAAATAGCGACCCCGTTCGGTCACTTACAGATCGTACGCCCGCTCACCGTGCGAGGTGATATCGAGCCCCTCCCGTTCGTCTTCTTCGGGCACGCGCAGGTTCACCAGCTGCTTCACGATGTGGAAGGCGATGAAGGCGACGGTCGCCGTCCACACCGCCACCAGGCACACCGCCTGCAGCTGAATCCTGAATTGGGTCCATATCCCGGGGTAGCCGCTGGCGCCGGTCACCCAGTCGATCGTGGAGCCCGGGCCTCCCAGAGCGGGGGCATTGAAGATGCCGGTCATGAGCGCGCCGAAGATACCGCCCACCGCGTGCACCCCGAAGACGTCGAGCGAATCGTCGGCCCTGATCAGCCTCTTGAGTCCCGTCACGCCCCACAGGCACACCACCCCGGCCCCAAGGCCGATCGCGAAGGCGCCCGGGATGCCGACATTACCCGCGGCCGGGGTGATGGCGACGAGGCCTGCCACGGCACCGGAGGCCGCGCCGAGCATCGAGGGCTTACCCTTCACGAACCACTCGACGAATATCCAGGACAGCACCGCGCAGGCTGTGGCGAGATAGGTGTTCATGAAGGCGAGCGAGGCTGAGCCGTTGGCCTCCAGCGCCGAGCCCGCGTTGAAGCCGAACCAGCCGAACCACAGGAGCGAGGCGCCGACCATGGTCAGGGTGAGACTGTGCGGTGCCATCGGCTCGCGCCCCAGACCGATGCGCCGGCCGAGCACGAAGGCCCCGACCAGACCTGCAACCCCTGCGTTGATATGCACCACCGTGCCACCGGCGAAATCAAGCGCGCCCCACTGCCAGATCAGCCCCGCGGTCGCATTCACCGCGTCCGCCTTGTCGGCCGATACGTAGGCATCGGGGCCCGCCCAGTACCACACCATGTGTGCGACGGGGCAGTAGCTGAAGGTGAACCAGATGACCAGGAACAAGAGCAGCGCGGAGAACTTGATGCGTTCCACCAGCGAACCCAGGATCAGGCAGCAGGTAATGGCGGCGAAGGTCGACTGGAACGCCACGTACACCAGCTCGTAGAGCGGGGTGTTCTTGCTGAAGGTCGAGGCCAGTGAATACGCGCCGGACTTCGGATCGAACGTGCCGGCGAGGAACAGCCGGCTGAAACCTCCGATGACGGCATTGCCTTGCGTAAAGGCCAGCGAGTAGCCGTAGACGCACCACAGCACCGAGATCAGCGAGAAGCCGACGAACACCTGCATGAGCACCGACAGCATGTTCTTGGTGCGCACCAGTCCGCCGTAGAACAGCGCAAGGCCGGGTACTGACATCAGCAGCACGAACGCCGTGGCGGTCAGCATCCAGGCCGTGTCGCCCTTGCTCGGCAACGGCGCCGCGGCAAAGGAAACGGCCGGGGCGAGGGCTGCGAGCACGGCCAGCACGCGGCCGGAACGATGCGCAGTCTGGGCAGCGATGGGCATGGTCTTCACCTGATGTTTTACGCGACAGACACACCGCTGCACGCGCACTGCCTGGCGCGTAAGCTAATGAGGTGCGCAGAGCAAGGTGCAGATTTCGTGCCATTGCCGGTGGCGGCGCGGATTGCGCAGCTTGTGTGCGCAGCCGTCGCAAGGCTGCACCATTTTAGAGCTGATATTCGGGTCGCTGCCTCAAATCGGGGCGGTGGTGAGACGAGGACACATGGACACATTTCGCATCGATGAGATCGCCCGCCGGTTGCTGGAGCGCGTGCCACCGGCGCTTCGCAGCGTACAGGCGGACCTGGAGAGCAACTTCCGCGCGGTGCTGCGCGAGCGCCTCAGCAAACTGGATCTGGTGAGCCGGGATGAGTTCGATGCGCAGGCACGCGTGCTCGAGCGCACCCGCGCTCGCCTGGAGGCACTCGAAGCAAGACTGTCGGCGCTGGAAGGTGGCGGCCCCGGCACGGGCGCGCCAGGCGGCAGTCAGCCGTAGGTGCAGGGCCCCCGGGCGCCTACTGCGCCATCTGCACCATGTGATCGACCGCCTCTTTGACGATCGCGTCCGGCACATCCGTGCGGCCGCCCTTGGGCGGCATCACTCCGGAGCTGCCCTGGAAGCCATTCAGCGCATGCTGATAGAGCGTCGCCTTGCCCTCGGCAATACGCGGCGCCCAGGCTGCCTTGTCGCCCGCCTTGGGCGCACCGGCAATGCCCTGTCCGTGACAGGCGCTGCAGGTCTGGTCGAACAGCTGAGTGCCGTTCTGCGGCATCGCCGCAGCCGGGGCCGCCGTGCCGGACGGGCTCTCAGTCTTGATGGCCATTGCCGAGTTGTCCTGGCCGGCGACGGCCTCCTGGCTCGGCAACTGCAGACGTGCCGCGACGGCCTTGCCGTAGTCGACTTCGCTTAGCACCTGCAGGTCCTGCGTGTGACTCGCCACGACGCGGGCGAGCGCGAACAAAGAGACCGTGATCGCAACCAGAAGCCCGATTACAAGGCTGAACATATTGAAGAAATGGGTATCCTGTTTGCTCACGATTTGATCCGCTGCGAGAGCGCCGATTGGCGCGGTAGTATAGCCGTGCGCCGCCCCGGCTCGTAAATAGACGCTCCCGCCGGCGGCGCGTATTATCGCCCGCCCCAACGCGCCCGTAGCTCAGTTGGATAGAGTGGCAGCCTCCGAAGCTGCAGGTCGCTGGTTCGAATCCAGTCGGGCGCGCCAATCTGCACTGGGGTCCATTCCGATTGGATAGGTGGCGTTTTATACCGGAGACATGGGTGACACTCTTGCGGCGAAGGGGTCGTAGCGCATGGCCACCAACAAGCGACCCTGCCGATGGCTCTCTGGGTTTGGCGCTGACAGTCCGGTTTCGGGAGCCTAGTCGGGCAGTTCCCGGCCACAAGCAGGCAACGACGTGGCCGAAATGGCTGCCTCGAAGCGGACGCTCGCGACCTTCCTTAAATTTGGTCAACTCGGCAGGGAACGTAGCGCGCCCTCGACGATGCCCAACAACTCCTTGCGTGTAGCACCCGTGGAGGCTTGCAGGGTCAGACCGAAGTTGAGGGTCTGCACCAAGTGCGCGAGCCCGTCCTCATCGACAGTTTCTGGCAGGTCTCCATCGAGCTTTGCACGTCGGAACCTTTTTCGCAGGTCCGCCAGCCCGGCGGCGCGCTGCGCGGCGAACTCCGGCCGCAAGGGGTCATCGCCACAAGACAAAGCCCCGTGCACCCACAAACATGTTCTGGGAGATTGCGCTTTGGTCAGCATGTCGACGACGCCGTAGAAGAGACGCTCCATCACCCGGCGAGCCGTCGGCTCTTTGAGAGCTTCGCTTAGGTACCGGGACGGTCCTTCGAAGTACCGCTCCCGCGCCAGCCGATACAACGCCCTTTTGTTGCCGAACGCGGCATAGAGGCTGGGGCGGTTGATGTTCATCGCTTCAGTCAGATCCTCCAGCGACGTGCCCAGGTACCCCTTTCGCCAGAATACCTGCATGGCACTGTCGAGTGCTTGGTCGGCATCGAACGCACGCGGTCGCCCGCGCTTCTCTTTGATTCCTTTGCCTTTCATACCAGTAGGTAAATAAATAGTTGACGGGCGCCTGTCAAGGTGGGTACTTTCAGTACCAGTCGGTACATATATGATTCTCTGGGCCAGGCGGACGGCCCGTTGGGTCATCTGAACGAATTTCTGAAATGGGGGCCCGCGAGGCCAACAAAGCACTCTCAAGAAGGAACAGCAGCATGGGTCGATTGAAGGGCAAAATGGCCGTAGTGACCGGCGCCAGCAGCGGGATTGGTCGGGCGACCGCGAGGTTATTTGCTGCTGAAGGTGCTTTCGTCTTCATCACCGGACGTCGCCAGGACGAGCTCGACGCAGCTGTGGCGGAAATCGGAGCCAATGCTGTCGGCGTTCGCGGCGACATCGCCAATCTCGCCGATCTCGATCGCCTGTTCGAGCGGATCAAGACTGAAAAGGGACGGATCGATATTCTGTTCGCCAACGCCGGCGTGGGTGAATTGCTGCCGCTCGGCGCGATCACCGAAGCGAGTTTCGACAAGACCTTCGACGTCAATGTGAAGGGAACACTGTTCAGCGTGCAGAAGGCCCTGCCGCTGATGCCGCGAGGCTCGTCGATCATCCTCAACGCGTCGATGGTTTCGATCAAGGGTATGCCGGCGTTCAGCGTCTATGCCGCGAGCAAAGCCGCGCTGCGTTCCTTCGCGCGCAGCTGGATCGTCGATCTGAAAGACCGCCAAATCCGTGTAAACGTCGTCAGCCCCGGTACCATACCTACACCAGGTTACGACCAGCTTGGCCTGACCAAAGAGCAGATGACGGGTTTCATAGCCTCCCAGGCTGCCGTAATCCCGCTTGGACGCGTCGGCGTCCCCGATGAAATTGCGAAGGCTGTCCTGTTCCTCGCCTCCGACGACAGCAGCTTCGTCAATGGAATCGAACTCTTCGTCGATGGTGGCATGGCTCAGATTTGACCCATCAAAAGCGAATGCCAACACCAGCGTCGCCCGTGGCAGTTCAGATCCTCGCTCATAAGGAGAGATAGATCGTTCTTTCTGGCACCTATCCCAATGCCTGTCAAAACCGGCAGCACGGGCCAATGCGTCAGCAGACGCCAATTTCGGACCTTGTAGTTAGGTTACTCCCAGCGGTTGGCATTCTTCGGGAAACCCGGACGCTGTACCCTTACGACACAGAACCGTTGGCCGGTCGGCGCCTCCAGCACCACCCAGCGCTCGAGGCGCTCGACAACCTTGGCACCCAGCTTTGTCAACCGCGCCACTTCGGCCGCGATATCATCGGTCTCGATGTCTATGTGGACGCGGCTCTCGTGGTCCACGCGCTGAATCTGCACGATGGGCTCGTCGGGCGGGGTCTCTAGCATGAGGTAATTGCCGCGGCTGCCGGCATGGTTGGGATCCACGGAGCGACCTAGCGCCTCGCCCCAAAAGCGGGCGGCCCCGTCCAAATCGGAGGTCCGGCAGTCGATCAGCACGGCGCAGAGACGGGAATGGTGCATCTGAAGTGTCCTCAGATAGTTTGGTTGAGGGCCATTTCCGGCTACCGGGAGCATCATATCGCGGGCTCCTGGCGCGTCAGAGGTAGCAGAACTCACATGCGGCAGAAGCCGTCCTAAGGACATCAGGAACCGACCAAACACTTACCCGATGTCATTTCGGGGTCTCTCCGTGCTGCGCGCCCGTTTCGAGCAGCATGCCGTGGCGGCGCAGTACGGCCTGCAGCTGATCGTGAGGTAGAGCCGCGACGGTCCAGTAGTCCGCGCCCGTCATGGTACGGGCGGCGACCAGGGCGTTTACTACGGATTCCTCAACTCCCTGGACTGTGGCTTCGAACAAGGGGTTGAGGGCTGCACTGCGCAGGCGCTCGACCTGCGCCGGCTTGCCGGTGTCAGCGGCCCAGTTGCCATCGTCGGCGCCCGCATTAGCGGTTGAGAAGGCGATAAAGATGTCCCCGGACCCATCGCTCTCGATGGCGCCGAGGCGTCCAAGGCCCACCGAGGCGCGCCGCGCCAGACGCTTCAGCTGCTCGGCCGTCATGGGGGCGTCGGTGCCGATCACGATGATGATCGAGCCGCGGTGCTCTTGATTCAGGCCGTCGGCAATAGCCAAGCGCTTCGGATCACAGAGCGTTGCGACGGTGCCGAACAGCTGTTGTGGCGGGGACAGGAGCCGTGTGACGCAACGCGGCTGCAGCGTCATTTCGCGCGCAACGGGAATACCCGCCACACGTAACAATCGGGCGGAGCCGTAGTTGCATTGCACCAGTACGCCAACCGTGTAGCCTCCCGCTTCCGCCGACAGTTTTCGCGAGGCTGTCCCGGTACCGCCCTTGAAGCCGTTGCAGACCATTCCCGTGCCACCGCCCACGTTGCCCTCGGCGACCGGCCCAGGTTTAGCGCTATCAAGCGCGTCGAGCACATCGCTTTGTGTGACGTGCTGGCCCGCCATGTCGTTGAGTGGCACGTCAGCGGTTTCCGCCGTTACCGGGTACCAGAAGGAGCCTTTGCGATGATCGGCAAGCCATCTGAACGCCGCGTCGCGCACGACGCCGACGCTGCCAGTGCCCGTAATGAGGATCGGGGTTTCGAGAACGCCGCTTTCCTCCACCCAATGCGTGCCGGTCATGTCGCCGTTGCCGTTTCCTGCGAAGAAGCCCGCGAAAACGGCGCGAGTGTCGGTCTTATTACGCGGAAATATGGCAGTGACGCCGGTGCGAACCGGCCCCTTTCCGCGGACCAGCGGACCGTCGCCGGAGATGAGTGTCTTGAAGCCGACTTCTACACCTGAGACATCGGTAATCGCGTTGTTCGGTCCCGGAGTTCCATCGAATGGCACGCCCAGATCACGCGCTCGCGGTGCCGGTGCCTGTGGCGGAGCAGCGGACGCTGCGCCGAGCCAAACAAGACCCGCGAAAACTATACAACGATTCATTATCGATCTCCCCGCTGCTCGGCCTTGACGGGTAGCACCCGTGCTTCACACAGATGTACTGTTCGGCCGTATTCGTCGATCCAAGATAACATAGCTCTTCGCGATGCGACGTGTCGGAGCCTATGCGCTTTCAATGTCTTGGGCCGAAGGGGATTCAAAAAACAACACCAACCTTGTCGCATAACCCCACAGACAACAGGCACGTCCAAATGAGCCCCTCTGATTGCATTTGCAGAATTTCCCCGCCGGAAAGCCGCCGCTCGCACATGGCTGGTTTGGGTCCAAACCCGGTGACGACGGGCGGCCTTTTCGGCATGTGGCGTCGCCGAACGGTTGTTTCGGGGAACCCAGTTGGTCGGGCTCAACGTGCGCCCTTGCGGGGTGTCGGCCGACGGCTTAACTTGCACCACCGGCGCGCAGACCGGAAACTCACACCTAACACGAGGTGAAAGTAAACACCATGGCGATCAAGGTTCTCTACACGGCTCATGCGACCGCGGTCGGCGGACGCAACGGGCACACGCAGTCTTCCGACGGGCTCGTCAGCGTCGACCTGTCCATCCCGAAATCGATGGGCGGCCCCGGGCGCCCGAACGCCAGCACCCCGGAGGATCTGTTCGCGGCCGGCTACGCGGCCTGCTTCGGCAGCGCCATCGAGTTCGTCTCGCGCCAGCACAAGCTTCATCCGGGCTCGATCACGGTGCGTTCGGCGGTGGGAATCGGGGAGGCGAGCGGCGGGGGTTTCGGGCTCACCGTGGAGCTTGTCGCCAGCATCGCCGGCGTTTCGCAGCAGGACGCGGAGCGTCTGGTCAGCGCAGCACACGAGTTGTGCCCCTACTCGCGCGCGATTCGCGGCAACGTGGACGTGACGGTCAAGGCACAGGCGGTCTAAGAGGCGAGGGTCGCCTACAGCCAGCCCTTGCGCTTGAAGTAGACGTACGGGATCAGCGCCGACACCACCATCATCGCGAGCGCCGCCCACACTCCCCAGCGCTCGTGCAGCCAGGGGATGTAGGCGAAGTTCATGCCATAGAAGGCGCCGATCACCGAGGGCGGCAGCATGAACACGGCCACCACCGAGAAAATCTTGAGGATGTTGTTCTGATCGATCGTGACCATGCCGAGGGTCGCGTCGAGCAGGAACTGCACCTTGTCGCCGAGGAAGGTGGCATGGTCGCTGAGCGCAACGACATCGCGTGACACGGTGCGCAGGCTCGCGCGCGCCTCCTTGCTGATCTGCTCGTTGGTGCTTTGCTCGAGAAAGGCCAGCAGCCGCGCAAGGCTCACCAGGCTCTCGCGCGCCTTCGACACCAGCTCCCCACCCGCGCCGGTGCGCTCGAGCTCCTCGCGGAAGTCGTGCGGGTGCGAGCGGCGGTGCGAAAAGACGCGCGACGAGATCGACTCCGCGTCGCTGCCGACCTTTTCCAGCACATCCGCGATGCGGTTGACGATCGCCTCCAGCAGTCCGGCCAGCAGCAGCGAGGCCGAGCTGCATGCCGCCGGATGCGTCTGTACGAAGGCGATGAAGCGCGTGAACGGCAGCGGATCCACGTAGCGATTGGTGACCAGGCGCGTGCCGGCCAGGATGAAGGTGACCTGCGTGCTTTCGCCCTGATCCGAGTCGAGCTTGGTGACCAGGGTTGCCGTCAGGTACAGCGCGCCGTTTTGCTCGTACAGCCGGTTGGAGGACTCGATCTCGCGCATCTCCTCGCGCGAGGGAACCTCGATGCCGAGCGAGTGCTCGACGTGCTGCTCCTCCTCTACCGTAGGCTGGTACAGATCGAGCCACAGAGCATTCTGCGGCACGGGCGCGCCGTCCGCCGGCGCGCTGCGCACCAGGCCATTCGGACCGGGGACGAACACGTTCAGCACGGCAGGATCTTTAAGGCAACGCCCGGCTGCGCCCTAAAAGGTCAGTGACCGTGCTCGGCCGCGGCCAGATCGTTGATGAGGTCGATGAGCTTCGCTTCACTTCCGGCCTTGCCGACGTCGGTGGTGTACTTGCCGTTCACGACCAGCAGCGGCACGCCTTCCACGCGATAACGCTGCGTGATCTCCTCGGCACGCGAGAGGTTCGAGTTCACGGTGAAGGAGTTGTAGGCCTTGGCGAAGTCATCGGCGCTGACGCCGTTCTGCGTGGCGAACTGCTGCTGCAGCTTGTAGCTCGCCTCATCGTTGTCGGCGAACAGCGGCGCGGTGTGGTTCTCGAGGTCCTGGTGGATGGTATCGAACGCCTTAGAGATGAGGTCCGGCCGTCCGAGCGCATCGAGCGTGTAATAAAGGTGCGCGTGTGCACGGTGGATCGGCTGCCAGTACACCGGCACCCGCACGAATTCGACGTAGGCAGGCTTGGTCTTGAGCCAGCTGCGCAGGTAGGGCTCGAGTGCATAGCAGTGCGGGCAGGCGAGCCAGAAAATCTCCAGCACCTCGACCTTGCCCGGGGCGACGCTGGTCGGCTGCGCCGGCACCAGCGGATCGTAGTTCAGGCCCGCTTGCCACTTGCCGGCCGGAAGCGGCGCGCCCGAGCTCGCCGCTGCGATCTTCTCCAGCGACGCATCGCTTTTCGCCTGGTGCTCGTCGGCGTCGCCGGATTCCTGCGAGGCGGTCGCCTGCTCGGTCTCACTCTGGGCAGTCGCGGCCGGGGTTGCCGGCGGGGCAGCCGGGGGCACCGCCGCTTGCGGGCTGGCCGGAACCGGAGCCGGTGCGGGAGGCGGGGGCGACTGTGAGCACCCCGCAAGCAGCAGGGCCGCAACAACGCCAGATCGGATCATGTGCATACTGAGGATCAGCGCATGCCCTGCGCGTAGGAAGCGACGTCTCGGATCTGCTCAGGTGAAAGCCGTTTGGCGATCGTGAACATCATGACGCCGTTGCGGCTGGCGGCCGCGGGGTTCGCGCCCGTGTAACGGGCGCCGCTGGCGTAATCGTTGAGCTGCTTCACCAGGTAGACCGATTGCTGTGCGCGCAGCGCCGGGTAGCCGGCGGCAAGATTGCCGCGCCCCACCGGTCCATGGCAGGCGACGCACGCCGGAACCTCGTGAGCGCGGTCCCCGCGCAGGTAAAGCGCCTGACCGCTTTTCCAATACGAGGGATCGGCTTCCAGCCCCTGCGGGGTCTGTGCCTCGTAGTACACCGCCAGATCGTCGATATCCTGATCGCTCAGGTTGGCCGCCAGCGGTTTCATCACCGGGTTGTTGCGAACGCCCGAGCGGAACAGCCGCAGCTGCTCGACGATATAGACCGCGCTTTGACCGGCAAGCCGCGGCCAGTCGGGATTCACGCTGTTGCCGTTCGGCCCATGACACGCCGAGCACACCGCAGCCTTGGCGGCGCCGTCGGCCGCCTTCCCGTGGGCGAACGGGGCATCCGGCGCCGCGGCCGGCGCACCGGTGCTCGCAGCCGCAGTGGCTGCCGTCGCGCCCGGGGGCGCGGCAGGCGTTGCCGCCGGGGCCTGGGCGGGGGCAAGCGAAGGCGCCACAGCGCACCACAGCGCGAGCGCCAGGGCGACCCGCCCGATCCGACCCACTCTCGGGATCTCTCGCATTGTTCTGGTCTCTGTTCCGGCTTGGCCCGCGATCCGAGGGCGCCGAATTGTACACTACGAGCGTGCCGAGGCTTCCTTACCCCTTGAAATCATGAGCCGCTTTAGCGATGTCCGCTTCCTCATCAGCGCGGCGGCGCCGGCTCAGTTTCCCGCCGACGTCGGCGCCGAGGTCGCCTTCGCCGGCCGCTCGAATGCCGGCAAGTCGAGCGCCATCAATGCCATCACGCAGCGCCAGGGCCTGGCCCGAACCAGCAAGGAGCCGGGCCGCACGCGGTTGCTGAACTTCTTCGAGCTGATGCCCTCGAAGCGCCTCGTGGATCTGCCCGGCTACGGCTACGCGAATGTCTCGGCCGCCGAGCGCAGCGGGTGGCTGCCGATGATCGAGGCCCTGCGTACGCGGGCCTCCCTCAGGGGTTTATTCGTCATCGTGGATGCCCGCCGCGGGTTCACGACCGGCGATGAGGGGCTGCTCGAGTGGGCGCAGCCGCAGCTTCGGGTACATGTGCTCCTGTCCAAGGCCGACAAGCTCAATCGCAGCGAGGCCGCCGCCGTTTTGCGGTCGGCAGCGGCCGAACTGGCGGGCCGGGCGACGGCCCAATTGTTCTCAGCCACGAAGGGTAGCGGGGTCAGCGAGGCCCAGGACACGCTCGCGGCCTGGCTCAAGCATTGAGGCAAATAAAAAGCCCCGGCGGTTTCGTTAGAAGCCGCCGGGGCCAGACTAACCCGGTACAGGTCTCATGAACCGGGTTGACCCGCTCAGGGAGGGAAGCGGGGAGCGCTATTGCACTCACTGTGTTTGACGAGGGTGCCGGCCCCAAGTTCCACGTCTCTTGAGAAAAAATATCTTTTCAAATCATAAGTTTGCTTAACAAGTTGTATCATCTGCGCCACAGGCCCGCGGAGGCCTTGACGAAGGCTGATTCGAGGCGCCGCAGGGAGCGGGCTGCACCCCGCGGGCGGTCACGGGAGGCTGAAGCGCTCCGGTTTCCAGGAGCTTGCCGCTGTGGTGGATTTGCGCCAGCGCCAAAAACCAGGCTCGGCGGCCGCCGGATCGCACTTTGTGCGCCGTTGAAGCGCTGCGCGGCCTGCCGCGCGGACGCTCACGGCAGAAGCAACACCGCGTCCAGTGAAACGATACCCGCGCCACCGGTGTTGGTAACGTTGAATTTCTCGTACTCGAGTCGTGCGCCGATCATGCCCAGGTGCACCTGGCCGCCGGCGCCCCAGGCGAAGGAGGTGCCGTTGGTGGAGAAGTAGAACAACGAGGAGTTCGGATAGCTGCTGTTACCCTGAAGCTGCCAGCGCGCAATCCCCGCCTTTACGAACAGGTCGAAGTAGGGCACCGGCACCGGCAGGAAGCCGACTCCATAGGCGGCGAAGGCCTTGGAGTCGGAGTGCGCGTAGCGATCGCCGAAGAAGGTGCTGCTTTCTCCGCCGAGGTTCATGTAGTCCGCCTCGGCGCCTACGAAGCTGATCGGCCGGATTCCGCCCAGCACCTTCCACGAGGTCTTGTCGATGTTCGAGTAGTACAGAGTGTTATTGGTGATGTCGCTGATCTGATTGCGCGAGACGCCGGCGCCGACATAAAAGAGGTCGTCATCGGAGTGCGCGGCGCTCGCGCCAAGCCCCAGCACGACTATCAGCAGCAGTCTTCGCATGAGTTGAATCTCCGAAAAGTCCCCGCAGCCTCGTCGTAACGCACGCCGGGCATTGAAGTTGACGGAAAGCTTAGTGGGCTTCGTCCCAGTTTACACCTGCGCCGATATCCACACGCAGCGGCACGCTGAGCGATGCGGCATCGACCATGTGAGCGCGCACCACCGCGCTCACCTCAGCCACCGCTTGCGCCTGCACCTCGAACACCAGCTCGTCGTGCACCTGCATGATCAGCCGCGCCGGTGAGCCCTCGCGCCGGCACCACTCATCGACACTGATCATGGCGCGCTTGATGATGTCGGCGGCGCTGCCCTGCATCGGCGCGTTGATGGCGCTGCGCTCGGCGTATTGGCGCAGCTGTGCGTTGCCCGAGCGGATGTCGGGCAGGTACAGGCGCCGACCGAACACCGTCTCGACGTAGCCGAGCTCGCGCGCCTGGGCGCGGGTGTGGTCCATGAAACGCCGCACGCCCGGGTAGCGCTGGAAGTAGCGCTCGACGTACTGCTGCGCGGCACCGCGCTCGATGCCGAGGTTGCGCGCCAGTCCGAACGGCGACATGCCGTAGATGAGGCCGAAGTTGATGACCTTCGCGGTGCGGCGCTGATCGGGCGTCACCGCGACGAGCTCGACCGAGAACACCTCGGCCGCGGTGGCCTGGTGCACGTCGCGGTCCTCGGCGAAGGCGGCGCGCAGGGTCTCATCCCCCGACAGGTGCGCCATGATGCGCAGCTCGATCTGCGAGTAGTCGGCGGCGAGCAGCACGCAGCCGGGCGGCGCGATGAAAGCCTGGCGGATGCGGCGGCCTTCGGGCCGCCGTATGGGAATGTTCTGCAGGTTCGGGTCGACCGAGGACAGCCGGCCGGTGGCCGCCACCGCCTGCGAGTAGTTGGTGTGGATGCGCCCGGTGCGCTCGTTGACGAGCTCCGGAAGCTTGTCGGTGTAGGTGGACTTGAGCTTGGCTAGCCCGCGGTACTCGAGCACCAGCCGCGGTAGCGCGTAGCTCTCGGCGAGTTCCTCCAGCACATCCTCGGCGGTCGAGGGCTGGCCGGTCGGGGTGCGCCGGCGCACCGGCAGCTGCAGTCTCTCGAACAGGATCTGCTGCAGCTGCTTGGGCGACTCGATGTTGAACTCGTGGCCGGCTTCGCGGTGCGCCTGCAGCAGCAGCTCCTGCAGCTGGCGCGCAAACTCGCGGCTCTGCGTGCGCAGTCGCTCGCGGTCGACCAGCACGCCGTAATGCTCCATCGCGAACAGCACCGGCACCAGCGGCTGCTCGCACTGCTCATACAGGCTCGCCAGCGCCGGCACGCCGGTGAGCTTCGGCCACAGCGCCTGGTGCAGGCGCAGCGTCACATCCGCATCCTCGGCGGCATATTCGGCGGCCTTGTCGACCGACACCTGGTCGAAGCAGATCTGTTTCGCGCCGCGCCCGGTGATCTCTTCGTACGTGATAGTGCGCAAACCCAGGTAGCGCTGCGCGTCGGAATCCATGTCGTGGTTGGTGGCGACGCTGTTCCACACGTAGGACTCGAGCATGGTGTCGAAGCGCATGCCGGCGAGCGCGATGCCGGCGTTTGCCAGCACGTGTGCGTCGTACTTGAGGTTGTGGCCGAGCTTGCCGCGGGCGGGGTCTTCCAGCAGCGGCTGCAGCGCTGCCAGCACCTGCTCGCGGCTGAGCTGCTCCGGGGCTCCGGGGTAAACGTGGCGCAGCGGCACGTAGGCGGCGCTGCCCGCTTCAACGCAGAACGACACGCCGACGATCTCGGCCTTCATGTAGTCAAGACTGGTCGTCTCGGTGTCGAAGGCGAACAACGGCGCGGCACGCAGCACCCCGAGCCAGCGCTCGAAGTCTTCCCAACGGGTGATGGTCTGGTAGTGGCGCTCGATCTGTGCGCCTGCCGCGTCGTCCTGCGCCGCCGGGGCGCCCGCTGTTGCCAGAGGCGCCGGCGCTGTTGAGCTCTGCGCGCTCACCGCCGCATCCCCGCCTTCCAGTTGACGCAGCAGCGCGCGCAGTTCGTAGCGCGTGTACAGCTCGCGCAGCGCCTGCGTGTCCGGCGGCGAAGGTTCGAGCTCCTCGATCGACAGCGGCAACTCCAGATCGGTCCTGATGGTGGCGAGACGACGCGAGAGTTCGAGCGTGGCAAGTCCGGCGCGCAGGTTTTCGCCCACCTTGCCGGGCACTTCCGCGACACGGGCGATGAGGCCATCCAGCCCGCCGAACTGCTGCAGCAGCTTCGCGCCGGTCTTCGGTCCCACCTTGTCGATGCCGGGGATGTTGTCGGAGGTGTCGCCGACCAGTGCGAGGTAATCGATGATCTGTTCCGGGTAGACGTCGAACTTCGCCTTGACGCCGTCGCGGTCGAGCAGCGCGTTGTTCATGGTGTTGATGAGCGTGATCGATCCGTCCACCAGCTGCGCCATGTCCTTGTCGCCGGTCGAGATGAGCACGCTGTGGCCGGCCTGCGCGGCGCGTCGCGCGAGCGTGCCGATGACATCGTCCGCCTCTACGCCCGGAACGCGCAGCAGCGGCAGTCCCTGCGCCCTGATGATCTGCAGCAGCGGCTCGATCTGCGCGCGCAGGTCATCGGGCATGGTGGGACGGTGTGCCTTGTAGGCGGTGAAGATCTCGTCGCGGAAGGTCTTGCCCGGCGCATCCACCACCACCGCGATGCGGCGCGGCTGATAGTCCTTGAGAAACTTCAGCAGCATGTTCAGCACGCCGAGCAGCGCCCCGGTCGGCTCGCCGCGCGAGTTGCTCAGCGGCGGCAGGGCGTGGAATGCCCTGTAGACATAAGAGGAGCCGTCGACGAGAACCAGGTCCGGATTGGGCGCCATGGAGAGTGAAACGTGAAGCGGGTCGCGAGTATAACGGACCCCGGCGCCCCCACAGCCGGCCGCGGCGGTCAACCTGCATGACGCCGGCGCGCTTATAGGCACAGGTGTGTTCATGCAGCAAGCCCTTACCTCCGCCATTGCCGCCAATCGCTTCGGGCTCGGCGCCCGACCCGGTGAGCTTGCCTCCATCGGCGGCGATGCGCGCGACTGGCTGCTGGCGCAGCTGAAGGGCGGCCCGCCCGCGCTCGCCGACACGTCGCTGCGATCCTCGCAGCAGATCCTGGCGAGCGCGCTCGACCTGCGGCGCGAGATCCAGGCGGCGAAGAAGGCGGCCGATGAAGGCGCGCAGAACGGCGTGCTGCAGAAGATTCCGCAGTTGCTCAAGCCCATCTACGTCTCGGAAGTGACCGCGCGCCTGTCCGCCGCCGTCGCCAGCGAGCGGCCCTTCGTCGAACGGCTGACGCAGTTCTGGGCCAATCACTTCGCGGTATCGATCGACAAGCAGTTTCTGGCAGGTCTTGCCGGCAGCTTCGAGCGCGAGGCCATAAGGCCGCACGTGCTCGGCAACTTCACCGACCTCCTGCTCGCCGTCGAATCCCATCCGGCGATGCTCCTTTATCTGGACAACCACTTGTCGGTGGGCCCGCATTCGCAGCTCGCCGAGCGCGTGGAGCGCTTTCAGACCGAGCGCAAGATCGGCATCAACGAGAACCTCGCGCGCGAGATCCTCGAGCTGCATACGCTCGGCGTCGGCGGCGGTTACACGCAGACCGACGTCACCACGTTTGCGGAGGTGATCACCGGCTGGTCGATCGGCGGGGAGGGCGGCAGGTTTGCGAGCGGCGAGCCCGGCACCTTCGTGTTTCGCCCGGAGCTGCACGAACCGGGCAGCAAGGTGGTGCTCGGCCGCAGCTACGCGGACGAGGGCTTCGGCCAGGGTGTCGCCGTGCTGCGCGACCTCGCGCGCCAGCGCTCCACCGCGCATTTCATCGCGACCAAGCTTGCGCGCCATTTCATCGCCGACGAGCCGCCGCCCGCGCTGGTGGAGCATGTCGCGGACGTCTTTGCCCACAGCGGCGGGGACCTGCCGAGGGTCTATCGTGCGCTGATCGAGTCGCGCGAGGCCTGGGCGCAGCCGCTGGCGAAGTACAAGACGCCGTCCGATTACATTATCTCGAGCTTTCGCGGGCTTGCCGTCGAGCCGGAAGGACACGCGCCGCTGCTGCCCTTCGAGCTGCTCGGGCAGAGGACCTGGCAACCCGGCTCGCCGGCGGGCTGGCCGGATCGCAGCGCAGACTGGGACGGCGCATCGGCGCTCATCAAGCGTATCCAGTGGGCCGACGCGGTCGGTGAGCGGCTCGGCAGCCAGCGCGATGCGGCCGAGCTGGCACCGCAGCTGCTGGGTGCGAATCTCAGCGATGCCACGCGCACCGCGGTGTCGCGCGCGGCCAGCGCCGCGCAGGCACTGACGCTTTTGCTCGCCGCGCCCGAGTTCATGCGGCGCTGAAGGACCTGAGGAGCAGCACATGTCACGCATGCAGCGACGCGAATTCCTCAATCTGACGGCGCTCGCCGCGGGCGCTGCCTTGCTCACCTCGCGTGTCGCCTTCGCGCACGCCGGCGAGCGCAAGTCGCGCCTGGTCGTCGTCATCCTGCGCGGCGCCCTCGACGGGCTGGCGGCGGTGCCGCCCTATGGTGATCCCGACTACGCGCAGCTGCGCCGTGAAGTCGCGTTGCACGCCCCCGGTGAAGCCGGTGGCGCGCTGCCGCTGAACGGTTTTTTTGGCCTGCATCCTTCCCTGCTCTTCATGCAGCAGTGCTACCAGGCGAAGGAGCTGACGGTACTGCACGCCCTCGCCAGCCCCTACCGCGAGCGCTCGCACTTCGACGGCCAGGACGTGCTCGAGAACGGCTCCCCGCAGGCGCACTCGCTGCAGACCGGCTGGCTCAATCGCGCGCTGGCCGCAGCGCCCCTGCCGGGAGCGCGCGAGGCCGGGGTCGCGCTCGGCCAGAACGTGCCGCTGCTCATGCGCGGGCCGGCCGCGGTGACTTCCTGGTCGCCTTCCAAGCTGACCGCGCTCGATGAGGACACGCTCGCACGCATCACCGACCTGTACTCGGGCGATACGCTGCTCTCGGTGCGCCTCGCGGATGCCCTCGCCGCCGATGCCATCGCCGCCGAGCAGGGCGGCAACGGTGCGGCGATGATGTCGACGGCCAGCGGCGCGCGTGCCGCGCCGGCGAACAACGCCCGCTACGCCGAGATCGTGCGCGCGGCCGCGGGCTTTCTGCGCCAGGACGACGGACCGAAGGTTGCCGTGTTCGACACCACCGGCTGGGATACGCATGCCAACGAAGGCGGCGCGCAGGGACAGCTGGCCGGCCGCCTGACGGCACTCGACTCAGGACTGGCGACGCTCAAGCAGGAGCTCGGACCGGCCTGGAGCGAAACCGCGGTGCTGCTGGTCACCGAGTTTGGGCGTACCGCGGCCATCAACGGCACGCGCGGCACCGATCATGGTACCGCGACGGCGGCCTTCCTCATCGGCGGTGCGGTGGCCGGCGGGCGGGTGATCGCCGAGTGGCCCGGACTTTCGGCCCGCGCTCTCTACCAGGGGCGCGATCTCGCCCCGACCCTCGATCTGCGCGCCGTGCTCAAGGGACTGCTGGCGGATCACCTGTCGGTGCCGTCGCGCGCGCTCGAGGACAGCGTATTTCCGGGCAGCAGCGCGGCGAAGCCCCTGCACGGGCTGCTGCACGGCTGAGGACTATTGCGGCGGCTGCGAATCGCCGTCCTGGTCGGTCTTCTTCGGCGGCACCGGCTGCCCCGGAGCTGACGGCTGAGGAGCCGGTTGCTCGGCAGGCGCCGCGGGCGCGGGCGCCACGACCGTCGCGTTCTTGTCGGGCAGGTACAGCGCGCCTTTCTGCCCGCAGCCGGTGAGCTCTGCGAGCGACAGAACGAAGATCAGCCTTGGCGTCACGGTGCTCACGTGTACATGGGCCTCTTGTCCTTGAGCGCAAGCCAGCCACGCGCCACCCGATACACGATCCAGATGGCCAGGGCGACCAGACCCACCAGGGCAGCCGGGATGCCGATGATGGTGATGAAGGCGAACACCGCCAGGCAGGCCCACAGCAACGCAAACCAGAAGGTGCGGATCTGCCAGCGGAAGTGCGACTCGAGATAGGTGCCATGCGTCGCCGAGCGGCGCGCGTAGTTCATGATGACGGCGACGATCGAGAGCGGGCTGCCCAGGAAACTACCGATGATCGTGTGCATCGCGCCGAGGCCGATGAGCACCGCGAGCGCGTGTAATCCGTAAATGACGTGCGTGTAGCTGACGAGCGACTCATCGACGTGCGGCGCATCGGCGGTGATCGGGGGATTGGGATCAGACATGGTGGCCTCCCGTGTTATGTTTTTGGCCGGCGCTCGACGATCGCCATCGTCAGGCGTGAAATGCACACCAGCCGCTCTTTCTCATCGCGTATCTCGATGTGCCAGACGTGGCTGCGTCCGCCGAGATGGAAGGGGCGCGCGGTCGCCGTGACCGCGCCTGAGGAAATTCCGCGCAGGTGATTGGCGTTGATCTCCTGCCCGACGCACAGGTACTGCTCCGGATCCACGCACAGCATGGATGCGACGCTGCCGACGGTCTCGGCAAGGGCCACCGAGGCGCCGCCATGCAGCAGGCCGAAGGGCTGGTGAGTGCGCTCGTTCACCGGCATGGTCGCACGCAGGAAGTCCTCGCCGATTTCTGTGAAGCGTATGCCGAGGAAGCCCGGCATGCTCTTGCTGCCCCGCTCGGTAAGGTCCTCGGCAGACGGCGCGACACGCCAGATGCTCATTGGATCTAGTCTAGCGGTTTGCACGGTGGCAATCTCCCCCGGGTGCCCTTCATGGAGCCGCAGCGATGACCGACTATGCCTTCCCGCCGCTGGCCCCCTCGAGCGTCGCCGTAGCCGGCACCGGCCAGCGCTTCCCGGTGCACCGCATCTATTGCGTGGGCCTCAACTACGCCGACCACATCAAGGAAACCGGCGCCGATCCGGCAGCTCCCCCGGTGTTCTTCATGAAACCTGCCGATGCGGTGGTCGCCAGCGGCGCCGCAATTGCCTATCCGTCCCAGAGCGCCAATTTTCACTATGAGAGCGAACTGGTGGTGGCACTCGGCGGCGGTGGCCGCGACATCAGCGTCGGGAACGCGCTGGCGCAGGTGTTCGGCTACGCGGCGGGAAACGATCTGACACGCCGCGACCTGCAGCACGCGGCGCGCAAGCGTGGCCAGCCCTGGGATACGGCCAAGGGCTTCGACCATTCCGCTCCCATCGCCGCGATTCGTCCCGCCGCCCTCGGACACGTATCGCACGGACGCATCTGGCTCAAGCTCAACGACCAGCTGCGCCAGGAGTCGGACGTGAGCCAGATGGTGTGGGACGTGCCACACATCATCGCGGCGCTGTCGCAGCTGTACGAGCTCAAGGCCGGCGACCTGATTTTCACCGGCACCCCTTCCGGGGTCGGGCCGCTCAAGCCCGGCGATCGCATCGAGTCGGGTATCGAGGGTCTCGAGGTCTTGCGCAACAGCATCGTTGCCGCGGCGGGGGGTTGAGGCCATGAAGCTGTACGGGTACTTCCGCAGCTCCGCCGCCTATCGCGCGCGCATCGCACTCAACATCAAGGGAATCGGCTGGGAGCGCGTGATCATCGATCTGCGCGCACCGACCAGCGCGCAGCACACCGCGGAATTTCGCGCCATCAATCCGCACGGACTGATCCCGGTGCTGGCAGACGGCGCTAGCATCATCACCGAGTCCCTCGCCATCATCGAGTACCTCGAGGAGACGCATCCCGAGCCGCCGCTGCTGCCGCGCCCGCCGCTCGAGCGCGCGCAGGTGCGCGCTCTGGCGCTCGCCGTCGCCTGCGACATTCATCCGCTCAACAACCTGCGGGTACTCAACTACCTGCGCTCCCCGCTCGGCCACGACGATGCGGCGGTCAACGCCTGGTACGCTCACTGGATCAGCCTGGGCTTCAGGGCGCTGGAGCAGGATGCCCGGCGCATGAGCGGCGACGGCCGGCACATGTTCGGGACGCAGGTGACGCTCGCCGACGTGTGCATCGTGCCGCAGATGGCCAACGCGCATCGCTTCAAGTGCGATGTCGAGCCCTATCCGACCCTGCGCGCGATCTGCGCGCACCTGGAGTCATTGCCGCCATTCGCGCAGGCCGCTCCGCAGCTGCAGCCGGATGCGCCGCAGACTGCCTGAGACAGCGCCGGCGGATCGAGGCCCGGCGCAGGCTCGCTACGCGGGCGGCGCTAGGCGGCGGGGCGCCGCAGGAAATTCACGTACCCGGCCAGAAACTGCCGCAGCAGCTCCTCGACCGCCGCATCCTTGAGGTTGCCCTCGGCATCGAACACGTTGCCAGCGCGCGGCACGGCGAATCTGCCGCCGAACCAGGTCTGCGTACCGAGCGTTCGCATGACCGGAAGCCACGCGGCCTGGCTCAAGACCGTGCCCCAGGGACCGGGCGAGGTACCGCAGATCGCGAATGAGCGCCCGCCAAACACCCGTCTGATGTCGGACGCCGGCCGCGACAGCCAGTCGATCGTGTTCTTGAACACCCCGGGGATGCTGTTGTTGTACTCGGGGGTGACCAGGAGCACGCCGTCCGCAGCGATAATCGCCTCCTTCAGCTGCGTGACCGAGGCCGGGATGCCCTGAGCCTCCACGTCGCCGTCGTAGAGCGGGATGCCGCGGATGCTGCCCACCTCGAGCGTTGAATCGGGCGGCATGAGTCGCGTGGCCGCGCGCAGCAGGGCGCTGTTGTACGAGCCGCGGCGCAGGCTCCCCGACAATCCCAGCAGCTTCGTCATGAGCTCTCCATGCTGCGCATCAGACACTGCGCGGGCTGCGCCTGCAACGACGGCGCGCACGGTTCGTCATTTCGTGAGCTTCGCCGCAACGCGCCGGTAGGCCTCGCGGAACGGGATGCCCTCGCTGAGCACCAGGCGGTTGGCTTCCTCGGCGGCATGGATGGAGGGGTCGAGCGTTATGGCCTCGCGCCGGAACTCGAGCGCCGCAATGGCCGGCGGCAGGATGGCAAGGGTCGCGAGCGCCACGTCGATGGCGCGGAACAGCGGGAATTTCAACAGCTGCAGATCGCGCTGATAGCCTGAGGTGAGCTTGGCACAAACCGCGAGCGCTTCGACGAGGCAGGCCTGCGCGGTGGCGGTGCGCCCGCGGATCAGCTCGAACACGTCCGGGTTGCGCTTCTGCGGCATGATGGAGGAGCCGGTGGTGAAGGCATCGGGCAGCGTCACGAAGCCGAATTCGCGCGTGGCGAACAGCAGCACGTCGGCGCTGAAGCGGCCGAGGTCCTGCAGCAGCAGCGCGATCTCGAACAGCAGCTGACTCTCGGCCTTGCCGCGCGAGAGCTGCACGGCCGTGACCGGCTGCTGCACGGTGCTGAAGCCGAGTTTGGCGGTGGTCGCCTCGCGGTCGATCGGCAGTCCCGGCGTGCCGTAGCCGGCCGCCGAGCCGAGCGGATTCATGTCGATGCGGCGCAGGACCCCCGCGGCTCCCGCGGCATCATCGCGCATCTCGGCGGCAAAGCCGCTGGCCCACAGGGCCACCGAACTTGGCATGGCCTGCTGCATGTGGGTGTATCCGGGCAGCGGGGTCTGCGCCTCGCGCAGTGCGAGCTGCTCGAGCGCCTCGGCCACCTTGAGCGTGCCGCCCCTCAGCAGCCCCACCGTGTCGCGCAGGTACAGGCGGATGGCGGCGAGCACCTGGTCGTTGCGCGAGCGGCCGAGGTGGATGCGCGCGCCGGCAGCGCCGATGCGCTCGGTCAGGCGCCGCTCGAGCGCGGTCTGTCCGTCCTCGTCGGCGAGCTCGATGTGCCAGCCGCCGCGCGCGTGCTCCGCGGCGAGCGCGCCGAGTCCGTCGCGGATGCGATCGAGGTCGGGCGCCGACAGCAGCCCCTGTGCCTGCAGCATTTCCGCGTGCGCGATCGAGGCGCGCACGTCGTAAGCCACCAGCCGCTCATCAAGTGCGTAGTCCTCGCCCGCGCAGTAGCGCAGCACGCCCTCATCGAGCGGCGCGCCCTTGTCCCACAGCCGGCTCATGCGTGACTCTGCTGCTCGGCGGCGGGCAGCGCTGTGATGTCCGCCACGATCATGGTGCCGGTGCCCTCGTTGGTGAACACCTCGCCGAGAATGCCTTCCGGAGACTTATAGGACACCACGTGCACCCGGCGCACGCCGCCGCGGATGGCGTCCTCGATCGCCTTGGCCTTGGGCAGCATGCCGTCCGCGATGCGTCCTTCTTCGCGCAGGCGCTTAAGTCCCGCCAGGTCCGTGTAGGAGATGAGCGAGCCCGGATCGCTCAGGCTGCCGAGGATGCCGGGCGTCCCGGTGCACAGGATCAATTTCTCCGCGCCGAGGGCGGCGCCGATCGCGGCGGCCACGGTGTCGGCGTTGATATTGAGCAGCGTACCGGACCCGTCCGCGGACAGCGGGCTCACCACCGGCATGAGACCGTTGTCGAGCAGCTTGTTCAGCACCATGGGGTCGATGGTGTCGATGTCGCCGACGAAGCCGAAGTCGATGAGCTCGCCGCCGGCGCCGAGCGCCATCGGCGGGCGCCGGTGCGCACGTACCAGTCCCGCGTCCACACCGCTGATGCCGACCGCATCGATGTTCAGATCGCGGCAGATGCCGAGTACGCGGGTGTTGATCAGGCCGTTGAGTACCATGGCGGTCACATCGATCGATTTCTGGTCGGTGACACGCCGTCCCTGCACCATGCGCGTCGGCACGCCGAGCGCGCTGGATAGCTCGCTGAGCTGCGGGCCGCCACCGTGCACGAGCACCACGCGCACGCCGAAGTAGTGCAGGATCGCGATCTGCTCCACCAGCACGCGGGTCGCCTCCTGGTCGGCGAACACCCCACCGCTGGCCTTCACCACGAAGGTCTTGCCCTTGTACATGCGGATGTAGGGAGCCGCGCTCTTGAGCGCACGGATGGCGAGGGTCTGGTCGCTGCGATGCATGATCATGTGGGTGTTCGGAGTAGTTGATGGAGCACGGCCATCTGCGTCGGCAGACGGTTGTAGGCTTCGCGTTGTACGACGCTGCGTGCGCCGTCGAGAACCTCATCGGCGATCGCGCTGTTGCGCCGTACCGGCAGGCAGTGCATGACACGACACTCGGGCGAGGCGGCAAACCAGTCGTTGCGTACGCACCAGCCGCGCAGGGCTGCGCGCAGGCGTGCATCCGCCGCCGCATCCCCGTAGCACTCGGTGGCGCCCCACTCCTTTACATACAGGACCTGGGCGCCCTCGAGCGCATCGGCGCGCTCGCAGGTCTCGCGCACCGAGCCGCCGCTCGCCGCCGCGAGCGCCCGGGCGCGCGCCATGATGGGCTCGGGCAGCGCAAAGCCCTGCGGCCGCAGCACGATGACCTCCATGCCGCGCATGGCCGCCATCTGCAGCGCGGAGGCCGGCACGGCCAGCGGCAGTGCGCGCGGGTGCCAGGCCCATGACAGCACGAAGCGGCCGGCGCGCGGCACCGCCAGATCATCGAGCGTCTTCCAGTCGGCGAGCGCCTGGCACGGGTGGCTCAGTGCCGATTCGAGGTTGACGAGCGGCTTGTCGGTAAGGCTCGCCATGGCGTTGAAATTCGTCTCGGCGAGATCGGACGCCAGATCCTTGCCCTCGGCGAAGGCGCGGATGCCGAGCGCATCGCAGTAGGAGGCGAGCACCGGAATGCCTTCGCGCACGTGCTCCGCGGCGGCGCCGTCCATCACCACACCCGCCCGCGTCTCCAGCTGCCAGCTGCCCTGGCCGGAGCTGATGACGAACGAGGTGCCGCCGAGGCGCGCCATGCCGGCCTGGAACGAGGCGAGCGTACGCAGCGAGGGGTTGAAGAACAGCAGCCCCAGGATCTTGCCGGTGAGGGCATGCGGCTCGGACTGCCGTTCCAGCCGCCGTGCGAGCTCGAGCAGCGAGAGCACCTCCTCACGGGAAAAATCGCCGAGGTCGAGGAAGCGCTTCATGGCGCAAGTTCCCGCAGCGTGTCCCTGAGCATGTCGACGTGCTCATCCTCGAGGATGAAGGGCGGCAGCAGGCGCAGCACGTGTGGGTCGCTGGCGGTTCCGGCCAGGATGCCGCCCTCGAGCAGCTCTGCCTGGATCTGTTTTGCCGGCCGGCTGGTGCGCAGCCCGACCAGAAGTCCGGCGCCCTGGTGTCCGGTGACCGGACCGACGATGCAGTTGTTGCGGATGTAGGCGCCGAGGTGTTGCACGCGCTCGAGCAGTTTCTGCGACTCGATGGCCTCGATCGTAGCCTCAATGGCAGCGCACGCCATCGGACCGCCGCCGAAGGTGGTGCCGAGGGACTCGAGCGCAAGGTGCGCGGCGACTTTCTCGGTCATGAGCAGCGCGGCGCACGGGAAGCCGTTGCCGAGCGCCTTGGCGGTCGTGAGCAGGTCGGGCGTGACCCCGTACAGGTTGGCCGCGAACGGATGGCCGGTGCGGCCCATGCCGCTTTGCACCTCGTCGAAAATCAGCAGCGCGCCCACTTCGTCACAGCGCTTACGGAGCGCTGCGAGGAACGCGGCACCCAGATCCATCGCCCCGGCCATGCCCTGCACCGGCTCGACGATCACCGCCGCGGTCGAGGCGGTGACGTGTGTGGCAATGCTGTCGGTGTTGCCGCGTGCGATGAAGCTGACATCGAAGGGGGTACGCGGAAACCCGTACCATTTCGCCTGCGCTCCCCAGCTCACCGCTCCCGCGGCGGCGGTGCGGCCGTGGAAGGAGCCGGCGATGGCGGCGACATGCGGGCGCTGCGTCTGGCGCAGGGCAACTTTGAGCGCGTTCTCGTTCGCCTCCGCCCCGCTGTTGACGAAAAACACGCTCGTGAAGGGCAGCGCGGAGAAACGCACCAGCCGCTCGGCGGCGCGTGCGCGCACCTGCATCGCGACGGCGTTGCTCTGGAAGTTGCACAGCTGCGCCTGGCGCGCCAGCGCTGTGGTCCAGGCCGGATGGGCGTAGCCGAGCGCCGCCACCGCATGGCCGCCGTACAGATCGAGGACGCGCTCGCCCAGGGCGTTGCGCAGCCACACACCCTCCGCCGAGACCACTTCCAGCGGGTACCGGGCAAAGACCTTGGCGAGCAGATCGGAGGTTTGCTGGGCGGCTGCCGGCGTCACACGCTTGCCCTCAGGTCCAACCCGGCGCGCTCGCGGTGAGACCTGACGTCTCCGCCAGCCCGAACATCCGGTTCATCCACTGCATCGCGCCGCCCGCGGCGCCCTTGGTGAGATTGTCGATCGCGCACAGCACCACGACGTTGCGGCCGCGTACCGTCGCTGACAGGTGCGCGAAGTTGCTGCCCGCCACGTCCTTGACGCGCGGTGCATCGCCTGCGACGCGCACGAACGGCGCCGCACGGTAGAACGCGCGCAGCGCCTCCAGCAGCTTGCCGGTGTCGAGCGCTCGCCTGAGCACGGCCTGCGCGCTCACATGGATGCCGCGCGCGAAGGGGCCCGAGAGGGGCACGAAGGCAAACTCCGCCTCGACGCCGGTGGCCGCCAGCGCGCAGGCCCTGACCTCCGGCACGTGCCGGTGGTTGAGCGCGCCGTAGGCGTACACATCGCCGTGACGCAGCGGGTGATGCGTGCCGTCGAGCGGTTTGCGCCCCGAGCCGGTGCTGCCGGTGATGCCGCTCACGAACAGCTCGGGTGCGATGAGCCCGTCGGCCAGCAACGGCACGCTGGCCAGCAGCATCGCGGTGGCAAAACAGCCCGGGTGAGCCACATGCGGCGTGGCAAGCTTGTCGAGGTGCTCGGGCAGCGCGCAGGTGAACTGCGCCAGCCGGCCGGGTGCGCCGTGCGCATGCGGGTACACGGCCGCATAGGCCCCGGCGCTCGCGTAGCGAAAGTCCGCCGAGATATCCACCACGCGCGGGGAGCGCCTGGCCCTCTCGCAGGCCGTGAGCAGCCGGTCGATGAGGGCGGCCGAGACGCCGTGCGGTGCGGCAGAAAACACCGCGCAGCCGTCACTCTCGCACAGGAGCTTGCGCACCTGATCCTCCGAGCTGAAGCGCGCATCGGGGTAGGCGTGGACCAGATGGGGGAAGGCCACCGCCACCGGCTCGCCCGGCTGGCTGTCCGACATCACCGCAGCGAGCTGAAACTGCGGGTGCAGCGCGATGAGCCGCAGCAGCTCACCGGCGACGTAGCCGGTGCCGCCGAGCACGACCGCCGGGATGCGTCCGTTCATCGTGGCGCGGCCTGCGCAGGCGTCAGGCCGATGGCTTCTATCACGCGATCACCGAGCGCTGCGCCGTTGCTGATGGCGTTGAACGCCGGCACACCCATCTGGCTCGCGATGATCTCGACGCCCACCTGGTTGTCGGTGGCGGGACCGGTCACCACGCACGGCTCGATCGAGAAGCGCTCGCGCAACAGCTTGACGCCGCCCCACGCCGCGACCGGATCGTTGGCCGACAGGATCACGGCGCTAAGGGCGGCGCGGATGTCGGGACACTCGAGGATGGCATCGACGCCGTAGGTTCCCAGGATCCCGTCGCCGAGCTCGAATACCATGACGTCGGGCTTGCCGGCGGCAAGCTCGGTGAGCATGGTGCGGGTGAGGGCGGGCCCGTTGGCGCGCGTCGTGGTGACGATGCCAAGATCGGTGAAGATCGCGCAGTGCCGGGCGCCGGCGTCCTCCATCGCGAGGATGTCACGGCGCAGCGAGACGCCGGTCGCCTTGAAGGCATCCACCGTGAGGCCGCGATGGCGCATACGCGCGATGACGGCGCAGGCCGCGGCGGTCTTGCCGGCCTCCATGCAGGTTCCGGCGAGCGCGACCACCGGTATGCCGCGCGCATCGAGCGGCGCATCCGCGTGCAGCGTCTTGTGGCCGACGCGCGCCGGCACGCCGATGCGCTCGCCGAGGTAGGGAAAGTTGAGCGCGACGCCGAGCACCCGGCAGTCGAACGGCTTGCCCTTTTCCGGGTTGATCGAATCGCACACCCCGAGCACACCGCCGATGTTGAGCATCTGGATGATATCGCCCGGCTTGAGCGCCGGTGGCACGTGACCGGAGTAGCCGAACAGGGCCTTGCGGTGCCCGAGGGCGCCGGCGACCACATCGCCCTTGCCGAGCTTGGCCATGCGGCCGCTGGTGAGCTCGAGGGTGTTGTAGGTCGACTTGTTGTCGAGCACTTCCACCACCACCACCACGCCTTCCTCGGCAGGGATGTCGGCGGCGATTCGCACCTCGTGCGACAGCGCGCAGGCCTGCGTCACTGAGGCGAGCTTGTCGACCACGACGCTGCGCATGTCGCTGACCATCTCAGCCGCCCTCGCCGGCCGGCGCGGCCCGCTCACCGGCGCGGGTGTAGAACACCCCGGGGAGCGAGGCGATGCGCGAGAAGCCCAGTGCATCGGCCGCCGACCATTCCCCGGCGGCCTCACCATAGACACCACGGGAGGCTGCCATGAGCGAGAAGGGCGATTCGACGCCCTCGATGAACACCGCGCCGCTCTGCAGCAGCAGGTGCACATCGCCGGTGACGCGCCGCTGCGAAGACTCAAGCAGCGCCTCGATGTCGCGGCACACCGGATCCAGCAGCTGGCCCTCGTGCACCAGATCTCCGTAGGGTTGCGCCACGAGGTCCTTGATGCGCTGCTGGCGCCCGGTCAGCACCAGCTTCTCGAGTTCGCGGTGGGCGGTGAGCAGCACCTCCGCGGCCGGTGCCTCGAACGCCACGCGTCCCTTGGTGCCGATGATGGTGTCGCCCAGATGAATGCCGCGGCCGATGCCGAACGGGGCCGCGAGCGACTCGAGCGCCTCGATGAGCGCGACCGGCGCGGCGGCCTTGCCGTCGAGTGCCATCGGGCGACCCTCATGAAAGCTCAGTACATGCCGCTCGCTCGGGCGCGGCCTGGCGAAGGCGTCGCGGGTGAGGAGCCAGGCATCATCGGGGATGCTGCCGGCGGAGGTGAGGGTCTCCTTGCCGCCGATGGTGACTCCCCATAGGCCGCGGTTGATCGAGTATTTCGCGCCGCTTGGCGGGATGGGCAGGCCGCGCTGCTCGAGGTAGTCGAGTTCGTCCTGGCGCCGGAACGCCTGGTCGCGCACCGGCGCCAGCACCTTGAGATCGGGCGCGAGCGTGCGCAGCGCGACCTCGAAGCGCACCTGGTCGTTGCCGGCCGCGGTGCAGCCGTGCGCGACCGTGTCGGACTTGAGCTGGCGCGCCATGCGGGCGATGGTCTGCGCCTGCATGACCCGCTCGGCGCCCACACACAAGGGATAGAGCTGGCCGCGCCGTACGTTGCCCATGATGAGAAAGCGCAGCACCTGCTCGAAGTAGTCCGCGCGGGCGTCCACCTGGTGATGCCCGATCGCGCCGAGCGCGCGCGAGCGCTCGGTGAGTGTGCGCGCGGCGCTGGCATCGATGCCGCCGGTATCCACCGTGACGGTGATCACCGGGCGCTGCTGATGCTGCACGATCCACGGCACCAGGAAGGAGGTGTCGAGCCCCCCGGAGTAAGCGAGCACGATCGGCGTGCGGTTGCGCGGGGCAGTTTCACTCATGGTCAGATCCGGAACAGCGCGCGCAGGCGCGTGACGAGTTCGGCTTGCGCGCGCGCGCTGGCGGTCGCGATGAAGATGGTGTCATCGCCCGAGATCGTGCCGGAAACCTCCGGCCATTCGGCCTTGTCGATGGCCACCGCGACGCTCTGCGCGGCGCCGATAGTGGTGCGCAGCACGGTGAGGGAGGGCCCGGCCAGACGCAGCTGCCGCACGAACTGCGCCAGCGTGCCGAAGTCGCCGTTGGCGCGTGTCACCTCGTCGGGCGGCAGCGTGTAGCGCCCGCTCGCCTTCTGCACGCCCAGATCGCGCAGGTCGCGGCTGATGGAGGACTGGGTCGCCTCGAGGCCGGCCTTCTTCAACAGGCGCACCAGGTCCTGCTGCTTGCGCACCAGGCCCTCGCGCAGGATGCGCACGATGGCGCCGCGCCGCTCCAGCTGCTGCGCGTCGGTCAGCACGGCCTGGGATGCCTATGAATAAACATGCACATATTGTGCATTTTTATCCATGAACGTCAAGGGCGCGGCCGGCGCTTCAGGGGCAGGCCTGGCGGGGCGCTCGGGCAACATGATTCCCGGCCGGGAAACCGCGGTGCGCGCGGCGCGGCGCATCTCAGCACCCACACGCCCGAGCGCCGGATTGCCAGGATCGTTCTAGCGCACGATCGTGTAGACGAGGTCGGCGCCGCGGGCGGTGCCCAGTTCGGTCCTGACCGTCCAGTGATCGCCCAGGGTGTAGCGCAGCTTGAAGGTGTTCAGCTGCTCGGTGAGGCTCACGCCGTAACTCACGTACAGGCGCGGTGACAGGTAGCGGCCGAGCACCAGCGAGGTCTCGTTGGCGATCGGGTCGGTCTCGAGGCTCACGTCGGGCACCCCGGCGTAGCCGCCGAGCTGGGCGGCGAGCAAAGCTGCGCCCTGTCCGAGCGCGGCGTTGTTGGCGTTGCCCGCCGACTGCAACGAACCGCCCGAGAGTATCAGCGACACGATCTGCGACTGTGGCAGCGGCGGATCGGAGAAGAACGACAGACGCGGCTGCGTCAGGGTGCCGCGCACGTTGATGCCGGCGGTGATGTCGGGAAATTCCTTCTGAGCCTTCACGTCGATGCCCGGATCATCGATCGGTCCGCCGTTGAAGATCAGACGTCCGCGCTGTATGTCGAGCTTGCGGGCGTAGGCGGCGTACTTGCCTTCCGCCACCGACAGCTCGCCGGTACCCCGGGTGATCGCATCGTAGCCGCTGCGCACGGTGACGCTGCCGATGAGCCTGGCGCTGAGGCCCATGGCGTCAAGATGCACACGGTCGCCGAGCTCGAGCGTGACCGTGCTGACGACCTCGAAGCGCTTGGTCGGGTCATCCGCCTCGCTGCCGACGATGATCTCATCCGGCGAGGCACGCACCGCGTTGGTGATGTCCTTCGGCTGGATGTTGGCGAACGGCACGACGACCTTGCCGGTCACCTCGATCCTGCGGCCGGTGATGGTGAAGTCGAGGTCGGGCGAGGCATCGATCTGCGCCTCCGGCACGTCGGCGACCCGAAGGTTTGAACCCTTAAGGTGGAACTTGCCGTAAGGCAGCAGCTTGCGCCACTCGACGTGGCCGTCGGAACTGACCTCTCCGGTACCGGCATGAGCGCTGCCGGTGAAATCGATCCCGGCATCGGACAGGCGCGCCTGCAGCTGGATCTGGCGCAGCGCGAGGTTCACCTGATAGACATTGATCTCGCCGTTAGTCACCTTGACCACGCCGCTCAGGCTCGGATTGCCGAGCGTACCGGCGAGCTGGATGTCGGCATCGAGACCCCCGACGGCGCGGTCAATGTCGGGCGCGTACAGCGTCAACAGCTCGAGCTCCGAGCTCTGCGCGTGCAGCTCACCGGAGATCGGCATGTCGGGCCAGTTCGGCGTCGTGCGCCGCACTTCGAGCTTGCCCTGGATGGTGCCGGCCGTGGTGTCGCCGATCACCAGCTGCGCGCTGATCAGCGTGGGGGTGGCAGCTGCGGTGATGGCGCCCGAGCCGATTCGGGTGTGCTCGACCTTATGGCTCGCAAGCCTGTGGTCGATCTCGAAGTCGATGAGCTGCGCGCTCAGCGAACCTTCAAGCGGCGTCGTCTCACCGCCCGACAGGCGCGCCAGCGCCGAGATGGTTCCTTGATAGGCGACCGCCGGCGTCATGCCGGCGGTGAGCGTGTTGAGCGGCAGCTGGTTGGTCATCACCGTGGTCGACCAGGCGGTGGGGGTCCACTCGCCATCGGCGCACATGCTGCCGGGCTGGCCGAGCAGGCACATCCACTCCACGCGCGCATGCGCGAGCGAGACGGAGAGATCCACCGGCCGCTCGAGCGAGAGGTGCAGCTGCTCGCTGCCGCCGATGGTGAGAGCGCTGAGTTGGCCGGTGAATACGCCGTGCGCGTAGGGTCCCTTGGCCTCGGCGGCGACGGCAAGCCCGGTGGCGCTGGCGGAAAGATGCACGTCGTAGGCCGCCGGCGGACCGCTGAGTGTCAGCGCGACGCTATCGAGGGTACGGCTCTTGTAGCTCAGCTTGTGCAGATGCGCATCGATTTTCGATTCCTGCTGCGGCGCGCCCGGGTTGAAGTTCACGTCAGCATCGAAGGCTTCGAGCTTTATTCCCTGGTACTCGAAATCCCCGCCGTGTGCGGTGGCGACGATCGTAGGATCGGCGAGCGTGCCGTTCACGGTCCCGGACGCCTTGAGTTTGCCGCGGGTATCGGGCGCCAGCAGGCTCAGGTCGGAGGCGGACACGGCGAAGCGCAGATCCATGCGATCGTCGATGTGGCCATCGAGCGCAAGGCTCGCCGAGCCGAGCGCGACGCGCACGCTGTTGAATCCCCAGTTGGTGCGCGAATGGGTCACGGTACCGGCGCCGCTCGCGGCGACACCGCGCAGCTTGCCGCTCAGGGAGCTGAAAGCGGCGGTCAGGTCCCCTTTGGCATCAAAGCCGCGCCCGGAGGCATCGAGCGTGAAGCTGACTTCGCCGGGCAGATCCGCGCGCAGCAAGCCGGTGTTGATGCCGGTGGCGCGACCGCTGATCGACCAGGTTTGCACCGGCGACCACACGACGCTGCCGCTAAGCGTCGCCTGCCCGCCAAAGATCCCGAGCTGCGCCGGATCGAAGGTGATCCCGTCCTTGCCCAGCGTGCCGCGCAGGTCGATCGGCATCTCCGCCAGATCGGCGGCGCGTGCGCGGCCGGTGACGTGCACCTTGTAGGGCAGCACGCCCGAGAGGGTGAAAGCGCCCGCGGCACTGTGCACGGCGACCTCGCGCCCCACCAGCGGCCAGCGGAACTCGTCCCAGTCACCGCTCAGGTCAAGCCGCGGGCCGTTGTCGACGATGGCGATGGTGCCGGCGCCGGCGGCGCGGGCTCCGGAGGCGAGGTGGCGCACGGCCATGCGCCGTGCGGCCAGGACGTGATTGGCATAGTTGCCGGCGAACTGCGCGTCGAACGGCCCGGCCCGAAGTCCGGTGGGGTTCAGCGGCCCCTGAGCGCTGAAGCCCTTCTCATCGCCGGCGCCCTTGAGCTGCCCGGTGATGCTGCCGAGCGGGGAGTTGACGCCCCAGGCCTGCAGGTTGAAGTCCTGCACCTGGGCAGCGGCCGTCCAGTGCCAGCGATTGGTCAGATCGAGCAAGCGCCCGCTGATGTCGCTGCGGAACGGGCTCAGCGCGTGCGCGATGACGTCGAGGGCGTTCAGGTTGCCCTCGCCGCTGGCGTCGACGGTCCACTTCGGCTGCCCGGCCGGACTCCAGTCGAGGTGGGCCGTGATCTCCATACCGAGCGGGTCGGTGGCGAGCAGCCGGCCGATGGCGCTGATATGCGCACCCTCAAGCTGCCCTTGTGCCTGGAAGATGCGGATGTACTGGTGCCGCAGCAGCGCGGCGCCGCGCAGCTGGGTGACCTCTAGGTGAAAGCCATTGTAGACGGTGAGGGTGGTGTCGGCCGCCGCCACGTCCTCCGCGTTGATGATCAGCCAGCGCGGCAGGAAGGTCGGTGGGCCGGGTGTCGAGGGCCTGGTGCGCCGCTTCACCTGGATCAGGGCGCTTTGCACCGAGGCGCTGGTGGCACGGATGGTCTGCAGCAGCAGCGGCGCGAGCGCCACGTGACCCTCGATGCCCTCGAATTTTAGGTGCACCAGGTCGTGATCGATCTCCACACGCTCAATGTGCAGCCCTCTGGCCACCGTGCCGTGCACGCCGCTGATCGTCAGGCGCACCGGGCCGAGCTGCTGCGGGATGTGCCGCACCACGAACTGCAGGCCGCTCTCGGTGAACAGCGCCGACCAGACAAGCGTCGCGGGCACGGCGATGGCTGTGAAGATCAGCACGCTTGCGAGAATGAGCAGCAGGCGGCGCATGTAAGGTCCTGCCGTTACAACTTCGGCGAGAAGTTGATGTGCAGCCGTGGGCCGGCATTGACCGACAGCGGCTGCGCGATGTCGATGCCGAGCGTCATGACCGGCAGGCGCACCCTGAGGCCCACGCCGACCGAGTACTGCAGCTGCGGGCCGAAGCGATCGAAAGCATTGCCGTAGTCTACGAAGGTGGCGATGCCGAGGTTGCGCGGCAGATCACGGATGACTTCCACCGTGCCGGTGAGCACGTCCTTGCCACCGACCTTGATGTAGCCGGCCACGCTCTCGCAGGTGCCGTTGGCCGTTTTCAGCGGGGCTCCCGTCGACGGATTCACCGCGCACACCGGGTCGGTGGGCGAGAGCTCGTTGTAGGCGAAGCCGCGCACGCTGTTGTCGCCGCCCGCGAAGAAGCGGTACACGGTCGGCAGATCGCTGAAGCGCGACACCAGCGTGGCGCCGATTTCATCGCGCAGCAGCAGATGCCATTTTTTTCCGATGTGGAAGACCTTCTCACCCTGCATGTGCAGCTGTATGAAGTTGGAATCCGAGCCGAGCGCGGCGTCCGAGCCCTTGAGCTCGGCGAAGAATGGATGCTCGAACAGCGCCTCGCCGAGATAACCCTTCGGCACCGACGCCAGATCGAGTTCCGGCACCAGCAGCCGGTCGGTGTCCGAGCCGTTGAGGTCGGAGCTGGTGGTGCGCACCGCATTCAGCTGCCAGACAGTCTGCCAGCTGCCCACCACCTTGGTGAAGCTCGGTCCAGCCGACTGCGTGGTCGCGGTGACATCGGCGAGGGTCTGCTGCTCGATGCTCGCGTTGAGCGAGATATTCTCCAGCGCCGGGTCGCCGACCGGCATGCGGTAATGGCTCTGCACGTAGTAACGCGTCACCTGGGCGGCCTGCACTTCGACGCCGAAGCTGTGGCCGAGGGAATTGACGTGACGATCCTCGAAGCCGACCGTGCCGCGCACCCCGGTGTCGGTGGCATAGCCTGCACCGAAGGAGTAGCGGTGTCGTTTGCTCGGATCGGCATGAATCTTGACCGGCACGATGAGCGCCTGGCGGTCGGGATCTCCGGGCAGCACCTCGAGATTGGCGAAGTACTGCGAGTCATCGAGCGCGAACTGGGTGCGCAGCACCTGCGTCAGGTCGTAAAGATCGCCCTGATGGTAGCGCAGGTAGCGCCGCACCAGCTTGTCCCTGACCACGGTTTGCTCGATGGTGGTGACTCCGAATCGATAGCGCTGACCGGTGTCGAGCTCGAGGGCGATGTTGGCCTGGTGCTTGGGCGGGTCGACCACCATCTCGTTGCGGATCAGCTTCGCGTCGAGATAGCCGTAGGTGGCGGCGGTGCGTTGCAGGTCGATCTTGATGGCATCGTAGGCGGCGTGATTGAGGCGGTCGCCCGGATGCAGCGGCAGGTGCGCGAGGATGCGCTGGAACAGCGGGTCCGACTCCCCCGGGCCGTCCACGCGCACATCAACGTGCTCGACCAGCACCGGCGTGCCGGGGGTGATGTCGATCACCACGCGCCAGTCGCCGCGCCCCCTGTCGGTGACGGTCGATTCCACGCTCGGCTCGTAGTAGCCGAACGGCCGCAGCGCCTGCTGTACCTCGCGCTCGACCCGGTTGTGCAGCCGCTCGACCGTGTCGGCGGTCAGTTCTGCGCCACCTTTCTTATAGCGCTCGAAGCTCAGGTAGGCGAGCACGTTGACCCGCAATTCCTCATTGACACCGCGTACGTCGACATCGACACCGGCGGCCTGCGCGAGTGGCCATGCCATGAGAAACACGGCGAGCCAGCGGGCCCGCCGGTGCCGTCGGCGAGCGCGCGGGAGGGAATTGGGCTGCGACATCTAGCAACGTGCGATTAAGGGGAAATCCTTTGAATTCTAGAGCCTCACGGGCGCAGCCGCTCGAAGGCTTGTGCACATCAGAGTGCGCGCGCGCGCGCGGGTTCCGCTACTGCCTCACGGCCACTCGCCCGGGTTCAGCCGAAATTCAGTTTCGCCCTCGGTTTCGCCGCGCCGATCGAAGCGCCGCTCGGCAAGATACAGCCGGCCGCTGTCCTCCAGAAGCAGCACCGTCGAGCAGCGCGTGCCGTAGTCAGGATGCAGCACGAACGGTGCTGAAAGGGCCCGCGCCCATTCCCGCGTCAGCCCTGGGCCTGCAGGGAACGCCGTATCATCGGCTAATGTCGTGCGATCGGCGAGCAAGGAGAAAAGCGCTGCCGGAGGTGGCGGTTGCGGCGTGCGCAGCCAGGTCTCGAAGCCCTGGCGCACACGCTCGAGTTTTGGCCACGGCGTATCGAGCAGCTCGTTCGACAGTCCGTAGACACCGGGCGCCAAGGGGCGCGCAAACGGGCTGGCGCGGTTGGAGCCATACCACAGCGAGTCGGCATCCGTGAGCAGCAGGTTGAATCCGGAATACTCCCGGGCGTGCGGCGCGAGCGCGGCGAAGAACTCGCTGGCCGGGAGCGCGCCGCCGCCGGCGGCGCCGAGATAGTGCGGGATCAGATCGCCACGCGAGGGAGCCGCGGTGCGCGGGGGCTGCAGCTCGCGGAAGTTTGTGACCACGCCGAAGCGGCGCTGGCGGTCGATCGCAAGCCAGGTGCCCTTGGCACGCAGGTCACGTCCGGCGATCAGTTGCGAGGGCGGCGGCCATTTCGCCAGCGCGGCGGCCGGGCGCTCGTGGTACTCGTCGCGGTTGGCAGCGACCACCAGGCGGTAGCGCGGGTGGGTCTGCCAGGCGAGCACCAGCAGGCACATCGGCTAACCGCAGCCTTTCAGCCAACTCTCGATCAGTCGCCAGGAGATCGACTGTGAGGGAGGCGCCAGCGCTGCATCCGTGTTGACCTCATCGCGTGTGAACCAGCGCGCGTCCTCGAGTTCGCCGTCAAGTTGCACCACGCTCCCCGCCGCGGCGCGCGCCCGAAAACCGAGCATGACCGAGGAGGGGAACGGCCAGGGCTGCGAGGAGTGATAGCGCACTTCGCTCACCGTGACACCGGTCTCCTCGGCGACTTCGCGCACCACCGCGTCCTCCAGGCTCTCGCCGGGCTCGACGAAGCCGGCGATGGCGGAGTAACGCCGCGGCGGCCAGCTCGCCTGCCGTCCGAGCAGCGCCCGCTCGCCGTCGCTCACCAGCACGATGATGGCCGGGTCGATGCGCGGGAAGAACTCGTGCGCGCAGGCCCGGTTGGTGCAGGTCAGGCAATGGCCGGCGTGACTGGGCAGCGTTTGGGCGCCGCACACCCCGCAGTAACGCTGACGCGTGCGCCAGATCGCGAGCGCGCGCGCGTAGGCGAGCAGGCCGGCCTGATCGGCCGGCAGCACGGCGGTGAGCGGCCGCAGCTCCTCGAGCCGGGTGCCGGGTGGCAGCGCCAGCGCGAGCGCCGGAGGCAGGTCGACCAGCACGCAGCGCGCACCGCCAAACCACCCCAGCAGCACGAAACATTCGGGCTTCACCGCGGCCAGCAGCGGCGCGCCGTTGGCGAGGAAGGCGACCTCGGGCTGAGCTCCCGAGTGCAGCAGCTGCGCGGTGCCCTGGCCTACCAGATACCGCGTCGCAGGGTCGGAGCGTGCCGCAATCAGCCAGCCCGGATCGTCGCGCTGTTCGGCGCGCCGCTCGAGATACGGACCTGAAAAGAAGTTCGGCCGCTGCTGATCCATCGACGCCATGCGCCCCCGAGGTCAATGGCGGCGGATTCTAGCAGCGTGACTGTGCCGGCCCCGCACAATGATGGCAGCGTGCCGCACGTAGCGGCAGGAGCTCCCCGCGCGTAAGGCCGGGCAGGGCTTCAGCACCCGATGGCAGCACCGGTAATGCCGCCGGCACCACGCCGAGGAGCGATAACAGGCTTGCCAGCACCGCGCTCTCCTGGCGTGCCACATGTGACGTGAATCTCATTCCCACGAATGAGCGCTGCGCTATGTCTGCTACCGCACCGTGGGCCGCGCGAGAAGCCAGCTTGATTAAAGCTGGGCACGTAGTTTGCGTAGATCCTGAGTGCAAAAGCTCGTTGACACCATGTGGTTGGCTCGGCAGCTCGGACCAATCTCCCGCTATTGCAGCTTACTGCTGTGTCTGACAGGCGTCATGGCCTTGCACGAAGCGGCGGCGGCGGACGTGACGGACATGAGCCTCGAGCAGCTGCTGCAGATCGGCGTCGTCGGGGCCTCCAAATATGAGCAGAAGCAATCCCAGATTGGGGCCGCCGTCAGCGTCATCACGCGCCAGGAGATCAGGGCCTTTGGCTGGCGTACTCTCGATCAGGCCTTGGCCAGTCTGCCTGGCGTCTACGTCACCTACGACCGGCAATTCACCTATCTCGGCGTAAGGGGCTTTGGCCTGCCGGGGGACTACAACACCCGCGTGCTGGTTACGATCAACGGAAATCGCGTCAATGACCCAATCTTTGACTCAGGACCGTCCGGTCGGGAGCTTCCAATCGACATGGACCTGGTCGAGCGCATTGAGTTCATCCCCGGACCGGGTGGCGCGGTATACGGCCAGAATGCCATGTTTGCCGTCGTCAATATCGTCACGCGCACGGGCGCGGAAATGAATGGCGCAGAAGCTGCGGTCGGCTATCAAGAGCCGCAGTCACTCATCGAGGGCCGCGCCAGCTGGGGCGCGCATCTGGACAACGGGGTCGATGTGCTGACGTCCGTGAGTGGCATGAACGCTCAGGGTCAGAACCTCTTTTTCGACTACGGGGCCTCCGGAAAGTCAGGAATTGCCTGGGGACTTGATGGTGATCGCACCAAGCAATTCTTCGGAAGCATCGCACGCGGACCCTGGTCGTTCGAAGTCGTCTACGGTTTTGAGTATAAGGACGATCCGACCGCGGCGTACCTGTCGGACCCGCTCGTGCCCGGTCAGTACCAGGAGACCGGTTACGCGCTCACGCAGCTGCAGTATCAGGATAAATTTGCCGGCGACACGCTGCACGCCTCCGTACGCCTGTTCACAGCCAACGATATCTCGAATGAGGACCTAAGCTTCGGCGGCACCCTGTATACCTATCCCTCCACGCCGGATTTGATAGGGGTCGAAGCGCGCCTCGTGTCGACCGCGCTGGGCGCTCATATTCTGATGCTGGGCGTGGAGGCACAGGATAACTACAACACTGACCAGTCGCAGATCGTTCCTGCCAAGCCTGCCCTGGATGTCTACGTCCCCGGCTCCGGCTATCGGGTTGGCGTGTATGGCCAGGATGAATGGCACCTTTTGAACCCGCTCGCGGCGACGCTCGGACTCAGGGTCGATAGCAACGAGAAAACCGGAACGGCCTTGAGCCCGCGCCTGGCGCTCATCTGGGACGCTACCTCCGAGACCACGGCCAAGGCGCTCTACGGCGTTGCGCATCGCGCCCCAAACTCCTTCGAAGACCTTGCCGGATTTGAGCCGGATGCGCCCTCTCTGCGGCTCAACGATGAGACCATCGACACACTCGAACTCGACGTGGACCACCGGCTCGGCCGAGATCTGACGCTGCGCGCCTCGGTCTACCAATGGACCCTTCACGACCTCATCTTGGAGAACGACGTTACGCAGCAGTACCAAAACACTCAGCCAGTCCACACGCATGGAGTCGAGCTCTCGATGGACAAGACGTGGGATTCCGGTGCACGCCTGCGCGACAGCGTGTCGATCCAACATGCCAACTACCGCAGCGGCGGCGAGGTGGCCAACTCGCCCGAGATACTCGGCAAGCTCAATTTCTCGAGCCCGCTGCCGGTCGACGGTGTGCGTTTGGGCTACGAACTGAGCTATGACAGCTCGCGCCTGACCCTGAATGGCACGCCTCTGGGAGGCTACGCCCTGTCAAACCTGTTTCTGAGCACGGAGTCGCTGGCTCGGGGACTGGAGATATCCGTGGGAGTCGGCAATCTGTTTGACAAGCGCTATGCACAACCTGCCTCTGCCAACCATTGGCAGGACTCACTGGAGCAGGACGGCCGCAGCGTCCGCGCTGACCTACACTACGCGCGCTGAACAGTGTCACTCCAACCGCTTTGCGCTAAATGCCGGGCCGCCACGACGAGGTCCCGGCGTAAGCTTTTGCTTGCGTGCACTCTCGCGCTGGTATTGGCTGTTCCGGGAACTGCCAGCTCCTTTACGCTGCATCAATTGCTCGACATGCCCCTCGAGCAGCTGCTTCAACTAAAGATCACCTCGATGCACGCCCCGCAGTTGTCCGACCGGCGGCCACCGTCGCCGAACGGACTGCGTGCCGTGGAGCATCGCGATGCCACCTAGCACCCGCATGCCGGCATGGTGCCTTGGCCTGGCGCTCTTTGCGTTCGCACAGGCGGCCGTGAGCGACGACCTGCCCGAATATCGCCTCAAGGCAGCATTTCTCTACAACTTCGCCCTCTTCACGGAGTGGCCCGCAGACATAGGCTCAACGCTGAACCTGTGCGTGTACGGTCAGGATCCGTTCGGTGAGGAACTAGATGCGCTGCAGGGCAAGCCCGTCGGCGCTCGTCGCATAGTGGTGCGCCGCGTCACCAGTACCGAGGGACTGACCGTTTGCCAGGTCGTATTTATCGTCAATCCATCGGGCGACGGCATCTCGCGCGTGCTGTCCACTCTGCGCGGGGCCACCGTGCTGACCGTTGCGGACGTGCCGGGTGCCGCCAGGCAGGGCGTCGCTCTCAACATGAACGTTGTGAATAACAAGATCACCTTCGAAGCCAACCTCACGGCTGCCCGGGCGGCCAACCTCAAACTCAGCTCGAAGCTGTTGAGCTTGGCGACCGAGGTGCTGCAATGACCGGACCTGACCAGCTGCCTCAGAGCGTTACGATCGGTGCGCGTCTGCGCCGCACCAATCGGATCACCCTGTGTGCTGCGATCGCGATTGTCGCGGCGCTCATCATTGCCAGCAGCTTCACGCTTGGGCTCTTCAGCCTCGCCAACACCACCCAGGTCCAGGCCAAGATGCTGGCCGAAAGCGCCGCCGCCGCTCTGATGTTTCAGGATGACACCGCGGCGCAGGAGCTACTGCAGACGCTGCGCTATGCGCCGAACGTCCACGTCGCCGCCTTGTACACGCAACAGCGGCACTTGTTCGCTTCCTACCGTAGTGAAGCACAGGTGCCTGTACCTGCGGGGCTTGATGCCCCATCCGCCAGCGTCTCGATTAGGTTGACGCACATCGACATTTTGCAGCCGGTTGTGTTTCAGGGCGCACGCCGCGGAACCTTGTATTTGCGCATTGACGTTGCAGGACTCTACCGGCAGCTCGCCTCTCAGATGCTCGTCACGCTCTTCGCGGTCGCCATAGCGCTAATGGTCAGCGGTCTGATGCTACGACGGCTGAATCTCTCAGTACTGCGGCCTTTAGCGAAATTGACCGCGTTGACGGATCGGGTGTCGGGCACAGCCGATTTCCGAGTGCGGGCGACCTCCAGCGACATCGCAGAACTGGACGCACTCGCCCGGGGCTTCAACGGCATGCTCGAACACATCGAGGAGCGCGATGCCCACCTGGCGGCCCAGCGCGATCATCTCGAGGATCAAGTCGCAGAGCGCACCGCCGATCTGCAGCATGCCAAGGAGACTGCAGAGGCTGCGAGTCGGGTGAAGAGCGAGTTTCTGGCAACCATGAGCCATGAGATTCGTACCCCACTGAATGGTGTGGTCGGAATGATTGAGCTGCTTCTGGCCAGCGATCTCACGCCCAGGCAGCGAGAGTGGGGCGTTGCAGTTCAGACCTCCGGCGAGCATCTGCTGGGCGTCATCAACGATATTCTTGATTTCTCCAAGATCGAGTCCGGGAACATGGCGCTTGAGTCCGTCGCCTTCAGCCTCGTCGATCTGGTCGAGGAGACTCTGGCAATGTTCGCATACTCTGCCGAAAAGAAAGGCCTTGAACTGGCGGCGCAGTTCACGCCGCTTGACTCCGCACTGCCAGGCGTGCGTGGCGACCCGCTGCGTGTGCGCCAGGTCTTGGCCAATCTGATCAGCAATGCGATCAAGTTTACCGACCACGGCGAAGTCATCGTGCGCCTGCGGTTGGAGAGTGAGACCGACACGGACGTCGCTCTGAGCCTGACCGTGGAGGACACCGGCATTGGGATTGCACCGGAAACGCGCGAGAGAATATTCGAGCACTTTTCGCAGGCGGATGGTTCGACCACCCGCCGATACGGCGGTACCGGCCTTGGTCTCGCTATTTCCCGCCGCCTCCTGACTTTGATGGGCGGCACGATTTGCGTGGAGAGCTCCCCGGGCCATGGCTCACGATTTATCGTCAGCCTGCATCTGCCGAAAGCAAGAGCCCTGCCGCGGGAACGCTTGCAGCCGACGGCCCTCGAGGGCGCACGCGTGCTGGTCGTGGATGACAACCAGACCAACCGAGAGATCCTGAAGCAGCAACTCGAAGGCTGGCACATGCGCGTGACGTGTGCACGCACCGGCGAGGAAGGCCTGGAATTGATGGCGGAGGCAGCCCGCGCGCGCTCTTCCTTTGCACTCACCCTCCTCGACATGCACATGCCCGGGATGGATGGACTGCAACTGGCCAGCGCGATCCAGCGACGGCCTGACTTGGCCGATACCCCGCTCGTGATGCTGGCGTCCACTGCCTCCAACTTGACCGACCCGGAGCGGCAGGCGTCCGGCATCCTGCGTTTCCTCAACAAGCCAATTCGCCGCGCCGACCTGCTCCGCGTCCTCTGCAGCATCTTGGCGCCCGCTGCGCCACGCATCGATGCATTCACTGCCGTGGCGGTAGACAGCGGACTTTCAATACAGCGAAGAGTGCTGGTGGTCGAGGACAATCCGATCAATCAGCAAGTTGTTAACGCCATGTTGAGGAGCCTCGGCGTGCAAGTCACTCTCGCCAGCAACGGACAAGAGGCGGTCGAGCTGGTGCAGAATTGCGACTTTGACTTAGTGCTGATGGACTGCCAGATGCCGGTGATGGACGGATTCCAGGCCACCGCCGCCATCCGCCGACTGCCATTGGGGCGCGGTGAGCGGCTGCCGATCGCCGCCGTCACCGCCAACGCACTGCAGGGTGACGAACAGAACTGCCTCGAAGCGGGCATGAACGATTTTCTGCCAAAACCATTCAAGCTGGCGCAACTACAGGCGCTACTCGCCCGCTGGCTTCCGCGCGCGGGCGAGGCGAGCAGTACCAACACCGCACTCGAGGCCGCCGACGCGCGGGATGCTTCAGTCGTGTTGGGGTCCGACGCCATTGACCTGCGGGCGTTGCAGACCATTCGTGAACTCGATCCTGCCGGTGGCATGGATCTGGTGAAGACAATCCTGCGCATCTTTATTGAGTCTGCGGGCGAATCCGTGACGCGTATTGAGAACGCGATTCTCGCGCGCGACGGTGGGCAGTTGGCCGCCGCGGCTCACGCTTTGAAATCGAGTACCGCCAACGTCGGTGCAAAGACTCTGTCGGAATTCTATCGTCGGCTGGAGCAGCTCGGCCGCGAGGAACGACTTGCAGATGCCCGCGAGCTCTTAATACAGGTCAGGCCCGAGCATCAACGTGCCGTTGCCCGTATGTATGAGATTCTCCAGGAGGCAGCGTGACGACAGCGGCCAAGACGATTTTGATCGTCGATGATGATCTCACGGCGATTATGTTGATGCGCGCCGCTCTGCAAAAGGCCGGCTTCGCTGTCAGCACGGCGGTCGACGGTACGGATGGCTTGGGGCAGTTCCGCGACAAGCCGAGTGACATGGTTATGCTCGATGTGGACATGCCAGGTCTGAGCGGATACGAGGTCTGTGCGGCACTGCGTCTCGAGGCTGGTCCGCTGCTACCAATCGTCATGGTCACCGGATTCGACGATTTTCGCTCCGTCGACGCGGCCTACAACGCGGGGGCCACCGACTTCATAGCCAAGCCGATCAATTGGACGCTGCTTGGTCATCGCGTACGATACCTGCTGCGCGCCTATCAGGCTGTGCTGGATCTCAGAACCGCCGAGGCCCGCAATACGGCACTATTGGCCGCCCTCCCTGATCTACTGTTCGAGCTCGACATTGAGGGACGCTACGTTCAGTACCATGCGCCGCACTCGGAATTGCTGCCCACGCCGGTCGAGAATTTCATTGGCAAGACCGTAGAGGAAGTACTCTCAGCAGAAGCAGCGCGTGTGTGCCGCTCAGCGATACAGGAAGCGTACGAAACCGGCGTGTCGATCGGCAAGCAGCTTGAGGTGCGGCTGCCAGGTGGAATGGCCTGGGTCGAGCTGTCCGTGTCCAGGCCCGTGGATCCGGGTCAGACGCCGCACTTCATTGTCCTCGCCCGCGACGTCACGGACCGTCGGGCAGCCGCCGACCAGATTCGCCGGCTTGCGTATTACGATCAGCTGACGGGTCTGCCGAACCGCGAGCATTTCCACAGCCGGGTGGCGAGTGCGCTGGAGGAAGCCCGAACGGATAAGCGCCAGTTGGCGTTGCTTTGCATCGATCTCGACAAATTCAAACGCATCAACGATACGCTCGGCCACAGTGTCGGAGACGATTTACTGCGCATGACGGCACTGCGCCTGCGCGAGGCGGTGCGCTGCGGCGACCACATTGAACGAGCGATACCCGGGGGTGCCGGCGACGGGGATCTTTCCAGGCTGGGAGGCGACGAGTTCATGTTCCTGATGCCGCTTATCGATACTCCAGACGAGGCCGGGATTGTCGCCACCCGTATTTTGTCGGCGATCATGCGACCAATTCTGCTCGCACGGCACGAGGTCATGGTGACCCCCAGCATCGGCATTGCCATCTATCCTGCCGATGGCGACAATTTCGAAACGCTATTCAAAAGCGCCGACCTCGCGATGTATTTTGCCAAACGTCAGGGTCCCGGCACGTTCACCTTCTTCAAATCTTCTATGAATGCGAATGCTTTAAAGCGTCTGACCATGGAGGGCAAGCTGTCGGGCGCCATCGCCGGCAACGAACTCTCGCTGCGATACCAACCGCAGTTCGACTTGGGTACCGGGTTGATCGTCGGTATGGAGGCGCTGCTTCGCTGGGCCAACCTTGAACTCGGGCAAGTGCCACCTTTAGATTTCATTCCAGTCGCAGAAGAGACTGGCATGATCCTGCCCATTGGCGAGTGGGTCCTGCGCGCCGCATGTACGCAAGCCAAAGCGTGGCTCGATGAGGGCCTTTCGGCGCTACGCATTGCCGTGAACGTGTCCGGACTGCAGCTGGCCCAGCGCGGTTTCCCGGGGCTCGTTGCGGCAGTGCTGCGCGACACGGGCTTGCCCGCCGTTACGCTGGAACTGGAGATTACTGAGAGCGTGATCATGGCGAATGAGGACTGGACGAGGCAGGTACTCGGGGAGCTCAAGGCGCTCGGGGTGCAGATCTCCATCGATGATTTCGGCACTGGCTATTCAAGTCTCGGTCGCCTAAGGGAGTTTCCAATCGATCGACTGAAGATAGATGGTTCATTTATTCGGCGGGTTCAGAATAACGGCGAGGATCGGGTAATTGCGGCGACGATAATTGCTATGGCAAAGACGCTCAAGCTGGAGGTCGTGGCGGAAGGCGTGGAGGACCTCGCACAGCTGCTGTTCTTACAGGAAGAATGCTGCACGTTAGCGCAGGGATTTTTCCTGAGTCCGCCGCTAACCGCCGCGGAATCAGGACAGCTTCTGCGTCGCCTCGCCCGCGATTTCGATGGAACCCGCACCGAGCGTCTAAAGCAACTGCGTGCCTGAAAGCGCTCGCTGGCATTCAAGGCCAGTGTGCTGTCCCGCTGATTCTGAGGCAAGTCTTTCAATCTTTTCCAGGATGGAATGCGCGGTTGCGCTCCAGAGCAAGCGCTTGCAGTGTTTGTTGTATTGGCTCACGAAGTGATCGATCTTGCCCAGCAACTCTTTGACGCTGCCGAAGGAGCCGCCGCGAGCGGCTTTGTCGGTGATCAGTCCGAGGAAGCGCTCCACCTGATTGAGCCAGGAACGATCATCGGACGGCTGTGGCGGCCGGCCCGGTGCCGGGCGCCATACCGTCGCGGCCGGCGCTATTTCCTCCTGAGCTCAGCAGCGCGACTGAGTCGGCCCCGCACAACGATGGCAGCGCGCGCTGCGCAGCGCAAAGCGCTCGGTGACCATGAGAGCACCGCAGTCGCTGCAGCCGCCCAGCCGCAGCTGTTCGCCGCGCGCGAGCGCGGTGGTCAGAAACACCGCGTGCTCGAAGGAGATCTGTGCGGAGGGCAGCAGCAGGCGGAACGCCTCGAACGCCTGACACAGCAGTTCCCCGCGCGTGAGCCCCGGCAGGGCGGCCGCCGTGACCGGCCCCGCCGGGCAGATCACGCCGAGCAGCGACAGCACGCTGGCGAGCACGGCGGTCTCCTCCTGCAATCGAAGCGAACGCGTGAAGTAGGCGATCTGGTGAGGCGACTTGCCACGATGACGCGGCAGATGACGCTGCGCGTCGCTCATGTAGGAGCGATACAGCTTGCGGATGCGATCGTCCGAGAGGCCGGTCCAGGCGCGGATGGTCTGGGTGCGCGCCTCGTGGCGCAGGAAGCGCAGCGCCAGCTCCATGCGCGCCCGCTCGCGGCTATAACGATCGTCGCTGATGCGCATGGCGAACATCCCTCTAAGTTCCGTGCCCGGCCATTCTGGTGGAAACCTGCCAAAACTCAATCGATAAATTTGGTGAAAAATAACCAAATTCAGGATGGCTTCCGGCCTGCGCTCCGCTACGATGTCCGCCCGCGGTTGGCAGCTTTGGTGGCGTATGGATTGGCAGCGCGAGGCGGAAAGTCGTGACGGCGACGGCGCCGGGCTCGCGGCCGGCTGGCTGCCCGCCGAGACGCTCGAGTCGCTGAGCGAGCTGAACGAGTTGTGCCTGGGCCTGCTCGCCGAGCAGGCCGCTGCGCGCGGTGCCTCAGCCGGCCTGCTGCTGCGCCAGGTCGCGGAGCTGTGGCACACGCTCGATGCGTCCGCACGCCGGCGCGCCGCCGGGTGCCCGTACCTGCTGCTGGATGCCGGCTTCGCCGACCCGTCTCGCTGGCGGCCGCTCCCCGCGCCGCAGGTGGGCGATGTCGGCCACGGCGCGTACGCCTCCTTCTTCACGGTGCCTGCGGCGACGGAGCTGGCGCGCCTGGTGTTCATTTACGCCTGGCACCTCGCCTGCTCGCAGGGCAGTGCCGCGCGGCTGCTGCTGGGCATGCCTGCGGCTAGCGCGCTCCTGATACGCCACTACACGCTGCGGCAGATACAGACCCTCGCCGAGAGCCGTACGGAGTGGCTCAAGCCCCGCTGGCCGGCGCGCGTGCAGGTCTGGCGCGAGCTGTTGCTGGCGGCCGCCTCCGGTGAGCCGCCGGCGCTCGAGCGGGCGCGGCTGCGGGGGCTGACCCTGCTCGCCTCCGAAGCGCGCCAGGTACCGCTGCCGCGGGCGCCGCGCTGTGCCGCCGCGCCCTTAAGGGTTTGCCCCTGACGCCCCGGGGGGCGACGCCGCGGGTCCCCACGCGTAGCGCCCGCGTCAATGTCCGTTTTTGACCGGTACATGTCTCTTGCCGCTATGGCACTGCGGTTGCGACTACCGGAGGATATTGCCGAATCTTTACGCCAGGCGAGCGAACCATGAAGCAGGCGCTGATCGTCATAGACGTGCAGGAGTCGTTCCGCCGTCGTGCCTACTTTCGCGAAGAGGAGCTGCCGGCCTTCCTGTGCAACCTGCAGTCGCTGATCGACCAGGCGCGCTCGCGCGACCTCCCGATCGTGCAGGTGTTCCACCGCGAACTGCCCGACGATGCCACGAACCCCTTCTCGGTGGCCTCCGGTCAGGTGCGCGCGATGCCGGAGCTGTCGCTGCGGGCCGATGTCGTCATCTACAAGCAGGTGCATTCCGCCCTGTTCGGCACCACCCCGGACGGCAGCACGCTTGAGCAGTGGCTGCGCTGGCGTGGCATCGGCGAGCTGCTGATTACCGGTATCCGCACCGAACAATGCTGCGAGACCACGACGCGGCACGCCTCCGACCTTGGGTTCAGCGTGCGCTATATCAGCGATGCGACGCTCACCTTTCCGATGCGCACCCGCGGCGGCCGGGAGGTGACGGCGGCGGAGATCCGCGAGCGCACCGAGATGGTGCTCCACGATCGCTTCGCACAGGTCGTGTCGAGCGCCACGGCGCTCGGCTGAGCGGTCCGCTCCCCGTCGCTGCATCCGATACGTGAACGCCATCGCCACGACCGAAGTCGTCTTCGTGGTGCTGCCGGGCCTGGTGCTGCTCGATCTGGCGGGCCCCGCCGATGCTTTCCGCAACGCGAACGCCCGCGTGCCCGGCAGCTACCGCCTGCGCTTCGTCTCCCCCCAGGACAGCGTGCGCACGGCGGTGGGGCTGCAGTTCAGCGGGCTCGAGATGCTGCCGGACAGGCTCGAGGCCGGGACGATCCTGGTGCTGACCGGCGTCAGCGGCGAACGGGTCGATCCGCGCGAGCCGGCCATCCAGCGCGTGATCGAGTGGTTGCGCATGCGCGCGAACCCCGCGCTGCTGCTTTGTGTGTGCGCCGGCAGCGTCATCGCGGCGCGGGCGGGACTTCTGGCCGGTCGCGAGTGCACGACACACCACGAGTACCTCGAGGAGCTGCGCCGCGCCGAGCCGCGCGCCCGGGTGCTCGACAACCGTATCTTCGTCGAGGACGGCACGGTGTTCACCAGCGCCGGCGTCACCGCAGGACTTGATCTGGCCTTGCACGTGATCGGGCGGCAGCTCGGCCCGCGCGTCGCCGCGGACATTGCCCACGAGCTGGTGGTGTACCTGCGGCGCGCCGGCACCGATCCGGCGCTGTCCCCGTGGGTGATGCATCGCAACCACGTGCATCCGGCGGTGCACCGCGTACAGGACGCGGTGACGCGCGCTCCGTCGGCGAACTGGAGTTCGGCGCAGCTGGCGGGAGTGGCCTGCACCAGCGCCAGAAACCTCTCGCGGCTGTTCGCCGAGCACGCGCACTGCTCGCCGCTCGACTACGTGCAGCTGATCCGCTTCGCGTTCGCCAAGCAGCTGGTGACGCAGAGCCGCCTGGATCTTGAGCGCATCGCCGCGCGCGCCGGCTTTCGTTCCGCCCAGCACCTGCGGCGCGTGTGGTCGCGCTGGGAGGAACAGCCGCCGAGCGCTTTCCGTGGGCGCGAGACGCGCGCGGCGTAGCGCGTCGCCCGTCAGTAGATCGCGATCTCGCGGCGGCCGTCCGAGTCGCGCGCACCGCGGAACATGCCCTCGGTGCTGAATTGCATGACGATGCGGCCGTGCGCGTCGACCGCTATCAGCCCGCCATCCCCGCCGAGGCTGCGCAGAATCTGGTGCAGCATCTCGTGCACCGCCTGTTCGAGGGACAGGCCGCGGTACTCGACCGCGGCGCACACATGATGAGCGGCCACCGTGCGGATGAAGTACTCGCCGTGCCCGGTGGCCGAAACGGCGCACACGCCGTTCTTGGCGTAGGTGCCCGCGCCGATGATGGGGGAGTCCCCGACCCGCCCCGGACGCTTGTTGGTCATGCCGCCGGTTGAGGTGGCGGCGGCAAGATTGCCGTGCTGATCACGCGCCACCGCGCCCACCGTGCCCTGCGGTGCGGGGGGCACCAGATCCGACACCCGCTCGCCGCGCTGCTCGGACTGAAGCTGCTCGAGGCGCTCGGCGGTGCGGAAGTAGTGGTTGGGAACCAGCACGAATTTCTCCTCCAGGGCGAATTCTTCCGCGCCCGCGCCGACCAGCAGAACGTGGCGCGACTTCTCCATGACGCGCCGCGCCAGGTCGATGGGGTTTCTGACGTGCCGCACTGAGGCCACCGCGCCGGCACGCATCTGCCTGCCGTCCATGACGGCGGCATCCAGTTCCGCCGCTCCGTCGCGGGTCAGGGCGGCGCCATGGCCGGCGTTGAACGAGGGGTCATCCTCGAGAATGCGCACGGCCGCTGCCACCGCGTCCAGACTGCTGCCGCCGCGCTCGAGCAGCGCGTAACCGCTGTCGAGAGCGGCTTGCAGACCTGAGCAATAGGTACGCTCGCGCTCGGCCGACAGCGTGGCGCGGGGTACCGCGCCTGCGCCGCCGTGAATGGCGATGGCATACATCTGTCGCTTCTCCCTTCAGGGCTTTGCGTTGCGGTACATGGCGACTTCCCGCCGGCCGCGCGAGTCGCGCGCGCCGCGGAACATGCCGATGCTGTTGAAATCCATGGCGATGTTGCCGGCAGGGTCGAGTGCGATGACGCCACCTTCGCCTCCGGCGCGCTGCAGCTTCTCGTGGATGACCTCGTGCACCGCCCGCTCGAGACTCAGGCGGCGGTACAGCACGAGCGCGCAGATATCGTAGGCGATGACCCCGCGGATGTAGTACTCACCCTGGCCGGTACCCGACACCGCGCAGGACTCGTTGTTGGCATAGGTGCCCGCACCGATGAGGGGCGAGTCACCGACGCGGCCCTGCATCTTGTTGGTGAGGCCGCCGGTGGAGGTCGCCGCGGCAAGATTGCCGGCGCGGTCCAGGGCGACCGCGCCTACGGTACCCATGCTGTTGGCCGCCGCCGCGGCGGGCACGGCCGTGCTCGGGGCACCCTTGCGCTCGGCATCCGCGGCGCGCTGCTCCTCCTCGAGCTCGCGCACGCGCGACTCGACGCGGAAGTAGCTGCGCGGCACCAGCACCACGCCCTGCTCGAGGGCGAACTCCTCGGCGCCCCCGGCCACCAGCAGCACGTGCGGACTCTTCTCCATGACCAGGCGCGCAAGCTCGATCGGGTTCTTCACGTGGCGCACGCCGGCCACCGCGCCGGCGTGCGGCCCGTTGCCGTCCATGATGGCGGCATCGAGCTCGGCGTCCCCTTCGTGATTGAGCACCGCTCCGCGCCCGGCATTGAACTGCGGATCATCCTCCATGATGCGCACCGCGGCCGTCACCGCATCGAGGCTGGTGCCGTCGCGCTCGAGCACCTCGTAGCCGGCGTCCAGCGCTGCCAGCAGGCCTTGCCGGTAGGAGGCCTCCTTGGCGGGCGACATTTTCGAAGGATCGATAACGCCGGCGCCGCCGTGGATGACCAGGACGATCGGCCGCGGCGCAGAGGGCGTGGTGGCGGCCGCGCCGAGAGTCGGGCACAGCAGCAGCAGGCAGGTGAGCGCGGGCAGTTTCGGGCGCGACATCGTTTCCTCTCAAGCTTGCTATGATCGAAGCCACTCTCCGCGCACGCTTGCGCGGCCGCGGAAGTGCTCCCTTAACGCCTGAAGGTCAAATCTTAGTTTGAAACCCGCGACGTCGCAGCGCATCCGCAGCGTCCTCGTCGCCAACCGCGGCGAGATCGCCATCCGCGTCATGCGGGCGGCGAGCGAACTCGGCTTGCGCACGGTGGCAGTGTACTCGCAGGAGGACCGCTTCTCGCTGCACCGGACCAAGGCCGATGAGTCCTACCTGGTGGGGCGCGACAAGGGGCCGGTCGAGGCGTACCTGGACATCGTCGACATCCTGCGCATCGCGCGCGAGGCGGCCGTGGACGCCATCCATCCCGGCTACGGCTTCCTGTCGGAGAATCCCGAGTTCGCGCGCGCGTGCGCCGAGGCGGGCATCGTGTTCATCGGACCAAAGCCCGACACCATGGGCCTGCTCGGCAACAAGGTCAGCGCGCGCGCGCTGGCCGTGTCTGCCGGCGTCGCGGTGATGGCGGCGAGCACCGCGTTGCCGCGGGAGCTCGAGGAGTGCGTGCCGCTGGCGCGCGCCATCGGCTACCCGGTGATGCTCAAGGCGAGCTGGGGCGGGGGCGGGCGCGGCATGCGCGTGGTGCAGGACGACGCGCAGCTGAAGGAGGCGGTGCCGCTGGCGCGGCGCGAGGCGCAGGCGGCGTTCGGCAACGACGAGGTGTATCTGGAGAAGCTGGTGCGGCGGGCGCGGCACGTCGAGGTCCAGATCCTCGGCGATGTGCACGGCAACCTCGTGCACCTGTTCGAGCGCGACTGCACCGCGCAGCGCCGCAATCAGAAGGTGGTGGAACGCGCCCCTGCGGTGTTCCTCACGGATGAGCAGCGCGCCGAGCTGTGCGCCGCGGCACTGGCGATCGCTCGTGCCGCCGACTACGTGAACGCCGGCACGGTGGAGTTCCTGCAGGATGCCGACAGCGGCAAGAGCTATTTCATCGAGGTGAATCCGCGCATCCAGGTCGAGCACACCGTCACCGAGTGCGCGACCGGCATCGATCTGGTGAAGGCGCAGATCCGCATTGCCGAGGGCGCCCGCATCGGCTCGCCCGAGAGCGGCGTGCCGGCCCAGGCCGACATCCGCATCCATGCCCATGCCCTGCAGTGCCGCATCACCACCGAGGACCCGGAAAACAACTTCATTCCGGATTACGGCAAGATCGCCGCTTACCGAAGTCCGGCCGGGTTCGGCATCCGCCTCGATGCCGGCACCGCCTACACCGGCGCCATCATCACGCGCTCCTATGACTCGCTGCTGGTCAAGGTGACCGCCTGGTCGCCGACGCCGCAGGAGACCATCGCGCGCATGCACCGCGCGCTGTGGGAGTTTCGCATCCGCGGGGTGGTGACCAACCTGCGCTTCCTCGACCAGCTCATCACGCACCCGCGCTTCGCCTCGGGCGATTACTCCACGCGCTTCATCGAGCAGACGCCGGAGCTGTTTCAGTGGCCGCGCAAACGTGACCGCGCGACCCGCATCCTCGCCTACATCGGCACGACCATCGTCAACGGCAATGCCGAGGTCAAAGGACGCGCACGGCCGGCGCACCCGGGCGTCGCGCAGCTGCCGCCCGGGCCGCTGCCCCCCGCAGCGCCTGGCACCAAGCAGAGGTTCGATGAGCTCGGGCCTGAGCGCTTCGCGCAGTGGATGCTCACCGAAGAGCGCGTGCTCCTCACCGACACGAGCATGCGCGATGCGCACCAGTCGCTCATCGCCACGCGCCTGCGCACGCTCGACATGACGGCGATCGCGCCCTACTACGCCAGCCTCCTGCCGCAGCTGTTCTCGGTGGAGTGCTGGGGCGGGGCCACCTTCGATGTCGCCATGCGCTTCCTGCACGAGGATCCGTGGGAGCGCCTGGCGCTGCTGCGTGCGCGCATGCCGAATCTGCTGCTGCAGATGCTGCTGCGCGGGGCGAATGCGGTCGGCTACACCAACTACCCCGACAACGTGGTGCGCTTCTTCGTGAAGCGCGCCGCCGAGCGCGGCGTCGACCTGTTCCGCATCTTCGACTCGCTCAACTGGGTCGAGAACATGCGCGTGTCGATCGATGCGGTGCGCGAGTCGGGCAAGCTGTGCGAGGCGGCGTTGTGCTACACCGGAAACTTAAGCGACCCGCGCGAAACCAAGTACACCCTGGAGTACTACCTGAAGCTGGCGCGCGAGCTCAAGGCGGCCGGCACGCACGTGCTTGGCATCAAGGACATGGCGGGTCTGGCGCGACCGCGCGCGGCCTACACGCTGGTCAAGGCGCTGAAGGAGGAGATCGGCCTGCCGGTGCACTTTCATACTCACGATACCAGCGGCATCGCCGCGGCAAGCGTACTGGCCGCCATCGACGCGGGGGCGGATGCGGTGGACGGTGCGATCGACGCCATGAGCGGTCTCACCTCGCAGCCCAACCTCGGCTCCCTGGTTGAGGCGCTGCGCCACGGCCCACGCGACACCGGTATCGATGCCGACAAGTTGCGGCTGATTTCCGCCTACTGGGAGCAGGTGCGCCGTCACTACGCCGCGTTCGAGAGCGACATCCGCTCCGGAGGTTCCGAGGTGTACGTGCACGGCATGCCCGGCGGGCAATACACCAACCTGCGCGAGCAGGCGCGCTCGCTCGGGATCGAGGAGGCGCGCTGGCCGGAGGTGGCGCGCACCTACGCTCAGGTCAACGCCATGTTCGGCGACATCGTGAAGGTCACGCCGACCTCCAAGGTGGTGGGCGACATGACACTCTTCATGGCGAGCAGCGGACTCAGTTGCGAGCAGGTGCTCGATCCGGCCCGCGAGGTGGCCTTCCCCGAGTCGGTGGTGCAGCTGTTCCGCGGCGAGCTCGGCCAGCCCTACGGCGGCTTTCCGCCAGCGCTGCAGCGCAAGGTGCTCAAGGGCGCGCCGCCTTTGACGGGACGCTCCGGTGCGGCGCTGGCGCCGGTGGATCTGGATGCCGAGCGCGCGCGCATCCAGCAGCGCCTGCCGCGCCCGGTGACGGACGAGGATCTCGCCTCCTCTCTCATGTACCCGCGCGTGTGGGCGGACTACGCGCGCGAGCGCCTGCAGTACGGCGATCCGTCGATCCTGCCGACAGCGGTGTTCTTCTACGGCATGGAGCCGGGGCAGGAGATCAGTGTCGATCTCGAGCGCGGCAAGACGCTCATCGTTCGCTACCTTGCGATGAGCGAGCCGCACGAGGACGGCACGCGCACGGTGTTCTTCGAGCTCAATGGTCAGCCGCGCTCGGTGCGCGTGCCGGATCGCAGCCAGGTCGCCAGGCGGGCGCCGCCGCGCCAGGTCGAGCCCGGCAATCCACGCCACCTCGGCGCGCCGATGCCGGGCATCGTGACCACGGTGAGCGTGGTGGCGGGCGCCAAGGTCAAACGCGGCGAGGTGCTCCTGACGCTCGAGGCGATGAAAATGGAAACCGCGGTGCGCGCGGAGACTGACGGCGAGGTGGCCGAGGTGCTGGCGCGGGCCGGGCAGCCGGTGGACGTGAAGGATCTGCTGGTGGTGCTGCGCTGAACGTGAATCCAAGCCGCGCCCTCACCGCCGCGGCCGCGGCTCTGCTCACACACGGCGTGGCGCAGGCCGCCGCACCGGCGCAGCTCGTCATCACCGATGCGACCATCTACACCGCCGATGCCTCGCACCACCTGGCCCAGGCGCTGGCCGTGGGCGGCGGCCGCCTTCTGTTCGTCGGCAGCAACGCGGAAGTGGCTGCCTTCATCGGTCCGCACACCGAGGTTCGCCACCTGGCCGGCGCGCTGGTACTGCCGGGTCTGGTCGACTCGCACGTGCATCCGCTCGATATCGTCGACCTGGATGTGTGTGATCTTGCCGACCAGCCGCGCACCCTGCGCGAGCTGTCCGAATTCGTGCGCGGCTGCGTCGAGCACTACAAGGCCGCCCCCGGTACCTGGCTGAACGTCCACGAGTGGAACTACACCGACGGCAACCAGCCCGATGCCGCCAACCCGACCCTGCGCGCCGCGCTCGATCACGCCTCGACGACGGTGCTGATCCAGCTGCTCGGCGACGACGGCCACCACAGCGCCTTCAACAGCGCGGCGCTGGCGGCGGCCAGCAACGCGGCCGGCCGGACGGTGGGGCTGTCGAAGGCCACCCTGGCGAAGGACTTCGCCGCCTATGCCAAGCTCATCGGCGTCGATGCCCGCGGCGAGCCGGATGGGGCGGTCAACGAGGATGCCCGCGCCGCGCTCAACAAGAACACCGTCATGTACAACGACCTGGCAGAAGTGATCAAGGTGCCCGCGCGGATCACCGAGCGCCTCAACAGCGTCGGCATCACGGCCATGCTGGATGCCATGGCCTCGCCCGAGGGCCTTCCCGTCTACGACAAGCTGCTGGCGATGAAGAAACTCACGGTACGCACGACACTGGCGCAGTTCTACGATCCAGAGTTGTTTCGTCGCGCGGACGGCAGCGTCGACTACGATGCGATGGTCGGCAAGGCGGTCGCGGTGCGGGCGAAGTACGCGGACAATCCACTGCTGCGCGCGGATACCGTCAAGCTCTTCGCCGACGGAGTGCTCGAGGGTAATCCCTTTGCGGTGCCTCCGACGCTGCCCGATGCCGCAAGCCTGAAACCCTTCCTGCAACCGATCTTCGGCAAGGACGCCAGCGGCAGGGTGACGGTCGACGGCTATGTCGATACCGCTTCGCCGCTGTGCGCGGCCGTGCGTGCGCACCCGCAAGCGTACCAAGCCGCGCAGTTCATGCGCGCGCACGGCTTTCATCCGGCGCAGTGCGCCATATCAAGCGGGCAGCTGCAGCACGAGCGCAGCGTGATCCTCGAATTCGTGCGGCGCTTTCACCTGGCCGGCTTCAACCTGCACATCCATGCCATCGGCGACAGCGCGGTGCGCACGGCCGTGGATGCACTCGAGGCGGCGCGCGCGGCGGATGGGGTGCTCACCACCCGTGACGGCATCGCGCACGTGCAGCTCGCCGCATCGGCGGACATCCAGCGCATCGGTCGTGATCATCTCTACGTGGCCTTCACCTACGCGTGGATGATCGTCGACCCTGATTACGATCTCACCGTGATCCCGTTCTTCGAGCACGTGCGCGGCAACAGCTACCAGGCGCTGCACGTACCGGGCAGCTACTACGAGGCGCACAGCTACCCGGTGCGGAGCATCCAGCGTGCCGGTGGAATTCTCGTGGCGGGCTCCGATGCGCCGGTGGAGACGCGCGATCCTCGGCCGTTCGTCAACATGGCGCGCGCCGTGACGCGGCGCGTGGCGGGTGAGCCGAGCCTCAACGCCGCCGAGCAAGTGTCGCTGCAGGACGTGCTGGACGCTTACACCATCAATGGCGCGCGCTTCCTCGGCCGCGAGCGCGAGGCCGGCTCGCTGGAAGCGGGCAAGTCTGCGGACTTCATCGTCGTGGACCAGGACATCCTCAAGCTCGCCGCGCACGGTGCGGCCGACCGGATCGCCGCGACCCGGGTGCGGGAGACCTGGTTCATGGGCCGGCAGGTGTACGTTGCAGCCGCGCCGCACTAAAGCGCAGCGCGCTTGCCTTACAGCGTGTCCCTGAGCGCGATGGCAGGATCGGCAAGCTTGTGAGGGTTTGGGCGCAGGTGAGCTGCGATCAGCTTGCGGGCCGCCATCTGGTCCTTCGGCGCGTTGATGCTGTCGATGGCGATGAATTCCCCGGCGCGCAGGTAACAGGCGCTGAAACTCCTGGCGGCCGGGTCGCCGCGCAGGATGACCGTGTCGTAGCCGTGCGTGAGCCCGACGATGATGAGCTTCAGGTCGAACTGATCTGACCAGAACCACGGCAGCTTGTCGTGCGGAGTCGGGGTGCCGAGCAGGTTGAGTGCGACCGTGGTGCCCTGCTCGAAGGCGTTGTCCACCGATTCCAGGCGCAGGTGCCGCCCGTACTGGCGGTTGAGGTGGCTCGCGCAGTCCCCGGCAGCGTAAATCGCCTCATCCGAGGTGCGGCAGTGGGCATCCGTCACCACGCCGTTCTCACACCCGAGCCCGGCCGCTCTCGCCAGTTCGTCTGCCGGAACGACACCGACTCCGATGACCACGACGTCGGCGGGGTACTCGCCGCCACCCTCGGTGAGCACGCAGCGCACGCGCCCGGTGGCTGCATCGCCATGCAGTGCGCGTACCGTCTCGTTGCAGCGGATGTGCACGCCGCGGCGCGCGTGCTCGGCGGCGTAGAACGCGGAGACCTGCGGGCAGGTCACACGGTTCATCACCCGGTCGGTCATCTCCAGCACCGTCACGTCGAGCCCAAGCTCACGGGCGGTGGCGGCGACCTCGAGCCCGATATAGCCGCCGCCGATGATTACGGCGCGGCCGCCGGCCGAGTATTCGGCACGTATGCGGTCCGCATCGGCGATGGTGCGCAGGAAGTGCACCCCGCCAAGTTCGCTACCCGGCACCGCCAGCCTGCGCGGCCGGCTGCCGGTGGCCAGCACCAGCGCGTCGTACGGCAGCACCAGCCCGTCATCGAGCCGCACGTGCCGCTCGCGCGGGGCGATGTCGGTGACCCGCCGGCCGAGGTGCGCGGTGACGTTGTGCTCGGCGAAGAACTGAGCGGGCCGGATCGTGAGCCGCTCGCGCTCGAGCGTACCGGCCAGGTATTTCTTCGACAGCGGCGGTCGCTGGTAGGGCAGCCACGGCTCATCGCCGATGAGCGTCAGCCTGCCGGTGAAGCCCTTGCGGCGCAGGGTATCGAGGGTCTGCACGGCGGCCTGCCCAGCGCCGGCGACCACGATCTGCTCGTACATTCGCGCAAGAATAGCCGATGGGCGCCGGGGGCGTGGGCGCACCAGCAGGGAGCGTCTGCTGCAGCCGGGCGCTCCGGAATGGTGCATAGTGGTGGCGTCCACCGCCTCCGCGCCGTGCAACTAGCAGGGCTTTGGCCTGAATTCACGGCGTGGCACGAAAACTGCAAATTCGTTCGCGCTGTAAGCCCGCGTGAAGTGCCCGCAGACGGAGAGAGTGCCCATGAAACTGGTTACCGCGATCATCAAACCCTTCAAGCTCGACGACGTGCGCGCCGCGCTGTCGGATATCGGCGTCTCGGGAATGACGGTCACCGAGGTGAAGGGCTTCGGCCGGCAGCGGGGTCATACCGAGTTGTATCGGGGGGCCGAGTACGTCGTCGACTTCGTGCCCAAGACACGCATCGAGGTCGCGGTGCGGGGCGATCTGGTCGACCAGGTGATCGAGGCGGTCATGAAGGCCGCCAAGACCGGCAAGGTGGGGGACGGCAAGATCTTCATCACCGACATCGAACGGGTGATCCGCATCCGCACCGGGGAGACCGACGACTCGGCGCTCTAGCTGACGTGCGCAGCGCGCTGCGCCCGGGGCGCTCAAGACGAGACGCCGCCCTTAGGGATATGCTTCGCGCCCATGCCCACCGCGATCCGTTTCTACGCGCACGGCGGACCGGAAGTCCTGCGCACCGAGGACTTCGATCCCGGTAAACCCGCCGCACACGAGGTACAGGTCCGACACACGGCGATCGGCGTCAACTACATCGACGTCTACGACCGGATCGGGCTGTACTCCACGAGTCTGCCGAGTGGCCTGGGGCGGGAAGCCGCCGGGGTGATCACCGCGCTCGGGCGCGGCGTGCGCGGGCTGCGCCTCGGCGAGCGCGTCGCCTACGTGTATTCGACCCCCGGTGCCTACAGCGAGCTGCGCAACGTGTCCGCGGAGCGGCTGGTCAAGGTGCCGCGCGGGATTTCGGACGAGGAGGCGGCGGCCCTCATGCTCAAGGGTCTCACGGCGCAGTTCCTCATCCGCCGCACCTACCGCATTGCCCGTGGCGACACGATCCTGGTGCATGCCGCCGCCGGCGGCGTCGGCCTGATCCTGTGCCAGTGGGCGCGTGCGCTCGGCGCCAAGGTCATCGGCGTGGTCGGCAGCGAGGCCAAGGCGGAGCTGGCCCGGCGCCATGGCTGCCGCCACGTGCTGATCTCCGGGCGCGACGAGCTGGTCGCTGGCGTCAAGGCCCTGACCCGAGGCAGCGGAGTGGCCGTGGTGTACGACGCGGTGGGCAAGGACACCTTCATGGACTCGCTCGACTGCGTCAGGCGACTCGGCATGATGGTGACCTACGGCAATGCCTCGGGTCCGCCGCCGGCCATCAGCCCACTCGAGCTCGCCAAGCGCGGCTCGCTGTTTCTGACACGTCCCTCGCTCTTTAACTACATCGCCTCGCGCGAGGAGCTGGTTGCCGCGGCACGCGAGCTGTTTGCCGCGGTGCGCACGAAGAAGGTGCGCATCGTCATTGGTCAGAGGTATCCCTTGAGCCGGGCGGCCGATGCGCACCGCGACCTCGAGGGGCGGCGCACCACCGGATCCACGGTGCTCACCCCCTAGGCGAGATCACCGGGCCGCCGGCGTGGCGGCCGGTGCGGGTCCCAGGCCCAGCTGCTGGGCGAAGAAGCTCAGCATCACTGCGGTGTTGCCAACGCGCTGACTGAACGAGGAGGTGACGCCGTGCCCCTCGTTCCTGCGGGTCAGCAGCAGGATCGGGTTCGCCGAGGTGTTGGCTTTCTGCAGCGCGGCGGCGAACTTGCGTGAGTGCCAGGGTGCGACGCGCGGATCGTTCTCGCCGGTGATCAGCAGCACCGCCGGATAGGCGGTGGCGGGCTGTACGCGCAGCAAGGGCGAGTAGCCGCGCAGCCAGGCGAACTCGGCTGCGTTTTGGACCGTGCCGTATTCGCTGGTGTTGTATTCGCCGTTGGGCCACAGCTGCGAGCGCAGCATGTCGTAGATGCCGACGAAGCTGACCACGGCACGGTAATCGCCCGGATGCTGGGTGAGTGCGGCCCCCATGAGCAGGCCGCCGTTGGAGCCGCCGAGGATTCCCAGCTGCGCAGTGTCGCTCCAGTGCGAGCTGAGCAGCGCCCGCGCCGCCGCGTGGAAGTCATCGAAGCCGTGCTGCTTGTTGGCACGCCTGCCGTCCTCGTGCCAGCCCTCGCCGTATTCGCTGCCGCCGCGGATGTTGGCCAGCGCGTAGATGCCGCCGCGCTCGAGCCAGGCGAGATAGGGGCCCATGAAACGCGGTTCCTGTGCCAGGCCGTAGCCCCCGTAGGCGGTAAGGATCGCCGGCCGCTTGCCGTTGGGCTGCACGCCCTCCAGCGCCACCACCGTCACCGGTACCTTGGTGCCATCCTCAGAGCTCGCCTCGAGGCGGTAGGTGCGCAGCTTCGAGTAGTCGGCGGCGGGTTTGACCTCGAACACGGTCGTCAGCGTGCCGCTCGCCGCATCGTATTTGACCCAGCGCGTCGGCTGCGACCAGCCCGCGTAACTCACCAGCGCCAGCGGCGAATCGGCGTCACTGGCGATCGGGCCGATTCCAACTCCGCTCTGTGGCAGCGGCAGCGTACGCAGCAGATGTCCATCGTCAGCGAAATGCCGTATGCGCCAGTCCGGACCGCTGACTTCGGTGACCAGGAACCCCGCCTTGATGGCCGCCACCCCGTTCATCGCCCAGTCCTGCTGCGCGAGCAGCACCGTTGAGCGCCCATCGAGGTCCACGGCGAGGAGCTTGCCGCGTGGCGCATCCTGGTAGGACAACACCAGCAGACGCTCACCGTCCCATGCGGCGCCGCCGCTGCTGCTCGCCGCGCCGTGCACCTGCGCCTCCATCCCCAGCGCCTTGCGCCAGGCATGCTCCTTGCGCAGGTACACGCTCTCCGGGTTGCCGTCGCCGTAATGAACGAAGGCGGCCGCGTGCGCCGCGTGCGCGGAGGACATGAGCCCGTACTCGGCGATCGGCGAGAAGCCCTTGCCGAGTGCTGCGCGGTCCGCGCTGGCCGGGGTGCCGAAGCTGTGGTGGTACAGCTGCGCGTCGAACTGCAGCCGCGCCGCCGGCGCGCTGCCCGGCAACGGCAGGCGCGCGTAAGTCACGCCCTTGCCGTCGGCGTCCCACGCCAGCGCCTGCGTCGTCGTGCCCCCGCCGGCGTAGGGCAGCGCGTCGGGGGCGAGCTTGCCGTCCGCGACGTTCACAAAGCGGATCGTGGTGTTCTCATTCCCACCCTGCGCGGTGCCGTAGGCGACCTGCTTGCCATCAGCGGAGGGCCAGTAGTCCGTGATGGCGGTGTCGCCGTTGGCCGCGTTGGGATCGACCAGCACTTTCGGCTCACCCTGCGGCCAGCTCTCGGCGACCAGCACCGCCTGTGGCTGGGGCGGCGTCTGGCGCAGATAAAAGAGAACGCCACCGACGAGTTTTGGGTCCGAGCGCTGGGTCGAGGTCAGGGCGAGGGCGCCCACCCGCTTGGCGATCGAGGCCGCATCGGTAAAGCCTGCCATGACCGCATCCGTGTAGGCGTTCTGCGCATCGATCCATTGCGCCACGGCCGGCGCGCCGGCCGCTTCGAGCCAGCGGTAGGGATCGTGGATCTGCGTACCGTGGTAGGTGTCCGCTACATCATGCAACGCGGTCGCCGGAGCGGCGGCCGGCGCGGCAGGCAGCGCAGCGCTGCACAGGCGGCTTGCGGTGAGCACGGCGAGAGCCGCCGCACAGAACATTGTTCTTTTCATTGTGTGTCCTAACCCTTGGCGCGTGCCCGCCGCATCCTCTCGCAACACGGCGCGCTGCGTCCAGCGCGCCGCTGCCGGCAAAGCGCTCAGCCGGCCACGGGCAGCGGTTTCGAGCGCAGCGGACGGACGCTGCGGCCGATACCGAGTGCGCCGCTGCGCACCACTTCCAGAAGCTGCGCGCGCTGGCCGAGCTCGGCGACGAAAGTGTTGATCTCCGCCTCGCTGGCCGTCAGCTCGACGATGAAGCCCTCGACCGCAGGGTCGAGCACGCGTCCGCCGCTGCGCACTACCTGCCCGCGCACCGTGTCGGTGTGCGCAGGATCCAGCCGCAGCTTCAGCAGCACCAGTTCCCGCTCCAGGTGCTCCCCGCCGGTCATGTCGAGCACCTCCACCACGTCCACCAGCTTGTTCAGCTGGTTGGCGATCTGCTGGATCACCTGATCCGATCCCTTGGTGACCAGCGTCAGGCGCGAAACGGTCGGGTCGTGGGTCGGGGCGACCGAGAGGGATTCGATGTTGTAGCCGCGCGTGGAGAAAAGGCCCGCGACGCGCGTGAGGGCGCCCGCTTCGTTCTGCAGCAGGATGGCGATGATGTGACGCATGAAAAAACAGGGCTAAATGGCCGTGCCGGCGAGGGCACCGTTGCGCAGAATAATGGATCGGCGCGAGTTTGCACCACGGACCCAAGCTGCTAGGCTCGGCGATCCCTTTGCTTCAAGCGCGTCCATGAGTGACACGGTGATCCAACCTCGCCCGCCGGCACACCCCCTCGCCGGCGAGCGCATGAGCGGCGCCCGCATGATCATGCAGGTGCTCGCCGATGAGGGCGTGACCGCCATTTTCGGCTACAGCGGAGGGGCGATCCTGCCCACCTACGATGCGGTGTTCCTCTATAACGAGGAGGCCGTGCGCAGCGGGCGGCCGCAGATCCCCCTGATCGTTCCCGCCAACGAGCAGGGGGCCGGATTCATGGCCGCGGGCTACGCCCGCGCCAGCGGCCGGGTGGGGTTGTGCCTGGTGACTTCCGGACCCGGTGCGACGAACACTGTTACACCGGTGCGCGACTGCATGGCAGATTCGATACCGATTGTCGTGATTTGCGGCCAAGTGTCCACCGCGGCCATCGGGACGGACGCCTTCCAGGAGGCACCGGTGCCCACCATGATGGGTGCGGTGGCGAAGCACATCTTCCTCGTCACCGATCCGGACCTGCTCGAAAGTACCGTGCGCACGGCGTTCGAGATCGCCCGCAGCGGCCGGCCGGGCCCGGTGGTCGTCGATATCCCCAAGGACGTGCAGAACTGGGAAGGGTTCTTCCGCGGCGAGGGTCTGCTGCCGATACCGGGCTTTCGCCGTCGCACCCACGAGCTCAAGGAGGCGGCGCTCGAGACCGCCTCGGCCGCGCGCTTCTTCGACATGCTGGCCGAGTCCGCCCGGCCGCTGATCTACGCCGGCGGCGGGGTGATCAACGGTAACGCCGCGGCCGCCCTGACCGAGTTCGCCACGACCTTCGGCATCCCGGTGGTCACCACCCTCATGGGCATCGGCTCGCTCGATACCACAGCGCCGCTCGCGATGCGCATGCTCGGCATGCATGGCGCCGCATTCGCCAACTACGCGGTGGATGACTGCGATTTCCTCATCGCGGCGGGAGCGCGCTTCGATGACCGGGTGGCGGGGGTGCCGGAGAAGTTCGCCAGGAACGCCCGGCGCATTGCGCACCTGGACGTCGACCGTGCCGAGGTCAACAAGGTCAAGCGCGTGCAGTGGAGTCACATCGGCCTGCTCGCCGACGCCCTGCGCTCGCTGCTGGCGTACGGCCGCCAGCTCGGCCTGCGCTTCGATTTCGCCGCCTGGCGGGCGGAGCTCGCCGAGTTGAAGAGCGTCTACGCCATGAACTACGACCGCGCCAGCGCGCTCATCCAGCCCTACTACGTGCTCGAGCAGATCAATCGCCATGCACGCGGTGAGGCCATCATCACCACCGGGGTGGGCCAGCACCAGATGTGGGCCGCGCAGTACTGCGACTTCAAGGGGCCGAGGCTGTGGCTCACCTCCGGCAGCATGGGCACCATGGGCTTCGGCCTGCCGGCGGCGGTCGGAGCGCAGATCGCCTGCCCGGATCGGCTGGTGATCGACATCGACGGGGATTCCAGTATCCGCATGAACATCGGCGAGCTGGAGACCGTGACGACCTACGACCTGCCGGTGAAGGTGGTGGTGCTCAACAACTTCGGCGACGGCATGGTCAAGCAGTGGCAGAAGCTGTTCTTCAAGGGACGCCTGTCCGCGAGCGACCGCTCGCTGCACAAGAAGGACTTCGTCAAGGCCGCTCAGGCAGACGGCTTTCGCTACGCGGTGCGGCTGGATCGCAAGGAGGACGTCGAGCGCGTGGTGGGTGAGTTCCTGAGCTTCCAGGGGCCGGCCTTCCTCGAGGTAATGATCGACCGCGACGCGGGTGTCTATCCGATGGTCGGCCCCGGACAGAGCTACGATGAGATGATCACCGGCGATCACATTCCCTCGCGGCGCAAGGTGGACATCAAGGCGCCCGGGGCCTCGGAGATGTTCTGACCTTTTTAGAGGCTGCGATGAAATACCTGCACACCATGGTCCGCGTCACCGACATCGACACGTCGCTGAAATTCTATTGCGACGCGCTCGGACTCATCCTGCTGTCGCGCCGGGATTATCCGCAGGGGCGCTTCACGCTGGTGTTCCTCGCCGCCCCGGGCGATGAGGACGCGCAGGTGGAGCTCACCCACAACTGGGACCCGCAGAGCTACGGCGGCGGGCGCAACTTCGGGCACCTCGCCTACGCGGTGGAGGACATCTACCAAAGCTGTGCGCGCCTGAGCGAGCACGGTGTGACCATCCTGCGGCCGCCGCGCGACGGACACATGGCCTTCGTGCGCTCGCCGGACGGCATTTCAATCGAGCTGCTGCAGAAGGGCGAGGCGCTCGCGCCCGCCGAACCGTGGAAATCGATGCCCAACACCGGCACCTGGTAGGCGCATCGCGCCCGCATGAAAGCAATTCCGAGCGTCCTGATCGCGGCGCTGTTCGCCACGCTGACCTTCGCGGTATGGGCTTACCTCAATCGCCCGACGCGCGAACCGCCGTGGCCGGCCCGCATCGAGGGGTTTGCCTTCTCGCCGTTTCGCGCCAACGAGGACCCCACCCACGGACAGATGCCCACCGATGCGCAGATCGACTCGGACCTGAAGCTGCTCGAGGGCAAGGTCAGCGCGGTGCGCACCTACAGCGTCGAGCAGAGCCTCGCCGACATTCCGGAGCTCGCCGACAAGCACGACCTGAACGTGGCGCTCGGCGCCTGGATCGATGCTCATCGCGACAAGAACGAAGAGCAGCTCAAGACGGTGATCGATCTGGCCAACAACCACCAGAACGTGGTGCGCGTCATCATCGGCAACGAGGTGCTGTTCCGCGGCGACCTGCCGATCGCGGAGCTGGAGAAATACCTCGATCGTGCGCGCGCTGCCATCGGGCCGCCGGTGGGGACCGCGGAGACCTGGCATACCTGGCTCGCCTACCCCGAGCTTGCGCAGCACGTCGACTTCATCGGCGTGCACCTGCTGCCGTACTGGGAGGGCGTCTCGGTCGAAGAGGCGGTCGACTATTCGTTCGCGCAGTACCGGCGTCTGCAGCAGGCCTTTCCGCGCAAGCCGATCGTGGTCGCTGAGATCGGCTGGCCGAGCCGCGGCCGTACGCGCGAGTCGGCGGTCGCCTCGGATTCGAACGAGGCGCTGTTTCTGCGCCGCTTTCTGCACCGCGCCGACAAGGAGGAGATGGTCTACTACGTGATGGAGGCGTTCGATCAGCCCTGGAAGGCTTACCTTGAGGGCGCGGTGGGTTCCTACTGGGGCGTCTACGACGTCAACCGCCGGCCGAAGTTCGCCTTCACCGCGCCCATCGTGCGCGTACCGGAATGGCACATTCTCGCGGCCGTGTCGGTGGCGGTCGCACTGGCGGTGCTGGGACTGATGTACCTCACCAGCGGCACGCTGCGTAACCGTGGCCGCAGTTTCCTCGCCTTCGTGGTGTGCACTTCCTCGGCCATTGCCGTGTGGGTGTTCTACGACTTCACGCAGCAGTATATGACCGTGTCGAGCGTCATCGCCGGGGTGCTGCTGCTGCTGGGGATGCTCGGCGTGATGCTGGTGCTGCTCGCCGAGGCGCACGAGTGGGCCGAGGCGCACTGGGTCGAGTACCGGCGCCGCCTCGGCGCGCCGCTGCTCGGTCACAGCGCGCGCCCGCCGAAGGTCTCGATCCACGTGCCAGCCTACAACGAGCCGCCGGCGATGCTGATCGAGACCCTCGATGCGCTGGCACGGCTCGATTACCCGGACTTCGAAGTACTGGTGATCGACAACAACACGCGCGATGAGAACGTGTGGCGCCCGGTGCAGGCGCACTGCGAAAAGCTGGGCGCGCGCTTTCGCTTCTTCCACGTCGCGCCGCTGGCAGGATTCAAGGCCGGCGCGCTCAACTACGCACTCGAGCGCGTGGCGCCGGACGCCCAGATCATCGCCGTCATCGACAGCGACTACGTGGTCGATGCGTGCTGGCTGAATGACCTGACGCCGGTGTTCGAGGACCAGCGCCTCGCCATCGTGCAGGCGCCGCAGGATTACCGCGACGCCGACCAGAGCGCGTTCAAGGCGATGTGCTACGCGGAGTACCGCGGCTTTTTCCACATCGGCATGATCACGCGCAACGAGCGCAACGCCATCATCCAGCACGGCACGATGACCATGGTGCGCCGCGCGCAGCTGGATCGCTGCCGCTGGGCCGAGTGGTGCATCACCGAGGATGCCGAGCTCGGCCTGCGCATTTTTGAGGCCGGCTTCGATGCCAGTTACGTGCCCACGAGCTACGGCCGCGGCCTGATGCCCGACACGTTCATCGACTTCAAGAAGCAGCGCTTCCGCTGGGCCTACGGCGCCATGCAGATCCTCAAGGCGCATGCACGGGCGCTGTTTCTGGAAGGCGGCCCGCTGTCCCCCGGACAGCGCTACCACTTCGTCGCCGGCTGGCTGCCGTGGGTGGCCGATGGCAGCAACCTTCTCTTCAACCTCGCCGCTCTCGGCTGGTCGGCCGCCATGGTCTGGGCGCCCGGGCAGATCGATCCGCCGCTGGTGATGTACTCGGTGCTGCCGCTGTCGCTGTTTACCTTCAAGCTCGCCAAGCTCGTGCATCTTTACCGCGTGCGGGTCGGGGCGAACCTGCGTCAGACGCTGGCCGCGGCGATTGCAGGACTCGCCCTCACCCATACCATCGGCACTGCGACGGTGAAGGGTCTGGTCACCAGGAGCGAGCCGTTCTTCCGCACTCCCAAGGAGGTCGGCACTTCGGGGGTGCTGCGCGCACTGGCTGCGGCCCGCGAGGAAACGCTGATGATGAGTGGGCTCATGCTGTCGGCCTGGGCAATCGCCCATACCGGGCCGCCCGAGAGCTCAGGTCCCGACCGGCTCGCCTGGATCGTGGCTCTGCTGGTGCAGTCGGTGCCCTACGCCTCGTCGCTGATCGTATCGCTGATCAGCGCGTTTCCGCTGCCGGCCCGGCTGCTCGGTACCGGCTATCGGGCGATGGGCGGGGCCGGCCGGCAGCCGGAGACGGACCCCGCGGGCTGACGCGTGCGCCAGGGCAGGCTTGGGGCAATCGCGATCATGCTCGCGGCGGTCGCCGCGTTCTCCTTCATGGACGCGATCCTGAAGCTTTTGTCCGCGCACTACCCGCTCATGCAGGTCGCCGCGCTGCGCGGGGCGACCTCGCTGCCCTTCACACTGCTGCCGGTACTGCTGGCGGGGCGGCTGCGCGACTTGAGGCCGCGGCGCTGGCCGATGCACCTGCTGCGTGGCTTTCTCACCACGCTGGTGCTGGTCGGCTTCATCTACGCGGTGCGCGTACTGTCGCTCGCCAACGCCTATTCGGTGTTCCTGTCCGCCCCGATCATCGTGGCGGCCCTGTCCGTCCCGCTGCTGAAGGAGCGCATCAACTGGCGCCAGTGGCTCGCCATCCTTGCCGGCCTGGGCGGCGTGCTCGTCATGCTGCGACCGAGCAGCTCGGGGGCGGGCATGCTCGGCGCACTCGCCGCACTCGCCGCGCTGGGCGGCGCCACCGCCTACGCCCTGAGCGCCGTCGCGGTGCGGGTGTTGACGCGCACGGACACGACCGTGAGCGTCGTTTTCTGGTCCATCGGCCTGATGAGCGTGTTCGCCGGCACCCTCGCCGCTCCCGGCTGGGTGAGCATCGAGCCGGTGCACTGGAAATGGCTCATCGTCATGGGACTGCTCGCCGCGATCGGACAGTACCTGCTCACCGAGGCGTTCCGTTCCGCTCCCCCCTCGATCGTGTCGCCGTTCGAGTACACGGCTTTGCTCTGGGGCATGGGTATCGACCGCGTGGTGTGGCACGTGCTGCCGACGGCACGCGTGTGCTGCGGCGCCGGCGTCGTGATTGCGAGCGGGTTGTATCTGGTCTGGCGCGAACGCCCGCGCGGCGCGGCACCGGCGCGACAGGCGTAGAACTCGACGACGGAGAAGGGCAGAATGTCGCGCCGATTGTCGACGTGGAAGCGCTCGCTTCGCAAACAAGAGGAAGACCCACCATGAGCAACGCCGAGGTCCTGGGGAAATTCGTCTGGCACGAATTGATGACAAGTGATGCGACCGCCGCCGCGGCGTTCTACCCGAAGGTGCTGCCCTGGCGTACGGCCCCTTCCAACATGCCCGGTTACACCATCTGGATGGCCGGCCAGACCCAGATCGGCGGCCTGATGGCGCAGCCGGCCGAGGAGGGCAGCGCGCAGCCGCACTGGCTGGTCTACATCGGGACACCGAATGTCGATACCACCTGCACGCAGGCGCAGACTTTGGGCGCAAAGCTGTGCAAGGCCGCTTCCGACATTCCCAATGTCGGGCGATATGCGGTACTGGCCGATCCGCAGGGCGCGACCTTCGCGGTGTTCAGCCCGGCAGGCGGACCGCCGCCGGGTCCGCAGCCGGCGCAGGGCGGCTTTTCCTGGCACGAGCTGCAGACCACCGACGTTGCGGCGGCGCTGCGCTTCTACAGCGAGCTGTTCGGCTGGCGCAAGGGGCCCGGCCATGACATGGGTGCCATGGGCGTCTATCAGCTGTTCGAGCACGGCGCAAGCCAGGTGGGCGGCATGTGTCGGCCGGGCGCCGTCAGCGCCGCGCCGTCCTGGCTGAGCTATGTGCATGTGGCGGATGCGAACCGGGCCGTGGCGGCCGCCAAGGCCGGCGGCGGCAGGCTCCTGCATGGACCGATGGAGGTTCCCGGCGGAACCTGGATCGCGCTCATGATGGATCCGCAGGGCGGCTCGTTCGCCGTCCAGGAAGCCGCGCGCACGACGAGCCAGCCGAAGGCGCCTCCGCCAGTGGCGAAGGCCGCCCCGACTCCTCCGACCTTGAAGGCGGCAGCTCCCGCAAAGCCCGCCCCTGCGCCCAAGGCTGCACCGGCGCCGGCGGCAAAACCGCTGGTCGCCGCGGCGGCGCCGAACCAAGCCAGGAAGGCTGCGAAAAACGCGGCGAACAAGAGCGCGAAGAAGTCAGGCAGGAAGACGGCCAAGAAAGCCGCGAAGAGAGCCGCAAAGAAAGTCGCGAAGAAATCCGCCAGGAAACCGGCGCGAAAGGCGGCGAAAAAGGCCGCCGGGCGCAAGGCCGCACGCAAGACGCGCAAGCCAGCACGCAAATCCTCGCGCGCCCGCCGGCGCTGACCAAGGAACCGCTGCTGATGCAGACACCCCGCGCGCTGATCACGGCGCGCGGAGTCCTTGCGGCTACTTGGCCGCCTCCTCGGCCGCGCGGCGCTGTTCGGCGGCCTGCTGATTGGCGGCATCGATCTCGGCCTTGACGCGATCCTCGCTGCGCTTGGCCGCCTCGGCCGCCTGTGCCTCAGACGCCGCGCCGGCTGCCGCGCTGGTTCCGGTTTCGACCACTCCGCAGCCGGACAGCAGCGCCGCCAGCGCCAACAAAGCGACGGTACGTGCCATGTTCTGAACCTCGCGGCCTGAGAAGGGAAGCATCTCCCAATTTACGCGGCCGGAGCGCCGAGGCAAGCGGCGCCGTGGCACACTGCGAACCATGCCCAAGGGAAGCCTGACCAGCCCCCCGGGCGGTGCTCAGGCACGTGTGCGCCGTGGCTACTTCGAGTGCCGTTACGGACAACTGCATGTGCACGCCGCCTTGCCGCCGGGAGGGGGCTTCGAGGAGGGCGCGCCGCTTTTGTGCCTGCACGACGGCCAGGGCTCCGCGCGCATCTTCACGCGCTTCCTCGCCATCGCCGGCAAGGAGCGCTCGGTCTACGCAGCTGACCTGCCCGGCTTCGGTGAATCGGACGCACCGGCGCTGCGACCGACGATCGCCGACTACGCCGCAGCCCTCGGCGACTTCCTCGACAGCATGCGCCTGCGTGACCTGACCGTGCTCGGCCTGCGCTTAGGTTCGGTACTGGCCACTGAACTTGCGCTGACCCACGCTGCGCAGGTCAGCCGCCTGATCATGGTGTCGGTCCCGCTCCTGACCGACTCGGAGCGGCAGCTCATGCCGAGCCGGCCAGCACCCGCAGCGCCGCCCGGGGATTTTCGCCCGCCCGACTGGCAGAACTGGGCCGTGGAGGCCGCAGCGCAATATCCGCTGCGCGCACGCCTGACGAAGCTCACCCAGCGCCTGCTCGTGCTGCGGCCGCGCGATGAGCTGTGGGAGGCGACCGAGCGGGTCCGCGAGGCGGTGCCGGCCGCGCGACTCACCGAGCTGGAGCGGCCGGCAGCGCAGATGTTCATTGATGCTCCGCAGCGCGTCGCCGAGCTGGTGCGGGAGTTTCTGCGCAGCTGAAATTTTTTCGGGATTCATTTCACATATTCACACTCGGGTATGCGGAATTGACACCTCGAGGCGGTACACTTTTCACTCAAAAAAAGGATTGGGGAAAATCGATGAGCCTGCCCTCGCTGCCGCCGTCTGTACCGCCTGAGCCCTCCGCCGCCGGATCCGATATCGAAAGCACGGCAGAACTGCCGGTGCTCGATGCCGCGGGAGCCGCCGGCGCCGTTGCGGCTGCCGATGAGCAGCACGCCGGCACCGACAGCTGGATCCTGCCGCCGTCCGCACGCGCGGCGCTCGCCGAGACAAGCGCCACGACCACGCGGCAATACGAACTCAACCTGCATTCGCTCGCCACGCAGCTGCGCGAGACGCAGGAGCTGCTCGCAAACCGCGGTGAGCGACTGACGCAGCTCGAGCGTGCGCGCGATGAGGCGCAGTCCGCGCACGCTGCCGCCGAAACACGCGCGGCACGCCTCACCGCGGAACTCGAGCAGCTGCAGGCCATCGCCGCGCAGCGCGCCGTGCAGCTGGACGAGACGGCACAGGGGCAGGCCAGCGCCGCGCAGCGCGCCGCTGCGGCCGAACAGCTCACCGCAAAGTTGAGCGCCGAGCTCGAGCAGCACCAGAGCGCCGCACGTGAACAGGCGGCGCAGCTGGACGATGTCTCTCACGGACAGTCGGCGGCGGCACAGCGTGCTGCCGCGGCCGAACAGCGCACCGCAGCCCTGAGCGCAGAGCTCGAGCAGCAGCGCGCCGCGGCGACGCTGCAGGGGGCGCAGGCCGCCGCGCAGCTGACCGAGGCGGTCCGTACCCGTGCGGCCGCCGAGCAGCGCGCCGCAGCGCTCGCCGAGGAAGTTGCACAGATGCACGCGCAGCTGCGTGCCCAGAGCACTGCCGCCGGCGAACGCGAGGCGCAGCTGCAACGCTCGCTCGAGCAGCAGGAAAGCGCGGGCCATGCGCTGCGTGCCAGCGACCTCGAGCAACACCGGCTTGAGCTGGCGCACAGCCAAGCGCAGACCGCCACGGCGCTGCAGGACCTGCAGCACGAGCGGGCGCGAGCTGCGAGCTATCTTGAGTCACTGCAGAGCATCGAGGGCCGCCGGCGGATCGTGGAAGAGCAGCTGGTGGACCTCGACCGCGAGACGCAGGCGCACGCGGCGAGCCTTGAACGCCAGGCGCGCGCACTCAGCAGTCACGACAGCCAGGCGCGCGAGCGGGAAGCCGAGCTTGCGCAGCGCGCGGCTGCCATTGCGCATCTGGAGCAGCAGGCGAGTTCGATGACCGCGCTGCTCGGGCAGCGCGACACGCAGTTGCACAGCTCACGCGCGGAGGCGCAGGGCCTGCAGGCGAGCATCGCGCGCCTGCAGGGCGAGATCGCCGCGGGCGCCGAGCGGCTGCGTGCGCTTCAGATCCTCAGCGAGCAGCACACCAGCAGCGATTCGCAGCTGCAGGGCGAGCTTGAGCGGCTGCGCACCCAGCGCGCCGACCTGGACGCGGAAATCGATTTCGCACGTGGCGCGGCCAAGTCCGCCGAGACGCGCCTGGAGGCGCTGGAGAGCTCGCTCCCGCAGGAGCGCGAGCGTGCCGCGCAACTGGAGACTGCGCTCGCTGCGGAACGCGGGCGCACCCTGCAGCTGGAAGGCGAGCTGGCGACCCTGCGCAAGGAGATGGAGGACTGGGGCGGCGTGCTGCGCTCCGCGCAGGAGGAGCGCGGCGGACACCTCGCCGTTGTCGCTGCCGCGCAGGAGCAGGCGCGGCGCACGGAGCAGGAAGCGGCCGAGCTGCGCGACACGGCGACGGCTTTGCGCAGCGAAGGCGACGCCCTCACGGCGCGCGTGCGCGAGCTGGAGGGCGATCTGCGCGCCGCCGAGGATACCGTCAACCGGCTGGAGTCCGAGGCGCGCAACCGCGCCGCGCGTATCGAGGAGCTCGAGAAATCCAACCAGCAGCGACGCGCCCAGGCCGAGGAAGTGCCGGCAGCCCCGGCCGCGGCCGCGGCACCAACCCCTGCGGCGCCGCCCACTGCAGCGCCGCGCGATGCCGAGCAGCCGGCGCCCGAGGCCGACAGCGAGCGCGCCGCGGAGCCTGCGCCCGACGGCGCGACTCGCCTGTTGATCCTGAGCGACGGGGGCAGCGAAGTCGTGCACGTGCTTGGCCGCAAGACCAGCATCGGGCGCACCCCCGATAACGACATGCAGATCGACGCCAAGTACGTCAGCCGCCATCACGCGGTCATTCTGGCGGGGCCGGCGCAGACGATCATCGAAGACCTCAACAGCACCAACGGCGTGCTGGTCAACGCACGGCGCATCACGCGCCACACTCTCAGGGACGGCGACCAGGTCGCCATCGGCCGCACCGTGTACCGTTTCGCGGTACGTAAAGGCGCCGAGAAGCGCTGACAAGAACCGCTCGCGCCGCTAAGCTCGCAGGCGATCCGCCCAGGCGGGCGCTACGGGTTTGCTGACGGTGGCGAGTCCCTACATCGAGAGAATCCTCAAGGCACGCGTCTACGACGTCGCCATCGAGTCGCCGCTGGAGGAGGCGGCACGCCTGTCGCGGCAGCTCGGCAACCACGTGCTGCTCAAGCGCGAGGACCTGCAGCCGGTTTTCTCGTTCAAGCTGCGCGGCGCCTACAACCGCATCGCACAGCTGTCGGAAATGACCGCGCGCCGCGGCGTGGTGTGCGCATCGGCCGGCAATCACGCGCAGGGCGTGGCACTGGCTGCGCAGCGGCGCGGGATCGCCGCGGTGATCGTCATGCCGCAGACCAGCCCGCACATCAAGGTGCAGGCGGTACTCGACCTCGGCGGCGAGGTGGTGATGCACGGCGACGATTACGATCACGCCTTCGAGCACGCGCTGAAGCTCGCGCGCGAGCGCAACCTGGTGTTGGTGCATCCCTTCGACGACCCGGACGTCATCGCCGGCCAGGGCACCATCGGCGTGGAGATCCTGCGCCAGACCGGCGGCCGTGTGGATGCGATCTTCGTGCCGGTCGGCGGTGGCGGCCTGCTGGCCGGGATCGCGGTGTACGTGAAATACCTGTACCCGGGCATCAGGGTGATCGGTGTCGAGCCGCAGGATGCCGCCAGCATGCACGATTCGCTCAAGGCGGGCCGGCGCATCACGCTCGAGCGGGTGGGGATCTTCGCCGACGGTGTGGCCGTGCGGCGCGTCGGCGAGGAGACCTTCGCGCTGTGCCGCGGACTGGTCGACGAGATCCTGCTGCTGGGCACCGATGAGATCTGCGCCGCCATCCAGGATGTGTTCGAAGACACGCGCTCGATCGTGGAGCCGGCCGGTGCGCTGGCGGTGGCCGGGGTCAAGAAGTACGTGGCGCGCGAGGCTTGCCGCGGCAAGCGTCTGGTGGCGATCAACAGCGGCGCCAACATGAATTTCGACCGCCTGCGACACGTCGCCGAGCGCGCCGACCTCGGCGGGGAGCGCGAGGCACTGCTGGCGGTGGTGATCCCGGAGCGGCCCGGGAGCTTTCTGCACTTCTGCGAGGTGCTCGGTCGGCGCAGCGTAACCGAATTCAATTATCGCTATGCCGGCAGCGACCGTGCCCAGATCTTCGCCGGTCTCGCGCTGGCACAGGGCCGCGCCGAGAAGGATGCGCTCTTGGCGAGCCTGCGCGCCGCCGGCTTCACCGTCACCGACATGACCGATGACGAGATGGCCAAGCTGCACGTGCGCTACATGGTCGGCGGCCACGGGCGCGGCATCGTCGATGAGGTGCTGTACCGTTTCGAGTTCCCGGAGCGTCCGGGGGCGCTGCTGAAGTTCCTGCAGGCGATCGGCTCACGCTGGAACATCAGCCTGTTCCACTATCGCAACCACGGCTCGGATTACGGCCGCGTGCTGGCCGGCATCCAGGTGGCCCCCGCCGAGCGGCCGGACTTTCTGCAGCATCTCAACGAGCTGCATTACGCCTACGTGGACGAGACCGCCAACCCCGCCTACCGCATGTTCCTCGGTGCCTGAGCCGCTCACGCCGCCGGCTGGTGAGTCTCCAGCAGCCACTCGCGCCAGATCGCCAGCAACACCGCCAGAATCACCGGGCCGATGAACAGGCCGACCAGCCCGAAGGCGGCGAGTCCGCCGAGCACGCCGAACATCACCAGAAGGAAGGGGATCTGCGCCTCGCGGCTGATGAGAAACGGGCGTACGAAGTGATCGGTCCAGCCCACGACGATCCCGCCCCACACGGCGAGCGCAATCCCCGCCACCGTGTGGCCGCTGACCACCAGCCACAGCACGACCCCGACCAGCAGCGCCGGGACGGCAAACGGGATCAGCCCGCACACGGTCGTCAGCGCGGCGAGGAACACCGGCGCGCTGGCCCCGGCGATCCAGTAGCCGAGCCCGACCAGCACGCCCTGCACGGTTGCGGCCAGCACCAGCCCGTAGACCACCGCCTTCACGGTCTGCCCGATGGCCTTGAGGTAGTTGTGCACGCGCGGACCGAGCACCTGCTCGAGCGCGCCGGCAAGCTGCGCGGCGAAGCGCTCGCCGCCGCGGTAGACGAAGAACAGGCTGACCACGGCCAGCACCAGCTTCACGGCGTTGCGGCTGATGCCGCCGATCACGTGCGCAATCTGATCGAACGAATGGTCGGTAATCTTGCGCAGTTCAAGTCCCAGGGCGTGCGGATCCTGGGCGGCGCGGGTCACCAGATCGTTCAGTTGATCGCCGAGCCAGGGCAGCTTGAGGACGGCCGGTGGCAGCTGCACGCCGCCGGCGAGCAGCTCCTGCGTCGCGTGGTAGGCGTGTACCACCTCGAGGCGCAGCACCACCGCAAGCCAGGCGAGCGGCACGATCACGGCCAGCGACACCGCCGCGGTCATGATGAGCGCCGCGACGATGCCGCGCCCGTGCAAGGCGCGCAGCAGCCACTCGTACGCCGGCCAGCTCACGAAGGCGAGAATCGCGGCCCACACCAGCGGCACGATGAAGGGGTCGAGCACGTAATAGCCGAGCAGCACCAGGCCTGCGAGCAGCGCCGCGGTGATCAGGCGGCGCAGCCAGGGGGCGGAGAAGTCTTCCATCGTGCGGCCTCGCTCCTTCAGCTGAGCCCGGCGGCGTCCGAAACAAACATGGTAAGCGCCAGCAGCATGCAAATCGCCAGCGCCAGCTGCCGGCGCAGCCCGAGGTAGGCGCCCGGCAGCTGGCGGCCGAGCGAGCGGTGCTCGTAGAGCCACAGGCCGCCGTGCCCGACCACCAGCAGCGCCAGTGCGCGCTGCCCGCCCACCACCACCGCGGCCGCACCGACCAGTGCCGGTGCGAGTGCTGCGCCGGCGCGCAGGCCCTGCCATGGCAGCCGGCCGGCGAGCGCAAGCCCGAGGTGCACCGCGCCGGCGCAGGCGAGCAGCACCGCGCCCCAGGCGATCGCCATTCGCTGGGCGAGCTCGCGGTAGGCGTATTCGGGCAGCAGGCCGACGGCCGCCAGGCACACGATGAGCGGTGCGACGCCCAGGTAGCCGCTCCACTCGGCTGCGCTGGCGAGGCGGGTTTCGCCGGCGTCGTTGTGTGCTGTCCCCACGGTGCCGGATCATGCCACGCGGGCGTCCCCGCCGGCGGCTCTTGCGGCGCCGGTGCGGCTGGCGCCGGTTTTACGTGAAGCGCGGTTGAGGGCGCGAGCGGCCGAAGGCTCTAAGACCGCGCGCGCACGATCGCATCAAGCGGGAAGTGCGGATTCGTGAAGAGCGCTGCCTGCGAAACGAAAACCACGATCAAGCCATCAAACGAGCCACTGCACCGTTGCGGGTACGACGCGCGGTCTGGGCCGCAACCGTGCTCAGTCACAGGTTAAGTGAAGTGATACGCTTGTACGGCCATGAGCGAGCCGTCCGACCAGCCCAGTTCCGGCGGGATGCCGACGGAGCACGAGCGTACCTGGGGAATGCTCGCGCATCTGTCGGCGCTGGCGGGGCTCGTCATACCGCTGCTCGGGATCGTGCTGGGACCGCTGGTGGTATGGCTCGCGCGGCGTGAGGATTCGCCCTTCGTCGCCGCGCACGCAAAAGAGGCCCTCAACTTCAACATCTCAGTGCTGCTTGGCGCGCTGGTGTGCACGGTGCTGATGTTGGTCTTCATCGGAATCGTGCTCGGCACGGCGCTGTTTATCGCCTGGCTGGTCCTGATCCTGGTTGCCGCCATCAAGGCGAGCGAGGGCGAGCTGTACCGCTATCCGTTCTCGCTGCGCTTCATCAGATAGTGGCCCGAGTGCGCGGGGGCGCCGCGAACCTAGGCAGCCATACTGTATAGGCGTACAGTTCTGGAGATGCGCCGTACGATTACCGACCGGCAGTCCTTCCGCGGCCGCGGAGCCCTTTCAAACCCGGCGGGCCGCTTTGACGTCCAGCAGCTCGCAGCGGTCGACGACGGCTGGTACAAGGACGAGCAGCCCGAGCGGATCGAGACCACGCTCGAGCCCGAGCGTGCGCGCGAACTCATCAGCACCAACGACTCCCCCGACATCCCGTTCGAGCAGTCGATCAATCCCTACCGCGGATGTGAGACGGGCTGCATCTATTGTTACGCGCGGCCCAGCCACGCCTACATGGGACTCTCGCCCGGTCTGGACTTCGAGACGCGTCTTTTCTACAAGGCCGACGCGGCGAAAGTGCTGGAAGCGCAGCTCGCCCGTGCGGGTTACGTGTGCAAGCCCATCACGCTCGGGGCCAACACCGATCCGTACCAGCCGGTCGAGCGGCGCATGGGAGTGACGCGCTCGATCCTCGAAGTCCTGGCGCGCACGCGCCACCCGGTCACCGTGATCACCAAGCACGCACTCGTGCTGCGCGACCTTGACTTGCTGAGTGAGCTGGCGCAGCAGGGCCTGGCGAGCGTCGGGGTCAGCATCACGACGCAGGACGGGGAGCTCAAGCGCATTCTGGAACCGCGCGCGGCATCGCCGCAGGCCCGTCTGCGTGTCCTTTCCTCCCTGCACGCCGCGGGCGTCCCCTGCGGGGTATTGGTGGCCCCGGTGATTCCGGCACTGACCGACCATGAGCTCGAGGGGATCCTGGCGGCGGCGGCCCAGGCCGGGGCGAGCTGGGCGGGATACGTGCTGCTGCGCCTTCCCCATGAAATCAAGCACCTGTTCAGGCAGTGGCTCGAGGAGCACTTTCCGCAGCGCAGTAATCACGTTATGTCCGTGATCCGCGATATGCGTGGCGGCCGTGACAATGATCCTCGCTTCGGCTCGCGCATGCGCGGAACCGGCCCCTACGCGGAACTGCTCCGTCAGCGCTTCCGGATCGCCGTCAAGCGGCTTGACCTGAACCGGCGTGGGCGCGAGGGGTTCAGCACCGCCCTGTTTACCCCGCCGACCCCGCCCGGCTCACAGCTGCGCCTCGGCTTGTAGGGCTTGTAGGCGCCCTGAGCCTGCGAAAAGCGGGAACCCCCTGCAACTGCCGGGGGTCAGAAACAGCAGGCGGTGGCATACTGGGCCAAACCAGTTCCGTGTAGGAAATGCGACCTGCGCGGAAACGCTGGCCGGGAGAGCTATGAACGGCCTTAGAAAAAATCGGTCGCACACCGTTCTCATCCTGGCTCCGACGAGACCATGAAGGAAACGGCGACCGCGAAACCGGGGCGGCCGTTACGAGCCCCTTACGTGCTGCACGAACGGCTGGGCGCCGGCGGGCAGGGCGAAGTGTGGCGCGCGCGCGATCCGAACCGGCAGACAGACATTGCGCTGAAGATCCTGCGTCCCGGCCCGGGGCGTGCCGAGGCGGCCTGGGAGGCCCTGCAGCACGAGTACGCAAGCGCGAGCCGCCTCAATCACCCGTACATTCTCACGGTCTACCCGCCCGAACGTGATGAGTCGATCTTCCTCATGCCGATGGAGCTCGCCGCGGGCGGGGACCTGCGCCGGCTGCGCGGCGCCGGTTATCTCACCATCGTGCCGGTGCTCATCGAGGTTGCGCAGGCGCTC